>NZ_CM132202.1:2694532-3368165 GCF_053653995.1 Peribacillus sp. JNUCC 23
CCTCAGCCCGAATCATGGCAGCTTTTGCTGATTTTAAAGCAAGATCCATTAGGTCATGTTCGATAAACGCATGAAACTGGGCTTCAAATTTGACAATGCCACTGTCTGGAAGAAAAGGATGGGAAAACGAGCCTTGTTTCTGCTTTTCTCCTAAAGCACCTTTACTGCTTAGCGCAAATAGCTTCGGAAAACGGATACCAAAACCAGACAATTCATCTTTTACATACTCTTTGACCTCATTGATCTCATCTTGTGACTCTGCTAAATCAGCGGCATTGACAATGAAGAACATTTTATCCATCGCAAAGGAGTCTTTCACTCGGCCAAGTTGGATGAGAAATTCACGATCAGCTTTTGAAAATGGATGATTATAGTAGGTTACGAACAGAACTGCATCAGAGTTCTTAATGTATTCAAATGCGGCATCGGTATGTCGGGCATTAATCGAATCTGCCCCAGGTGTATCGACTAATACCATGCCTTGCCTCGTCCATTCACAGTCGTAATATAATTCAATTAAATCAACCAGACAAGACTTCATCTCTTCGGCAGCAAATTGACGAAATCCAGCCAAATCCACAGTCAAAGTCGTACCAAGCTCGCTTTTGTATTGCAGCAATCCTGCGTGAAAAGCACGTAAAAATGACAATTGTGTTTTACCCGTTTCAGTTTTGCTGTTTTTTTCGATAAGGACTTTAGAAAGATGATGCGCTTCATCTAGATTTGCTGCTTTTTCTGCAAAAACAGCGAGCGCTACATTCACATCTTCAAGGAGCATGGCTTCCGTTTTAAGCTTGACGGATGCAGTCCCATGCTTATGGGCTTGATCTGCTGCCATAATTTTATTGATTGCCGCTGTTGTCGGGTTTGGTGAAACAGGGAGTACGCTTTCTCCCATCAATGCGTTGGCAAAGGAAGATTTCCCTGCACTGAAAGCACCAAATAAAGCAACAGTAAACGTTTGATTTTCAAGTCGTTTAGATTTTTCCTTTAATTCTTTATATAAAGATTGAAAACCTTTTAAAGGTGAAATCAAATTTGCGACTCCCGACAAACTAACAGCTGTTTGGTGTAGTTTATCTTTCGAACTGATTCGCTTGGTTGCTACTTGCGATTCTACTCGACCTAAAGGAACTTCTTCCTTTTTCTTCTTCTTTTCAACCTTATTCTGCTGTTGAATTTCCTCTTGAACGGTTATTTTTCTTTCTGCTTCATTTTCTTCTTTCAGCCAAGCTGCCAATATTTGTTCTACTTGAGGCTGTTGGTTTCCATTACCTGCAAGTATTTTAGCAAGCTCGTCTTTTTCATCTTGGAGTTCTTTTTCCATCGCATTGACCAAAATTAACGCATATTGGTACGATGAAAACCGCTTCAATTCAACATCTAATTCCTGAGTGCGCCGCTCGTTCTTTTCCAGCATTTTTTGAGAAAGTCGATCTATGAATTGTTCACACGATTTTCTTGCTTCTCTTTTAATTGCTTCAGAAAGCTCATTTGTATAATTTAATACATATTCTCCCGTAATTTGGACTTGCCCCTTAAGTAAACTAGTTAATAAGGATTCCGTAATCTCTACGTGTAGGCTCTGTGCAGTTTGTTCCATCAGCGCATCATGGACGCCAGACGCAGCCACCGTTTGGACAGCTTGCTCTTTAATATGCCATTCTAACTGTGTTTTGACTTTTTCCTGTATATCTGTTAGAAATACTTGTCTTCGTTCTTGACGTTCTTGTTCTGTTTTTTTCTTTGTGAAAAACAGACCCGTTTTAAAGTCTCTCTGCGTGGAATCTAGGAATTGATTGGCCAATTCGCGGGTTCCTGCAGGCATGAGTATGGCATTTTTTATGATAGATTGTGTTCCTTGAGCAAAGTTCTCTTTCACCAGTTCTATATTACGAACTAATTCATGTTTTTCCTGAAGAAGTAGATTCACACTTTCTGTTATCACGGCTCTTTCAGTATCAGGAAGGCTATATAATGACTCAAGTTCTTCTGAATGCGCCTCCTCATATTTATCCTTTAACCAACTAAGATGCTGATTGATTACCCTTTTCGTAGAAACAATTAGGGTATGCTCACGATTTGTTTCTTTATTTTGAACTAAAGTGCCAATAAATTGCCGGACGGTTTCAACATCATTATGAGAATTCGTCAAATCACGAATGGATGTGAAAAACATACCATCGGGAATGACACCCCAAGCCGCGAAAGCATCACGAGCGGATTGTTTAAATGTTTCAAAACTTAGTTCGTTTTCATCGTGTTTATCAATCATATTGACCATTAGATAGAGAGACTTGCCTGCTTCTGTCAGTTCCCTCGTAAAAAGAAAGTTCACTTCTGATTGAACATGATTATAATCCATCACATAAAAAACGACGTCGGCTAAATGAAGGGCGGACTCAGTTGAAATTCGGTGAGCATCATCTGTTGAATCGATACCAGGTGTATCCATAATCACACAAGTATCAGGTAAAGGAAAATCCTTCGAGCTAATTGTAATAGAGGATACGGTATCACCATCTTTTGCAAAATTCTTAACAGCAGCGTAATCATATGGAGCAGGAAATATTACAGGTTTACGGTTACGATAATAGACCTTTGCAAAGTCTTCACCTTTTTGAACTTTCACCGTATTCGCACTTGTCGGGATTGGACTCGATGGAAGCAATTGTTTATTTAATAAGAAATTAATCATACTTGATTTTCCTGCTGAGAAATGCCCGCAGAACGCTATTACATATTCTTCTTTCTGAGATTTTAGCAAAAGCTCTTTTATTTTCTCTGCATTCGTTTGATCTCCCTCTGCAGAAAGTTTTTCGTATAAGGACATTAAGTCAGTGAAGTTGTAAGTTAGTGTTGTATCAGTGTAAACCATTCATCTCTTCCCCTTAAATATCGTTGTATAATTACGATTTATCATATGTATTATTAAATGGAAAATTCAATACAAGCTTGTCTTTTAATTGTAAACGATTTCGTTAAGTATTCATATGTTTGGAAATGAATTAACGAAAAGAATAAAAAAACAACCAAGTATATTACCTGGTTGTCGGTGTCGGGATGTATGTTTGGTTATTTTTCGTTATGTTTTGTTTCATTGCCGGACCTTTTTGTGCTTTTTTAGAGCTTGCAATATGGCTTAACACATATTTCATCACAAAGCTATATGTAACAATTGTTAGTAAAACAAAAAACCAGACCATTTTATACACCATCCTTATATAAATTAATTTATAGTTGTCTCAATTGATAATCATTTTCATCTTATATAGAGATCTTATCACGAACGATAATCATTTTCAATAAGATTTTTATTATTTTTTATTTTTTTGGAAAACGGTGGAATAGCTTGTTAAATTCTTCAACGCTCTTTCTTCAATTGGAATTCGAACTGACATAGCCCATGCATTTAGGCATGTGAACAATGTTGCTGTGACAAAGGCATTATATAGGAATGATATGACTAGGATCTCTGTTGCAACAATGATATAGTTCGGATGTTTTACATATTTATAGGGTCCTTTCGCAATAACCTCTACATCTGGCAAAACGATAATTTTCGTATTCCAATACGGTCCAAGTGATGCAATGACCCAGACTCTTCCAATCTGTACTAGTAAAAATATACTTAGCCAAAAAGGCCATATTGCCGAGACATTTTTATCAAGAAAATTGACCTCTGCAATGAATGACGAAAAGAACCCAAGATGCATAAGGACAATCCATGGATAATGGGAGCTACCGAACTCAAGCCCCCCTTTCGCCTTTAAACGATCTTCGTTATATCTCGCCAATACAAGTTCGCTTAGTCGCTGTACCGCGAGCAACGTAATAAATAGTAGAAATGTCATTCTTCCCACCTCATTAATAGTAATTCTGAACTAAAGCCAGGCCCAAGCGCAGCCGCAAGACCATATTCTCCTTCGCTTATATCTTGTTCCATAAATTTCTCTAGCACATAAAGAATGGTGGCAGAAGACATATTACCATGCTCTCTTAACACTTCCATCGAAATCTTCACCATTTCCTCATGAAATCCTAATGATTCACAATACGCATCAATTACTTTCTTACCACCTGGGTGGGCAATGAAATGGCGAATATCTTGCTGGTTCATATCGTTTTTCTCGAGAAAAACGTCTACATTCGGACTCAACCAATTGCTAATAATCGTCGGTATATCTTTTGAAAAAATAACATGAAGGCCTTCATTTTTCACGTCCCAGCCCATGACATCTAATGAATCTGGCATTAAAGTGGACTGTGTAGATAGTATTTTAGGGACTCGTTTTACTTGACTTATTTTTTTACGTGCAACATCATCACCGCAAATAAGCGTGCATGCAGCTCCATCTGAAAACAAAGATGAGCCGATTAAGTTACTTTTCGACCGATCATTCCTTTGAAAAGACAGGCTACATAGCTCGACAGATAGAACAAGCACTTTTGCTTCTGGAAATGCCTTGCAATACTCGAAGGCTCGAGACAACCCGGACGCACCTCCTGCACAACCTAAACCCCATAGCGGTATTCTCTTCGTATGAGGGGAGAAAGGGAGAATATTCATAATTCGTGCATCAATGGTTGGCGTCGCTATGCCTGAACTTGTTACGAAAAAAATCGCTTCAATTTCTTGTAATGCTACTTCTTGTTTCAAAAAAGTTGCATTAGATAGACAGCTTTGAATGGCTTTAGTTCCATATGTCACAGCACCCTCAATAAAAGCATTGTTTCGCTCTTCGAATGTATGATCTTGTTTAAACCAATCCAAATCTTTAATAAAATAGCGCGTATCCACTTGTCCATTTTTAAATGCCCGCAATAACCGATCAATATCTTTAAAAGTAGAACCAAATATTTCACGTGAAAATTCCATTAATTTTTCTTGAGCAAATAAATAAGGTAGCTGGATATGTGATGTTGATAAAATATATGGCAATATTTCCACCTCCAGTGATAATGATGGTTATCATTCCCAAAATCACTTTCTTTATTCATAGCTTCGATTATCATAGGCTGAGCAAAAAAATCAGTCTAAAGACCTAAAAATCGACATCATTCTTGTTTTTTTAACAAAATTTTCGTTCTTTTCTAAAATTACCAGTCCCAAATACCCAATAAAGTGGTATGATTAATTATATTGTTTTATGGAGGTAATAGAATGAGTGTTACCACACAGATTTCAGGCGTTTTAAATGGGACCATTCAAGCAGTAAAGACGATTATTCCCCTCAATCTCGAAATGAGCAAACCATTATTAATTAATGAACCATTTCTACAAAACGGTATTGGGGTCTTAATAGGTATGACTGGCGATGTCCGTGGAAGGTTACTAATCGAAGGTAATCAAGACGCAATTGGCCGGATTGGTGAAACGATGTTCGGCATGACGTTAGAAGGAGAAATGCTAGAATCCTTTGCCGCAGAGCTTGGGAATATGATTGCTGGAAATTTAGCTACCCAACTTACGGTTGACAATATCGTAATGGATATCTCCCCGCCAACAGTGTTAGTCGGCGAAACTAAACTATATGGATTTGAAAAAGCCATACATTTGTCCATAACGATTGAGGCTGATCAAGAAATCCACATTCTATTAATGATTGAATCATAATGTCATTTCGTAAATAGAATGAATGATTACAGACGATTATTGATTTCGTCTGTATTTTTTTACAAAACAAATATGGCGTTAAAACGCCGCCATTTACTATGAAGGACGTATCATGAAGCACACTACACTCACCTAATCTCAATGGTGGCGGTGCGAAGCCGGATTTTGGATGTTTTCTCTAAGGTAAAATCAGTAAATCCGATAAATAGGTTGATTATATTAGTAAGTAGCGAAGCCCCGTCCCCATGTCCCTCATACAAAAAAGCAAGTAACGGTCGAAGTCACTCACTTGTGCAAACTATCATTCATGCATGTCTAAAGCTGATTTTCCGAGTTAAATCTACGAGATTGCTTTTGCACTTCAATAATGATATCTTGAAATTCATTTCTTCCACAATGATCGCAAATTGATTCTACGGTTAACAATGTTCTGCAGTGTTTGCAATATTTCTTTTCCACATACTTCACTCTCTTTCGTATACTTATTCTTATAAGATATGAATGAGGTGGTTAACTGTTTCCATTTCACTTTATTATTGCATATAAAAAGGCTGTTTCAATGAGATTACCATTGAAACAGCCTCTTCTTCATCTTTTACCCTGTGGGTTAAGATGCCTTCTGCTCAAGCACCATAGGATTACTAATACTTCGTTTAGAAGGAATCATGTTAAATAAGATATTAAGGAAAATGGCCGATATACTTCCTGCTACAATTCCATTGCTTGTAAGGATCTGCAAGCTTTCCGGTAATTTCAAGAAAACGTCTGGGACGACAGTGACCCCAAGCCCCAAGCCCACGGAGCAAGCAATAACCAATAAATTCTCTTGTCTTGCAAAGTCAACTTGGCTCAGCATTTTTATGCCTGCAGCGATCACCATTCCAAACATGGCAATCATGGCACCGCCAAGTACAGATGTAGGAATTACTGTTGTTAGAGCTCCCATTTTCGGAACTAGCCCGATCACAACTAACATGACCCCTACAGTATAGATTACATTCTTACTTTTCACACCAGATAACTGGACGAGCCCTACATTTTGGGAAAATGCGGTATAAGGAAATGCATTGAATAGGCCACCTAACACAATCGCTAGCCCTTCAGCACGATATCCTTTCGCTAAATCATCTTGACTGATTTTACGATTGGTAATATCACCTAATGCATAATAAACACCGGTTGACTCAACTAAACTTACAATCGCGACTAGTATCATTGTTAAAATAGCTGGTATATTAAAAGTTGGCATCCCGAAATAAAACAAATGTGGCATATGTAAGATAGATGCATCAGCTACTGGTGAAAAATCAACTTTTCCGAAAAACGAAGCAGCTACTGTTCCAACCAGCAAACCGATTAATATAGAAATAGATCGTATGAATCCAGTAAAAAATTTATATAAAATGATAATCAATAGAAGTGTACCAAATCCAAGTAGCACATTTTCTAACGACCCGAAATCTTTAGCTCCTTGTCCTCCAGCTAGGTTATTCATCGCTACAGGTATAAGTGTGATTCCAATAATCAAAACGACAGAGCCAGTCACAAGCGGCGGAAAGAAACGAGCAAGTTTTCCGAATGATTTCCCTATTAGCATCACAACAAGACCCGAAACAAGAATCGATCCATAGATGGACGTGATACCATATTGTCCACCGATTGCGATCATCGGGCCAACTGCGGTAAAGGTACAGCCGAGTACTACAGGCAGGCCGATTCCAAAAAAGCGATTTGTCCAAACTTGTAAAATGGTCGCAATTCCACACATGAAGATATCAATCGATACAAGATAGGTTAATTGTTCTACGCTTAATCCTAATGCGCCACCAACGATCAGAGGCACAATAACAGCACCCGCATACATGGCTAAGACATGCTGAATTCCTAGCGACGCCGTTTTAAGCGGATGATTACTCATGTATTGCGCCCTCACGTTCTTCTACAAATGTAATTTCTCCAAGACTAAGTGCTTCGATCTTTGCAAGGGACTCAACACGTACGCCTTGTTCTCGTAATTTTGCACCACCATCTTGAAAGGCTTTTTCAATCACAATTCCGATTCCTACTACGGTGGCATTCACTTTATGACAAATTTCCATTAATCCTAAAGCCGCCTGCCCATTCGCGAGGAAATCGTCAATGATTAACACTCTGTCCCCGCTACCAATAAACTTATTGGATACGGCGATTTCATTTGCTTCTTTTTTGGTAAAAGAATATACATTAGCTGTAATGAGATCATCAGTTAACGTCACCGATTTGCGCTTTCTAGCGAAAATCATTGGAACAGAAAGCTCAAGGGCAGCCATCACACCAGGACCAATCCCGGATGATTCGATGGTAAGGACAACATCTATCTTTTCATCTTGAAATCTACGTTTAAATTCTTTCCCCATTTCGTGCATTAGAACGGGATCCATTCTATGGTTTAAAAAAGAATCGACTTTCAGTATGCTCTCGGATAATGCTTGTCCTTCTTCTAGGATTTTCGTTTTCAGTAGTTGCATGTGTATACTCCCCCAATTCATCATGATCTTTTCACTCATTACCCTTGTTATTTTAGAATATAAAAAACCCAAGGATCATTACCTGACTCCAAATAGTAGAGTGAGACAATCATTCTTGGGCATTACATGGACAGGTAAACATACAAATAGTACCGGCCTGCATGATTAGCATCAAGTATATATGACTCACTCATAGTCAGATCATTTATGGTAATCCGGTAGAAACTTGCAGGCCATATCCCTGCTATTATATGAGTGTAATTGAATATTATTATTGTAATAAAATTATATCAGGTGTCATTCGATTTGAACAGAACTTTTTTTCTTCTTTTTGTTAATAATTGAATACCGCAAAACCTTCACATTTTATCTATAAAATCTCCGAAAGATATTTGCCCACAATCTAACTAGCTTTATGTTTATCATTTGAACAATCATCTGTTACCATATTCGTTTTGTACGATTATTCACTTTAATGATGTTGGTAAAACAGCGATGACTTTATCAAGAGTTGATCTTGAAAGACTTTTCTCAGTAAGGATATGAACAGTACCTGAATCTTCGCTTGTACGAATTAATCGGCCCATGCCTTGTCTCAAGCGTAAAAGCATATACGGTAAGTCTACTTGTTCAAAAGGATTAGCACAAGCATCACGTTTCGCCTGAAATACAGGATCATGTGGCGGGAACGGTAGCGAAAAGATAATGACATTCTTTAGTGAATCTCCTGGTACATCTAAACCTTCCCACAAATGGTAAGAGAACAGAACAGAAGTTTCCTCCTCTTGAAATTTCTTTACCAGCTCGCTAATTTCTACATCCCCTTCAAAATAGAAAGAATAAGGAGAGGATACAGCCTGTCTTTTAAACCACTGAAGCTCTTCTTTTGATTGGAAAAGGACTAATGTCCTACCTTCTGTTTCTTTGATACTGTTAAGAGTATAAGTTAGCTTAGCATCAGCGTCATCTGTTGAAAAAACAGGCAACTTAATATCCATCACTTCATCATATTCAAATGGGGAAGAAACTGAAAAATGACTAGAGTCTTTAATCCCTAAACTGTCTGCAATATAATCAAATGAACCGTCATTTGATAGAGTTGCTGACGAGAAAATATAAGGAATTTTCTTCGTGAACACTTCTTCAGACAGAATTTCTTGAACAAGCCTTGGCATGATGACCAATGTTTTACTATTTTCAGTTTGCTCAAACCATGTGATCGCTTGTTCATTTTTGACAAATAACGAAAGGGAATAGTTCAATTGCTCTAAATACTCTTCCGTCACCTTCAAATCATATTCATTAATTGTATAAAGCTCTGCTTCAAATACGAGACTTTCTTCAAGTTCTTCTACTTTCTTATGAAGCTTAACGGCTAATGAATGAATTTCGTTCGATGCTGGTATTTCAGAGCGGTTTGAACCGGTAACAGGGACCGATTGTTCATGTAGGACCGCAAAGAAATTTTCACTCATATCGATTAAATCTTCTATCATATAAAGCGTTTCTTCGCGAACTTCATTCGCAACTAGGGACTCTAGAACGGTAGCTAAAGTCGCTTCACCTATTTTATATGTGAGTGCTTTTTGAGCAGAGTACTCCAATAAATGTCCTTCATCAAATACGACACAGCTGTATTCAGGTAATAACGGTAGCTGTCCTTCACGCTTTCGCTTTTCTTTTGTCCAAATATGCTCCATAAAGAAATCATGAGAACAAATGATTAAATCGCTTGATTTACGATAATGGTCACGTGAAAGCGTCTGACCACAGCGATGTCTCACATCACAGGTAAAACAATTTTGCAGCTGATCCCAGCCTACCTGTGACCATTCTTCATCATTTAGGTATGGGTATTGCTTTCGATCGCCATATGCCGTATATGCAGACATTGACTCATTACCATGTACGAATTTAGGCAGAGAGTCATAAACCTGATCAATTCCTTCTGAATCCACTGTATTAACAGCATGTTCCAACTTTTTAAGACATAGGTATTGATCATGATATTTTGCTAAGCGAACATCAACTGTTAATCCAAGGGATTCTTTAATTTTCTGTATATCCCCTTCTTCTTTCACCAATTGCTCGATGAGTGTTTCATCAGCACAAGAAATGATCGCCGGTTTATTCGTATAGCGCGCATAACAGATTGCATAAAGCAAGTAAGCTAGTGTCTTTCCAGTCCCTACTCCTGCTTCAGCGAACATCACTTGTTTTTCTTTAAAAGCTTTTTCTAATTGAAAAGCCATAAAAATTTGTTCATCTCTTAATTCAAAGCCTTTTTCTGGTAAGATGTCATAAAAAACATCCCCTATCCACTCAGAAAGCTTATCGTAAAATGAATCTTCTTTCGTTATCGGAAAAGGCAGCGACTGGATCATCAATTTCCTCCTAATAAGAAAAGCGCAAGCGCCTTGGTTAAGGTGCCATAGCTAGACATTTTATGTTTATATTTAAGAATAATCTTCATCTATTCGTTCCATGTTCATGATGGTTGAAGTTTTCATTTGTGAAATTTCTGTTCATTTATCCCGCTTTAACGGGCAGTAAGGCCCCTACCTCAAGGTTTAGAGGAATCGAAGAAGCGTCGATGGGAGGATGAAGCCCCCCGCTAATTGAAGTTTCACTTTATATGATTCGTAACGAACCTACAGGGGATTCTACGTACATCATGGTGGTTAAAATTTACTTTATCAGCAAAATTACATTATCCTTTATTTCTCGTTGACCGTCAAGATATTACTAAGGCAACATGGTAGCATTTCAGCTAAAAAGATAGTTCATTCCAGATGAAAACAGGCCCCCAAGAAAGGGAGCCTGTTTATATATGATTAATCTTATTATGCTTTGTTTACGTTAGTAGCTTGGGGTCCACGTTGACCTTGTTCTACTTCGAAAGTAACTTCTTGACCTTCATCAAGAGATTTGAAGCCTTCTCCTTGAATAGCTGAGAAATGTACGAATACGTCGTCTCCGCCTTCACGTTCGATAAATCCAAATCCTTTTTCTGCGTTAAACCATTTTACTTTACCTTGTTCCATTGTTGTTGCCTCCTAGTGTGATAGCACACAGTGTATTACTATCCTTGCCCTGATGATAATGAAGATAATGTGTCATACAACAGCTATTTCTTTCATATCGAACAAAAATAATTCTTTATTAGAATAACAGATAGTCCTAATAAAAGCAAGCATAAGCAGAAAATAAGTACTCGTTCACCAGAATCAACTTCCTTTGGATAATCTTAAAAAGCCTTTGTACAATTCTAATCGTTCTTTCATATTCGCAATAGCTTTTGCTATATGTACAGGAAGATCAATATGGAAGCTATATTTATCACAGTTTAACTAACCATTAGCATTGAATAAAAAGAGCCCACTGATAGAAGTTTCACTTTATTTATTTTTAGCAACAAAGGTCACAGATTCAGGTTATACTTACTTAAAAAACTTCTAAGTGACTGTTTCTTTCGTTTGTTCAATTGCTGACATAACTGAGCCTATTGTTTGAATCCAACTTCCTGCAATGCCTAGAGTCTCACCTTGATCATCTTTATTTCGAAGTTCCTCTATTCCTCCCAACGCTTGAAGAGAATTCCCTATTCTCTGCAAAATATTCACAACCACATTTATAGATTCACCTGGGTCATTTAGATTTTCAAAACCATTCCCAATTAAACTCAAATCAGTTAGTTGTTCTTTTGATAAGATAGGAGATGGGGTGGAACCTACAGCAGCAATGAATGTTCCAATCGCCTGAACCCAACTTCCAAACAGCGCCTTAATCTGGTCATCCACTTAAACCACACCTCTCGCCCATTTGTAAATAGTATTCAATCAATATAGAGAATAACAAAAGGTCTTTAGTAAGCTTTAAATTCATTTATGAAGCAAAAAAAGCCCACAGGCACTAGCCTGCAGACTATTCATAATAAACCTATGCTACACATCCTCAGACCGAAAATAATGTGGTCAAGACAAATAGTACTCCGTTATTTGCTGTACTGCTTATCTTTATCTGATTAACATCAATCTTGACGAGGTGGGCGTTTCCCCCAATATTGATAATAATCGGTTCGTATAAAGCCATTAAACAGCTTGCGTTTTTTCGTTGCTTGTTTTCCGTAGTACGTTTCGAATTCCGGATGGGAAGTAATCATATAAATAGACCATGTATCAAGCTTGTAAAACGCTTGACCCATCCCTCTGTAAATTTCTTCAACCTGTTCTTTTTCACCCAAACGTTCTCCATATGGAGGGTTTCCGACAATCACTCCATATTCCTTGCGCGTTGTTAGATCACTTACTTGCATTTGCTTAAAAGAAATTATATCACCAAAGCCAGCTTCAAAGCTATTAGCCTGGGCGATTTCAATCATACGGTGATCAATATCATATCCTTCTATATCAAGTGGTTGATCGTATTTCGCAAGATCCTCCGCTTCCACTCTTGCTGCATCCCACACTTTTTGATCAAACCAATTCCAGCTTTCTGAAACAAAGTCCCGATTGAAGCCTGGAGCGATATTTTGACCGATTAAAGCCGCTTCGATCGGAATGGTTCCAGAACCACAAAACGGGTCAATAAACGGCTTGTCAGGATACCAATTAGTCAGCATCACGAGCGCCGCAGCAAGTGTTTCCTTCAATGGCGCTTCACCTTGGTCTGTCCGGTATCCTCGTCGATGCAGTCCAGGACCGCTCGTATCCATACTTAGCGTAACGATATCTTTCAGGATCGATACTTCAATTTTAAACAGTGCACCATTTTCCTCAAACCATGTTGTTTTTTTATAATGCTTTTTCATTCGATCAACAATTGCTTTTTTTACAATTGCTTGACAATCTGACACACTAAACAAAGTGGATTTAACAGATTTTCCGCTTACAGGAAATTCTGCATCTTCAGGGAGATAATCTTCCCAGTTCAACGCTTTTGTTTTTTCAAATAATTGATCAAAAGTGGTCGCCTTAAATTCGCCAATTTTAATTTTGATTCGATCTGCACTTCGGAGCCATAAGTTCGATCTTGCAATCGCAGACGCATCACCTTTGTACATAATTTTTCCATTCTCAACTTCACACTCATAACCGAGGGAGCGGACTTCCTTTGCTACAACAGCCTCAAGCCCCATTGCCGAAGTGGCAATAATATCAAATTGTTTCATCTTTACACCAGCTTTCCTATTAACAACTCAAGATCCAACTTTCTGATGAATTTTTCAATCCACCTAGAAGAATTGACCTTGAGATATAATATCTTTGAATTATCGTACATTTTTCTTATTTTACACATTCATCAATCCTATTACATTAAGGCTATGATTATCATAAGAATGTGTTTACAGCAGAGGTATCATCGCGATACATATGTAAATGACAGATGAATCTTTGGTCCCTTCTCAACGTGTCAATCGGAAGCGACTTAAAGAGATTAACGACGAATACCCCTTTTCCAAAGTCATCAATAGTTAGTTTAATGCCTACTTGTTTCAATGTCACTAATTTACGAATAGTTTCTTTCCATTTTGATATCCTTAAGCAGTGTTCCCCTATTAGTTCCACCAAACGGAGATCATTCGATTCCTACACTTGTCGTTGTGGAAATATCTTGATTGTAAAAAAAAGAGCCCCTTACCACTTTTATCAATTCACTAGCAAAGTATACAGTATCTCGTGGATGTTTGATATTAGAACATACAAAAACGAATTTCATTTCCATGAGTTACAAGTCATTCAGTTTAGATTGTAACAATTAAACATGAATTGAATAACTTTCAAAAAAGCGTAGCCTAGACAAAACAAAACTCTCCTCATTAAATAAGGAGAGTTTTGTTTTGTATGATAACGTCCTGTAAGCCATGTTTTGTACCGTAGTACTGCAAGCGATTATTCATCTCGTACTTAGGTGGTAATCATCTATCTACAGAGACAACAGCCTCTGTCCTTCTCCTCGTTCATTTCCAAGGAAGAAAGCGCCCCTACCATTAATTTGGGTTTCTCGCTCGTGGGGTTTACCGCGTTCCACCCTTTTCATTTCTGAAAAGGCTACGTCACTGTGGCACTTTTATAGGTATTCATGCCATATCCTAAAAAGGACTTAGGCATTTTCCCGGCCGTCAGCAGGATACACCTGCTGCCGTGGCTTATTTTTTCGCCAGGCACGAACACTACAAACATCTCAGTCTGTGCGAGCATGGACTTTCCTCTACAGTTTTAAAAACTGCAGCAATTACCCGAACGTCATTACACAAGAATTTATTATACATGAATCTTTTCTAGATAGCAAGTAGAAATATTACTCTTGTTGGGTAATGATACAAAATGGGGATGTTATATTGATTTTCCAACCTTACTCAAGCTCCAAATCTTAAAAAACTGATTTTCACAAAATAGAGTCAACAATCAAAGTTAACAGCATTTTAATCAATCATATAGTTTGCTGCCGAATACATGCTTTTCCAAGTTCGATAATCTTTTAAGAATATCGAAGTTCGTTGTTCCCGGCATAGGCCCAGTGTTTGTTTGACTCTGGCGCTTAACTTGTTCTTCAGATTGTTTTCGCAGTTTTAGATTTTCTTGTTTTAAATCTTCAATTTCCTGATAGAATGCTTCATAATCCTTAATGACAACATCTAAGAACTGATCCACATCTTCAGGTTTATATCCGCGCATTGCCGTTTTGAAATCTTTTTCCAAAATCTCTTTTCCAGTCAATTTTATCTTATCAGATAGCATAAGACTCACCTCTACACTTTCTCCATACATCGACTTTTCATTTATTTTTTCAAAAAAAACTTAATTTGTCAATGAAACTTTAATCAGCGGGGGCACTGCCCGTTAATGCGGGATAAAAAAGCTACAGGCATTAATCAGACCACTGCTCTTCCGTAGCTGCTTGTTCGAGATCATCAAATGTGATGGGGAAGATCGAATAATCATAGTCTAGCCTATACTTCTTCGCTTCAGCCATTGCAAACTTAGGCGATCCCTCTTTTTCTTCATCATAAATTATCATCATACCATCACTTTTGCGAACCATAAAGACATTTTTCATTTTTAATTGACTTGGACCTTCATATGGACTTTTATAAATGGATTCGACCAGATCAGCTTTCGCTAAAATCGATTGATAAAATTCACGATTTTCTTCGTTCCATGACTCTTCTTGGTTTAAGTATGGCGTAATCACCGCAAGCTTTACAGCATATTCCTGCTGACATTCAAAAACGACTTCTGCTGCCCAAAGCTCTGTTCCAAGCTGTCCAGAAATAATGACCCATTCCAATCCTTCTTCAATGAATGATGTTAATCGCTGCTTTAGTACTTTCTTTATATATTTTATACCTGGATGATCTTTTTTGAAAATACCATATTCATAGGCCTTATAGCCTGTTATGTATAGAACTTTCATTTTATTCTCCCCATTATTGATACTATTATTTAGTATACCATCTTTCTTGTTCTCAGCACTCATCTTCCTTATTATATTAAAAAGAAACAAGGGCAAGTATAGGCCCTTGTTCTTATTTGTTAAAAACCGAATGGTCTTGGTCTTGGTCCACAACATGGATTACATGGCGGAAATGGTGGCGGTCCACTACAAATTGATTGCTGATTATAGCATTCATTGACTACTGAATTGGTATGAGGAAAATAATGTTGATGCTGAAATACATGTTTGTTAACCGTTGTATTATGAGACGGGTGGATATGAGGTACAATCGTCTTCATTACATTGGTATTGACCGTGTTTGTTGTTGGTGATACTTGAGCTGGCGCAACATTTGTCGGCATTACTGGACCTCCTCCATATCCAGGAGCTGGATAACCCGGTCCCATCTGGGCACCACCAACATAAGGATAAGGTGCTGGAGTTGGTGCTGGGCCAACTGCAGCACCCATAACTGCTGGAGAATATGCTGGACCTGTATGTGCGCCCATTACTTTGTGACCACATCCGTGTTTTGCACCTACCACTGTTTTATGATAGTCGAATTGCTTATTAGAATATTCCATCATTTTTTTATGTCCCCTTTCATCAAAGTATCGCTTTCAATTACAGACTATGATAAAAAGGGGTTTCATGTACTAGTCAAAAACCTAATTTATAATAAAAAGGTATAGAACGTATCTCCAAAAGTAGAAAATAAAAATGCAGTTAAACATAAGACAACGAAAAACAAAAATAAAATTGCTTTGTACATTACCCGTACGACCTCATTTATTATATTTTAGGACTTATCATCCGCATTCAATATTACATGTTTTAACAGGTTGCCACAATTATTTCTTATCATATAAAATCAGGAAATTTTTATCACTTTCCTCTTTAAAGGATATTCGAATCAACCTGTAATTTCCTCTGCAGTCGTAACAGACGCTTCGTCAACTCATTGACGATCAAAGAATCTTTACCTTTAGATAAACCTGTAAGTGTATCCATCGCATCTTCTGTATATTTTTTTGCTTGTTCATAATCCTTAAATTGGTGTTCTAGCAATTTCGCACATTCAATACCGGCTTCAACTTTCAACATGCCATTCCCTTTCTCAAAAACCTCTTTCCATATCAAATACGCTTCATTAAAATTTTTATTTTTCTTTTTTGCAAAGCCGAGTGCCTGTTTGGCAAGTAGTATTTCATCCTCAGAACCTCCTTTGACCACAAGTTCAAATGCTGTATTTGCCTCCTCTTTTTTCCCAAGATACTGGAGCCAACGCGCGATCTCGAGTGACTCATCCCCATATCCATCAACTTGGAGAATTTGCCGTGAAAGATGAATATACAAAGTGATTAAAGAAAGGACATCCCATTCATTATGCTTTAGAACACCAAATAATATTTCTGGATCTTGGCGTTCGACATAATCAAAATAAATCATCGGTGCTAAATAGCCTGGGATATCATTTTCTCTCTTAAACTTTAGAATTTCAGTTTCGACAATCGATAGTTTCACTCTTTCTAATTTGCGTTTCCAAAGTCTTCTTGAGGCGTGATATAAGTCAAAATGTCCGAATTCTGGTAAGTTCGGTACATGTTGTTGGATAAGCCTATGTCTTGTTTTCAATTGAGGCCAATCAAATGATTTGCCATTATACGTAACAAGCGTTTCATAATTCACCTTTTCTAAGAAACTCTGGTACAGCGGGATCTCAGCGCCAGGCTGGGGCAAAATATGTTGCCGAACTACAACTTCATCTTTTTCAAAGCTTGCATACCCCAGGATGAAAATGGTATTCCCAACTCCACCACCAAGGCCCGTTGTTTCTGTATCAAAGAAAAACAAATCCTCTATTCCGATTCCTGAAGCAGTTAACGGGTGACTCAATCCACTTTTCTTCCACAGATCCATGACTGTGTGTAAGTCTGCAAACGAATAGTGACCATGTTTCATCTCAATGGGATATCGAACCTCTCTTATCCAACAATATGAGCCATCAAACTTATATGGTAACGTATCGAATTGCCGCCATTTTTCAGCAAACGGCAGCTCTAGATGACCATTACTTTTTTCATGAAGCTGCTTTTTAGTGACTTCAACTGAACTTGCTTTTTTCTCGGAAACCTGTAAATCCATATGTGTCTTCATGCGATTTAATTTATTTTTTAATGACAATTAAAAGCACCTCTATTTACAACATTTAAATGCGTATTCAAAAATAAGGATAAAAAGAGTCGAGAAGTTCTGCGAGCGCATCTCAAGGACCTTTCGCGTATGCACTAACGTTTGGGACCAGACTTGCACAGGACATGCGCGATCTTAACAGAAGGTCAAAAATACGCGATGACACAATTCGCAAACTTTTTTATCGGACTTTTTGAACAACCTCTTTAACGGAATATTTTCAACACATTCACAGCATCTCTTTTAGCAGAGGATGATGCCGTGTCTGTTCCGATGCATGATGGGCAGCCATTTTCACAAAGACAACGTTCAATCATCTCTTGTGTTTCTTTAAGGATCGTCTCGGCATTTTGATAGACCTTGTCACTTAAACCGACACCACCAGGGTATTTATCATAGATAAAAATGGTCGGTTTTTCATTATGGGCTGCTTTTACTTGTGGATATACGTGAATATCATTCGGGTCGCACATGACAAATAGCGGGACCATAAAATTTAATGCGTGTGATGCACCAATCAGGCCTTGTTCCATTCGATTTTCATCCCAGTCAAATGCATCATGATGGATCGATAACATGGCACCATTTGTATGCAGTTCAGATTCTGGTAGCGTAATCGGCCCTGAGCCAATGTTTTCATGCGTTTCAAATTTAATCTTTTTGAAAATGGTTGCCATCGCTCTGACTGATACATCACCATAAGTCGCTTCTGTTTGTGCAAACGACTTTTCCTTATCAATTTCTAATACTGAAAGCTGTACAGCAAGATTGGCATCTGTATAATAATCAACATTCACTTCACGTACATATGCCTTCTTTTCCTCCCAATCAAGTTTTTCCACCTGATATTGAGTACCCTGGTGTAAATAAATCGCTTCATCATGAAGCAATGTCATAGCACTAAACGTATCCATTTCACCGATGACTTGATGATTAGGAGATTCTGTTTGATCAATGATGACAACATTTTCCTGTGAAGCAGATCGTAGACTAATATTGTGGGCTGGAAAAGCATCATTCATCCAATACCATTTGTCGCCGTTTTGATGAAGCACTCTCTCTTCCGTTAAAAATTCCAACACACCCAAAACGTCATTCTTACCAAATAAGTCTCCTTTTTTAAATGGAAGTTCATACGCGGCACATTTCAAATGATCAACAAGAATGACGAGATTATCAGGATTAATACGTGCCGTTTCGGGGTTTCTCGTGAAAAAGTACTCAGGATGTTGAACGATATACTGATCAAGGGCGTTTGAGCTTGCAACCATGATGATCAGTGCTTCACCGTGTCGTCTTCCTGCCCTCCCCGCTTGTTGCCAGGCACTTGCAATCGAACCAGGATAACCGTTCATAATACACACTTGTAATTGTCCAATATCCACCCCAAGTTCTAATGCATTTGTACTGACAACTCCGTAAATGGATCCGTCTCGCAGTCCTCTTTCTATCTCTCGTCGCTGCTTTGGTAGATAGCCACCGCGATATCCACGAATCGATTTTGGTCCTAGCTGTTTCGCCACTAGCTCTTGCAAATAGGTTAATAAAATCTCTACTCGGACACGGCTTTTTGCAAACACGATTGTTTGTATTTTATTCGAAAGGAACTCAAGAGCAAGCGTTCTCGCTTCAAGTACCACACTTCTTCTAATATTTAATGGTTTATTGACAACTGGAGGATTATAAAAAACAAAATGTTTTCTTCCGCTCGGAGCCCCATTATTATCGACGAGCTTCATTTCTTTTCCCGTCAATTCCTCGGCAAGTTCAAGTGGGTTGGCAATGGTCGCCGACGTACAAATAAACAAAGGATCACTGCCATAAAATGCACAAATTCGCTTTAGTCTTCGAATCACATTCGCCATATGACTACCAAAAACACCGCGATATATATGCAATTCATCGATGATGACATATTTCAAATTTTCAAACAGAGATACCCACTTTGTATGGTGCGGCAATATCCCAGAATGTAGCATATCAGGATTCGTAATAACAATATGCCCTGCTTGCCGGATTTTTTGACGGATGTTTGAAGGTGTATCCCCATCATACGTATAGCTATTAATCGCAGCATCCATTTCGTTAATCATTTCATGGAGTTCACTCTTTTGATCATAACTAAGTGCCTTCGTTGGAAAAATATAAAGCGCACGCGTTTTTTCATTTTCAAGAATGGATTGCAAAACAGGTAGATTGTAACAAAGTGTTTTACCAGAAGCGGTAGGAGTGATAGCGACTAAGCTTCCCCCTTCAACCGCTACATCAAAAGCTGTTGCTTGGTGTGTATACAGACTTTGAATTCCTCGTTTTACTAATCCAGCTTGCAGCAATTCATGCATACGAGCTGGAAATGGTGCTGATTTTGCTAATTTCGCCTCAATCGTATGCCAGTGGGCAATATTATGCTTATATTCTTCACTGCTTTTTAATTCAGCCATGATTTCTTGTAAATTTTTTCTCAGTTTCATAAAGACCACCCCATCCTTCTATATTACCGAATAAACGTTCTATACAAAAGGAAAATCTCATTCCCTTTAAATGGAATAAGATTTCAAACGGCGACTTAATTAGGTAAAATTGAAAATATTGGAGGATAATGTCACCAGATCTTCACACATTCCCATATGATCGCTATCCTTAAGTAACACTTCCTTTGTATAGGCAGTTGAAAGCTTGCTTTCTTCATGTTCATCCCGCATTTCTTCCCTTTTCAGCTTTCATTAATCCATAATATACAAAGTTCTGTCACATAATTAGGCCGAGATACATAGGCTAATACACCACAGATTCTTTGCATAAAAAATAATTATTATGAACCTAATTGACCTTAATTTTTTTGCTCACCAAGTGGACGATAGGCCACGATAATTCACTTTCAATTGTTACTTTTTCACCTTTTCAAGAAAAACGATTCCTTATTCCATGAATGAATTTGAAAGGAGTATGAACCATGACTGACTCTGAAAAAAGGAAAAAAACATTTCCTCATGAAGGTGTTCACGATTTCTTCAATAAAATGGACCGACTTTTTGGTGATAAACCAGCAAAGGGAATGCTCCAATCGATGAATGAATTTTTCGGCTCTGTTTCTTCTGGGAGCTTTCCGGTAGATGTGGAAGAAACAGAAAATGATTATTTCGTCAGCGCTTCCTTGCCAGGAATCCGTAGAAACGATATTGATATAGAAATCCTACCTCAGACTATCACGATTCGAATTCTCAAAAACAAACAGCAATCCGTTGAAAAAAAAGATTTTCTTTCAACACGAAACAGACAGTCAACCTCCCTTACAAGGACAATTAGCTTGTCCAAACCTATCGATGAACAAAGAGTGACCGCTCACCATCGAGATGGAATCCTACGTCTGACCATACCGAAAATTAGAGGAAAATCAATTAAAGTCGATGACTAACTTATTTTGTTTTTTTCTGTGGTAAAGGGGCGGGGCTTCGCAAAATCAGCTCCGCACCACCGCCTTCATAAAGTGATACAAATTGAGAACCTGAACCTTCTCCATTGTTGGTTTTATATCAGACGCTCATGGACGTTTTTTATAACATTAAAAGGGCCGGATTTTACCAGTAAAGTAGATAATCGGTAGAATCTGACCCTTATTAATTATGCTTTAAAAATACCGCCGACCCCTTTAATCATCGACGAAACTTGATTTACCGTATTCATCATCTGTCCTGCTGTATTCACCATTTTATTTAAATCCATTGATCCATCTTGTGTTTTAAATTGGTTGAGCATCGATTGAACGCCTGTCGGTTGCTGCTTTTGCATAAATTGCTGTTTAGGGTAAGGATTGGAACCTGCCTGAGCATTATTCATTTGCCCATTCTTTGTTTTGGTTTTAGTTAATGGGTTTTCAAATGGATTAATCCCCTGTACCGGCTGTTGGTAGAACTGCATCGGATGCTGTCCATAAAACCCCGATACCGGTTCGCTTGGCTGGGGATGTTGCATAAAAGGATGATAGGCACCCACTTGATATGGTTGCTGACCATGCTGAGACATATGTCCAGTCGCGTGCTGCCCTGGTACCTGCACGTATTGAGGATGAGGCTGGTAGGAAGGTTGCTGCATATGATACCCATTCACATACCCGCTCATCTCATTAAAGTAGGCTCCATTATTTCTGTGATCCCATTCATAGGACCCCCACGTGTTCATGTATACTCCCCCCATTAAGTCATT
The DNA here is from genome assembly GCF_053653995.1 of Peribacillus sp. JNUCC 23. The sequence goes on from NZ_CM132202.1 coordinate 2,716,490, forward strand.
AGCTGATCTATTATATGTGTCGGAAGTGTTTTTGGTGAGAAGCCAATCAATCCGTTACAATTTATGTTGAATCTCTGTTAAAACATTTTGCAGAATAAAACGTACTGATTGAATATGACTTTTAAATCGTTTATAGCTTGTTTTTGGAAAGAAGGCTTGTACAACTACATCAGCAAGATTGTTTGCTGTTTGCTCAATTTGTTGTGGGAACAAGTGAGTAAAGTCTTCCGCTTTCATCCATTCTCTCATGCCAGGTGTCCATAATTTTAAGACAGCGTCCACTTCATCAACAAATGGTTTCACCTCTTGATAAAAATCTCTTTCCTTTCCTTCTTCCCTAACTGCTTCATATATTTCATCCGATTTTTCAGTGAACTGTAATAATTGAATGGTAAGTTTTTCTACATGTTTTTTATCCAGCATATAATCCCCCATTTTTATGTATAAGTGTGTATTCAAAAAGAAACAAGTATTTCGTGGAATAATCGACTCTATGATCTGCACGCGCACAGGTAATCCATAATAAATAAAGAGATAGTTCTTTTTTAAAAAAACCAACCATTATTCCCCTTAATTTTTTGAACATCCTCTATAACCAAATTATAAAACATTTTTGCAAAAAAAGAACCCGTACAGCTTAGCTGCCGGATTTGTTACTTTCATTCGTAATTTAAAACCCTAGCCTCGGATTCATTGAAAGAATCTCCTTCCGATTCTTATCCATATCACGTAGAACTGTATGTTCATTTTGCATCAACAACCATTTAGCTTCTGCTTCGTTTACTTTCATACTTGCGGAATCGATCATGTGATGCTCGTTAGTCCATAACTTGTTGCGTTCCGTGGCAAAGGAAACAGATAACGTTGTTTCTAAAGTTTCTAAATGCTCATTGATTTCTTCCATTAACCCAAGAATTTCTTCTACATCCACATGTTTGATTCCCATTAAAATCCCTCCCTAATCTCTTTATAAAAGTATTCTTTATTTTTATCAAAAGCCCTTCACGTCTGACAAAACTAGAAGTAAATCGTCAAAAAAAGTGAAATAAAGGGGGATTTTTTTAAGCTTTCGACAAATCTTATGAATGAGTGGACAATTTGAGATAAAACTAGTAGTGGGAGGTGTTAAATCATGACGACAAATCAGAGTAAAGAACAACAAAAAAAGAAAAATGAAAAGAACTTGAGCACGAAAGCAGCAATCGGAAACCCGAAATTAACCGGTCCTGATCGTCCCGCTACCTAAGCAAGCCCAATAAGTTTGTAAAAGCGGCTGTCCTAAACTGGTCTGCCCCTAACACGACTTTCCGGTTTATACTGGTATATACACTCATTTTGAACTGTATATAGTGTTGGTAGGAGCTGACCCTTTAGTTTGGGACACCCGCTCATTTACATACTAGGCCAACATCACCACTTAATCTTTCAACCACTTTTTGATTGCTCCTTGTCTACTCCTAAAAACGACTTCATATTAATTACATTGATTCCAAATGAGACTTCTTATATCCATTCTTAATTCTATTTTATTGTATATGAAAGCATAAATCAGTGAACCATTCCCTCTTTCATTACCCAATTACACCAAAATGTGATAAAATACATAGTTAGATTGAAAAGAAAAAGATCATTTTATTCACTACTTCACATTTTTTTTTGCTATTATATGATAAGTGAAAAACAAGGGGGAATTCATGTGGCTTTTCATTACCCCAATGGGCGTAAGTACGTCTCTAAAAGCTCGGAAGCCGTTCAACGTTCCATCAAAAAAAGCAGCTTTGGCAATCGAGGTAAAACGTTGGAGGATGATTTAAACGATACGAACGAATATTATGTAGCAAATGGGATCGCTGTCGTCCATAAGAAGCCTACCCCTATTCAAATTGTCGATGTTCATTATCCGAAACGGAGTGCAGCCGTGATAAAAGAAGCTTATTTCAAACAAGCATCTACTACGGATTATAATGGAGTGTACAAGGGTAAGCATTTAGATTTTGAAGCAAAGGAAACACAAAATCCAACTTCGTTCCCACTTAAGAATTTTCACGAACACCAAATCCAGCATATGAAAAGCATTGACCAGCAAGGTGGAGTCGCTTTCGTCATTATCCGATTTTCTACAACTGATGAAATTTACTTAATGGAATTAGGGCATTTAACAAAATTCTGGAACCGTATGAATGAAGGCGGAAGAAAATCAATTACAAAAACAGAGGTGGAATCTTGTTCAAAACGAATTCCACTTGGCTTTCATCCAAGGATTGACTATATTAAAGTAGTAGATTCCATCTTGGGGTAATTTCCCGATGATTCATTACGAAAGGCAGGTAAGCTGTAGTGGCTGAAAAATATAATACAAGAGAGGAACGCCGCAAGCAGGCAAACTCTAATAAAACAGGCAAGAGTAAGAAAAAGCCAAAAGGAATATTTAAAAAGATTTTTCTCGTTCTAGTAACGCTCGGGATTATTGGAGTCGTTGCGGGTGGGGCAACATTTGCCTATTTCATTAGCGATGCACCCAAAATCGACGAATCTCTTTTAAAAGACCCCCTTTCCTCAAAGTTTTTTGATAAAGAGGGTAATTTACTTACCGAAGAAGGCGTTGAAAAGCGGGAATATGTAGCTTATGCGGATATTCCTGAAGTTATTAAAAATGCCGTTTTGGCTACGGAAGATGTTCGATTCTTTAAGCATGGTGGAGTCGACATTCTGCGCCTAGGTAGTGCCGTAATCGGCAATGTAACGAATGGCTTTGGTTCACAAGGTGCCAGTACACTAACTCAACAAGTCGTCAAGCGGACATTTTTAACCGATGAAAAGACAATAAAACGAAAAGTTCAAGAAGCATGGCTGGCCATTAAACTGGAACAAAGATACACGAAAGAAGAAATTTTTGAAATGTATGTGAACAAAATTTGGTATGCCAACCATGCATTTGGCATCGCAACTGCTGCAGATACGTATTACGGAAAAGATCTTAAAGACCTTACACTCGAAGAAGTAGCCATGCTTGTCGGGTTACCGCAAAGTCCGAGCAGATATAATCCTTTTAAATATCCTGAACGCGCAGAAGAAAGACGAAATATTGTGCTTCACTTAATGAATCGTCACGGATTTATTACGGAAGCAGAAATGAAAAATGCACAAAGCATCCCCGTAACCAAAACGTTACAAGCACAGGATACGAGTAAAGTTGATACAACATCATATGATGCTTTTATTGACCAAGTGATTGAAGAAGTCCAAAGTATGGGAGATTATAATCCATATACAGATGGACTGGAAATCTATACAACCATTGATAAAGATGCACAAAAATATGTTTATGACATGCTAAATACCGAGGATATCATTCAATATCCGAGCAAATCATTGCAAGCCGGAATTTCCTTAATTGATACGAAAACCGGTGAAATAAGGGCAATCGGTGGTGGGAGAAATATTCAAGGTAAACGTGTGTTTAACTATGCAACGGAAGCAAAACGTTCACCAGGTTCTACAATTAAGCCGATCATGGATTATGCTCCCGCAATTGACAAATTAAATTGGTCTACTTATGAGCAACTAACCGATGAACCATATCAATATTCGAATGGCACACCGATTAAAAATGCAGGTGGGCATTATCGCGGTGATGTGAGTATGCGTGAGGCTCTAGAACGATCCCTTAATATCCCGGCACTGAAGGCTCTTCAAGAGGTTGGTGTTGAAGAAGGATATGCCTTTGCGCAAGAATTAGGCATTCCTATCCCTAAAAATAATTATGAGTCTGGCGCAATCGGAGGCACTCAATCCGTATCGTCGATGCAAATCGCTGGCGCCTATAGTGCTTTCGGAAACGGCGGGATCTATAATCAGCCTCATACTGTCACAAAAATAGTTTTACGTGATAAGACAGAAATCGAAAACAAATTCACATCAAAAGCTGTTATGAAAGAATCAACTGCTTTTATGATTTCTGACATGTTAAAAGGAGTCATAGATGAAAGCTACGGAACTGGACAATTAGCGAGAGTCTCTGGTTTGCCAATGGCTGGTAAAACTGGGTCATCCAATTTTGATGCAGCTGACAAAAAGAGATTTAACATTCCATCAGCAGGAGTTCCAGACAGTTGGATGACAGCTTATACGACCAATTATACGGTCGCTGCTTGGATTGGATATGATAAAAAAAGCGAATACCTTGGAAAAGAATCGCAAAGGATTCCAAAAAAGATGGTTAAAGAATTAATGACATATGTTCATAAAGATGATAAACCCGAAGACTTTAAACAGCCGAAAAATGTTGTAAAGCGTGGCATTCTTAAAGGATCGAACCCTGCTGTAAAAGCAAGTGATTATACACCTAAAGACCAGGTTACTTATGAATATTTCCTAAAAGGGCATGAACCAACAAAAGTAACCAAGCAATATGATAAGACATCTGCACCTGTTGGAGTAAATGCAAGTTATGATGAAGCAAGCAATTCCATTAATCTTCAATGGAACTACCCTCAAACAGATAGTAGTAAAACACCAGAATTTGAGGTTAAAGTGTCGATTGATGGAGGCGCCTCTCAAGTACTCGCACGTTCGAGTACAATGGGATTAACAATCCAACAGCCTAACCCTGGTTCAACTTATACATTCACTGTCACAGCGATCGTTAACGGTCAGAAAAGTGCATCAGCTTCAGCCAGTGTTAAAGTCACTGCAATTCAGGAAGAACCGATCGAGCCTGAACCTGACTTAAATAACCCTGAAGAGACAGATGACACTGGACAGAATGATCAAGGGCAAGATAATTCGAATGACGACAATAACAATGACGGTAATAACAACGGAAACACTAATAATCCAAGCAATGGAAACAATAATAATCCAAGCAATGGAAACAATAATGGTAATACTACTAATCCAGGCAATGGAAACAATGATGGTAATACTACTAATCCAGGTAATGGAAACAATAATGGTAATGGTAATAGCAACGGAAATGGTAATGGTAATGGTAATGGTAATAATAATAGCAACGGAAATGGTAATGGTAATGGTTCTGAAAATAGCACTGGCGGAACTGGCGGAACTACTGAACCACCACAACCACCTATTGATGCTGAAAACACGGTACCACCTGCCGCAGGAGACAACCCTTAATGTCTCCAATAAAAGAAGAGGATGTCCCTTTGGGACATCCTCTTACTTTTGCTGATTTCGTTTTTTCATTGCTAAGATTTTATAAAATTGTTTTTCAGCTTCAAGAAACAATTCTGTTAGCTGGATAAAAGAAGCATAATGGGCGGGAGACGTGTCAACAAATGACAGTCTTTCAGCAACATTTATCGGCTTTACCGAAAGCCTGTTAATTTGCTCATGCCAATTATGCAGGACTACTGGTTGTTCATTCATCCAAAACACCACTTGAAAAAAAAAGGCCATTCCTTTTTTCATGAACATCTCAGCTTCATTCTGCCTTCGTTCAGCAAATATGATTCTGCAAGAGTCAGCTAATTCCTTCCATTTTTCAAAAAGGACAGGTATTGTTATAAAGCCCTGCTGCCATGGTTGAAATCCTTGTCCCCCATTCCAATACAACATGTCATACACAAAAAGTGTTGGATTAAAATCCGGATTCCATTTCTCAGTGATAAAATTTTCAATTTCAATCCTATCACTGAAAAAGAACTTTTCATGTACAAGTTCTTGTGGTAATTGTACAATCATTTCACAGCTTCCTTTTTCATTCGTTTCTTCCCTTCGCGACATACATCAAGTAGAGGACAAACAGGGCATTGTGGATTTTGAGCTTTGCAATGGTATCTACCGAAGAAAATCAAGCGATGATGGGTAACGGACCATTCTTCTTTTGGAATTTTGTTCATTAAAGTTTTTTCCACCTCAAGAACACTGTCTTTATAGCGACATATTCCAAGGCGTTTACTTACTCGCTCAACATGAGTATCAACCGCAATGGCCGGAACACCATATGCAACTGAAACAACAACATTTGCCGTCTTCCTACCAACACCTGGTAAATTGATTAATTCATCCCGGTCTCTAGGAACTTCTCTGCCATATTCTTCAATCAGCATTTTTGAAAGCTTTTGGATGTTCTTCGCTTTATTGCGGTACAATCCAATCGAACGAATATCCTGTTCAAGCTCCTCAATGGGGACATTTAGGTAATCCTCAGGAATTTTGTATTTTTGAAATAACGTTTTCGTAACTTTGTTTACGAGAACATCTGTGCATTGAGCGGAGAGTGCAACCGCAATGACGAGTTCAAACGGATTAGAATGATTCAATTCACAATGTGCATCTGGAAACATCTCACCCATCGTATCCAAACAATAGCGTATCTGGGTTTTATTCAGCATAATTGACTCCTTTTACCTAGAACTATTTAGAACTATTGCTCCAACCAATTATAAAAAGGCACATCTTTAAGTGGAGTTTGTGTTACCTGCTTCTTCTCGTGCTTTTGATGCATTCTGAATTGCTGACCACGATTCTTTGCCTGATCAATCGTCTTAATACCACTCTTCTTCCATTCAAATAAAATGCGATCAACATAACGAAAATTTAATTTACCGGAAATTACAGCTTCACGCAATGCTGCTTTTATGATTGAAGGTGAATGATCATCATCCATCCATAAGGCAAGCGTTTCACACTCATATGGCGATAGCGGCCGTCCGAATTCCTGTTCAAATATTGTATAGAGGCTTTCCCCTTCATTTAAGGCCTGCTCCGCTTTCTCTTGTTTCTGTGCCTGCAAGAAGCAATCAATCAATCTCTCATATAAAGGATCAAGTGAATACCTTTCATCACCTATTGCTTGCCCTTTATCTTCCTCTAACTTAATATACCCTCGTTGAATTAAACGCTGTATTAAAAACAAACACTCTGTTTCCTGAAGAGTCATTCGTTCTGCTAACTGTGATGGCGCGGGAAAATCATTTCCAGATTCAATAAATTGTTGGAGTTGAAGCAATAGCATAACTTCCTGCTCATTTAAGCCAATCTTTTTATAATGAGTAAATAAAAATGAAGGAATCGTCATCGACCCTTCTTTAAACCATGCATATAAGTTATTTTTCATATCTTTGACACCTCATTATTAGTATAACATGAAACAATGTTCGACAATACCTATAATACATTTTGGAAATTAATCGCCAAAAATAACGTAACATTTTTTAATAATTCCTTTTTACGGCTTATAAAAACATCCATGAGCGTCTGCTCTAAAGCCCAAAGATGAAAAAAGGTCTGTCCCCATAACTACGGATAACAGTCTAGCAAAGTGTATACAACACTTTGCTACCGTTGTAGAATACGTGGTCAGACCCTTTTTATGATACTCTCATTTAATTATGGATATAGTCTATTTAATAAACGCGGGAATGGTATCGTCTCACGAACATGCTCGACACCACTGATCCAAGCGACAGTACGCTCAAGCCCAAGTCCGAAACCAGAGTGAGGGACAGAACCATATTTACGTAATTCGAGATACCAGTTATAAGCATCTTTACTTAATTTATGTTCTTCAATTCTTTGTTCAAGCAAATCGTAATCATAGATACGTTCTGATCCACCAATAATTTCGCCATATCCTTCCGGAGCGATTAAATCGGCACATAATACCACTTCTTCTCGCTCTGGATCTGGTTGCATATAAAATGGTTTTAATGACGTTGGGTAATGCGTGATGAAAACAGGCAATGCATAACTTTCGGCAATCGCCGTTTCATGTGGGGCACCAAAATCATCTCCCCACTGAACATCGTCAAATCCCTTTTCATGCAGGAATTCAAGTGCATCATCATAGGTAATTCGTGGGAACGGCGCTTTAATGTTTTCAAGTTTTTCTATATCACGGCCTAGCGTGTTCAACTCTAACTTACAATTTTGCAAAACAGATTGAACGATATAAGACACATAATCTTCTTGTACTTTTAAACTGTCTTCATGTTGGTAAAAGGCCATTTCCGGTTCAATCATCCAGAACTCAATTAGATGGCGACGGGTTTTCGACTTCTCTGCACGGAATGTTGGACCGAAAGAAAATACTTTTCCAAGTGCCATTGCACAAGCTTCCATATACAGCTGTCCGCTTTGTGATAGAAATGCATCTTCATCAAAGTATTTTGTTGCAAATAATTCTGAAGTTCCTTCTGGTGCACTTCCGGTCAAAATCGGTGGATCCACCTTCACAAAGCCTTCATTATTGAAAAATTCATATGTAGCACGAATGATTTCATTACGGATTTTCATAACCGCATGTTGTCGTTTCGAACGTAACCATAAATGGCGGTTATCCATCAAAAATTCTGTTCCGTGTGATTTAGGTGTAATTGGATAGTCTACTGATTCATGGATGACTTCAACATTCTTCACTTGCAGCTCATAGCCAAATGGAGAACGTTCATCAGTTTGCACAATTCCTGTTACATATAGAGATGACTCTTGTGTAATTGATTTCGCACGTGCAAAAATCTCTTCCCCAACTTCTTCTTTGACAACAACGCCTTGAATAAACCCTGAACCATCGCGCAATTGTAAAAATGCAATCTTACCGCTTGATCGTTTATTAGCTAACCAACCACCGATTGTCACTTCTTGATCAACATATTTACTTACCTGTGCTATCGTAATTTTCACGATACATTCCCTCCAAATCATAAGAAAAGCGCAAGCACCTTTTAGCAACCTCGTTAAGCATAAGACGAACAAGTTATCTCGAAAGTAGTTTTCACTTGAGATAACTTGATTGGCTAAACCCTAGAGAGGTTAGGCTGCTTACGCTAGACACTAAAACTCATTAATAAATCTTATACTTATATAACATTTTCATTATACATGTACTTGATTGTAGTGGCAAACCTGATAAAAATTACTCTGTTTTCTACTATAAAGATAGCCATTTAGGCCATCTTTGATTCTACAAATGAACGAATGCGTTCAACAGCTTTTTCCAGCTGATCTAAGGATGTTGCATAGGATAAACGAATATAATCATCTGCTCCAAATCCAGAACCAGGAATAACAGCTACTAGCGCTTCCTCAAGCAGAGCTCCAGCAAATGCGTCTACATTACCATAGCCTGTAAGTTCAGCAGCTTTCTTTGCGTTCGGGAAAAGGTAGAATGCCCCTTGGGGTTTCAGGCAAGTGATTCCAGGAATAGCAGTCAGTTTATCGTAAATGATATTCAAACGGTCCTCGAATGCAACTCGCATCTCTTCTACTTTATCTTGTGGCCCTGACAGTGCCGCAATCGCTCCGTATTGAGCTGTTGTTGTTGGATTTGATGTGCTATGGCTCGCTAAATTAGTCATAGCTTTAATAATCTGAGTGTTTCCAGCTGCATAGCCAATTCTCCAACCTGTCATGGAATAGGATTTGGATACTCCATTCACGACAATGGTTTGTTCTTTCAATTCTGGAGAAATAGAAGCAATGGAAGTGTGCTGTGCACCATCGTAAATAAGTTTTTCATAAATTTCATCAGAAACGATTAATACATCGTGATCCAAACATACTTGCCCAAGTTCGCGTAATTCTTCTTCAGAATATAACATGCCTGTAGGGTTACTAGGTGAATTGATTAGAAATGCTTTTGTTTTATCTGTAATTGCTTCTTTAAGCTGCTCTTTTGTAATTTTGAACGACTGTTCTTCTGTTCCATTCACATATACTGGAGTACCGCCAGCTAATTTAACTTGTTCAGGATAGCTAACCCAATACGGAATAGGGATAATTACTTCATCGCCTTCATCCAGAATCGCTTGAAATAATGTATAAAGCACGTGTTTCGCACCTGAGCCAACGATAATTTCATTTGGTTGGTATAAGAGACCGTTCTCTTTTGAAAGCTTATTGATGATTTCTTCTTTCAACTTTGGCAAGCCGGCTGAAGGGGTATATTTTGTATGACCTTCATTCATTGATTTAAAAGCTGCATCGATAATATGCTGTGGAGTATTAAAGTCTGGTTCGCCTGCTCCAAGTCCAATAACATCTTGTCCTTGAGCCTTAAGCTCTTTAGCCTTAGCTGTAATTGCTAATGTAGAAGATGGTGTTAATGCCTGTACGCGATTTGCTAACTTTTTCATAAAAAACCCTCCATTTTCTGTCTAAATACCTCGATAGTAATCAATCATTTCGCCTGTCTTAAAATCATAATATTCATAATTATAATGTTTTGTAGCGTCCAGAGAAGTTACTTCCCAAAGTGGAACATTGTTTTCCATCCCTAGTTTTACTGAAATAATCTTCTTTGATTTTGATCGTTCCTTGGCAATCTGCGTGATTTCTTTCTTTGTCTTACCATTTTTATATTGAGCTGTTACTATATCTAAATCTTTGTTCTCAGGAATCCAAACAACTAGTTTCTCGCCAGCCGCGGTCTTTCCGATAACAACAGAATAAGATTCGAGTCCATGATAAAGATAAAATTCATCAAGTGTAACTAGGTCACTCTCCTGCCGAGCCTTTGCATAAGCGATGTCAGATGCTTCTTGCCTCGGCCCCATCGCTTTAATGTACGCCCCCGACACAAAGCCGATTAAACAAAGTATAAAAACAGAAGATATAATCAGCCATTTTTTCAAATACAGTCACTCTTTCTATGTACGATAAATCGTGAATATCGCTTTTTCCTGATTCTCTGAATCCAGCGCAAGCCCAAACATTAAATTTCTTTCCTTTAAATTACGGTTTAGAGAATCGACAATTTTATATAAATCTGGGGAATGCTGCAATTTTACGGTTGAAATCACTTCTATTTTGCTTTCCATTTTCAAGCACCCCCTTAATAACAAATTTTCTCATAAATCCTTGGAATAACAAGGCTTTATGTGTATGACTTCTTCTCACATTATACCAGTTTGTTTCGAATTTCCATATCAATTTTTTTGCTATTCTTAGAATTTATTCGTTTGTATGAAACAACAGCGGACTGAGCTTTGTGAACGTAAACAGCATGATCAAATAAATTGAAAGGTAAACTAAAATTCTAATAGTTTTTGGCTACACTCTGCCACCTTAAGTAAGCCGGTTTTCCCCTTTTAAATAAGTCTCCCGGCTCGTTAATACATGACGTTTTAGTGCACTGTTGCATCATGAACATTCCATTTATAGCAAGTCGTTTAAATCCATTCCTCAATTGCATTAACTAGTTCATTTTTTGAAACTTGCAACCAATTAACTGAAGGAATGGCTTGCCTAAAGGCCTCTCCGTATACAGTTGTCATGATTCTTCGATCAAGAACGATGAGCACACCTCTATCTGTGCTTGTACGAATTAATCGGCCAAATCCTTGTCGGAATCTCAATATTGCCTCCGGAAGTGAATAGAGTGAGAATGGATTCTTGCCATGATTTCTAATTACGTTGCATCTCGCTTCCGTAATTGGATCATCAGGAGGTGAAAATGGCAACCTAACAATAACCAGACAAGAAAGGTCCTCCCCAGGTACGTCCACCCCTTCCCAGAAACTAGTCGTACCTAACAGGATCGCTTTGTCAAAGCTTTGAAAGTTTTTCAGAAGCCGGGTTTTACTGCCACTCGTTATCCCTTGTCCAAATAGCGTATACTCTTGCAACATTTGAGATTCTTTAAGTAAATAATAGGTAGCTCTTAACATCTCATGAGAGGTAAATAAAATCATCATCCTCCCTTTTGCAGCTTCAGCAGCGAGAATAATATGTTCAGCTGCGTGAAGGACGAATTCTTCTTGTGCGACGCTTTGAATATCTGGAATGTTCTTTGGTACAAGTATTCGAACTTGTTTATGATAGCAAAATGGCGAAGAATAGCTAAATGTTTTTACTGGAACATCCTGCATCCCGAGCTGATTCATAAAGAACTGAAACGAACTTTTAACAGAAAGAGTTGCCGATGTCATAATAATACTTTTTTGTCTCGAAAAAAATGTATTCCATAACAACTTGCTTCCTGTAATCGGCTGTGAAGCTAAAGATATCCCTTGTTGTGGATTGGCTTTTGTATAGTCCATCCAATAGATAAAATCGGTATTTTGTGTGACAAAAAAATCTGCGAGAGTTTTCTTAAGCTCATTGATTTGATAACGCATCAGTTCAAAATCATTCAAATAAAACTGGGCATTTTTACTTAAAGTTTCAACACTACTTAGTAAAGAAATTCTGTCGTCTAATCCAGACAGAATCACCTGGAGCTGATCGACCAATCTTTCGGCAAGCATTGTCGTCATTTTCCATTGTTCATCAATTAAGCGAATGGATATCTGCTTTGGACCACTAGACCTTCCTTGTTTATTCGCAAGTGCCCCTAATTGAAAAAATAATTGGTCAAATTCATAGAAAAAATCAAGTAATGTACGGTCAATATTTGCTGACTTTGTCACAGGAGTAAGCGAATATTGATGCAGTAGTTTCTCCAATCGAAATAACAATTGTTTTTGATCAGAATGGCCTAATCGATTTAAAAGGGTTTTTGCCGAAACATAATCGAGTCTTCGCCCAAGATGCTTGCTTGCAGCACGTTCAAGATGATGTGCTTCATCGAGAATTAAGAAACCGTCTCTCGGAATCAAACGATCAGGTGATACTAAATCAGCCATTAAAAACGCATGGTTTGTAATAATGATATCTGCTTTTAGCGCTACAGCTTTGGCTCTTTCATAAAAATCGACAGCTTGCCAAGGCTTTTGTAATCCCGTTTTAGTAAATGAATTGCTTTGAAGCCTCTCCCAGAATAACTCTCCTCCACTCGTTAAATTTAATTCATCCTTGTCTCCCGTTTCTGTTTCTGTTAACCAAACTAGTATTTGCATTTTCGTAAGTGCGGTTTCATAGTTGTCTTCTTTTTCCCTAATAGCTCTCTCAAACTTTGCAAGACTAAGATAATTACTTCGCCCTTTCAATAGCACGACAGAAAACGGAAAGTGGAGGATCCCCTTTAATTTTGGCACTTCAGACTGAAGCAGCTGTTCTTGAAGCTGAAGCGTATACGTCGAGATAACCACGGGCTTTCCTTGTTTCACGGAAAAATAGGCAGCTGGTAGTAAATAAGCTAAGCTCTTACCAATGCCTGTTCCAGCTTCAATAATCGTATGATGTTCATTTTCAAACGAATCATATACCCGATCCATCATCTCAAGCTGCCCTTCTCTGCTTTCAAATTGGGGTAATGATTCACGAATCAGCTTTAATTTCGCTTGGCTATCACTCGGATACTCCGTTTTCCACGTATTCTGAGCATAATCTCTGCTCATTTTCTTAAAAGCTAAGCCCTGGAATGCTTCAATCGTTGCATCGTAATCACTTGGCTGAGAAAGCTTTTCTGCTATACATTCTTGAATGAGCTCCGAAATTTCACTTTTCAAAGAGTATGAAAGTCGGTATAACTGTTTCATAGTTAGCAGTGGCAGCTGATAAAGTTTCTTTTTCAGTTCAAGAAAAAGCTGGGCCGTGACATATGCATCACTATCAGCTCGATGTGGCCTAGAGTGATCAAGCTTCTCTTGCTTAGCAAGCTGATTTAATTTATATCCATCAGAAGTTGGTTTCATGATTTTAGCAAGTTCGACAGTATCAATTGTAGAGCCGTAGAAAGCTTCCATTCCACAGCGTTCTAACTCTTCTTTTAAAAAATTCAAATCAAATAATACATTATGCGCTACAAAGACAGCGTCCTTTAACAAAGCCGAAATACGCTCGGCCACTTCTTCAAACAGAGGTGCCTCTTTCACCATATCATTGTCAATACCTGTAAGTTCTTCTATAAACATCGAGATATCCTGCTCAGGATGGATAAAGGTAGAATATTCAGCGATGATTTGATCTTCTTCAATCACAACTGCTGCGAATTGAATAATACGCTCCCCTTTTTTCGGAGAATTTCCTGTTGTTTCTAAATCGACTACTACATAGCGTTGCGCCATTAATTAAAACACCTCTAAATCCCATTCACACAAGTATGTTCGTTTGTTGTTCTTTCTTGTTTATACCACATTTAATCCAATAAGGAAAATGAACGTGATTCTAAATTAACTAAAGAAAAAGCCACTCATATAGAGAAATTGTCGTTCCTTATAAGGAATTACCTTTTCAATGATGAGCAGCTTTATAGGATTAAGTGAAACTTTTTAGGTTAGCGAAATTCTGTTCATTTAATAAATAGTTGCCTCTGGTTCATAAGAAATCATTTCAATAATTTCATTGTTTTCATTCATAATTGCCACCTTAGGCTTATGAATACGAACAGATTCTTCAGCAATCATGACATACGAAATAATAATAACAATATCCCCAGGCTGTACAAGTCTTGCTGCTGCTCCGTTTAAGCAAACAACACCGCTACCTCTTTTACCAGCAATGGTATACGTTTCAAGCCTTGCACCATTATTATTATTAACAATGGCTACTTTCTCATTAGGGAGAATTCCGACTGCATCAAGAATGTCCTCATCTATTGTTATACTACCAACATAGTTTAAATTAGCCTCTGTCACAGTAGCTCTGTGTATCTTCCCATTCATCATTGTGCGAAACATGCAAGCTCCTCCTAGTTAGTTCGTTTCATTCATGAACCGAAAATGTTACATTATCAATTAATCTAGCAGTTGTAAACTGGACAGCCAAAGCAATAATGACGTTTCCTGTCACTTTTTCGATTGGCCTTAGTTCAGGATAAGAATATACTTCAATATAGTCGATGTTTCCATTTGTATAGTTCATAATATGATTTGAAAGGAGTGAAACTAATTTTTCTGGATTGTCTTCACCATGTTGTGCTGCTTCTCGTGCAAGATTCAAACCTTTATACAATTCATGAGCACAGGCACGCTCTTCTTTAAGTAAATAAACATTCCGCGAACTTTTTGCCAACCCGTCTTCTTCACGAATCGTTTCGACTGGGACCATTTCAATATCGAAATTAAAATCTGTAATTAACCCATCCACAACAGCCACTTGCTGAGCATCTTTCATGCCAAAATATACCTTATCCGGGTTAATCATATTGAAAAACTTCGTTAGGACAGTTGCTACTCCGTCAAAATGACCTGGTCTTTTTCTCCCGCAAAGCACATCCGTTCTACTTTGAACGGTTACTTTTACGGACACTTCATCCGGGTACATTTCTTTAATGGATGGATAAAATAAATAGTCGACTAAAGCCGATTGTGCGACTTTTTCATCATGTTCAATGTCACGAGGATAGCTCTCAAAATCTTCGTTTGGTCCGAATTGAAGCGGGTTTACAAAGATTGTTAAAACAACGATGTCATTTTCTTGACGTGCTTTTTTCAGTAAACTTACATGACCTTCATGTAAAAACCCCATTGTGGGGACGTACCCTATCGATTTGCCATTCTTTTTTTCTTCAGCTATTTGTTGCTGTATCTCTTTTGCTATTGTAAGGATTTTCATGCTTTACCCCCGTATAACGCAGCTACTTCTTCTTCTTTCATCGTAAAACTATGCTCTAATGCAGGGAATTGCTGTTCTCTTACTTCACTTACGTATTTTGATAAGGCTTCGCTTATTAATTCATTAGCATTTGCATATGTTTTGACAAATTTAGCCACGCGATCGACGCCATAATTCACGACGTCATGATAGACAAGTACTTGACCATCTACATCTTTCCCAGCACCAATACCGATTGTTGGAATGCTAAGGTGTTGGGTAATCATTTCTGCTACTTGATATGGCACACATTCAAGTACAACAGCTATCGCACCACAAGCTTCACATTGCTTTGCTTCATCTAATAGCTGCTCGGCGGCATTTGCACTTTTCCCTTGAACCTTATAGCCTCCAAGTACCCCTACTGACTGTGGTGTTAATCCTAAGTGAGCAATAACTGGAACTCCAGCCTTTGTTAAGGCAGCAATCTTTTCAGTTACTTGGCCTGCCCCTTCAAGTTTTAAAGCATCAGCACGCCCTTCTTGAATCATGCGTGCAGCGGTTTTAAGTGTTTCGTCCAATGAAAGATGATAGCTCATGAATGGCATGTCGGTAACAACAAACGTATTAGGTGCTCCGCGTTTCACTGCTTTTGTATGATGAATCATATCATCAACTGTTACTCGGAGCGTCGATTCATAACCTAGAACAACCATGCCGAGGGAGTCCCCTACAAGAATCATGTCAACATCAGCATGTTCTGCAAGCTTTGCGCTTGGATAATCATACGCAGTAAGCATGACAATTTTCTTATCATTTTTTTTCATTTTCAGAAACTGTCCGGAAAGTTTCATTCAAATATCCTCCTTTTATTAGAGGAGATGAATAATCTTTCTTGATAGGCATATAACAAAAAAGAGACGAGCTTTAAAGGAAATAGGACCCATTGTCCAGCCAACTTTGCATATGGCAGTTTTCCCTATATAAAAGTTCGTCTCTTTAAATTTATCAGAAGATTCATCCCTCCGTCCCCGTCCACTACTGGATCAAGGCAGAAATTTTAGTTTGTTGAATTTAAATGGCCGTGCAGGTGCAGTTCGAATGATACTGCCCATAAGCATTATACCAACTTTATAATGTATATTCTATAGTAATATTATTACGCCTATTTTTGCGGAATCGTAATATCTGCTGAATAAATATGGTGAACTTTTCCCGTTTTATCTTCTAAAAGCAAAACACCACTATCAGTAATACCAAGTGCTTTACCAATAATCGTTTCATTCACAGTTGTCGCTTTTAGTTCTTTCCCAAGTGAAACTGCATAGCTTTCCCATAGAAGTTTCACTGGGTTAAATCCATGTTTCAAATATGTAGAATACAGTTTTTCCATATTACGAAGGATTTGCTGAATTAAAGTTGATCGCGAGATACTTTTTCCTGATTCAATAAACAAAGATGTCGCAGTATTCTGTAGTTCCTCAGGAAAATCACTGAGCTTCTGATTTACATTTACTCCGATGCCAACAATGACAGAATGAATACGATCAGATTCCGCCTGAAGCTCTGTTAATATTCCCGTCATCTTTTTCCCTTTAATCAATAAATCATTCGGCCATTTGATCTCTGGCGAGAGATCGGTGACATCCTCGATCGCTTGAGCCACTGCAACTGCCGCAAGCAAGGTCAATTGTGGAGCTTCATGAAAAGGGATTTTTGGCCTTAGAATCAAGCTCATCCAGATTCCAGTAAATTTTGGCGAATGCCAATTGCGAGATAATCGGCCTTTCCCTAAGGTTTGTTCTTCAGCAATCACGATCGTCCCTTCGGCTGCACCCCCGTTCGCAAGGCGATTAGCGATTTTTTGAGTAGAATCGACGCTCTCTTCATAATGAATGTTTTGGCCAAATGTAGTTGTTTGCAAGCCAATTTGAATTTCGTTGCTCGTTACATTTCCAGGTGCAGAAATGATTCGGTATCCTTTATTCCGAATTGCTTCAAGTACGTAGCCTTCATTTCTCAATTCCTCGATATGCTTCCACACAGCTGTCCGAGAACAACCGACATAATCAGCAATTTCTTGGCCAGAAACAAAGCTACCAAATGCATTTGAGAAAGCATCAATTATTTTTTTCCTCACATCAGATTGCACGTGTTAAGCCACTCCTTTATTGCTACTTTGTCGTTAGCCACTTTCCCCGTCAGTACCACTTGCAAAGCACCATCCATAGCTTCCTTCACCCATGGTCCCGGTTTCCGGTCAGATGTCCAAGCGAGTAGATCATGTCCTGTCAAAGCAAGCTCAGACATTGATTTAATTATTAGGTTCTTATACGTTTCTTTCACAGTATTTATCGCATTTTGTACATTTGTATTTTCCAGAACAGCTCTTACTGAAGCTGCCGATACGGCCGCTTTTTCACCCTCTTTAAAAAGAAGGAACTTATCTTGCAGAAAAGAGGGATCTTGTTTTACCAGTCTGACGACAGATTGAATAAAACGAATATTTTTCATTGGCATTTTCCAGTTTCTTAAAAACGACTCTATGTTTTCTATGTCTAATAGAACGAGTAGGAATCCCCATAATTCTTCTATATTTTTAAGCTCCTCGATAGAGTACGTCCCAACTCGCTCTAATTGACTTTTATAAGATTTAAATCCTGGCAGATAGTCATACAAGTAAGAATCTACGACCAACTCCATGCTTTTCTTTCGCTCCACACCTAATAATAGCTTTTCAAATTCAACAAGAATCCGTTCCACTGAAATATGTTCCATTAGATGGACATGTTTCTTTAATGATGCATATGTATCAAGATTTAATTTAAAGCTAAGCTGACTTACAAATCGGATTGCTCTCATCATCCTAAGCCCATCTTCAGTAAACCGTTCATCAGGATTCCCGACCGTTACAATTTCCTTTTTTTGAATCGCTTCTTTACCACCAAAAGGGTCGATTAATTTTCCTTTACGGTCCATCGCGATCGCATTCATCGTAAAATCTCGTCGTTGTAAATCCTCTCTTAATGAACGGACAAAGTTCACCTCGTCAGGTCGGCGGAAATCAGAATATCCGCTTTCTGTTCTAAAGGTCGTCACTTCGTAATTTCCTGATTCATGCAAGACAAGAATCGTACCGTGCGCAATTCCTACATCTACTGTTTTTGGGAAAATAGCTTTTACTTCGTCAGGAGTGGCAGAGGTGGCTATATCCACATCATTACTCAATCTTCCTGTTAGCGAATCGCGGACAGATCCTCCAACAAAATAGGCTTCATATCCAGCTTCTTCTATAGCCGCGATAACTGGAATCGCCTCTGTAAATAATTGATCCAAAGTTGATTGTCACCCCTACCGATTTAACAGTTTTCTGTAAATCGCTTCATATTGTTTAGTGATCGTATTGGAATGGAATTTCGTTTCGACTGCCATGATTCCGGCTCTGCTAAATTGATTGTGAAGCTGGCCATCTTGTAAAAGTAAAACCGCTTTCTCCGCAATCGCTTCAATATCACCTACATGACATATAAATCCAGTTTCTCCATCAACAATTACTTCAGGAATGCCACCTACATTCGTTCCGATGGCAGGAACACCACAAGCCATACCTTCAAGTAGAACAAGTCCAAAGCTCTCTTTTTCTGAAAGTAAAAGGTTGAGATCGCTGATTGAATACAATTCGTTAAGATTATCTTGCTTCCCAAGCAAGAGAACATCAGCATCTAGTCCCAAACGGTTAATCAATTTGGTGATTTCTGATATTTCAGGACCATCCCCTACAAGCATTAGCTTGGCGGAGATTTGTTTTCTAATTAGAGCAAATGCTTGAACAACATCCTTTACCCGTTTTACTGCCCTGAAATTGGACACATGGATGATTACTTTTTCGTAATCTCTTATTTCATATTCATGACGGAGATTAGAAGAATCCGTTTTACGGTACACTCGTTCATCAATAAAATTGTAAACTGTGCTTATTTCTTTATCTGGAGCTAGTAATTCGTTTGTTTGTAACGCTAATGAGTTCGATACAGCCGTTACTACATCCGATTTTTCAATTCCGAATTTAATTAGCTCCGTTAAGGACGGGTCATTCCCTAATACGGTTATGTCTGTTCCATGCAATGTTGTGACAATCTTCACATCATGACACGCCATTTGTTTGGCAAGTATCGCACATACAGCATGAGGTATCGCATAATGGACGTGTAAAATATCTAATTTTTCTCGCGTAATGACTTCTGCCATCTTGCTTGCCAAAGCTAAATCATAAGGTGGATATTGAAAAACGGAATATGAATTCACTTCAA
This sequence comes from Peribacillus sp. JNUCC 23, assembly GCF_053653995.1. The sequence goes on from NZ_CM132202.1 coordinate 2,736,178, forward strand.
CTTGATGATAATAAATATTGTGATACATTCTATTTAACCGGAAAGGAAGACTCGATGAAATGAAATGAATTTCATGGCCTTTCTCAGCAAGGAGTTTGCCAAGTTCAGTAGCTACGACTCCAGACCCACCGACTGTTGGGTAACATGTAATACCAATTTTCAACTTCATGTTATCCTCCTATTAGGTCTTGTGAAAGTAATAATGGTTTTTTCGAGAGAAATCCTTCCGCATACGTAACGCCTACTTCTTTTCCAAAGAGACGCTCTCTTGCCTCCACCGTTTCGATATACCCATTTACAAGCGGCGTCTCAATAGCGGTATCCGTCTGTTGGAATTGACTTGCATATGTCCGTAAACTCTCAAGCTTTGTATCCATCGTTTCCGTTACATCAACGACAAAATCGGGCTTATGAAAGCCATTAATCATATAAAAATAAAGAGAAGCAATCTTATGGGCAGTCTGACCTGATTCTTCCATATATTTTCTGATACCTGCTGAAAAAGCAGCTTCCTCTACTAGTTGTGCACAATTGCCGTGGTCAGGATGACGGTCTTCTCGATAAGGCGCAAATACCAAACTTGGTCGATATTTGCGGATAATACTTGTAATTTCTTGTATGTATTCTTCTTTCAACTGTAAACCTCGATCTGGGAGGTCTAGCGAAATTCGCTTAACACCAAGGATTTTTGCTGCATTTTTCGCTTCTTGTTGACGTAACTCTACTGTCCCATTTGAAGACAATTCCGCTTTTGTTAAGTCGCAAATGACAATCTTTTTCCCTAGCTTTGCGAATTTAGCAAGCGTGGCTCCCATGCCAATTTCAACATCATCTGCATGGGCACCAAAAGCTAATATATCTATTTTCTTTTCCATTTTACTCACCTTTTGTTTTGTCTAGTTTTCTCCAGTCTAAATAGCCATGTTTTAGACCTCTAATAATTACTTCTGCAGTACCCATATTCGTTGCCAGTGGTACCTGATATACATCACAAAGTCTGATTAAGGCATTCACATCAGGTTCGTGTGGCTGAGAAGTTAGTGGATCACGAAAGAATAGAATCATATCCATTTCATTACGTGATACAAGTGCGCCAATTTCTTGATCGCCCCCAAGCGGTCCCGAGTTAAAGCAATGAACCGGAAGAGATACCTCCTGGTTAATTCTTCTACCAGTTGTACCAGTTGCAAACAATTCATGTTGCTCCAAAATGTCTCTATACGCCGTTGTAAATCGAATCATATCTTCTTTCTTATTATCATGGGCAATTAATGCAATTTTCATCGGTATTCTCCCCCTCTTTTATTCAATAATATTCTCTAAGCCATAAACAAGCACATCCAGTTTCATAACAGAATCCACTGCAAGCTTAACACCAGACATGAAGGATACGCGATCGAATGAGTCATGACGAATGGTCAGCATTTGACCTTTTTCGCCGAACATCACTTGTTGATGAGCAATCAACCCTGGTAAGCGCACGCTATGTACACGCATGCCATCTATATTCGCACCACGAGCCCCTTGCATCGTTTCCTTTTCTTCAGGGTGACCTTGTACTTTGGGTTCACGAACTGCTTTGATCATCTCCGCTGTTTTTACGCCTGTACCTGACGGGGCATCAAGCTTTTTGTCATGATGCATTTCAATAATTTCCACGTCTGAGAAATATTTAGCAGCCATTTGGGAAAATTTCATCATCAATACTGCACCTACCGCAAAGTTCGGAGCAATAATACAACCTAAGCCTTTTTCAGTTGTTAGGTCTTCCAATTCAGCTAAATCTTCTGTACTAAAACCAGTCGTCCCAACTACCGGACGAATCCCATGGTTTAAAGCAGTAACCGTATGTAACATCCCAACTTCAGGTGTAGTTAAATCGATTAATACATCCGCTTTGACTGAGGAAAAACATTTCTCAATATCTGAATATATCGGTGCATCGATTCCCTGGAACCCGTCAAGATTCCCTAAATTATCCCCATCATGTTTACGGTCAATGACTGCCACTAATTCAAAACCCGCCGTTTCTAAAACAAGCTTGACTGCTTCACTTCCCATTCTTCCACGAGGTCCTGCCACAATGATTCGAGTTGTTTCCATAGCCTTTATTCTCCTTTTTTCTCTTCATCAATTTTTGTCCATCTGTCTTTGTCACGTGTTTTAAATTTATGCATGACAAGATCATGAGCTTTTGCTAAATCAATATTCAAAGAATTAGCAAAGCAAATGATGACAAATAGGAGATCTCCCAATTCTTCTTCAACTGTATTTTCCTTTTCAGTCGTTTTCTTAGGCTTTTCACCATAATAATGATTGACTTCTCGAGAAAGCTCGCCTAGTTCCTCGGTCATTCTCGCAAGCATGGCTAAAGGACTAAAATAGCCTTCCTTAAATTGACTTATGTATTGATCTACTTCATTTTGAAGATCTTGCATATTTTTTTTCTGTTCCATTCCCTCAACCTTTCTAACTAGTTTAGATTAATCTGTGCTATAAGAGGAGGCTAAAAAAGGACAAGAAACTGTAGTCAAAGAGGACAGTAGTGGAGCATATAACACGTTTTTGTCCTAAACATCAACTTTAGTTATGACCGCACAAGGAAAAAAATTTCTTTCTGCGGTGAATTTCCCTGAACTTTTTGTACAACCTCTATAGTGAATCTCTTCCCCATGTTAGCCAAAAATCACTTATATGACAAGATTTTCGTTTATCCCGCATTAACAGGCAGTAAACCCCCTACTGGTTGGATTCCCACTTGATTTTCCATTGTTTGTAACTAGTATTAGAATTCGATATAATAAAGAACATTCTGGTTTACCCTGATTTCATAGACTTTAAGATGCCACCTAAGTGGGGTTCACTTTATCCCGGTTTAACAGACTGTATTAATTATCATCAAATATACTCTTGCGAAAGATTAAAATTGCTAGCTTTTGAAAAACAGCCTGTAACCCCCCGATTAGTGAGGTACAGCGAAACTTACCTTTGTGGTTTTCAAAAGGTAAGTTTGCGCCCACAGGAAGTGGGTCACACAGACGTTGCCGCAGGACGCGCTTAGTCTGTTAATTTCATTGAACCTTAGTTCGTAGTGTCTCTTTATCGAAGCGGTAGCTTGCGATTTAGCGACACTAGAATGAGACTAACCATTAGCGTAAGGTCACCGCTAATGGAAGTTTCACTTTATTATAATTGATATTGGAGGTCAAACGCTTGATATACGGTTTGAGATTTAAAAATATTTTGTTCATTTTATTTGGCGCAGCTATTTTTGGTTTTGGTCTTGTACACTTTAATATGCAAAACCACTTAGCAGAAGGCGGTTTCACTGGCCTTACCTTGATTATATATCAATTAGCTGGAATTAACCCAGCTTATACGAACCTTATTCTAAATATTCCTTTATTTTTCATCGGCTGGAAGTTCCTTGGTCGAACCACGTTTCTATATACCATTATCGGGACAGTTGGCGTTTCCTTTTGGCTTTGGATTTTTGAACGAAATGAAATTAAATTAACTCTCGGAAATGACTTAATGCTTGTTGCTTTATTTGCAGGGGTTTTTATCGGTGTAGGACTCGGTATCATCTTTCGTTATGGAGGTACAACTGGAGGCGTTGATATTATCGCAAGGCTTGCCAATCGATATTGGGGGCATAATATGGGTAGAACGATGTTTTTATTTGATGCGGTCGTTATCTTAATTTCCATTATTACCTATCTTGAATATCGTGAAGCAATGTACACGCTCGTTGCAGTCTTTATCGCTGCTCGCGTTATTGACTTCATGCAGGAAGGCGCATATTCTGCGCGTGGCGCGATGATCATTAGTCGCAATAACGAAGCAATTGCAAAAAAAATTATGAAGGAAATGGAACGGGGAATTACCGTTCTAAAGGGGTATGGTTCATTTACAAAGGAAGATCGGGAAGTGCTATACTGTGTCGTTGGAAAAACGGAAATTGTCCGTTTAAAGAACATTATCACTTCTGTAGATCCACATGCTTTCGTATCTGTCAGTGAAGTTCACGATGTACTTGGAGAAGGGTTTACATTAGATGAGAATAAAAATCCAATCGAACGGTAAATATACCCACTGATCCACTCGCCGATATCAAAATTCCCAATCCAAATTTAACAGTAGTCATTCTATGGATGAAGGTGGAGCATCTGTAAAACTCTCTAAAAATATGTCCTCACTTCAAAATCAGTATTTTCATCTAATCATTCATTAACTTAATCATCAAGTGGAACCATACTACAATGGGTAAGAAGCTTTCGGCGGATTCAGACAGACTAATTAAGTGATCCACAAAAATAATTGCGTATAATTACGCTTAACAATGAAAAAAAGCAGATCCTAAGGAGCTGCTTTTTTTCTAATCGTCACTTCTAGTCATACCCGTGTATATTAAAACTAAACGGAGTAATTCAAGTACAGCTACAAGGGCTGCCGCGACATATGTTAATGCTGCTGCGTTCAATACTTTTTTCGTCTCACGCTCTTCATCGTTACGAATAACACCTAGAGTAACCACCTGGTTCATTGCACGAGATGAAGCATTAAATTCTACCGGGAGCGTCACAAGTTGGAATACAACAGCTGCCGCCATGAAAATAATGCCAAGTAAGACAAAATTACTCATATGGGCTATCATACCGATAATGATCAAGATCCATGAAAAATTCGAACCAATATTGGCCACTGGTACTAATGTGTGACGTAAACGAAGCGGTGAGTAATTCTGTTGATCCTGAATAGCATGACCTACCTCATGGGCCGCAATGGCAACTCCTGCCACAGAATGACCGTGATAATTATCTGAGGATAAGCGAACTGTTTTAGATCGTGGATCATAGTGATCACTAAGAACCCCTCGAGTTTCTTCTACCGTAACATGATACAAACCATTTGAATCTAGAATTCTTCTTGCCGCCTCTGCACCCGACATTCTTGATGAAGCAGGCACTTTAGAATATTTTTTGTAGGCGCTTTTCACTTTCATTTGAGCGAATAGCGGGACTAAGATGATAATCGCAAAGTAAAGTAAAAACATTGTTTCCTCCTAAAAGAATGATTATTTCAATTGTAAAAGTAGCGATCATCTCTGTCAAACATTGTGATCTTTCCGTGACTTTTCTGCCTTCTCATTGCCTTTGTATTTTCTCCAGCCTACATAAGATAATGTCAGGATAATAATGCTTCCTGTTGAAATAATTACCCACCATAATGATGGATCTGCTTCATCCTCATGGGGCTCATCAAATATAGACTTTAAATCCTGTTCCAATGCATCCCATTCCTGTTCGTTTGACTCCATCATTAACATAACCGGACGATATTGATCCATATAAGTTACACGAGCATCAAGCTGTTGAAGCTTCTCAGATGGCACTGAAACTTTTAAACTTGGATATATGAGATTGTACTGTGATAACAAATCATTCAACCGATCATTGAATCCTTCTGAATCCCCTGCTTTAACTGCTTCTTTTGCTTCATTAAAGGCTTCCATGATTGGATCTTCTAAAGCCATCCACAATGGCTGGTTATTCGAATTGACGGCATCCAGTACTAATCGAAACTTCGTCACAGCATTTATTTTTTCAGAATCTGTTTTTTCTAAGGTTTGAACGACTTCCAGTGCATCATCATAAGCAGCAGTAACAACTCTTAATTCAGCCATGCTAAAAAGCTCTTTTTCTTTTGATGAAAGCAGATAACGTGCTGAAAATTTTTGAAGAATCTTCTCTGTTTCTTTATATCGTTTCATTTCTACAAGTCTTAGTGCTTCGTCGGAGATGGAATCCAACTGCCCCATACTTTCAGTAGGCTCAGCACGAACTTGATAAAAAGAAACGGTGATTACTAGCAGCAGTGCAAGCACCAGGATTTTTTTCACCATACTCCTTGTCCCTCCTTATTTCTCTATTAATCAATATGAGAATGGAAGATGGAGTAGACCACCGTTTCACAAAAATTTCAAAGGGATAATGTAAATCTTTTTTCTCTATACCCAAAATAGTAGGCAATAAATATCGAAAGCAAGCTGAGCCAAAATGTAAAATAGCCTATTTCATTCATATGTACAAGTAAATCTCGATAAACCGGCATCATATCAAAAACATAATCAATCACGTCATTATGTAAAGTCCAAATTCCTGCGACAATAAAATGCCATGGCTTAATTCGATAAAATGGTGAATACAAGATTCCTTGAATCGCCATTCCTAAGTGAGAAGCTATCAGCATATATCCTTGCCAAGCAAGTTCTCCTGTCGTATATAATGTCAATACATTCATCACCACTGCCCACATTCCATATTTAAAAAGGGTCATGATCGCAAGTGCTTCCATTAGTCCCCAACTCTTTTTCAATAGAAAGGCAAGTAAAACAAATACAAAAAACAAAGATGCAGTTGGGCTATCCGGAACGAATGGGAGAAAAATGGTAGGAGTAACAGCAAGTTGGCTTCCATACCAAATGTAACCATACAATGTTCCGAATATATTAATCACTAGCAACATCATGATAAACTTCTTATTTGCAAGAATCGGATAGATCAGATTCATATATATACCTCTTTCTTTCAAGTTATTCATGTAAATGAAATGACAAAAAAGAGGATGTCCCAAAGGGTCTGACCCTTACTTATGGGATATCCTCTTTCTTCACACATTATTTCGCTGATAAATTCACAAGAAAATCAGCAAGAGCTTCTAGTTCTTCATCAGAACCTTTAAAAATACCAGCAGGCATTCCACCAGTACCATTTTTGGCAATGTCTTTAATCTCATCAGCAGTATGCCCAGTATCGATAAGAGCTGGACCAGCTCCCCCTGTCAATTCAGCACCATGGCAAGAAAGACAAGTATTTGCTTCAAGGGCTTTGTAGCCATCAGCCTCTTTATCAATCGCTACCCCTTCAACAATCTTCCCTTGTGTAGCTGCTTTATCCCAGTCATGGTAATAAACAGATTGCCAAGTCAAGAACACAACCCCTGCGATAGCTAATAGCATAAAGCCAGTTGCGAATGGACGTTTCGTAGGACGGCGTTCTGGACCACGATCAAGAAACGGCGCAAGTAACAATCCCCCAAATGCAAGTGTAGGAATAATTATTGAACCTACAATATTAAATGGACCTGAAGCATACGTATACTTCAGTAACTGGTAAAGAAATAAGAAATACCAGTCAGGAAGTGGAATATATGCAGTATCTGTCGGGTCGGCAATTCTTTCAAGCGGCGACGGATGCGCTGCCGTTAAGCAAAGAAAACCAACAAGGAATACGGCTCCAACCAACCATTCTTTCAATAAGAAATTCGGCCAAAATGCTTCAGTTTTACCTGGGTATTCCGAATAGTCTTTCGGAATAAACGGTTTACTATTCGCTGAGATTCGAGAATCACCTACGAATTTCATACCTTTTCCACGATGCATTGAACAATCCCCCTCCTTTATGAAAAGGTTATTATTTAGGTTATTGAATAAAAATATTTCTATGTCCTGTAAATGCAGTCTACGCATTTGAGCCGGAAGCTTGTCCAGTTGTACAAACTAGATTTCTAAAGCGCTTCTGGGTTTCTTACAACGGTCCTGAAATTCCTTGTTTTCTGATCATTATAAAGTGAGCTGCGATTAACCCTAATAGTGCAGCTGGTAAGAAGAAGACATGTATCGCAAAGAAACGAGTTAACGTCTGTGCTCCAACAATCGTCGGATCTCCAGCAATTAATGTTTTAATAGCTGGACCAATCAATGGAACAGAGTCAGCGATTGTTAATGTAACTTTTGTAGCAAAAACCGCTTTCATATCCCATGGTAATAAATAACCTGTCAAACCTAAAGCTAACATGACAAAGAAAATTAGTACTCCAACAACCCAGTTAAGCTCACGCGGTTTTTTATAAGCTCCCTGAAAGAAAACCCGAAGAGTATGTAAGAACATCATCACAATAACTAGACTTGCTCCCCAGTGATGCATACCTCGTACAATTTGTCCAAATGCCACTTCGTTTTGTAAGTAGTAAACAGACTCCCATGCATTCACGATATCAGGTACATAATACATGGTTAAGAACATACCTGAAAGAATTTGGATGACTGTAATGAAGAAGGTTAAGCCCCCAAAACAATAAACAAATGCTGAAAAATGGTGTGCAGGGTTTACGTGTTCAGGAACCTCATGGTCAGCAATATCCCGCCATATGGGCGCAATGTCTAAACGTTCGTCAACCCAATCATAAATCTTGTTTAACAATGATTACGCCCCCTCATGCGGTTTTAGTAACCCTAAATAAAGAATTCCGTCTTTTTCTTGCGTTTCATAAACATCTAGCGGTTTGATCGGTGGAGTTCCTGGTACGTTTACCCCATTTTTTGTGTATCTACCATTGTGGCAAGGGCAGAAAAATTGTTCTGGATGTTCTTTGTCTGTATTCCAAGCAACAGTACATCCTAAGTGCTTACACACAGGTGATAGAGCAACGATTTTACCATCATCTGCTTTATATACCCATGCCGTATTCGTCACTTGGGACTCGTACCAACCATCGATTTGATCAAATGTGTAATCAACTCGGATTGGTTCCGCTGTCAATTCCGAAACTTTCTGACTCGTTGGGATAAATCCTCCTGATGCACTTGCTTTCAACACTGGATCAACCGCGAATCGAACCATTGGCATTAATATTCCTGCAGCCATGAAACCGCCTACACCTGTAAGAGTGTAATTAAGGAACTGACGTCGTGAAACATTACGCTTACTCATGCTTTTCCCCCCCTCTATTACTATTCTGAACCAATTAACCAATAAATAGCAACACTATAAAACTAGGACATTACAATGATATCTCAATATTCCGTCAAGGTCAATATATGTCGGTCCTAAATGATGGCAATATTGTGGTATATTGCCTGTGTATCCAATGCTATTTATTCCAGCTTTGCGTAAGCATATCGAGCATTTGATGTACTTGATCGTTCATCATCTGCCTTGCTTGTCCTTCTTCTAAATGTTCAAGCCTAATAGAAGGAATCCATAGGAGTGAACCTGGAAGCTCATCTTCATATCTTTTCCACTCACTGTCAGATGTAATCCAAAAAACGTGCTTGAAATCAGTTTCCGCCAATTTTATTTTCCATATTTCTATGAGATCTGCTTTGTCCTGACCTTCTGACCAGTACGTTAACTCCGGCATTAACAGGAGTCTTCCTTTTAATTGCTTCTCGACTTCCATCGTTAATATTCCCATAAATTCATGCATGGACGAAAAATGTTTCATCTGTACTCCGAATGAAATCGGATTCATTGGAATGATTAGACTATCCACATATTCCTTCGACTCTTGATACAACCCAACTTCCTTATAATTCCACTTCAATTTACTCACTCCTTGCAGTTATCAATCATCTCCTAACATTTTATCATGATTAAGTCTTGTTTCATATATCATTACCAGTAATCCTTCATTTTAACAAAATATTCATTAATTAGTATCAGATACAAATTTGGCTTAATAACACCTAATTCTATTTGTACAAATTAAACTATTATCATGTTTAGTAGATGGCGCGATCGAAATCTCATTTGAACTAGATTTAAAATCTGTAAAGTTATTTGTAGCGTTTTCGCAGAAATTAAAAAATATGGTTGTCTCATAAAAAAAGGACCAGACGCCACAGCTACTATACCTCGTCTATATGCGTGTATATGACGCAATAAACGGTGTATAGAGTGTGAGGTCTGATCCTTAGACAACCTTTTTCGTTTTAATTGAAGGCTATGTTATCCATAATTGATAATGATTTTAAACTAATTGGTGCAATACCGCGATTTCACACGTCTCCCCGTTAGGTAGCAAATCAACATCACGATAAACATAACTTAATTGAAACATCGCTTTACAGCTTATTCAGTTCTTTTGTTAATGAATAAAAAGTTTCTTTATCATTCAGGTCAAGTGCATTATCGATCGCTTTTAATATCCGCTCTTTCTGGAATGTCGCCAACGAATTTTCTAGAAACTTCTCTGCCATAAGCTTATCTCTCTCATTACTCCCTGTGCTTTTTGGCATAAATGGATTTTCTTCTAAAACCGCGGCATAGTGGTAGGATGAGTAGGCCGATTTAAAATTTAATTGGATATAGATGTCTTCATCCCGATTAAGGCGGATATCATGAAACGACTTCTCTGCGTCAGTTGTCATGATATTGGATTTATAAAACCGGAAAGGTGCCTCTTCCACACAATGCGTTGACATAATCAAGCCTCGTGGGCAGTATTGAGCACTTTCCACAAAATGAACCTTTTTCATTAACTGATCATGGCTCATTAAATAATTCAAAATCCATACACATTCCCTGCGCTTCAACTGATAATGATTTAAAAACCAGCGAATAAAGTCTTTCTTTTCGTTAACAGATACAGGGGCTGCCACCATGAGTTCCCTCCTCTGTACAGATATTGTATCAATCAGCATCCTTTACCCTTTTTTATTCTTCAGCTAATCGATCCAAAATCAGCACATATTCATCATTTGCCGGATCCAGTTCGAGAAGCTTATTAAATATTTCTCTAGAGGTAGCTAGTACTCCTTCTTCAATTAAAAAGAATCCGTAATCTTCTAAAAAATCTTGATTATTCGCAAAAAATGCATAAGCCTTTTGGAAGCTTACTAATGCTTCTTTGTAACGCTCGCTTTTTTGTAGACTCACAGCAAGCATCCATTCAAATTGCGGATCATCTTCCCCATATTTCCTAACACTTTCAATCGTTTCAATGATCTCCTCATACTTTTCTTCATGCATGAACAACTTAAGTAATGTCAGCGTAGCCTCCAAATAGCCCGGATCAATGGCAAGAGCTTCTCTGAAAAACAATTCTGCCTCATTAGTCAGACCCTTTTTCAAAGCAATTTTACCCCCAAAAAGATTCAACTCTTTGTTGAATTCATCCTTGTGAATCCCCTCCCTTACCGTTTCTAGAGCTTCATCCAGACGCTCTAGACTTTCATAAGACTTCGCAAGATACAAATAAAGGGAATGATACTCTGGATCTAACTCCTTGAGCTCGGTAAACCTTTGAATCGCCGTTTCAAACATGGCTGCTTGGTAAGCCGTTAATGCATATTCAAATAATGTGTTGATTTCGAGTTTGTCTTCCAATGCCTTTTCAAAAAAAGGAATGGCTTCTTCAAACTCACCCAAATTACTTAAGGTCTGCGCTAATCGCTGGTTAATACTTACACCGCCAATTTCTTTTTGCTGCTTAAGTACCTCTTTATAATTCGCAACAGCAGCATGATCCTTCCCTTGCTGGTAATACAGTTCCGCTAACGCAAAGTCAATCAATGGTTCGTTTGGTAGCAATTCCTTTGCTTGTTTAAGCTTTCGCTCACTGACCTCATCCATTCCCTGCATTTGATATAAATCCGCTAAAAGGAGCAGAGCGCTTGGATACATGTCATCCGACATGCTAATTTTTTCAAGCAACAGGAATGCCTCATCTTCTTGGTCCAGATCAACGAGAATTTCAGCAAGTGTGACGATTAGCTCTCCTTCATTAGGGAAGAGCTTAAGTAAATGTTCGTATAAATCCTTTGCTTGCTCCATAAATCCCAGCTGTAATAATTCTTCAGCTAAAAGGAGCATCTCTTCAATTGCTTCAGATGATTTTATTCGATTTATATGTAGAAATGCTTCTTCTAATTCGCCTTTTTTTAGATTGCTGAGCACTTTTTCAATTGTGTTCATTATAAAAACCTTCCTCCTGCATACAATTTCTTCATATTAAAAATCCAGGAATTCTGATTTTTATTTCAGATCCTTTTTTATCGGAAAAGGATAGTGTCGACCCTGCCCTCACAACCTCCCCATTTAACACGGTGACAACCAGTTTATCATATTCCGCTTCTGAAATTCCATTGAAGTCACTTGTATCGTGCGAAGAATAAAATAAGTTATAGCTTAATTCTCCATTATTACGCAAATATCCTTTTATCGGATACAAACCAATTTTTTTTAATGTTGGAACAGAGGTAGGAGCACCTTCAATAAGGGACTCTTTACTATGTGAAAGTTTGGCATCAGTCATAATCTTATTCCAAATTGTCTTCCCTTTGTCATTTGCAGTTTCTTGTCTGAATATAGGGATAAAAATTGAATTATATGGAAAGGAAAATTGGCGAATCCAGCTCCATGGAAGCCGTTTTAATTCATCTAAATCAATTTCCACAAATACAGCGGGGATACGTTCTTTAATACAGCGTTGCATGAGCTTTGGGGAGATCGTATTTTGGGCAACTTTAATCGCAAGTAGATAATCAAGTGGTGATTCTTTCAAACGTTTTCGTATTTCTTCTAGACAGGGAATGAGGAGATATACGTAAGCAACTTTTACAGGAATTAAGATCATCCCAACACCTTTTAACACATGCTGTTCATACAGTGACTGGGAGGTAGGTAGTTTCGATTCATTTAAGACTGGCTTTGTAACAGGACTCACAATAAAGTTTTCCAGATTTTGTTTCATCATTTTCAGTTGATTGACAAGGTTGTGAATAGAATCCACTTGATCATCTTTCACTACATTGGACTTCTTTGACGTCTTGCCATACCATTACTTTATCAATGATATAATTCGACATAGAACCCCTCCCTAGCCTTGTCTTATGACCAGCTTATGAAAAGGAACCAAGAGATATGTTCATTTATAAAAAAACATCCTTTGGCATCTGATCCCAAGCCAACGATAAAAAGGGTTCAGGTTCTTAAATTGTATCGCCTTATAACGGTGGCGGTGCCGAGCTGATTTTGCGAAGTCCCGCCCCTTTTCCACAGAAAATGATGATTCAACCTAATTTAAGACCTTCCCCATTCGAAAGGATAATTTGGTTGAATCATCACAATTATCTTATTTTATTAATGTTGTCAAATGGTCAAAAAACTGAGGATATGAAACTTCTATCGCCTTTGAATCAGTGAGGATTATTTCATCACTCGCAACTAATCCTGCAATTGCTAGCATCATACCAATGCGGTGGTCTCCATGACTTGAAACTTCACCACCATGTAGTGGCGAACCTCCTGTAATGACTAAGCCGTCTTCAGTTGGATTGATTTTAGCTCCTAGACGTGTTAGCTCATCTGCAACTGTATCAATCCGGTTTGTTTCTTTCACTTTCAATTCTGCTGCATCCTTAATGACGGTCGTTCCTTCTGCTCTAACAGCTAACAGAGCGATAACAGGAATTTCATCGATTAAACGTGGGATTAAATCTCCTTCAATCGTAATGGCATGAAGTTTGGAGGAACGTACTGTGATATGACCGTACGGCTCGCCTTTTTCATGGACTGGTTCAATCTCGATATCTGCACCCATTCGTTCTAACACGTCAATAATTCCGGTACGGGTAGGATTTAAGCCTACGTTTAATAGCTTAACTTCACTATTAGGTGTAATCGCAGCAGCCACCATGAAAAAGGCTGCTGAAGATATATCTCCAGGAACATACACGGAAGTGCCTTGAAAACTTTGGCCACCTTCAACACTAATTTCATTTCCCTTTCTTTCCACTTTCCCGCCAAATTGGACAATCATTCGCTCAGTATGGTCACGTGTTTTTTCAGGTTCAACAATAGTTGTCGTACCTTTAGCTTGAAGACCAGCTAAGATGATCGCAGACTTCACCTGTGCGCTTGCTACGGGAAGCTCATACCGAATTCCTTTAAGTTCAGTTCCATTAACCGAAAGTGGTGTAAATTCACCGTTATTCCTACCTTCAATATCCGCTCCCATTTGCTTCAAAGGATTCACCACTCGTGTCATTGGACGTTTCCCAATTGAATCATCGCCAATTAACTCCGCCTGAAAAGCCTGACCTGCCAAGATTCCGAGCATAAGCCGAATCGTTGTACCAGAATTACCTACATCAAGAACTTCACTTGGTGCTTTTAACCCTGAAAAACCCTTACCGATTACTTCGACACGGTCGCCATTCTGCTGAATGCTGACACCTAATTTAGAAAAGCAATCAATCGTACTTATACAATCCGCTCCTGGAAGAAAGTTTTCAATTTTGGTAACTCCTTCCGCTAAAGCACCAAACATGATCGAACGATGTGAAATGGATTTATCCCCTGGTATAGATAAAGTTCCTTTTAGTGATGCAATGTTTGTTTGTAATGTTTGTGTCGCCATCTACTGATCTCCTTTATAATTATTCCGACATTATACGAGAATGGTATCGAAACTTGTATATTTTTTTATACATGCAGCGGCTTTTGTCCGATCTACATCTGTTTGAAAGCTAACAACTAAGACTCCAAATATATCTTCTCTTGTCTCGACAATTCGAATATTGGTAATGCTTATCTCTTCTTTTGCAAAATATCCCGTAATTTCCGAAATCACACCAGGATAATCCGGAACATCAATATATAAATCGTAATAAGCAGGTATCGCTCCTTTTCCATGGACAGGAAGATCATCACGAAACTCTTTGGCTTCCTGAAAAAAACGATAAATACCGTCACGATCCTCAGACGTGATCAAATCTTTCACTTGAACCATTTCTTCGATCCAGTTATCCATTAATTCAACTAATACTGATTTATTATGAATCAGAATATCCCGCCACATTTCTGGACTGCTTGACGCGATTCTTGTGATATCCCGGAATCCCCCTGCTGCCAAACGCGAGACGAGCGGATTTTTAATACTGTAATGTTCTGCTTGTTTGACGAGCCCTGAAGCAATAATATGTGGAAAATGGCTGATGACACCCGTTAATAAATCATGATTATCCGGTGTTACGAGTAAGAAGTTAGCTTTTGTTCCTTTTAACCATGCTTTAAGTCTATCGATGTCTGAATTAAGAGTTCCCTCTGCTGGGGTTAATAAATAAAAAGCATTCTCGAATAATTGAAGCTTAGCAGCACCAGCACCACTTTTATGGGAGCCTGCCATTGGATGTCCTCCAATGAACGTAATTCCTTTATCTAGTAAGCTTGCTGCCGCTCTTGCAACTGAGCCTTTTGTGCTACTGGCATCTGTCACGATGCAGTCCTTTTTTAAGTTCATATTTGCCAACTCATTGATAATTCGCTCTGTTTCATTGACTGGTACGGCTAGAATAATAAGGTCTGCTTCTTGTACACCCCATTCAATTGATGGAGTCATTTCATCAATAATTCCAAGAATTTTTGCCAAATGAGCGTTGTTATCATCCCGGTCAAACCCTACAATGTTTACCTCCGGATGTTCATGTTTAATCGCCATCGAAAGCGATCCACCTATTAAACCAAGACCAATTACACATACATTTCCGTTCATTCATGCCACCTGCTTCATTCTTTAAAATCCTAACGATCCATTCTAAAAGCATCTTTTAAAAAGGGTGAGCCACTTACCATCATTTTCGTTATGGCACAGCGCCCACCTTTATAATCATTCATTTCAATGGTTCTCTTAATTATTCTTGCTGAGAACGGCTGCTTGTTGTGCCGTGAATTCTTTTAGAACAGCAATCATTCCTTCATTCTGTTTCTTAGTGCCGACTGTAATTCTTAGGCTAGTAGGGAAGCCAAGGAATTTACCAGAACGCACGATATAACCACGCTCTAATAAATGTTGAAATAGTTGATCAGCGTCTACTTTAAAATCAATCAAAATAAAGTTCGTTTGTGACGGGTAATAAAATAAGTTTTCAGATTCACAAAAACTAACATATTGGGCAAGTCCCTGTCGATTTTCAATACTACAATGCGCAATAAAGTCTTGATCAGAAATAGCGGCAATAGCAGCTGCTTGACCTAGTGTGTTTGCGTTAAATGGCTGTCTTGCAGGATCCAGCTTTTGAATCACTTCTTCATCCGCTATTCCGTAGCCAATCCTCATACTCGCTAAACCATACGCCTTTGAAAAAGTACGTAAAACGATTAAGTTTTTGTATGTAGTAGGCCATGAATTCGTCTGCGGATAATCTTCTGCCACAACATACTCTGCATATGCTTCATCGAGGACAACGAGAACATCTTCTGGAACTTTCTCAAGAAATTCACGAAGCTGCTTTTCACCGATATATGTACCAGTCGGGTTATTAGGTGTACACACCCATACGACTGCTGTATTTTCGTCAATAGCATTTAGCATTCCTTCTAAATCATGATCCCCATCAATTAATGGAATTTCGCGAATTTCAGCATGTTCCAAAATGGCGTTATGCTTGTATTGGGAAAAAGTAGGTGTCGCCATAACTGTATTCTTTCCTTCACTTAACAAACTCCGAGAAATGATTTGAATATTTTCATCTGAACCATTCCCAAAAATAAGCTGTGTTTCCTTCACACCTGTGTGTTTAGCCACCGCTTCTCGAAGTGTAGTCGCATAACCATCCGGATATATCGCTAATGAAGAAGCGAATTCTGATAGGGCTTGTTTTACTTGTTCTGAACAGCCAAATGGATTTTCGTTGGAAGCAAGCTTCACAATTTCATCCAGACCATACTCTCTTCTTACTGCATCCGTTGATTTTCCTGGTTGATACGGTTTTAATGATAATACTGATTGATTCCACTTCATTTTCTTACACCTCATTTTTTTATATAGAAATTCTTAGTCTTCTATTATTTTAATTCTTTAGATCAGGTCGTAATGCAACTGCTTCACCATGGTATACATGTTGAATTTCTTGCTGCGTTTTATCAGTATTAAGATGCAACATGATTCTAATACAGAAAGGAAGCGATCCTTTAACTGGTATTTCCTGCATGCAAACAACCGGAACATATTTCCATCCTTCGATATTTCTAAGTGCTTTTGACGGAAAAATTGATTGCAATTCTTCAGTAACTGAAACGAAAACCGATGCTACCTTTTCAGGATGAATCTCATTTTCCTGAATCATTTCAACTAGAAGTGCTTCTACCGCTTGTATAATTTCTTGTTCTTCATCGTGCAGAACTGTCGTAGCTCCCCTAACTCCTCTTATCATTGTCATTCACTCTCCGGCCTTTTATATTTCTTTTATTAA
The DNA here is from genome assembly GCF_053653995.1 of Peribacillus sp. JNUCC 23. The sequence goes on from NZ_CM132202.1 coordinate 2,753,216, forward strand.
TTTTAGAATATCACTTCTAACTGATTCAGAATGATCTCATCATTGATTTCTGCTAATATTGGAGATCCTATCTCGTTCAGCAAAACAAATGTAATCGTATCGGAAATTGTTTTTTTATCTTTTTTCATTTTCTGGATTAATGATGTGTGATCAAGTTGCTTCGGAATATTGATAGAGTATCCTAATGATTGCACCCACTCCATAAATTCCACTAAATCAAAATTTAACCCTTCTTTGTATTGACTTAGTTTCAATGCGTACACACAGCCAATTAAAACAGCTTCACCATGCGTGAAATTGCCGTAGCCCATTAATCCTTCCACAGCATGACCTAATGTATGCCCGAAATTCAAATAAGCACGCACTCCATTTTCCTTCTCATCTTCTTTGACAATCGAAGCTTTAATTTCAATACCTCTTTTGATCATGTAAAGATATTGTTCATCTGTGATGGCTTGTAAATCTTGAATTTCTGTAAGAAGCCATTTATAAAAATCCGGATCTTGAATAAGCGCATGTTTAATGACCTCAGCGAAACCTGATCGTAGTTCTTTTATCGGTAACGTATGTAAAAAAGATAACTCATAGAAAACCGCTTCCGGCTGATGAAAAGCGCCAATCATATTTTTTCCTTCTGGATGATTGATCGCAACTTTCCCACCCACTGCACTATCATGAGCAAGCAATGTCGTAGGCAGCTGAATAAATGGGATCCCTCTCATAAATGTCGCTGCAACGAATCCAGCAACATCGCCGACAGCTCCACCACCCAAAGCCAGAATCATCGATTTTCTGTTTAACCCACTCGCAAGGGCAAAGCTTTGACATTGATAAAACACATCAAATGTCTTTGCATGTTCCCCTTCTGGAACTATATATTCCAATACTTGTTTTCCTGTTTTTTCTGCCAATTCTTTCACTGTACGTAAATGAATGCTCGCTACCTTTTCATCACTAATAATCAATATTTTCGTAATATCCGAATGATTTTTTTCTAAAAATAACGGAAGTTGCTCCATTACATGATTTCCTAAAAAAACAGGGTACTCTTTGGAAGGTGTTTTAATGTCGATTGACTCCATCGCTTAAAACTCCTTTACTTCTTGACGGTATTGCTCGATATATTCGGATAATTGACTATATCGGTCAGATGGGAACTGTTCAACGATTGCACATGCTAATTCCCATGCTATTGCTGCTTCTGCAACTACTGCTGCTGCTGGAACTGCACAGCTGTCAGAACGCTCCACGCTTGCTGCAAACTCTTCCTTCGTATCAATGTCAACACTTTTTAATGGTTTATATAATGTTGGAATTGGTTTCATGACACCACGTACAACAATCGGCATGCCCGTTGTCATTCCACCTTCAAAACCGCCTAAACGATTTGTTTTTCTATAATAACCTTGTTCCGCATCCCATGCGATCTCGTCATGAACCTGGCTGCCAAATAAATGAGCTGCTTCAAAGCCAATTCCAATTTCTGCACCTTTAAACGCATTAATACTTACAATTGCTCCAGCTAGTTTAGCATCCAATTTACGATCGTAATGTACGTAGCTGCCAACTCCCACCGGCATTCCTTCGACAATTACTTCGACAACTCCACCGATAGAATCGCCATTTTTCTTCGCTTGATCAATAGCATCCATCATGCTCTGTTCCACTTCTTTATCCAAACAGCGAACAGGGGAATCTTCCGAGATTTGCTGTAATTCTTTAATCGAAGAATACGGAGTCGGATTTGCTTTGATTCCGCCAATTTCAATCACATGTGATGCAATTTCAATCCCTAGCAAAGAAAGGAGTTTTTTGGCAACTGCTCCCGCAGCCACTCTGACTGTCGTTTCCCTTGCTGACGATCGCTCGAGTACATTTCGTAAATCTCTGTGACCATATTTAATCCCACCATTTAAATCTGCATGTCCTGGTCGTGGTCTTGTGATTTTTCGTTTGACCTCTTCCGCTTCTTCAGCAGAGATGGGTTCGCTACCCATAATTTTTGTCCAATGCTTCCAATCATTATTTTCAACAACAAGAGCCACTGGAGAGCCAAGCGTATAGCCATGTCTGATTCCAGATGCGATAAATGCTTCATCTTTCTCAATTTGCATCCTTCTTCCGCGACCATGCCCTTTTTGTCGACGCGCTAGCTCATTATTAATATCTTCGGCTGTAATCGGCATTCCTGCTGGAAGTCCTTCAATAATTGTCGTTAACTGTGGACCATGCGATTCGCCTGCTGTTAAATATCTCATTTTCTCTGCCCCCATTTAAACCGTTAAAGGATTTTGATTTAAGTAACAATATACCACAATTTTATGAAAAATGGGAATTTGAATTCAAGAAAAACACTACTGTTTTATCCAAATTAACGATTCATCCATCTTTTTTCAGGAAAAATCAAATAATTATATGAAATGTATCGTCTAAACAAAAAGAGATTATCTAACAAAACGGAAGATTCCGCTACTGCTAAATAACTCTCTTAGCTGTCACTTTTGTAGACTTAGATTTTTGTGTGAAGGACATCGGGACGGGCTTCGCGACTTAATCATCTAGCTAATCTACTTAACCAGTATACTTATGTGACCTTAGTAAGTATCCGGAAATCTAGCTCCACACCGCCACCTTCATAAAGTGATCCTATTTTTAGATCCTGAACCTTTTCAATGTTTTAGTTTTAGAGTAGACGCTCATGGAAGTTTTTTATAAAAAAAAGTTTCTTCCGTCTCAAAGCCATATTGGTTGGGGTTGAAAATCTGTTCGGTACTTCCAACGAAAAACACACCGTCGTTTTTTAAAGCTTGACTGAATTTTGTATAGAGGAGGTGCTTAGCCTCTTCAGTAAAATAAATTAACACGTTTCGACAAACAATTAAATCATAGTTTGAGTCAAATCTTTCAGATAATAAATTTTGTTTTTTAAATGTAACAGTTCTCTTAATTTCATCCGCTATATGATAAAAGTTTCCTTCTTTTATGAAAAATTTCTTTTTCACCTCAAGCGGCACTTCATTTAATGACCTTTCCGGGTACACACCAAGCTTTGCTCTTGCAATAACGTTTTCATCAATATCCGTCGCATGTACTTCTATCTGCTGCAACGGAAGAAAGGATGCAAGCACCATAGCAATCGTATACGGTTCTTCCCCTGTCGAACAAGCAGCACTCCAAATTTTCAACTTTCGTTTAGATAAAAGCAGCCGAGGTAAAATTTTCTCTGCTAACACTTCCCAACGCTTTGCATTTCGAAAAAATTCTGACACATTAATCGTCATCCGATCAAGAAATTCTTCTCGTTGCTTTGTGTCTTGTTGTATTGCTTGAAAATAAGCATCGAATGATCGATATCCTTTTTTTTCATAGAGGGAAGTCAAACGCCGTTTCATTTGCGCTTCTTTATATAATGATAAATCTATGCCAGTTAATTTTTTTATCTTCAAAGTAAATTGTTCATACTCTTGTACCATTTTAACGACTCCCCGCACTATTTGCATATTTTATTTATACAATCTATTATTCTTATCGGAAGAGAGTGGTACTTTTCAACCTGATTCCGAAAAATTAAAGCGTTACTTTCATCCTTTTTTCCTTCCCTCCACTTATTTATTCTTAACTTATCACTCTCCGTTCAAGCGGGGCTATATAATTTATTAAATCAATAGCAAAAAGCCTGGATGAAGAGCAAATTCACTCATCATCCAGGCTTTTTAAGTCAGGATATTGCAAAGAATTAATAAACCCACTCATTGATTAGTTTTTTGCTAGCAACCAATTCTTCTTCTTTGAAGAAGTATGCCACTTCACGCTCTGCGCTGGCAAGTGAGTCGGAACCATGAATAATGTTCTTTTCGACCGTCATAGCGAAATCGCCGCGAATTGTGGCAACTGCTGCGTCTTTAGGGTTTGTCTTGCCCATCATTTGACGTGCTGCTGCAATTACGTTTTCACCTTCCCAAACCATTGCAAATACAGGACCTGAAGTGATGAAATCTACTAACTCGCCAAAAAAAGGACGTTCTTTATGTTCAGCATAATGCTGTTCGGCAAGTTCTTGTGAGATTACCATTAATTTAGCACCGACAAGTTGAAAGCCTTTTCTTTCAAAGCGACCGACAATTTCGCCGATTAAACTACGTTGAACACCATCTGGCTTGACCATTAAAAATGTTTGTTCCATTTCTCCCACTCCCGTAAGTATCATCTGTTTGTCTATTCGACCTATTCACCGAAATATTACCACTTTTCTAAAAATATAGCAATCTTTTTTGCAAGCGCATACATTTTAAAAAATACAGGGAGCGTTATAAACAGATGAACGGAGTTTCCCACAACTCACTCTTGTTTAGAGCTGAGTCAAGATCATCCACGATGTGAATCATCTTGACTCAGCTTTATGTAATCATTAGAATTTACGTTTACCGATATTTTTCGCAATTTGAGATAAAGTTTTTCTCGCTTGGTTGGAAGGCAGTCCTTCAAGCTCCGCAAACGCTTTTTTTAGATAAAGATTGCTAATCTCTGCAGCTTTTTCAATCGCCCCTGAAGCTTTTATCGCCTTGATAATGATATCCATTTCTTCATTTGAAATCGTTTCATGGACTGTTTCAATTAATGTTCTAAGTTTTGGATCTTCCCTTGCAATTAGTACAGGTAGAGTAATATTCCCTTGCCGAAGATCTCCACCTGCTGGCTTGCCTAATTCTTCTTCAGAGCTCGTAAAATCTAGAATATCATCCGTGATTTGATAAGACATCCCAACATAATACCCGAACTTATAAAGCTTCTGACACACTTCTTTGTCACTGCCCGAAACAATCGCACCTAATTGACAACTTGAAGCGATTAATAAAGCTGTCTTTCGTTTAATTCGTCTGAAATAAGTCCGCCAATTTTGTTCAAAATTGAACTTATCTTTAATTTGTTCAATTTCCCCTAAACACAATTCAACCATTGTCTTAGCAAGGATTTGATGGGCAGATGGATTGTTTATGTGAGACATGACTTCAAGTGCACGCGCAAAAATGTAGTCGCCTGTATACATAGCGACACGATTATCCCATTTTGATTTTATTGTGGCTGCACCTCTTCGTAGATCAGCATCATCTACCACATCATCATGGACAAGAGATGCTGTATGAATAAGCTCAAGAGCTACGGCTACATGTTTAATAACATGAATATCATAGTTGCCAAATTTAGAAGCCAATAATACAAAGACTGGGCGAATGCGTTTCCCTCCGGATTGAAGTAAGTGCAGCGATGCTTGTCTAAGTACAGGAGAATCTGCCTGGATAGCAGCTTCCAATTCTTTCTCAATTAATTGAAGATCCGTATTCAAAAAAGAATACAACATTTTAAATTTCATACATTCCACCCAGTTTTGTAGTCACTAACCCTTTCTATTGTTCAAGCTTGTAGCCGAAATGAGTGGCAGCTACTCCACCAGTATGTGCTTTATAGCTTACATTAGCGAAACCAGCCTGACTAAACATTCTTTCAAGCTCCTTCATTCCTGGAAAATCACGGGCCGAGTCTTGTAGCCAAGAATATTCTTTAAAGCTTTTTGCAAATACTTTTCCAAACATCGGCATAATAAAACGAAAATATAAATTAAAACCTTGTTTGAATCCAAACATTGTCGGATGTGATGTTTCTAGACAAACCGCCATTCCACCTGGTTTCAACACACGATACATTTCTCTAAGTACTTGCATATAGTCAGGAACATTACGAAGGCCAAAGCCGATTGTGACATAGTCAAAGGTATTGTCTTCAAAAGGTAGTTCCATGGCATTCCCATGAAGAAGAGTGATTTGTTTTACATTCTTTACTTTTTCTTCACCGATTTTTAACATGTTTTTGCTAAAATCGAGGCCTGTTACTTCCCCTTCGCTACCCGTCTTTTCTGCCATTGCTATGGTCCAGTCTGCGGTGCCGCAACAGACATCCAGTGCCTTAGAGCCTGGTTTTACATTCATATGATCCATCGTCACTTTACGCCATTTAATATGTTGTTTAAAACTAATAACAGAGTTCATCTTGTCATAGTTCCCATAAATTTTTTCAAAAACATGGTGAACTTTTTGTTCTTTAGATTGATCCATGTTCACCCTTCTTCCACAAATGTATTAGTATGGGCAGCTGTTACTTCCAAAATGTGATGAATTCTCTCGTTGACCCATTTATTTCGGGGAGCAAACTTCAGGATTATATGTTCTACAGACCTATGAGCTTGTAAAATATGCTGATCAATGACTACTTGTATCCGATTTGATTCCCCTTCATCAAAGGTATGCCGATCGATGTTTCGAGCGTCTATTGAATCAAAGGCTGCAATTACGATGGATTCGCCATTCTTTAGATAGCTCAACTTTTCTGAATGAAGCCTTTTTAACAAAAGTAACGCACCTGATATTTCTTTCCAAAAGGGCATATTTAAATAATCGGCCACTTTACCAATTAAAGAAGATTCAATTACTTGCGTACTCCTAATTACTTCAACTTCATTGATGATAGTCTTTTGATAAAGCATGATTTTATGTTCATTTATATCTTTAATTGCATTCGATAAAACGCTAATCAATTCGATATTATTTGAATTAGCTAATAACTGGTAATAGAGACCGCTATAATAGTCACCTGCAAGCACAGTTAATTGTCGATCCTTGAGCAAACGGCCACTTTTGCTCTTCTCATTGTCATGGGCATTCGTTACTAATTCATGTGTATCTAAAGCACTCTGAACAAGTAAGGTAGCCAAAATATACGTATTTCGTTCTTGTATTGGGATATCCAGTTCATTAAACATTCCCCAAAGCAAGAGTACTTTATCAAAATCTATATTGGGCTTATCAAGATACTTAAGTAAGTATGGATGATAAGCTTTTGATTCGGTTGATTCTTTCAGTTCAATCAAAAGATCGTCTATGTTTAACAATTGAGATCACCCTTGTATCCCGTAAGATAATATTGACGCTCTATACCTTCTTTAAATCGGTTTAGAAGCACATATTATTATAACATAAAAATAATAGGAAATATCCTTGTATGCTTTATTTTTGTAACAATACTTGTAGTGGTTGTTCATAATATAATAGCAGCATTTGATTTAAAACTTCTTTTCAAATATGTATACAGACTGGTTTCGTTTATCCTTTTTTCGATTCGCTCTCGATTTCGCCATATGGGGTATAAATCTTAGCATTGCCTCTGATCTTTATCGCAGAAGTATGCTCAGTAAACTGCGCAATCATAACCTCTCCTGCATCGAGCTTTTCAGAATGGTGAAATTTCGTATCTGACCCTCTCGTTAATCCAATGACATTAACGCTATCTTCCATTGCTTTTATTACAAGATAATCTTTAAAAGTTTTCTCATCCATCCCATTCCCTCCCCAATCTTATCAATTTTTAATAAACGATAAAACTTCTGCTCTTGTACTGTGATTTTCAGCAAAAACACCTCTTACTGCAGACGTGACTGTTTTGGCCCCAGGTTTCTTCACACCGCGCATCGTCATACACATATGCTCCGCCTCCAAAATAACCATTACACCGTGAGGGTCCAGTTTCTCCATGATTGATGTCGCAATCGTAGACGTAATTCGTTCTTGAAGCTGAGGACGTTTTGAAATGGCTTCAACCGCTCGAGCTAGTTTACTTAAACCCGTCACCTTTCCGTTCCTCGGAATATATGCAACATGTGCCATACCGTAAAAGGGGACAAGATGATGCTCACATACTGAATAAAATGGGATATCTTTCACTAATACAAGCTCTTCATGATCTTCTCCAAACACTGTTTCGAAATACTCTTTTGGATCCTGATTTAACCCTGAAAATATCTCTTCGTACATTCTTGCCACTCGTTTCGGTGTATCCAACAATCCTTCGCGCTCTGGATCTTCACCAACGGCTTCTAAAATCATCCGTACAGCTTCTTCAATTTTTGCGTGGTTCACATTTGTCATTTCTTTACCTCCCCAGATGTAGTAAAAATCAATCTATGTAAGTCATTATTTTTAATTATAACATTTATGAAAAGATTGGCTTAAGACAAGCATAACTTCCTCAATTGTATCATATTCGTAAAAAGATAGGCAAAAGAGGATGTCCCGAAAGGTCCTGATCCAGAACTCACCATACAGTTAATAGTGTTAGTTACACTTCTTTTAAACTGTATAGTAGTTGCAGGGTCTGACCCTTTACTTATGGGACATCCTCTTTTCTTATGCTCAAATACCGTTATGTAATTACTTAACAGCGTCTTTAAGAGCTTTACCAGGTTTGAAAGCTGGTACTTTGCTTGCTGCGATTTCGATTTCTTCGCCGGTTTGCGGGTTGCGCCCTTTACGAGCAGCTCGCTCACGAACTTCAAAATTACCGAATCCGATTAGTTGTACTTTATCTCCACTTTTCAAAGCGTCTAAGATTGTATCAAAAACAGCATCAACAGCTTTCGTAGCGTCTTTCTTAGAAAGCTCACCTGTTTCAGCAACTGCGTTAATTAATTCCGTTTTGTTCATGCCATTCACCTCCTCCCAAAAGGATCTTTATAAAAAATCATTATTACAAACTATAATAGTGATTTGTTACCTAGTTGAAAAATTCACAGCTTCGATCTTCTTCTTAAAGAGGTTGTTCAAAAAGTCCGGTAAAAAAGCTTACGAATTGCTTCAAAGCTCATGAATGACCTTCTGTTAAAATCGCGCACGTCCTGTGCGCAACACAGAAGTCAGCACATCCTGTGCAAGTGTCCGACCCTCACGTATTACTTTATACGCTCTGGTCCTCTCGAGATGCGCTCCTCGAACTTCTCGGCTCTTTTATCCTCTTTTTTGAACACGCACATAAAAATACCTCAAGGAATTCCGGATGGATTTGCAAGCTCACCGGAACGTTTTAGAAAAGGTCCCTAAACCTGCAAGAATGGCTTTACAATGCGTTTTCTTAATGTAGATTATCACAATTCCTATTCAGATAGCAAGGAATTTCATAAAATAATGGGAATCTTTTCATGAGAAAATGCATATAGTATAAATTTGACCTCATACCATTCATCATTACCCTTATTTACACATTATAAACACTGGATGTGTTGCAAGAGTAAGGCCTGCTTTAGAACTAACTTTTCATACTCTACTCCATCCTCAATAAATATGCAAATATTAGGTATAAAAACGAATATGTCATTTATCAAGGGGTAAAAAGTACAATCTTCCTACATTACTTCATAAGATAATCCAAAACGAGTTAGATGGATGTACAAACTAATGAACAACTTGACTGACTACTCCCACCTCTAAAGAAGTGAGCTTCTTGGAGCCAACTTCTGTGAACGAACGTATTCAGGCGTTTTCAAATTCCAAAAAGGCCATTCTCTAGGAATGACCTTTTCCATTTTATAAAATAATCGCAATGAGACCTCCAGAGCCTTCATTGATGATTCGCTCTAACGTTTCCTTCAGTTTATACCTTGCATTCTCAGGCATTAGCGAGAGTTTAGCTTGTATTCCTTCTCGGACAATTGAACTTAAGTTCCTACCAAATATTTCCGAATTCCAGATTGACATCGGGTTGTCCTCGAAATCCTGCATTAAATAGCGGACCAGTTCTTCACTTTGCTTTTCTGTGCCAATGATTGGCGCAAATTCGGATTCCACATCCACTTTTATCATATGGATTGATGGGGCTACTGCCTTTAGGCGTACGCCGAATCGGGACCCTTGACGGATAATTTCTGGCTCATCTATGCTCATATCGTGTAATGATGGTGCAGCCACCCCGTACCCCGTTTGCTTCACCATTTTTAATGCATCAGACACTTGATCATATTCAGCTTTGGCATGAGCAAAATCTTGCATCAGCGCGAGTAGATGATCTTTCCCGCGGATTTCAACACCTACAATTTCTTTCAGAATATCATCATATAATGCGTCAGGCGCGTATAAATCAATTTCTGCTACACCCTGACCCATTTCGATTCCAGCAAGACTTGCGCGATCAATAAATTCGAAATCATTAAAGTGACCGACGACACGATCCACATCTCTGAGCCTTTTAATATCTTTGACCGTCTCTCTTACGGCATCCTGATAACTTTCTCTTAGCCAATGGTTTTCTTTTAAAACCATTACCCAGCTAGGTAGATTCACATTTACCTCAAGCACCGGAAATTCATATAACGCTTCACGCAGAACGCTTAGTACATCAGATTCTCTCATTCCTTCTACACTCATCGTCAATACAGGAATATCATATTTCTCTTGTAGATTTTCCCTTAAATTCGCAGTATCAGGATGATGTGGCTGTACAGAATTTATGATCATGATAAAAGGTTTGCCTACTTCTTTCAACTCTTCAATCACTCGTTCTTCTGCTTCAACATAATCACTGCGCGGAATTTCTCCAATGGAACCATCGGTTGTAACGACCACACCTAGAGTGGAATGGTCCTGAATGACTTTTCTCGTACCAATTTCAGCCGCTTCATGGAACGGTATCGGTTCTTCGTACCAAGGTGTGTGAATCATTCGGGGACCATTTTCATCTTCATACCCTTTTGCCCCTGGTACGGTATAGCCGACACAATCAACTAGCCGGATATTCACATCAAGACCTTCTGCAACATGAATGGAAGCAGCTTGATTCGGAACAAATTTCGGCTCTGTCGTCATAATCGTTTTTCCCGCTGCGCTTTGAGGAAGTTCATCCTGCGCCCGTGCCCGATCTGATTCAGTTCCGATATTCGGGATAACCACAAGCTCCATGAACTTCTTAATAAATGTAGACTTTCCTGTCCTTACTGCACCGACGACACCTAAATAAATATCTCCGCCAGTACGTTCAGCAATATCTTTAAAAATGTTTACCTTTTCCAAGGTATCCCCTCCTGAATTGAAGTCATTGGGATAAACTTCATCCGTTTTTATTTCTAGGACAATATAAATGTATGATGTTGTCCTAAAAGAATATACCTGTTTTTTTTACTCTATAAGGGCAGGCATTTATGTTTGTGGATAATAGAGGAAAATAAAATAACCCTTCCCCTACAATATATTTTGTAGGGGAAGGGTTATGACTATTTTGTTAAGAAAATTGGAACCTTTGATTTAGCATCATACGTGTATGGTAATGAAAATGCTGGGACAAACTCGCTATTTTCCACTAGGAGATTACGAATATCTTCTCCAGGCTTGTAATTTTCTGCATCAGTTTGTAAGACGTCGTATAAATCAGGCGTATAATCGACAAACAGCTCACCATTTGTATCAATAACAATTTGAAGCGGTTTCTGACTATATGGGCTTGTCACTGTAGGCGCTTCCTTCATACCTAACTTCTCATAATTCAACGCATACACATAGTCCGAAATCCTCTCTCCGAATGGCGGGTATCCATTACTTTGACGATAAAGAGTTATCCTTAGCATCAAATCTTGAATTTGTTGAGCCATACGAACGTCGATCAATTTCACAGTTGGATCATCTTCAACATCGACTAGTACGTATTGAAATACGCCTCCTGCCTCGTAGGAGTTTCCTGGCGCTCCAGCCATATATCTTGGCGCTATTTTCCTAAAGTCAATTACGTATTTCTGATAAATAGGCGTATCATTCTCTTTCGTTAAAATCGGCAAAACCGCTTGGTCACTTTGAAATTGATCTACTGCGCTTTGCACAGACTGAATTTGCTCTTTATAAGGTGTCTGATTCTCCACTTTTTTTTCAACTGGATATAAACAACCTGATAATAGGAGGGGAATTGTGCAAATACTTAAGAACCTTTTTATCGATTTCATGTCGGTACCCTCTTTAATTCGTCGGCCCGCTGACAACTACTACAAAAATAATCAGACCGGCCAAAATCATTAGTATGTATGCAATTATTGCGGTTAATGTACGCCAAATTCCTTTTAATTTATAACGGCTAAAATAAATCGAAAAAATGGAGATTGCCATAAATCCCATGGCAACAAACGAAATCCACATTTTCTGTAGTGCTGGTGTCATTAAAATCCTCTCCTTTTTCCGAATCATTATATCATATGAATTTCCAGTAATGGGAGGGAATTATCGATTCCTGTAGAAATATTTGAAAAAGGATCAGGTCCTCAGGCAAAGCTTACCTTCAAATTGTTATAAATAATGGGTTATGTTATTTAGCGATGGTAACTTTTGACTCGTTTTAGCTCTAGGTCTATTTGTTTTATTAACACTATTAGTTAACATAGTCCATTATAAAAAAAGACAGAAGATAAAGAATTCCTTTACCTTCTGCCATTTGACTAAATCCACCTAAAACCAAGGCATGTTGCTAGTTTACTGTCGTAGCATTGTATGCAGATGTTCATAGACTCGAACCATCTATCGCCTATTTTAGGATAAATATTTATCCCTCATTAACGAGTAGTAACCTAAAAGGCTTAAAAGAATCAAAAAAGCTTGGGCGGGGGTCCCCACTGATTGAAGTTTCACATTATGTTACAGCTTTTGTTTTTCTCCCCAAGCATTAAACAAATCTTCAATTTCGTTTCTTTTCACTCGCGTCATCAATGAATCGACCGAATCCTTCACGTTCTGTTCATTGAACAAAACACCATATAAGGCATTCGTAATCGGCATATCAACTCCGACCTTTTGAGCAAGTTGATAGGCGGCTTTCGTTGTTCGTACACCCTCTACAACCATGCCCATATTCGCCAGTACTTCTTCAAGGTTATTTCCTTTGCCAAGCATATTACCTGCACGCCAATTTCTGGAATGAATACTAGTACAAGTAACAATTAAATCACCAATTCCAGTGATTCCGGAAAATGTTAATGGATTTGCTCCCATCGCGGTCCCTAATCTAGATATTTCAGCAAGCCCTCGTGTGATTAACGCTGCTTTTGCATTGTCGCCATATCCTAACCCATTCGTGATACCTGCGGCCAAAGCGATGATGTTTTTCAGCGCACCACCAATTTCAACTCCCACGATGTCTGGATTTGTATAGACACGAAAGTTTTGATTCATAAATAAATCCTGGATTTTCTCAGCAGCTTTCATGTTTTTTGATGAAACCGTGACGATCGTCGGCTGACGCAAACTGACTTCCTCAGCATGACTTGGCCCTGATAAAACAACGACTGCTTGAAGCTTCGATGCCGGAACCTCTTCTTCAATCATTTCCGATATGCGCAAAAGTGAATCAGGCTCGATACCCTTGGATACATGAACAATAGTCATAGGTCGGCTTACTAATGGAACAATATCCTTCAGCACGTCTCTGATAGCCTTTGTTGGTATCGCCATGATCAGCGTCTCAATACCTTCCACGGCATGTTCAAGTGAATGGTATCCAACAATATTTGTAGGTAATTCGATATTAGGCAAATACTTTGAGTTTGTGTGATGTGTATTAATTTCCGTGATTTGCGCTTCGTTATGGCCCCATAGACGGACTTGGTGCTGATTGTCGGCTAAAACCATGGCAAGAGCCGTTCCCCAGCTCCCAGCGCCAATCACTGCAATTTTCTGTTTAATTTCTGACATACTTACACCGCCTCCGTTATTTTCTTTGGCGACCGAACATCCTGATCGGACTTCCTTCGAAGCCAAAGGCGTCTCGAATTCGATTTTCTAAAAATCTTTGATATGAAAAATGAAGAAGTTCTGGGTCATTCACAAAAACAATGAACGTTGGCGGTTTAACGGCAACTTGAGTTGTATAATACACTTTCAAACGAGCACCATTATGTGTTGGTGTTGGATTCATAGCAATCGCATCCATTAGCACCTCATTCAAGGTATTCGTTTGAACTCTTAATGCGTGACTTTCACTGACTTGATCAATGATTGGCATGACCGTATGAATCCGTTTTTTCGTCAATGCAGATAAATAAACGATTGGTGCGTAGTCCATGAATAAAAAGTGTGCCCGGATACTTTCTTCGAATTCCTTCATGGTCTTTTCATTTTTTTCAATCGCATCCCATTTATTGACAACGATGATTATACCACGGCCCGCTTCATGAGCATATCCAGCGATTTTCTTATCCTGCTCACGAATTCCTTCTTCCGCGTTTAAGACTACAAGAACAACATCAGAACGTTCAATCGCTCGTAAAGCTCTTAGTACACTATATTTCTCTGTACTTTCATATACTTTCCCTTTTTTCCGCATACCTGCCGTATCAATGATGACATATTCTTTGCCATCAAATTTATAAGGGGAGTCAATTGCATCTCTTGTTGTTCCTTCAATATCGCTGACAATCACTCGGTCCTCACCTAATAGGGCGTTTACAAGTGATGATTTTCCGACATTTGGACGTCCAATCAAACTGAACTTAATGACACCTTCATCATAATCACTGCCATCGAATTGCGGGAAATGCTTAGCAACTTCATCAAGCAAATCACCAAGCCCTAGACCGTGTGATCCAGAGATCGGATATGGTTCCCCAAAACCAAGTGAGTAAAAATCATAAATTTGACTTCTCATTTCAGGATTGTCCACTTTGTTCACGGCTAAAACGACAGGTTTTTTTGATTTATAAAGGATTTTCGCTACTTCCTCATCTGCAGAAGTAACTCCTTCACGTCCATTTGTCATAAAAATAATGACATCTGCTTCATCAATAGCGATTTCAGCTTGTTGACGGATTTGTTCGAGGAATGGCTCATCTCCGATATCAATTCCACCTGTATCAATAATATTAAAATCATATGTCAGCCATTCTCCTGAACTATATATTCTATCTCTCGTAACACCAGGAACATCTTCTACAATCGAAACTCTCTCTCCGACAATTCGATTGAAGATGGTTGATTTCCCAACGTTCGGGCGGCCAACTATGGCAACTACCGGTTTTGGCATGTTGTTTGTCATCCTCTCTTTTAACATGTATCGCTTCCATCATTACATTCATGAATGCATTCCATTTATCCCGCATTAACGGGCAGTGAGACCCACTGATCGAAGTTTCACTTTACCGTATTAAACCCTGACTTTTTTAGATAATCAAATATATTTTAATGAAAAGAGTCCACAAACTTTCATAAAATATTGACAGGTTCCTTAAAGAAGACAACCTTCTTAGCATACGCTCTAATTGTTCTTCATTCGTTATCTGCAAAGCTTTCAGCAGCCTTCACTAACTATCATATAGTATCAAATTTTTCAACAATCAACAATATAGAAAAACTATAACCATAGCTCAACTACAATAATCTATACAATTGAATCCGTTTTAGCAAGCCAAATAGATGCTCAGAAATGGCCAAGTTTCTTGTTCAGAGGAAACTAAGCACCGGAGCTAATCACTGAAATGTGTAGGACCAACACTAATTGAAAGCCGAGTTTTATAAGAAGGCCGACACTTAAGTACGTCAGTTAAATACACTTCTTTTTTGCAATTTATCCGTCATTTCCCTGAGCATCTTGAGCAATCTCTATAATTGTTTTTGTCCTGTCTGAAATTTACTTTGCATATAGTTCATTGCAAAAACGCTTAACCATTCAAGACCTGACCAAAAAAGACTTGCACTGACTGAAATGGTCATCATATCAAGCAATATGTAAGATACAGCGGTATAAGGAAGTGAATTGTGTACCATCGTAATCATATAAATTCCATCACCTAAAATCATGCCGACAAGAATGCTACTTATTCGCTGTTTCCAGCTTTTATATAAAAATAATGTTAAAAAATGAAGCAAAAGCGCAGCTAACCATGTAGGATTGACAAAGACCCAAAGCGGATCGAGCAGTGCAAATAACTGAAAAGAAGCATAGCCTAATGCAATTATCAAACAAGAAAGCATGAAATAGGCAAACTGATACAATGAAAGTCTACGATGATAGATGAGAACGACAAATAATAAATAAATTCCAGCGAACCCAATTGAGTACCTTCCGATATGAAGAATATATCCGGCAATTCCCATTACGGCTAATAGGTGAACTAATAATGGAAAACGAAAGACCTGTGTCTTTGAAAAAAAGAACATGACAACGACCCACGCAATCCAAGTAATCCAATAAAAAAGTAACCCTTCCATCTTTAACACTCCTCTTAATAGCGCGTGTTCAAAAAGGAGGATAAAAAGAGCCGAGAAGTTCGAGGAGTGCATCTCGAGAGACCGGTACGTATACAGTAATACGTGAGGACCGGAGAGACAAAGCTTTGAAGCAATTCGACAACTATTTTTACCGGACTTTTTGAACAACCTCTTATAAAACAGTATGCCTGCTTTAATCAGAGGTTAAACCTTGGCATCACTCGTTTTTCATAATTCATACGGATTCTGTGAATAAATAAAGGGACCTTTAGTTAGGTTAAAAGAAGGAGGTGTTAATTATGGGAAAAGATCGACAAGAGAAAAAATTAAAGATGAGCCATAGAGTGGAGTCAGACCGTGATCAGTCTCTTAAATATTCTGGTGCAACGAAGATGGAAGGACCTGAAGAGGCGAGAAGAAGAAATAAACAGTAAAATATAATCAGAAATTACCTTTTTGGTAAAATAACGAATCTTTTCTAAAAAAATGAGTCCGACCTCACACTCTATACACCGTTTATTATATCGTATAAACGAATATAGTAGGTCTGGGGTCTGACTCATTCATAATATGACAGGCTTATCTTTATTTTAATTTTTTAAATGCATCCCCAAGAATTTCACCTAATTGAAACCCTTTTGACTCTTCAGGCAATTCATATTCCCCATAATGTGAAGAGTCTTGCTCCTGCAAATCTTTAACGCTTAAGGACAAACGTTGATCCTCTTCATTCACCTCAAGCACCTTCACCGTAACAGGTTGGCCTTCCTGCAAAACTTCGTGAGGCGTGCCAATGTGCTTATGCGAGATTTGCGAAATATGCACGAGACCCTCTACTCCAGGGAAAATTTCAACAAACGCTCCAAATGAAACGAGACGCTTAACTGTCCCTTCTAGCACCGATCCTTTTGCAGCTTTTTTTGCAATACCTTCCCAAGGTCCAGGTAGTGTTTCTTTAATAGATAAAGAGATTCTTTCATTATCACGATCAATGGAAAGAACTTTCACTTTTACTTGATCACCTTCTGAGACGATATCAGCTGCTTTTTCAACATGATCATGAGACAGCTGCGAGATATGAACAAGACCGTCTACACCGCCGATATCTACGAATGCTCCGAAATCTGTCAGTCTTTGAACGATTCCTTCAATCACTTGTCCGCTTTCGATTTTATCAAGAATATTTGTTTTGTGTTTTTTCTTTTCATCTTGAACGACCGCTCGGTGTGATAGAATTAAACGATTTTTCTCTTTGTCAAGCTCAACGATTTTAAATGTTAATGATTTGTTTTTATAATCTGAGAAATCTTCTACAAAATAGTCTTCAACTAGAGAGGCTGGAACAAATCCTCTTACTCCCAAATCAACGACAAGACCGCCTTTCACGACGTCCCGAACTTCCGCTTCAAATACTTCCTGAGTCTCGAACATCCGTTCAAGTTGATCCCAAGCCTTTAAAGCATCTATTTTTCTTTTTGATAGAATAAGAGCTTCTTCCTCTACCTTGATTACTTCAAGTTCAAGTATATCGCCTTGTGCTACTGCGTCAGATGCTTTTTCAATGTGTAAGCTTGATAATTCACTTATGGGGATAATGCCATCGGCTTTCACGTTTTCCACAGCTACAATGACTTGTTTTTCCTCTACCTTGGAAACCGTTGCATTCACCTTGTCTCCCACTACATAATTGTTTACTTCAATTTGGTTCATGTCTTCTGTCATTACGAACTCCTCCTTAACCCATGACTGCACTGCAGAATTTCTATTCCAGGCTTTTTCCTGATCTAAGAATATGTTAGCTTGCCTGTCTAAGAGTGAATAAAGATTTTATATTAATTCATAATTCGGAATTAATCCCCTATTTATATAAACTCTAATAAAAACGATAAATTGTCAAGCAAGATGAATTATTTATGCTCATTAATCAAAGTTTGAATTTCATTCATGATAGCCTTCGTTGCGACATCTGCTGAAACCTTCTCTTCGCGCAATTTTTCAAAATCCATCGGTTTTCCAAAGACAATTTTTACAGGTCTAAACATTTTATATGGACCAATAATTGCACATGGAAGAACTGTTGCTTTTGATCGGAGAGCGAAAAATCCTGCTCCCGCTAATCCCTCACCTAATTGACCATCCTTACTTCGTGTTCCTTCCGGGAAAAGCCCTAATACTTGCCCATCTTTAAGTATCGCTAGTCCTTTTCGTAGTGCTTCCCTGTCACTCAATCCGCGTTTCACTGGAAATGCATGAACTTTAGGTAATACGCCCTTCAAAATAGGAATCTGAAACAATTCTTCTTTAGCCATAAAGTGAATGTCTCTTTTCGTTGCAATTCCAACCATTGGTGGATCTAGGTTGTTAATATGGTTGGTACAGATTAGTACGCCACCCCCTCCCGGGATATTTTCCTTTCCTATCGCTTTAGCCCTATAGAATGGCAATAGAACAATTTTTACAACGTTTTTTGCAAATGTGTAAAAATTCAAATTCATCTTATCCTTTCTTCTATGAGCGAAATAATTTTCTTTGCTACCTGTTCGATCGACATGGAGGTAGTATCTAGTTCTAAGGCATCTTTCGCCTTTCTTAATGGTGATACTTCCCGTTCCGAGTCCAGCTTATCACGTAAAGCAATCTCTTCTTTTAATTTCTCTATATCTGCTGAAAATCCTTTTTGTGAATTTTCCTGGTATCTACGGTTTGCACGCTCTTCTACTGAAGCAATTAAGAACACTTTTACTTCCGCATCTGGAAGGACATGTGTGCCGATATCCCGTCCATCCATGACAACACCGCCGCCTTTTGCTAGCTGTTGCTGTCTTGTGACCATTTCTTCTCGAATCGAACGATGCTTAGATACTTCAGAGACAGCAGCTGTCACTTCGTTATTCCTTATTTGTGCTGTGACATTTTCACCATCAAGAAACACAAGTTGTCCATGTTCACTTGGCATTAATTCGATTTTCGTTTGTGTCAGCAAAGAAAAAAGTTCTTGTTCTTCTGTCGGATTGATTCGTTCACTAAAAGCTTTATATGTTAATGCACGGTACATTGCACCTGTATCCACATAAATATACTTAAAATTTTCTGCCACTATTTTTGCCACGGTACTCTTCCCCGCTGCTGCAGGTCCATCGATGGCAACAGATATTTTTTTTATCATAAATCCTCCTAAAATCCTATCTAACGCTATAATATCTTATCCTCTTTATTTTATCACATTCACTTAAGGAAACAGAAATACTTTTGCCTAACAAATAAGAATTCATCTTCTTAGGTAACATACTATTAAGAGGTTGTTCAAACGTTTTTAGCTCATTCATGTATAATAGCGGTGCCATACATAAAAAACTAAATGAGCTTTTTAAACCTCTAAGAGGATGTTCAAAAGCCCGGTAAAAAAGCTTGCGAATTGCATCAAAGCTCTGTCTCTCTGGTCCTCGCGTATTGTTGCATACATGCAGGTCTCTCGAGATGCGCTCCTCGAACTTCTCGGCTCTTTTTAAACACGCACTCTAAGGTTACTTCAACAAAAAAAAAGCGAAAAAACCCGCTTTCTTTTAGTCTTGCAAATCATCAAACGTTTCAATGACTTTCGTATAATTATTGCTATTGACCCCTTCATACCGAGCAAGTTTTTTAAATTGAACAAAAGTGTCTTCACGATTCAAAAAAAGTTGACAGGCAAGTAAGAAAATCAATTGAATCCAAATCAATTTAATAATAAATCGTTCTACTGTTTTCAAAATTGTTCAAATCCTCCATCCGCGATCAAGCCTTTCTAACAGTATGGAGTAATGATATGTTATTCATTCAATTTCTTTACGAAATAATGATATATAATACTTGTTAACTAAACCATATGTTTAGCATGAGAAGTCTAACATTTTTAGATAATTCCCCGCTTCTTTAACTCCAGTTGTTTTTCAAAAATAAAACGCATGAATAATTTAGTATCGGTATCCGTTGCATCAATAAATTGAATCGAAAGGATATTTTTCCCTTTCTGTTCATCATTTAAGCGAGTGATTCTTCCCTTCATGCTTAGATAATGAATTTCTCCTGACTTCAAGGGCAAAACGAGCCATAATTTTACGTTGGTAGCTTCTTTTATATCTACATTTTTCGGTAGCCTTATCGCTACTCCACCGGCGCTTATATCTTCCGTAATGGTTTTAAAAGGTAAAAATTCATTTTTTTGTGGATGGACAGCTGCATCCACTGAGACCTCC
Source organism: Peribacillus sp. JNUCC 23 (assembly GCF_053653995.1). Next base: position 2,773,503 of record NZ_CM132202.1, read on the forward strand.
AGTCTTACATATTGTCGTCTCTGAATTCGAATGAAAGTATTCTCCGGAGGTAATAATAATTGAATCATTGGAATTCTTACTCTAATCCTACCTAGCACCTCAGATTCAAAAATATGAACAGCTTGATCTGAATCAGTAATTGTAATCTCCAATTGCATACCATCTGGCAAAAACGCAATCTTCCCGGTCTCAACATTCACCGGATAATCAATAAATAAACCGCCATCCTCTATCTCTACTACCATTGCTTTATACACTTCTTCAGTCATAGAAAACCTTGACTTTATTAATATAGCGTCCCCGATATTAATCATCATTTCACACTTCCCTATAATAACTTGTTCAACATGAGGCTTTCTTTCTCTATTTCCATTATTATTACATGAAAACAAAAAAAGGAAAAGCACATACGTACTCTTCCTTTTTTTATATGAATAATATGCTACAAAAACGATCCATGTGTTTGTATGAACCAAAATGTGAGGGAGACTCCTCTATCGTATACGAGTTATTTAGATCATTCCCCATACAAAATATCACGTCATAATGCTAAATTCGTTTCTTACAATAGATTTTCATACACCGGCTCAGAATTTTTCAATTTTTCCACTTTTTCTTCTCTGCCCGAATTAGCATTGATAAAAATCCGATACGTATCTTGATTAATGGTTCCTAAAAATTCATAACAAAGCACTTCTTGATCAAGATCATTGACTATTAACGCTTTTCTTTCCTCCATAATGGTTACTTTCTGATTAATTTTTGTTTTTGCTTCTTCAACAGATAGTGCGGCTTTGGGAATATCACGTTTTTTATGTGATTGAAAGAAGTCATCAGCTGAAAAACCAAGCACTGATCCATCATCAAGTGCAATCTTAATTTTCACTGAATCAGGATAGATTCTTATACCATCCTGTAAAGTAACGAAATTAAATAATCCTATATGATCATATTGAGCACTTTCAAACAAATCCAGTGATTCAAAATCATTTTCTTTTAGAAATTGAACCGCTTTTTGACTCGCTTTATTTAAATCCAATTTACTGTTCTGAATATCACGGTTGTTAATATACCAGACTGGATATCCGCCTTTTTTAGTTATATCCATATCTACTTCGGTATTAGTACCTGTTTCAAGGAGACTTATACTATAGAATTCATATTTCGCACCTTTTCCATTTTCTTCAACTCTTACCTCGATCGGCTCTTTCATTTTTGCATATTTTTTCGCCTTTTGAACCGCCTCTTTTTTCGAAATAATCTCACCTTTTAAGTTTTGATAGTTTTTATTTTCTTGCTTATTACTCGTATAAGTGGGATCTCCTGTTTGGGATTCAGAGTAACCCGACACTGTTTTTTCAACCGTTTCGAAACCATCAATAATCGTGTTGTCCGTATTCTCTTTCCCTGACGCTAAAGCCATTTCAACGTCCATCCAACGAAGATTATTCTTAATAACAAGATGTTGAACCTTTCTTAGTTCCTTTTGAATTTCTCCAGCTTGGCCGTAAAGTGTTTCAAGTCTAGTGTATTCCTTATCATTAAGCGGTTCTTTTTCCAAATCTCTAACAGCAGTTCGATAGCTAAAATCACCGATATCTGACAAGAACTCTTCGGTTTTATTAAATGGAAGTAATGTCAATGGAAGTTGACCTACATCATTTTGTGCTTCAGATGTGATTCTCCAAACATCTGTAAGGGCAGGACTAAGAGATGTCCGTGAATTCATTGCTAATGTATTACCAATCTTATCTTGCAAAATATCTACCTGATACGATAAATCATGAAATGCACGTTGATACGTATTTTCAGCATTAATCAAGATTGCGTTTTTTTCCTTATGTTCTTGGTAGCCCCAAAATCCAGTACCTGCTACAGCTAATACTAATACACCAATCACTACGTTTCTAATCAATTCGTTTCACCTCTCAATGACAGAAAATATGTTTGCCGATTTGTTTAATTTGGGGTCTTGTCCAAATCCATTTACTTGTTGCTGTTTGTGGGTTAAAGTAATACTCAGCATTTCCACTTGGGTCCCAACCATTGATTGCGTCAATAACTGCTTCTTTTGCTCTTTCATTGGGAGTCAACCAAATTTGGCCATCCGCTACAGCCGTAAACGCTCCAGGTTCAAAAATAACCCCAGATATTGTATTTGGAAACGAAGGACTATCCAGACGATTTAAGATTACAGCAGCAACTGCAACCTGCCCTATATAAGGTTCACCTCTAGATTCACCGTACACTGCATTCGCTATTAATTGGATATCATTCTGTGAATATCCAGCTGGAAGATTCGAAGCAGTATTCGTTTTTTGATTGCTTTTGGTAGCTTGTTTCGTACTAGTATTCGTTTTCCCTGCCGTGTTCGTATTCTTCTTATTTGTATTCGGCTTAATTTGCTTTTCAATATCTACGCCACCATAATACGTAAACTCGTTGCCTTTTTGAATTTGTTCATGGACAAATTTTGCATTAAAATTCGATGCATCTGCAAGCTTTTTTTTCGTTGTAAAACCAGCTAAACCATCAATAGGTAGCCCAAAGCTTTGTTGGAAATTTCGCAAAGCCCAATACGTTCCCCACCCATATACCCCGTCGATTTTCCCATGATAATAGCCGATATTTTGCAATCGAGCTTGAAGCTCAATGACATCGTCTCCGACCGCACCTTTTTGGATAACTTGGCTCGTAAAGGCCGAAGCATCATAGTTAGAAAATGCTAAGCAACAAACAGCTAAAACTGTCGCTATTACCCCTTTCCATTTTGACGAAATTCCTTTCATCAACTACACACCCTCTTTTTCTTATGATGTAATGTATACCTATTTTCTTCTTAAGGGCCGTTTTTATTCCAAGATAAGTAGAAAAAACCTTAATAGCAAAAAGAGGAAAACCAAATGGTCTCCCTCTTTACTCTCTTTTAAATGATTTGAGCTGAAAAATCGATATTAGGATTGCCTATTAGAGGTTGTTCAAAAAGTCCGGTAAAAATAGCTTTCGAATTTCTCGGCTCTTTTTATCCTCCTTTTGAACACACACTATTATTTAAAAACTTGTTGAATCATGAAATTGAGATAGACGTCGTGCAGTTTTTACTTTTTTCAAAGCTAACCACCAAAGAAAAATCATAAATGGCAAAATCAAATAAACCCAAAATCGATCTATTAAGAGAATAAAGTCATACAATCCATGAAGAAACACCGATATTCCTAGAGATAAGAACAAGAATAGTTTTTTATGTGTGTTGGAGAATTTGGCTTTACCCAAATAGTACCCCATGATTACACCGAATAATGCATGACTAGACACAGGAAGTATCGCTCTTCCTAATGCATGCTCAACTCCATTCGCAATTAAATATAAAATATTCTCCATCGTCGCAAACCCTAGTGAAACAGAAACACCATAAACAATTCCATCGTACGGTTCATCAAATACAGCGAACGGATAAATAATATACAGAAGAAAAAACCACTTCATGAATTCCTCCAGCAGTGCAGCTTTTAGAAATGCTTCGCCAAATTGGGATGTAAAGACATTTTCCGTTTGCATCACGTATTGGAGAAACATAATCGGAAGCACTAGAGAAACGCCATATAAAAACGTCTTAAACACGGCTGAAACCGGTTCAGAGTCATATTGATCTTTCAAATAAAAGTAACTCAGCAATGCTAAACCAGGTGCAATGCCTGCAGTTAAAATGACCAGCATGGCTGACCCCTTTTCTTATCTTTTATTTAATCGTATCATGGAATGAGGAAAAAGAAAATGACAGCTTAATTTCTGTGATTGGCTTTTTTAATGAACCTGGAGGTGACGAATTATGAAAAAAAATGTGTTAATTATTCATACAGGTGGGACGATTTCTATGATGGAGGATTCGGCTGGCGCCGTAAAATTAGCCAATGAAAACCCAATTAAAATAACGTCTGAGACGATTCATGATATGGCGAATTTAATCATCAAAGAGCCTTTTAACTTGCCTTCGCCACATATCACTGCTACCGAAATGCTTTCAATTAAGAAGCTAATAGAGGAATCAATCCAAGATGCGCCAATCGACGGAGTTGTGATCACCCACGGTACAGACACTCTTGAAGAAACAGCCTATTTTCTGGACTTGACGATACAGACGAATATCCCTATCGTTGTCACAGGTGCTATGCGCTCAAGCAATGAAATCGGCTCTGATGGATTATACAATTTCATTTCATCCATTAAGGTTGCAATCTGTGATCAAGCGGTTGGAAAAGGCGTCCTCATCGTCTTAAATGATGAAATTCATACAGCCGCTAACGCTACCAAAACGCATACTAGCAATGTTTCCACTTTTCAAAGTCCACAATACGGTCCAATAGGGATCGTGACCAAGCGTGCTGTTTTTTTCCATCATCATCCTGAGCATCAAGAAAAGTATCCGATGGAAACCGTTTCAAAACGAGTAACCTTGCTTAAAGCACACGCTGGAATGGACTCTACCTTATTTTATGCATTAAAGGAGATGAATATTGATGGTTTAGTCATTGAAGCTCTAGGCCAAGGTAATATGCCTCCCGAAACGATGAAAGGAATCGAGGCCCTATTAGCGGCAAATATTCCTGTTGTGATCGTCTCCCGCTGCTTTAATGGAATCGTACAAGATGTGTATGGATATAACGGAGGTGGGAAGCAGTTGAAGGATATGGGGATCATTTTCTCAAACGGTCTCAACGGTCAGAAAGCACGGATCAAATTATTGATTGCCCTACATAACACGGAATCTCAAATAGAAATCCAGCGAATGTTTTCTCTGTAAATTTAAATGGATGACTCGTTTCAAAGTAAAATAACCATAGATTAAAACAATAATTCGGAAAACCAAAGGGATAAAAGTGCAAAAGGAATTTGTAAAATAAAAACTAAACATAGAAACCACATAAATTTTTTCATCGTTATTAATTTCTCTTTGAACAAGTATGTAAGAGTAAAAAAAGAATATGGATAGATGACAAGTATCGATGTAATGATACCTGGAACATAGTTTTTTATAATAATGAATTGAATGAAGCGACTTACACCGTTGGCTAAAAAGAGACCTGGTACTAAAATTGAAAAGAAAGTAAGAGGCTCCATTCCTAAGAATACTTTCTTCTTTAAAGCTTGATAGCATCCAATTACTGATATGATCCATAATAGTAAAAAGGCAAATGTAAACTACCTTGTTGTTAGACGGAAAGAATTCGTATCGGAATGATTAAAAAGGAATGTCTCTACAGTCAAAATTTCTTCCAAATCGTGAATGAAATAAAAGAGCAGACATAGCAACATTAATCGATTTAATTTCGCAAATTTGCTACTTGGGACTTTATCTAAAATCACCCCAAATGAATCTAGAATATATTTACGTATGTATGGAATATCTAAATAGAGTGCTCAATCGAATTTTGGTTTAGCACTCTATTTAGATTGGCATATGCGAATTAGAGAATTTTAGAAGCAATATGTGTAGCAATCATTCCACCATGGAAACGACCATTTTCAATAAAGATTTCATTCGCATTATTTCCAGCAGCAATAACCCCAGCAATGTATATTCCAGATACATTCGTTTCCATTGTCTCATGGTTAAATATTGGTCTGCCATTCTCTTCTTGAATGTGAATCCCCATTCTTTCTAAAAAGGAATAATCCGGATGATAGCCTGTCATAGCAAACACATAATCACTTTTAACTGCTTCGACACACTCAGTCGTATGATAGATTACTTGGTTTTCTGTGATTTCATCAATATGGGCCCCAAATTCCATTGTGATTGTCCCATTTTTAACTAGTGATTCGAACTCTGGTAATATCCACGGTTTAATGCTTGGAGAATATTCCATACCTCGATAAAGAACAGTAACCCTTGAACCGGCCTTTACGAGCTCCAACGCAGCATCAATACTTGAATTTTTTCCACCAATCACTGTTACATCTTTATCAAAGAATGGGTGACCTTCCTTAAAATAATGCGATACATGCGGAAGATTTTCACCTGGAATATTTAGATAATTCGGGTGGTCATAATAACCAGTTGCGACAATAATGGCTTTCGCCGAATAGGTTGCTTTAGAAGTAATAACGACAAAGGTACCATTCTCTTCTTTTTCAACATTGGTTACATTTTCAAATGATGATATTCGTAATTGTTTTCTCTTCACTACTTCTCGATAATAGGCTAGCGCCTGATTCCGGACTGGTTTTCTATTTTCTGTAATAAAAGCAACATCGCCAATCTCAAGTTTTTCACTCGTGCTAAAAAACGTCTGATGAGTGGGGTAGTGATAGATAGAATTCACAATATTGCCTTTTTCAATAACAAGTGCCTGAATTCCTTCATTCTCTAAAGCAATGGCTGCAGCGAGGCCACATGGTCCCCCGCCAATAATAATCACTTCTTCTTGAATCATGTTTTACCCTCTTTCTTGTATCAAAGCACAAGTCGTCCTCTTATCGGCTTTTGATCTTGAACCGATGGCGCATTGTGCCTGTTTGCAGATGTGATTCCATATATTTCAAGAAACTTTTCAAAAAAAAATCTCCTTTTCATTAAGAATAGGAGATTTTGTCACTTTCATCAATCAATTAAGCTTAAGACTTAAATCCAACCGCGGAAACGTGAGGCCTCTGCCATTTTTCTTACCCCTACCATATAGGCAGCCAAGCGCATATCAACACGTCTTGTTTGTGCAGTGTCATAAATATTATTGAACGCTTTAATCAAGATTTTTTCTAGTTTCTCTTCTACTTCTTCTTCACCCCAGTAGTACCCTTGGTTATTCTGAACCCATTCAAAATAAGAAACGGTAACTCCACCGGATGAAGCAAGTACGTCTGGTACAAGTAGGATGCCGCGGTCAGTTAAGATTTGTGTAGCTTCCATCGTTGTTGGACCATTAGCTGCCTCGACAACAATCTTCGCCTGTATATTGTGAGCATTATCTTCTGTTATTTGGTTTTCAATAGCTGCTGGCACAAGAATATCACATTCAAGTTCTAACAACTCTTTATTTGTAATCGTATTCTTAAATAACTTGGTAACCGTTCCAAAACTATCACGGCGATCAAGTAAATAATCAATATCCAGTCCATCCGGCTCATAAAGGGCACCATAAGCATCAGATATCCCTACGACCTTCGCACCTGCATCATGCATAAATTTCGCAAGATAGCTTCCAGCGTTACCGAATCCTTGAACAACGACGCGTGCACCTTTTACATCGATGCCTTTTTTCTTAGCCGCTTCATGAATAACAATTGTAACCCCTTTCGCCGTAGCTGAATCACGACCGTGTGAACCACCTAAAACAAGCGGTTTACCCGTAATGAAACCAGGGGAGTTGAATTCATCCATTCGGCTATATTCATCCATCATCCAAGCCATGATTTGTGAGTTGGTAAATACATCAGGAGCAGGGATATCCTTCGTTGGTCCAACGATTTGACTAATCGCACGCACATAACCGCGGCTTAATCTTTCTAGTTCACGAAACGACATATTACGAGGATCACAAACGATTCCGCCTTTTCCTCCTCCATATGGTAAATCAACAATTCCACATTTTAAGCTCATCCAAATAGATAATGCCTTCACTTCTTTTTCAGTCACATCTGGATGAAAACGAATTCCACCCTTAGTAGGACCTACCGCATCATTATGTTGAGCACGATATCCAGTGAATATTTTTACTGAACCATCATCCATTCTTACTGGAATCTTCACTGTTAACAAACGCAATGGTTCTTTAAGCAGCTCATAAACTTCCTCAGGATAACCAAGCTTGTCCAATGCTTTATGTATTACAGTCTGAGTAGACTTCAGCACATCATATTCTTGTTCTTGGTTAGTATGGTCAGTACCTTTCTCGGCTACCATCTGTATACCTCCTAGAATCTTCAGTAATTACTTTGAGTCATCTTTCATACAAAACGTAAAATGGCTTTAAAACGCCACTAGTTACAATGAAGGATAGATCATTAAGCACGCTACACTCGCTAAAATCACAATGGTGGCGGTGCAAAGCCGGAATATCGAATGCTTTCTCGTTAATAAATATAAGTATACCGTTAAATGGATTAGCTATATGAGTAAGTCGCGAAGCCCTGTCCTCATGTCCTTCATTCAAAAGTATACACCTTTGTATCATTTCTGCAAAGCATTAAAATTGGAAAAAGTCGAATAATCACAAACTTCCTGAAAGCGGCATCATTTATCTTACTCTATCCTACGTAATAAGACAGTTAGACCTTGGATTTACAAAGTAGGAAAGAGCAATTGAACGTTGTTTTTCTTGCCATTGCTCTTTACCTTTCCATAACATAATTATTTGGAAAAATACTTCGTAAGTATTAGATGAGCGTTTTCAGGTATAATACAATTTCCATACTCCTTTAATCTAGATATAGTCAACGTAGACGCATACCCATATTCAGCAGAAAGCGAAATGATCGTATCATACGACTCTTCCGGCACCTTTTCAATCAGAAAATAATATTGACTCTCAAATTCATAAAGGGTTATGCAAACATTCATTTGTTTTACACAATGCGCGAGTTGAATAACTGCTTCAATGTCTGCAAACGTATAAAGTATATAAGGATGTTCACCAATCCGAACATCTAAATCCAGGTATTCATCTTCATCAGTCAACATATCTTCCTCGTTCTTAGACACAACAATAATTAACCCTTGTGCCTGTAAGGAAAAAATCTCAACCGCAATTGATCCGCTCATTTTAAAGTTCATTTCCTCACATGCTTCTTCCACCATTTCCTGAAAAAGTTTGTGAATCTTGAGTGAATTAGCCTTAATATCTTCTATGGTTATCCCTCGATCAAACAAGTCATCGAACGTTAAAAATATTTTAATCTTGTTATTCGTCAGTCGCTCAAGCTTCATAAAAGAATGCCCCCTGAATAACCATTTTCATACATCATATGAAAACGATTAATCACGGTGCATATCCATTTTCGCTTCTAATTAATCCTTCATTCTCATCTTCGATTCCGACAAGTATATCAGGGTTTGTATGTTTCACTTTTTCCACCAACTTAAAAATGTCTGTTCAATGTTCAGACAATACAAAAGACCATTATACTAAATCTGGTTTAACATTTTCTAATAGAGGTTGTTCAAAAAGTCCGGTTAAAAAGCTTACGAATTGCTTCAAAGTTCATTAATGACCTCCTGTTCAAATCGCTCAGTCCTCTCGAGATGAGCTCCTCGAACTTCTCGGCTCTTTCATCCCCCTTTTTGAACACGCACTAATAGAGTGGCATTAAATCCTTTCAATCAACACTTAAAACAAGGTAAATCAAAGAATAAAAACTCGTAAATTGACATTTGTCCAAGCTACAGTTCAATGATTTTTGATTTATATTCCGTATCCTTTCCATTTTGAAGCGTCAGTAAATGGGTCTCTGGCTTTGCCCCCAGCCGTAATGGTATCGTACTTGTTCCATACCCATTACTCGTTAAAAAAAGCGATTTTTCAGTTTTAGTTATTCCTCCATGCTCATATGGTCCGATTCCAAAAATCCTAATTTGTCCGCCATGAGTATGACCAGATAAAACAAGATGAATATTATGGCTTCTTTTCACCTTATTGACAATAAGTGGGTTGTGGCTAATTAAAATTCTAAAATCAGTCGCTACAGCATCTTTACGAGCTAAATCATACCTCGCCTTTTTTTCACTTATATCCTCAATACCAATTAACGTAATCTTTTGATTTTCTGATACTGTAAGCCTCGTCGATTTATTATTAAGGACTGTCACCTTTTGCCTCTCGAGTATATTCAGTAATTCTTGCTCATTTTGTTCATAATCATTATTTCCCCATACGAAATAGACGGGGCCTATTTCTTTTAGTTTTTTAATATTCGCAGTCACCCGATTCCACGGAACTCCTCCTTCTCTTAAATCACCACCAATGATGACGATATCCGCTTTATTACGGACATAATCGATTAGCTTAGGTGACACCTTTCGCCTATGTATGTCAGATATAAAAAATAAAGAAATAGGATGTGCTGATTCCGAGAAATCTTCAAAGTTCAAGGATTGTACTAAAATTCTATTTAAAAATGCCATTCGCCACATATACCCGATCAGGACTATAATTATGGCGAGACCTATAATTATTCCGTTTTGAATCATCTATTGACAGCCTTCCTTCTCATCACTTACCATTTGATTTTAAATAAAAATTGTATGGGATAAAACGCCACCATTTTCCATGAAGGATCAATCATTACACAGCTACACTCACCTCATCACAATGGCGGCGGTGCGGAGCCGGAATTTCGGACGCTTTCTTGATTACATAAGTATACTTGCTAAGTAGATTGGCTATATGAATAAGTCGCGAAGACTAAGTCCCCATGTCCTTCATACAAAAATAGGCTGACCCAAAGTCAAAGAGTCATGCCCCTGATGAAACAATTTACATGTTATGTTGGAAAGCACGTTTATTATAGCTCTATTTACTTTCATGATACAGATTTATATCATAATTTTTCTTCATCATTTCAAACACCTTGTGCCGATTTTCCCATTTCATCTCAGGTTTCCACAGCTCTTTGCTTTTATGAATGATTTCTTTTCTCATTGTATGGTATTCCAGCTCTGCTTTATCAGCCTTTTTCTTCATGATACCCATGTAACCGTACAAGCCCACTGTCATTAGTAAAAATAGCATATGCGTAAACTGATCAACAAACGCAGAAAACATTGTGAAAAAAGAATAAGAATAGGGAATAATTATAGCAGTGTATAGGTAGGCAAACAATGAGCCTGCGGAAATAATTGTTGCCCACATCGTCATGGTATGCTTTTTTTTCAATGCCTCAAATTTTCTTTTTCGCTCTACTACATGCTGCAACATTTGTTTCGTCGCCTGATCAGTATTATCGTCCAATAATAGGATGGCTGACTCCATTTACTTCCCCTCCAATGCGTCTACACCATCACTATATGTGCATGTCCCAAAACTATGACTGAAAACTCTTATTCATTTTCCTTTAAAGGGATTTTTAAAACTTGACCTACCTGTATTTCATCTCCCTTTAAATGATTCCATTCTTTAATCTGTTCGATACCAGCAGCAGATTTATAATAGTTCGTTGCAATAATAAACAAACTTTCATTTGGAGAAACGGTATGATAAACAATTTGGTACCCATCTTTTGCGTCCTGTTTTTTGTCTTTCTTCTCTTTCCTTTCTGAAACAGATACCGAAGATTTCTCCACAGGTTGTTCAATTTCTTCAGGTAGGTTAGAAACACCAGGGACTGCTTCCTTATCATTCGTTTTTTCTTGCTCTGAATCTATCGTTTCGTTTGATTCTACATCGTTTATGCGCTTTGTAACTTCTACTGTTTCAAATCCACTTGTTTTCTTTTGTGGAGTTAATGAAATTGGCTTTTCTTTTTCTAAGTATGGTAATAAAAAATATATCGCAATAGGCATAGCAATAAAGAAAGCAGCTAATATCTTAATTAACGGAAACCTATTCTTCCGCTTTTTTTTCTTTTTCGCTCGAAGTTCGCTCCTGGTTGGTAAAGGTTTCGCGTTCTTTCTTACATTATTTTCTTGAAACTCGTTTGGTGTATTATCGGGATGCATCATTCTTCCCTCTTTCTATCAAGGTTCTTTCCTTTTGTCATCTTAATTATTAGCCCTAAAATGAAATCAATCGTGAAATGCATACTAATCGTCACATATAAATTACCTGTCATTTCAAAAATGAAACCAATAAAAAAGCTTAATAAAATAATATTGGCGAATAAAAATGGATGAAACAAATAGCGATAATGAACAAGGGCAAAGAGAACACTTGTCCATATTAATCCAATATGGGTTTGTAACACGCCTCTGAACAGAACTTCCTCACTTATTGCAACCGATAATGCGACCACGGCAATCATCGGATAGGACAAACTCGTGAAAATTCTTTCATTGATTCCTCCATCATTGTGATACGCTTCTGGCAAGAGTTTCATCATCACTAAATCTAGCAAAACAACAGTGATTCCTGCACTAACTCCAATATAAATTATTTTCCATTCCATTCGAAAAATTTTCGTGAATGATGAAAAGTAATCAAATAGAATGAACCCAAGTATAGCAGAAATAACCAAAAGTAGAATCTGTGTTAAAAATAATTGCTTATGTAGCTCTTGATTGGAAAGCCGTCCAATGAGCTCAGCTTGTTTGTTCTTCATTGGTTTTTGCTTCTCCTATCAAAATGGCAGCCAATTCCTGCTTCCATGTTTTTTTCAACTCTTTAACTATTAGGTCATCATGTGGTAAGGATGCTAAAAGCTCATCTGTCACCACTTTGCAACGGTCACAGCAAGTTTGATTTTCTTCTGTCATAGCCACATCAAAGTAAGACAGAATATTTACCCGTCTGCAGCCAGAAACGGAAACCCAACGAAAGAAACGCTCAAGTTTGTTTTGATTTTCAAACCTTCTCTCATTAGCAATTTTCTTTAACTTCTTAGTTATTATAAACGGATCTTCACGTTCAAATTCTTTTACAAAATGCGTAATCCATCTCCACTGCACATCTGTCAATGCATGCATTTCTCTTAATTCTATTTCTTGCCTTGGTTCAATATTCCAAATACCTACTTCAAGTTTATGAAGAGATGCACAAGTCTCTTCAATTTGATAAAGTGTAGGCAACTGCTGCTCTGCTAGATGGAGTGGTAAACCTTCATCACCGTCACAATACAATAGAATGGCTGCACTTTGCTTCCCGTCACGGCCTGCTCTGCCTATTTCCTGTAAATAAGCTTCCATCCCTCCTGGCAAATGAAAATGAATAACGACTCTTACATTATTTTTATTCACACCCATACCAAATGCAGAAGTCGCACAAATGATACGTAATTGTCCATGAAGAAACTGCTGTTGAATCAGCATCCTTTGCTCTTGTTCCATCCCTCCGTGGTAATAATCAATATCCTTAACACCATTTTCTTGTAAAAAGTTCGTAACAGATTCTGCCGCTTTCTTACTTGAAAAATAAATAATCCCCGATCCATCAAAGCTGTTTACTAATTCCTTGAGCCTTGCAAGCTTTTCAGCATACGAAGAGAGCTCCTCAACAATATAAGCAATATTACTGCGATCCACAGAAGTAATGACTTCCTTTGTTTTTTTGAGTTTCAGCTTCTCTTTAATATCTACTTGAACCGTTTTTGTAGCAGTTGCCGTCAATGCCAACGTAAGAGGATTGTTCAATTTACTCCTTATATTTCCTAAGTTCAAGTAATCCGTTCTGAAATCATATCCCCATTGTGAAATACAATGCGCTTCATCAATAACGAACAATCCAATTTCAAGTTTCTGCAATCGTTCGATAATACGAGGAATGGCAAGCATTTCTGGCGATAAGTAAATAAAGCGATACGAGTCTAAACGCTCAATCGCTTCCCTTTTTTGAACCGATGTCAAAAATGAATTCAGTGTAATTACACTTTTTTCGCCTCGCATTTTTAGCTGCTCCGCTTGGTCCTGCATAAGAGACAGTAAAGGTGATACAATTATAACTGCTTTATTTAATACATAGGCTGGAAGCTGATAGCATAATGATTTCCCAGAACCAGTCGGTAACATTGCCAAAGTATGATTGCCCTCAAGTAGAGATTCGATGACTTCTTTTTGACCTGGACGAAACATATTATAACCGAATTGTTTGACTAAAATTTCTTCTATATTCATTTATTATCACCTGCTTTTGCCAGGACAAGGCGGATTTGAAAATAACTGATTTCATCATTGGCCACGATTTCTTTAACAGCACGTAATTGTTTCGTTCGACTCGTTTTAGCAGCTATTCTTATTGCTTCTTCAATTTTTGGAGACATAAAGCGCGAAATATTAAACCGTGGATCAGAGTAGGCGAGCTCCACAATATGATCTTCAATTGTACTTTGCTTTAATCTTCGAATAAAGGCAATCTCCTCTAACGATTTCCCATCATATAAATACTTTAAAGTCCTTTGCGTCGAGTTAGTTAACTGAGTGTGCGAATTGCCTTGAACATCTTTAATAATGCTGTATAAATAAGGATACTGCACTGATGAGTCATCTATTTGCTGTAACATAAAATGAATCGTTCCGAGAAATAAGTACCGCATATACCACTCGTCATCATGTAATTCTTTGGCGATTTGCGAATAAGTTCTTCCTATACGATGAATACCTGTTAATCTTTTTACAAAAACGTCTCGTTCCTTTTCCGGTCTTTTTTCCAGAAGCATAGATAATTCGTCAAATAAATGACGCCCAATTTCCACTCTACTTTGCCGATTTTGGGCTAAATACCGTTTGACCCATGTTTGTGTTTGGAGATCCCTTTGAATCGGATAGAAACGATTTTGCTTGTGAATAATATGTGATATAGTTTGAATCAAGAGGCTTAATCTGCTCCAATACGATTGGGTACGATTTTGAAATCTGAATCCATTCAACGTTTCTGGGAATGGATACTTTTTCAGATGCTGTTGCAGTAGTTCTTGACCGTTCGAGGTTACCAGATAATAGCCATTTTGAGGTAAAGTGATAAGTAGCCCTGATTGAAGCAGATTATCTACAGTTATTTCAAGCTGTATTCTCGAAATATCAGGAAATGTACCTAACAGATTCGTCAGTCCAAACAGATGAATATCTTGAATCGTTTGAGACGATTTTTTCCCCTTTAGCATATGTAAAATAGCATAAACGGAGCGTTCTCCATTAAATATACGAATACAATATAGGACGATCATTTCAAAGTAATTTTGCATTTTTTACATTCACAACCTTGTTATAATCTCTACCTTCTATCATTGTACCAAAACATTGAAGTCTATTGGTTATGAAACCTGATTGATTTTAAAAAACTGGCCGTTTTTTTTATATCAACATTAAATTTGTCACAAATTCATATCGTTTCGTTTGACAAAACCTGATACAAAAAGTGTTTTCATTACATTTATATTGAAAATTTCTACATTCAGTTTTACAATAAGGAAGTATGCAAGGGCATGAACCAATTTTAAAGCAGAAAAGTGCGGATTTACCGGGAGGAGTTTTATAATGGCTAAATATACAATCGTTGACAAGGATACATGCATCGCTTGTGGTGCTTGTGGAGCTGCAGCGCCTGACATTTATGATTATGATGATGAAGGCATCGCCTTCGTAATACTAGATGATAATGAAGGAACTGTTGAAGTTCCTGATGTTCTTTTAGATGATATGATGGATGCTTTCGAAGGCTGTCCAACAGATTCCATCAAAATTGCAGATGAATCATTTGATGGAGACGCTACTAAATTTGAGTAAGCACAAATAAAAGCGAACAACTTTGAAAAACTCCACCTTACACATGTAAGGTGGAGTTTTTCAAAGTAAATATTAATCAATATTGTTAATAAAAAAGAGGCTGCCGCAATAGGTCAGACCCTGTTGTGACAGCCTCTTATCATCTATTCGCTTCAAGCATTATGAGATAATGCTTGTTTATCAATCCAAGTTTTCATTCTAATGTAAAGCAGTGTAAATACGATTGTGATCAATCCACCCTTCAAAATGTTGAATGGAAGGATTGCAGTCGTAACAAATTGTCTTGTTTCCTGAGATGACATGGCATCCCAGTTCATAAATAGCGTATACGCTGGAAGAATCACATAATAATTTAGCACACTCATTAATAAAGACATGATAATCGTACCCGCAACTAAAGCAATTGTCATTCCGTGTTTTGAATTTAATACTTTAAAAATGTAATAGGTTGGCAAAACAAATAGAACTCCAGCTACAAAGTTAGCAATATGCCCTACAGGCACACCCGTCGGACTTCCAATCATGACAAAATCCAATACATTTTTCAGCAATTCAACGATAATCCCTGCAATAGGACCGAAAATCAGCGCAGCTATTATGGCCGGAATATCACTGAAATCAATCTTTAAAAACGGTGGTAAACCAGGGAATGGAAAATTTAATACCATTAACACATAAGAAATACTCCCCAACATTGCCAAAATAACCAGTTTCTTTACATTGTACACCTTCATAGATCTCTCTCCTTCTTTTTTGTGATCTACCCCACGAAAAAGAGGATTGGTTCCATCGAAATTATTTGCGACCATTCAAATACCCTTTAATTCATAGAACTAAAGGGAGCTTTAAAGGTATCGTCAAATAAACGTTCAATTCAAGTAAAATTGAACATTTCGAAAGAAACCTCCATCTTCTCCCATCCAGACTATACTGTCGGCTTTGGATTCTCACCAAATCAACCCGAAGGTTCGCGGGCTTTGAAGGTGTCCCTTCATCACCGCCGGTGGGGAATTACGCCCCGCCCCGAAGATAGACCTATTCGATTTTTTTTCCGTTTCCGAAAATGTGTTTCAAGTAGTAGAATACAAGAAATATTATATGCGACCAGATTAGCCTCTGTTACCTATCTCTTAAGTTGGAGAACGAACTGCTACTAATCTATTACACATACATTTTCAAATATCCATACCATCTTGATTGGTTTTAATTTATCATCGAATGAAAAAAAAAGCAAGGATTTAAATTTGCACTATGATCAAATAAGTGTTAAATGATGAAATCTTCCTTGTTTTTAACATGTGAAAATTTCTAAAATTGACACTTGTATATCCATCCTGTAGAATTAACTGAAATTTAAGTTAATTATTTTAGAGGGGGTGTTTTGTTTTGTATCAGATTTTAGTTGCGGACGCAATTAAACCAGAGGGACTAGGGCCATTATTAGTAGCACCTATGGTAAAGCTAATTGAAAAAACAGTAGAAGAAGCCAAAAACGAACTTCATGAAATAGATGCGATCCTCGTTAGAAGCGCAACGACTGTAACTGAAGAACTAATTTCGTCTATGCCAAATCTTAAAATCATTGCTCGTGCTGGAGTCGGTATCGATAATATCGATGTCCCTGCTGCTACTAAACGCGGAATCATCGTTGTCAATGCACCAGACGGGAATACAATATCTACAGCTGAGCACACTTTTGCTATGATGGCTTCTCTAATGCGTCATATTCCTCAAGCTCATGCCTCACTTAAGAATGGGGAATGGAAACGATCTTCTTTTACAGGTACAGAGCTTTATGGGAAAAGTTTAGGGATTGTCGGAATGGGCAGAATCGGCAGTGAAATCGCGAAACGTGCAAAAGTTTTCGGTATGGATGTACTCGTCTATGATCCATTCTTAACGACGGATCGGGCGAAGAAAATGGGGGTTACTCCGCTTGAGCTGGCAAAACTATTAACCTTGGCTGATATTATCACAGTGCATACCCCTCTTACACCAGAAACAAGAGGTCTAATAAATAAAGAAAATTTATTAACATGCAAAAAAGGTGTTTATCTATTAAATTGTGCTAGAGGCGGCATTATTAATGAAGATGATTTGTACGAATTGATTGTCATGAGACATATTGCTGGTGCTGCCATTGATGTTTTTGCAGAAGAACCACCATTGGGACATAAATTACTCGAACTTGATTCAGTTATTGCAACACCTCATCTTGGGGCATCGACCAAAGAAGCCCAATTAAATGTAGCAACTCAAGTTGCCCAGGAAGTCCTATCCTTCCTTACTGGCAAACCTGTCACGAATTCGATTAACCTTCCGGCAATATCCAAAGAAGTGTTTGCTAAGGTTCAACCTTTTTATGAACTAGTAAAACAGATGGGATCGATTATCAGTCAATGTATGCCTGAAGGAATTCATGAAATCTCGGTGAATTATGCAGGTGAAGCTTTGGATTTTGATACAAGTATTTTAACAAAAAGTTTGCTATCTGGGTTCTTCAAGTCCAGATTAGATGTGCCCGTCAATGAAGTCAATGCTCTTTTGATTGCTAAAGAACGCGGTCTGACAATTGGCGAAAAGACTTCCCATGATACGTTTGGGTATAGTAACTTAATTACCGTTACAGCCAAGGGAGATAACAAACAACTTGGCATTAGTGGAACATATGTGGAAAACTATGGTTCACGCATCGTTCGTTTGAATGATTTCACAATAGATTTCCATCCTGAAGGAAATCTATTGTATGTCCAGCATATGGATCGCCCCGGGGTCATTGGCCGTGTTGGTAAAATAATCGGTGACCATGGTGAGAATATTGCGACCATGCAAGTCGGTCGTAAACAAGCTGGTGGGGAAGCCATCATGGTTCTCTCTTTTGATAATCCATTAAGTGATGACATGCAAGAGAAACTAAAACAACTTGAAGATATTACATTCTTATATCGAATCACGTTACAATGAAGTAACTAAATATCGCCTAATGAACAAAGAGGCTGTCCCATAACAAAATGATCAGAACCCACATTTACTATATATCGTTTATATGACAGATTAAACGGTGTATAGAGTATGAGGTCTGACCATTTGGGGATTTCCTCTTTTGCCAATTCATGAATCATATCGTGTCGTTACTCATCGTCAGAAACACAAAATTCACATGAAGTATCCGTATTTGTCCTTCACATTTTCGTTAAGATTTCTTGTAATGAATCCTTCGTCTACTTCATGCTTACCTTTCCCACCAATAAACATCAAACTGATACAAATTCCAAAAATCAATACAATCAACAAACGTTTTCCATAATCTAGCATATCTATCCCCTCACATAAATTTCATCAACTCTCTATTTGTATGAGAAATGATTGATATGTAGACCACTTCGTTCATTTTTTATTCCGGATAACAGGCTGTAATCTCCCACCTTCGCTTCTTCAATTCCTCTAAGCCTTAAAGTAAAGGGTTCATGCGGATTAAAATTATGATGAGGATTCATGCTGTTTCCATAGACAAATAGAGGATAGCACGAACCGCCTCCTCTAATGCCTTACTCGTTTGTATAGCAGTAGACGGTATAACTTAAAACGGTTACCCATTACATCGAATAGTAAACTAGATTTCGTATGGACATCTACTATTATGTTGCTCCGATCTCCCACCTAATTGAAGTCAGTTTCTCTGTTTGCAATCAATCTACCTTAATACTAGGAAAGGTGTTTTAACGCCATGAAAGTTTCTTATGAAACAAGATTTTCCGGCAAGATTTTCGTGTTTTATTCATTTTCTTTCATTTTTCGAGGCAAACTAAAAGTAAAAGTGGTTCCAACTCCAATCAAGCTGTTCACCGATATTTTCCCATCATGTGCATTGATAATATTTTTAGCGATAGAAAGCCCCAGACCTGTACCTGAACTCCCTCTAGTTCTTGCTTTGTCTGCTTTATAAAAGCGTTCGAACACAAAGGCTAAATCCTCTTTTGGAATTCCAGAACCTGAATCTTTCACTTCTATCATCAATCCATGGCGTTCATCTAGTCGTTGAATGATTTCAACTCTTCCACCAATCGGCGTATGACGAATCGCATTATCAATTAAATTCGTCAATACCTGTTCAATTCGGTCAGGATCGAACGTCCATTCAAGATGCGGATTTCTCAATGAAGTTATCAAAATAATTTCTTTTTCCTTAGCAAGTCCCGAAAATTTATAGACGATTCTTTCTAAGTAATCTTCCATTTGGATCCAATCACAACAAAGTTGCATATTTTCCGATTCTAATCTGGCTAAATCAAGCAAGTCGTTAACGAGTCGTCCCATTCTGAGCGATTCATCATAAATAACCTTTGCCATTTCCTTTTTGTCTTCTTCATTTTCAGCAATATCATCAATGATTGCTTCACTATACCCTTGAAGCATACTAATTGGTGTTCGCAATTCGTGGGAGACATTCGCAATGAAGTCAGTACGGAGTTTATCCATTTTCCTTTCATCCGTCATATCACGGATAATCGCAACTGCACCTCGGATGCTCTCACTTCCATATAACGGACTGACGATTAACACCCAATCATGACCTTGTAAAGAAATTTCACCAACTTGTTCTTTGTCAAGTAGCTCCGAGCGATCAAATAAATTCATGAGTACAGACGGAACCATTCCATTATTCTCAAGTTTCTCGAAAGTCCAACTATGCAAAAAACGCTCTGCAGGCGGGTTTGTTTGCAAAATGGTTCCATCTCTATTAAACGTAATGACTCCATCTGCCATACTTCTTAAAATGCTAGCTAGATGCTCTTTTTCTTGGTTTAAGGCACTCATGTTATTCTTCAACTGTTTACCCATTTGGTTAAAAGCAATCGCCAATTCACCAATCTCATCATCTGTTACAATCGGTACTTTTGTATCAAACTTCCCCTTAGCCACTTCAAATGCTACTTCCCGCATTTTCGTTAATGGAGCATTGATCCTCGTTGATAAAAAGAACGCAAAGATTGTTGTGAGGATAATTGCGACTCCAGCTGCAAGCAAAATGAACTTTGTAGTAGATGTAATGGCTTCTTCCATTGTTTCTAACGATTGAAAGAGAAAGACTTCATCTTGTTGACCATTTAAATCAAGCGGAACCCCAACAACAATGGCTGAAATCTTTTGATTACCAACTTTCAGTGGAAGCAGCAGTTCTTTCTTCACCATTTCCCTTTTTGTGAAAACCTTGATTAGATTAGGGTCATTTTTTAGAAATTCTGGATTAACACCGTATTTCTCCATTGCTTCTGAGCTGAAAATAATGTTCTCATCATTCAAAACGAGCATTTTGGTTTCTATACCGATCATTTCCGATGCAATCTGTAAAACTTCATCTGTATCAGCATGGGTATTGGTTATCTCGACAATACGTTTTGCGGTCTTCATTAAATTATTTTCAACTTCATCAATTTGAAAATTCCCAAAAAACTCGACGAGTAAAATCGTTAAAATGATTAAAACGAGGGATACCAATAATAAAATGGTCGCCCATAACTTGCCAACTACACTTCTCCATAGCTTCATTCTTGTATAACTTCGAACTTATACCCAACACCCCATACGGTTGTTATCATCTTAGCTGCATTTTCCGATATGCGATTCAACTTTTCACGCAGTCGTTTTACATGGGTATCTACAGTTCGAAGGTCTCCAAAAAATTCATAATGCCACACTTCTTTTAGTAATTGCTCACGATCAAACACTTTGTCGGGAGACTTGGCCAAGAAATATAATAATTCATATTCTTTTGGAGTCAATGATACTTCTACCCCATCAGCAGTTACACGATGTGCATCATGATCAATTGTTAAATGAGGAAACACAATAACATCCTTCGTAGCAGTATCAGGTTGTACATATGTCGTACTTGAAGCGGTACGGCGCAACAATGCTTTTATCCGTAGAACAACTTCTCTAGGGCTAAATGGCTTCACAATATAGTCGTCTGTGCCTACTTCAAAGCCCTGCACTCGATTAACCTCTTCTCCTTTTGCCGTAAGCATGATAATAGGTGTCGCTTTTTTTTCTCTTAATTCTCGACACACTTCGATTCCATCTTTACCAGGCATCATAATATCTAGAAGAATTAAATCATAATCAATTGCGATTGCCTTCGTGAGCGCAATATCCCCATTTTCCGCCTCATCAATTTCATAGTTTTCCCTTTCAAGATACATTCGTAATAAGCGACGAATTCTATCTTCATCATCTACAACTAAAATTTTAATCGGATTTCCCATGTATGTTTGCACCCTTTCTTACCTCTATTCTACAAAATGAAAGCGGGCATTTCTATTCTCTTTCTGCTTTTGTACGAATGAATATTATGTTTGTCACAAATCTTTCACTTATTCAGGCTTTCATGTCCTATTCTACTACGAGTACAACAATCTTTTTTTAATACTATTAAAAAGAGATTATTGGCCTATTTGTGTCAAACCAAAGTTTCGCAGGCCTTTTAGCAAAGCCTATAATAAAGTGAAACTTCAATCAGTGGGGGGTTCTTCATCCCCACTGATTGTTAGTTGAACCAACCGGGCTTTTACGGGCAGTTGTCCCCCACCTACTCTTCTTCGTTTCCTCTAAGCCTTGAGGTGGGGGTCTTACTGCCCGTTAATGCGGGATAAAGTAAACCTTTCATAGTTAGATTAGGCTGCTTATCCCTTACCTATTTTTTCTTGATTCCCATAAAAAAATTGAAGTAGGATATTAGTGGGTTAACAAGTTTTCGCACCAAACCTAGCCTATCATATAAAAAAGAGGCGATCCTTTCTGATGAATGGAAGCGCCTCTTGATTTAGTTATGCATATGAATGAAGTCCAGCTAAAATCAAGTTCACGACGATTAGATTAAACATAATGATGGCAAAACCTACTACCGCAAGCCATGCTGATTTTTCTCCATGCCAGCCCTTTGAAAGGCGTAAGTGAAGAAACGCTGCATAAAACAGCCAGGTAATTAAAGCCCATACTTCTTTAGGATCCCATCCCCAGAAACGTGTCCAGGCAATTTGTGCCCAAATCATCGCAAAAATTAAAGCGCCAAGTGTGAAAATGGGAAAGCCGATTAATATCGATCGATAGCTGATTTCATCGACTAAATCTAAGTTTACGTTCTTAACCAACGGCTTGAAAATGGCCGCCACCCTTTTACGAAAAATCAAGCGAATTAAACCGTATAAAATTATTCCAGAAAAAAGCGACCATACAACAGTATTTGCTTTATTTGCGTCGATAATCGCCGGCATTTTTACGAGTGGTTCCAGTTTCCCTTCTGTCATTAATACCCCTTCATGAGGGCCAATCAACGCAGGCAAATGATATTCAAACACATCTTCTTTATCATATTTATTCATCCATGTGAAGTTCGCTTTATAATCCATTGCAGAAAAAGTCGATGTGATGATGATAAAACCTAGTGTTGCTACCATTGTGAACATGATTACTTCAAGCCAAGCGGTCTTCTTGCTCTTTTGCGTTTGATCAACAGATTTTACAAGATACAATATAGCAGCAACAAAGCTAATAGCCAGTACTGCCTGTCCAGTCGCCGCCGTCGTTACATGAATATGCAACCAATCACTCTGAAGTGCCGGAATGAGTGGTGCTATGTCCCGAGGGAACATACTTGCATAAGCAATGATAAGAAGGGCGATCGGTAAAGCGAATAGTCCTAACGCAGGTGTTTTGTAGATAAAATAAAGCAAAATAAATGCAGCAATAAGCATCATGCCAAAAAAGGTTGTAAATTCAAATAAATTACTTACTGGAGCATGTCCACTTGCTATCCATCTTATAATAAAATAGCCAAGTTGTGACACAAACCCCAATACCGTTAAACAAATGGCAATCATCGCCCATTTATTTTGTTTTTTTTCTGATGCTCCTTTTTTTTCCTTTATAGCGCCGCCAAAGAAAAATGTACCGACTAAATAAAGGACAAAAGAAGCATATAACAAGTTAGCGCTTAATTCTGCCACGTATACCCCACCTTATTTCTCTTTTTCTCCAATATGTTTGGCTTCCAACTGATCTTCTGGCTCGTTTAGATTCGTGCCTTCAAGAATCATGGATATATCGCGTTTTAATCCATGCCAGTTTTTGTTTGTATGTCCTGCCAGCCAAATTTCCCCGTCTTTTCTTTGAATCCAAATACGTCGATGATTCCAATAAGCACCTTGAATAACACCGATCATGAATATGCCGCCGCCAACGAAGAAGATCCATAGAGTTAGATCCTTTCTGACAGTAAGCGCTGTAACGTTTCGTGTATCAACTCCTGCAAAAGCCATCTTATATGTATTTTCTCCTAGTGGCTCAAGCGTTTGTTGAATAGCAACAAAACTGACTTCACCTTTTGGTTTATCTGGTGTCTTCATGTTAAATATGAAGGCTGGATTGTTTGGAATTCTTGATTTAGTAACAGGTTCCTGATTTTCATCAAATTCAAAATCAGGAAAATAACTCATTAACTCAACTGAATAGCCATCCTTCAACTCATACATAGTTTTGGGATCGTCCAACGAAATAGTCATCGTTCCAAACGTTTCTTTCGTGCTTTTATTCATTAGATTAAATGACATTTCACTTAATTCATCAAGTTTATAATCGACTTGATAGAGCGCATAATGATCGTGTTTTAATGGAAAATTAACTTTGACCGCATGGTCTTTGATCTTTTTTAATGTTGCATCTTCCCCAGGAAGAGAATTGCCTTCTTTTTCATAAAGTGTTACATCAGCTTGATAATTTTTTACGATTGTTCCCACTTTATCAATGGCAGCATTGAATGTTTGGTCTTCCTCGTTTTCTTTATCATACACTTCTACTTTGAATTGATTGTTTTTCAGGGCGTATTGCCCCTCCGTTCCGGGGATTTCTTTCGTTTCGCCTTCACGTAGCCAAAGTACCTCATCGACATACATTCCTGGTAAAAATCGAAGCATCCCACCAATCAAAAAGATGATGAGACCAGCATGGTTGACATATGGACCCCATCTAGAGAATCGTCCTTTTTCCGCGAGTAAGTTGCCGTTTTCTTCTTTGACTTTATATCTTCTAGATTCCAAACTTCTCTTGATTTCTTCAAAATCGCTGGCCTGTTTGTCTGTATTCGTTATCCCAAAGATTCGCTGCTTCTTTAAAAAACCTTCATGTCTCGCGATTTTCTGTTTTTTCAGTGATCGATAAAGAGGAACAACGCGGTCAATACTTGCAATCAGAAGAGAAGTCCCAAGCATCGCGATACAAATTAAATACCACCACGAACTGTATAAGTTATGAAATCCTAATAAATAGTACAACTTGCCTAAAAAGCCGTACTCTGCTTCGTAAAAAACTTCAGGTAATTCTGTGGGAGGTATGTATTGTTCTTGAGGAAAAATCGTTCCCACAGATGATGCGATGAGTAAGATCACGATCAAACTGACGCCTACCTTTACAGAAGAAAAGAAATTCCAAATCTTATCAATCATCGATTTATTATAGGTTTGTGATCGACGTGCGCTCCCCTCATAACGCATATCAATCATCTTTGAGTTTTTTTGTGTTTCATCTAGTACCCGACCGCAAGATTCACACAAAATAGTGCCATGCGGATTCACATGGCCACACTCACATTTCACCACTTCTTTCATGTCAAAAACTCCCCAATGTTATGGTTTAATTCTCTCCATATGTTTTTGAATGCTCTCTTCACTTAAACTGCCAGTTAGTGTGTCCACAATTCTTCCATCTTTATCTATTAAAAAGGTAACAGGCAGCGGATCTACTTTATAAGCCGTTTGCACTTGATTGTTGTTATCAATCATAATAGGAAATGTTAATTGATGCTTCTCAGCAAATTTTTTGACAGAATAATCGGATTCTCCAACGTTAACTGCAAGAATTTGCACACCTTGATCTTTATATTTCTGATATTGGTTATCCATAAACGGCATTTCATATTCACACGGCTTACACCATGTACCCCAAAAATTCAAGAACACTCCCTGCCCCTTATAATCAGAAAGCTTATGCCGATTCCCATCCATATCGGTTAACACAAAATCCCGAGCCATGTCACCCTTTTGAACGGCTGCTACTTTGTCTTTTGTAAAATTCGCATACAATGAAAAGACTAAAGCTGCACCTAAAAGAACAAGGATTGATGTTCTCATAATCAGCCGGCGCTGTTTTTTATCCATATCCATCCCCCTACACGCTTCTTACATCATTTCAATATGGTACGTTAAATCTGTTGAAATTTAGCCAAATTTAAAAGACTGTAATACCCCTATTTTAAGTTTTTCTTTATTTTAGTCTGTTGCTTTTCCCATCGGTGGTTGCTAATGCTCTTAGTTGTTTCACTTCATGAGGCGTCAATTCACGGGCATCCCCTGTAGTAAGGCCCTGTAATGTTAAAAATCCATAACGCTCTCTTTTCAATTTCTGAACCGGATGACCAATTGCATCAAACATCCTTCTTACTTGACGGTTTCTTCCTTCATGAATCGTTATTTCAATGATTGAATTCTGTTTTTTCTTGTCACTGGAGAGAAACTTCACTTTCGCAGGTGCTGTTTTTCCATCTTCTAATACGATACCTTTTTCGAGCTTCTTCAGACTTTCACGCAGTGGAATTCCTTTTACCTTTGCAACATATACTTTATCTACCTCATGCTTCGGATGCATTAAGACGTTAGCAAAGTCTCCATCATTTGTCATCAACAGCAAGCCGGATGTATCATAATCAAGGCGTCCCACAGGATAAATCCGCTCCTCAATTTCGTAAAAGTAATCTGTTACGACCTTTCTATTTTTATCATCCGACACAGCAGAGATGACACCACGCGGTTTATAAAACAGGAAATAAACAGGTTTTTCTTTTTCAAGCGGGACACCATTTACCTCTACTTTATCATTCGGTCCTACTTTGATTCCTAATTCTTTCACGACTGTACCGTTTACTTTTACTCTTCCTTCTTGAATCCACTCTTCTGCTTTTCTTCTTGAGCTCATACCAGCATGTGCAATAACTTTTTGTAATCTCTCCATCTATCTTCCACCTCATCAAATGTTGTTTTAACATGTTTGTAGTAGTAACGTAATCATACAATTATTACACATTGTACCGAAAAAAAGAAGGTGAATGAAATTTTTTAAAGAAAAGAGATGATTTATCTTTAAAAATGAGCAGTTACCAACCAGTGTTATGCTTCAAAAAAAGACGATCGTTTTGACAGTTTTTTCATTAAAAACATCCATGAACGTCTACTCTAAAGAGAAACGATGAAAAAGGTTCAGGTACTCAAATTGTATCACCTTAAGAAGGTGGCGGTGCTCAGCTGATTTTGCGAAGCGAAGCCCCTTTTCCACAGTAATATGGAGAATTATTCAATATGAGTTTACCACAGACATCTGGTTCTTAGCCAAAAAAAGGTGACGATATTTCGACAAATTGCCAAGATTTCGAAAACACTTTTATTTATTATGGTTTTACTAGTTTTTCAGAAAAAAAAGAGACGGAATCATCCATCCCCATCCAATCATTATTTACCTCCAAAAACAAGAGTCACTACTACGATTGCGGCAATAAGGCCGACTAAATCTGCCAGCAATCCAACTTTCAACGCATCACCCATTTTCTTAATCCCAACAGCACCAAAGTAAACCGTTAACACATACAACGTCGTATCCGTACTTCCTTGTATCGTTGCTGCAAGTCTGCCGATAAAAGAATCTGGTCCATAAACAGATATTAAATCGCTTGTCATCCCAAGGGCAGCCGTACCTGAAATTGGGCGGATAATGGCAAGAGGAACGATTTCTGCTGGAACATGGAGAAATTCAAGCAAAGGTCTCAGAAATTGAACAAAAAATTCAAGGGCCCCAGAAGCGCGAAAAACAGAAATAGCAACAAGCATACCAACTAAAAAAGGAATGATTGAAAAGGACATCTGGATTCCTTCTTTTCCTCCTTCTACAAACGTCTCATAGGTGGGAACTTTTTTAAACGTTCCATACAACAAGATGCCGCAAATTAAAAATGGAATCATCCAAATGGATATAACGGTCATCCACTGCATACAAGCTACCTCCTCCCATTCCGGACTCGTTTTCTATGAAAATAACGATCAATAAGGATTGCCCCTACAGCAGAAATCGCCGTTGCAATGATGGTAGGAAATACAATATCTGTTGGTGAGGCTGAATCATACGTCATACGAATCGCGATGACTGTTGTCGGAACGAGGGTAATGCTTGACGTATTAATAGCCAGAAAGGTAATCATGGATCTACTCGCTGAGTCCTTGCCGCCGTTTAATATTTTCAATTGCTCCATCGCTTTTATTCCGAGCGGAGTCGCTGCATTGCCCAACCCGAAGAAATTAGCCATCATATTAGATAAGATATAGCCCAATGCAGGATGATTTGCTGGTACTTCCGGAAATAACAATCTAATAAAAGGACGGAATAATGCAGATAACTTGTCCAGCAAGCCTGAATCCTGTGCAATTTTCATCAAGCCAAGCCAAAACACGAGAATACTCATCAACCCTAAACAAAGGGTAACAGCTTCCTTCGCCCCTTTAAACAATGCTTCATTAACAGCATCCATTGTCCCATTTACCATGGCAAATATGACACCAATCAAAGTCATGCCTACCCATATATAATTAATCATGGCGACCAATCCCTACAAAGAATTGTATGAAATCCGTCCAAATCTTGCTCAAGTTTTGTTCACTAAACGTTTCTTGAGGTTCCCCATAAAAGATTGACCGAGATCCAACCCGCTCATTGTCATAAAATATTTCTGCTTTCCCGACAATCTCTGGTGTATTCCGTTCGTCTTTCCATTCTTTCTTTGGCTTAATTAGTTTGAATTTTACTTCCACATTTTTTTCTTCTTCATCCAAAAGCGGATAGGTAAAGGCGTGCTTCACATAGATTTTCCCTTTATATTGCTTAATCCCTACATCCTTAACAGGTCCTGCTTGTAACAATTCAATTGGTTTAAAATCTGAAAAGGCATGTTCATACATGTAAATATGATCGTTCCAATCATCTGGACCATTTAATGTGACAGCGATCAAGTTTAGATCATCTTTAGTAGCTGTTGAAACTAAGGTCCGCTTTGCAAGCTTTGTAAAGCCTGTCTTGCCTCCTGTTGTGTACTCATACAGCCCAGTAAGCAAACGATTTTTATTTTTCCAAACATAGTCCCAGTCTTCTTCGGAATTCGAAGCTCGATGCTTTTTCGTGCCTGAAATCACCCTGTATGTCTCATTTTTCATGGCATAACGTGTTAATAGTGCCATATCATAAGCAGTCGAGTAATGGTTCTCCGTGCTATCGAGTCCATGCGGGTTTGAAAAATGACTATCTGTCATGCCGATTTCCTCTGCCTTTTGGTTCATCATCCAGACAAACCCGTCCAAACTGCCGCCTACCTCTTCTGCGATAGCTACAGCTGCATCATTTCCGGAACGTAGCATTAACCCATAGACTAAGTTCTCCAGCGTGATTTTTTCGCCTTTTTTCAAATAAAGAGAAGACCCTTCCGTCCCAACAGCATTCGAGCTTATTGTTACCGTACTTTCTAATTTACCAGATTCTATTGCTAAGATTGCTGTCATGATTTTTGTTATGCTAGCAATGCGGCTTTTTTCATGGGCATTCTCCTCATACATAACTCGTCCGCTGTCCTGATCCATTAGAATTGCACTATGGGCACTTACAGGAAGGCTGGCTTTGGCTTTGGCTGGAAAGAATGTAAAAACGATTATCACCATGCATATGCATGGCAAAACTCGATATCGAAAACGCATGCAGTCCCCTCGTCCCTTTATGGTTTTGTACAAGTTTATGCACAAAGTCAAAGGATATGATAAGAAAAGCACAAGGTGCTCGTCTTATGTTCTCTGGGGTCTGAACTCACCAAGATTCATTAAAATCGCAAAAAAACCAAGCATAGTATGAACCAACTTGGTTTTTACAATTGTTCTTTTCATTGTTTTATTATTGAGTTTTCCATGTAAGTTGACTTGCTTTGTCAAATCTATATTGCACCTCAGGCCAGTTCACAATTCTCCACCAGTTATCCACATAGCCTGCTCGATTTGTTTTATATTGCAAATAGTAGGCATGTTCCCAAACATCCAAAACAAGTAAGGGAATCGTATCCCATTGCGTCAAAATCATATGTCGTTCCGACTGAAGAATTTCTAACTTCTTTGCCCTAGGTGCCCATACTAATAGCGCCCACCCAATCCCTTCAACTGCTTTTGCCGCTTCACTAAAATGTTTTTTAAAGGCTTCAAAGCTGCCAAAGTCATGCTCGATTTGCTGTAGCAAACCCCCATTGGGTTTCCCGCCGCCTTTCGGACTCATAATATCCCAAAACAAGGTGTGTAAGTAATGTCCTGATCCATGAAAAGCAACTTCTCTTTCCCAGTGTTTAATTAAGGAAAAATCATTGGTTTCACGTGCTTTTTGCATCATAAGTTCGGCTTTGTTAAGTCCATCTACATAGGCTTGATGGTGCTTATCATGATGAAGTTTCATAATTTCTTCTGATATGACCGGTTCTAATGCATTGTAGGCGTATGGGAGAGGTGGAAGTGTGTGTTTTCCTATTGGCACTGATTTATTTAAATTTGGCTCCTGATCCTTTTGTGCAAGTTTGGTTACGTTATGATGGAGAATATGGATACGTTGCTGAAGCTGCTCGATATCAGTTGCAGACAGTTCCTCTTCGTTTATTCCAGATGTCCATTCTAAAAGTTGATCCAGTTCATCACGTAAATCGCCAGTACCATCCTGTCTTTTGTCAAGATAGTTCGCAACACCCCGAAGCCATTCTTCAACATCTTCCAAATACTGTTTATTCATCGTTTGAGTTCTCCTCCAATATCACGGGAATCTTCCTTTTTTGACGGATTGGAATTTGGGTCAACCATGATCAACATCGCCCATTCTGAACTATCCTATGAAACGATTACAGTTGTGTGAAGAATATTCCGAGTAAACAAAAAGCCGATTTGCGAGTGGATCCTACGCAAATCGGCTTTTCTTTTATAATCAATTCGATTTCATCATTTTAGTTCGATAATCGCTTTCGTAAAATTCCAGCTCTTCACGTATTCTTTGAAAGCTGCCTTCAAGATTTTTTAACAACTTGTCTACACTGTCAGGGGCTTCCTTTTGGAATCTAATTGCATGTGCACCTGTATAGGCAGAACGACTGTCTTCATACCAAACATCTGATCTAGGGGTAAAGAATTCTTCCACACACCCATGAAAAATTTGATATAACGTTTTCTCAGCTGCCGCTTTATGAAAAGTGGTGTTCTTTAGGATAATCTGACATTCCTCCAAGCAATATTCACTGTTCACCAACAAGCGGCGAATGGTCGATAAAATCCCTTTGTAATACGTTTCATCCCCTGGTTTTTCTTGCTTCAGCTCATGCATGGTCGTTTCATTAAGATATGTCTCAAGCTCACTTATCGTTATCTCTAAAAAGTTTCGTACATTTATTAGCTGAGACTGAATCATTGTATTATCCAACAGCGAAACCTCCTTAAAGAAATTTCATCCGCCAATCCATTTTAGTCTTCAACGATCTATTATGGCCCGGCTAAGATGATATTGTTAGTATATTACCACAATTATGATAATAATGTCATTCAAGTGTTTCTTGGAATTTTTCAAAAAATAAATCAGCTTCACCTTGTTCAAAGTTTTCCTCGGTAGAGGCGCCAAGCGCGGGTAATTCCTCAAGTGTTTTCAGTCCAAAATAATCGAGAAACTCTTTCGTTGTGCCGTATAAATAGGCCCTACCAGCTCCCTCGGCTCTACCTACTTCTTTGACTAACACTTTAGACATAAGCGTCTGCAAAGGCCGCTCAGTTTTCACACCACGAACTTCCTCAATCTCAGCCTTCGTTATTGGCTGTTTGTATGCAATGATGGCCAGTGTTTCTAGAGAAGCTTGAGACAACCCGCCTGAACCGGGCGATTCTACAAGCTTCTTAATATAATCTGAATGTTCCTTTTTAGTAGCCAATTGATAAACGCCTGCTATTTCAACTAGCTGAAGGCCTCGTTTGGAATCTTCATAGTATTCCTTAAGATCTTTTAGAACTTCTTTTGTCTGAAGTTCAGCCATTTCAAGCACTGAAGTTAATTGCTTCAGAGATAATCCTTCATCCCCAGCCGCAAACAACAGAGCTTCAACGATACCTTTCCAATTAATCACTTCCAATTGTTCTTACACCATCCTTAGTTGCAACGAATATTTCTGCAAAGTTATGCTCTTGTTCGAGAAAAATTTCATTTCGTTTCACTAACTCTAATATTGCTAAAAAAGTAATCACAATCTGCTCTTTTTCTGGCTCTGGGAATAATTTAAAAAAGCTTGTTCTACCTTGAATAGCTTGTAGATCCGTCATGATTTGATTCATCCGTTTTTCTATCGATACTTCCTGTCTCGTCACTTTTGTATACATCGGTTTCTGAAGCTTTTTCCTGCGAAGCAATTTTTGCAAAGCGCCAAGCATATCATACAAGCTTATATTCAAATTTGGATGATTCATTTCGGCTTCTTTTGCAAACTCTCCTAAATCACTTGGAGGCTTCATGAACATTAAACTTCTGTCCTCTTCAAGCATTTTTAATTCATTCGCTGCAAGTTTATATTTCTTGTATTCAATCAATTTTTCTACAAGCTCATCACGAGGATCTTCTTCATATTCTATGCCTTCTTCATCGTATATGCGTTCCTCTTCATGTTTTGGTACTAACATTTTGCTTTTGATGGCAAGCAGCGAGGCAGCCATTACTAAATATTCACTCGCCACATCCAATTCTAGATGTTTCATTGTATGAATATAACTAAGATACTGTTCTGTTATGTCAGCCATTGGAATATCATAAATATCTATTTCGAGCCGATTGATTAAATGAAGCAGTAAATCCATCGGCCCTTCAAAAGCATCAATTTTAATATTATAAGCCATTTCAAAACCCCATTACATCATTTTCGGTAGCAAATCCTAAGGCAAACCGAATTAAGATCCGTTCTTTTTCTACCTTGTTCACAATATGCCACACTATAGTATAGTGGATTATCGGCCGTTATCCAACAGTGTATCAAACAAATATGGCGTT
This sequence comes from Peribacillus sp. JNUCC 23, assembly GCF_053653995.1. The sequence continues at coordinate 2,806,048 of NZ_CM132202.1, forward strand.
AAAACGTCACCATTTGCCATAAATAAAGGATAAATCATTTAGCACAGTACACTTGGTAGCGGTGCATAGCCGCCTTTTGAGGTACTTTCTTAATAAAATAAGGACATCTGCAAAGTAGATTGGCTGGTAGTAAGTCGCGAAGCCCCACGCCCTTAAACAAAGAGGACATCTTTTTCTAGGAACATTTTTCTAAATTGGGTTTCTGCCCAAACACTTTTCTTAAAAAGTGCATACTCTGACACTGTAAAGAAATTAGAATTAAAGGAGGTACTAACATGGGCGATGGAGGATTTGGTCACGGCGGAGGATTCGCTTTGATTGTCGTATTATTCATTTTGTTAATTATCGTAGGTGCATCTTGGTTTTAATTTCTAGTTCATAAGCTTTGTTAAAAAGGCGACTAGGAGCTCCAAAATAACGGTACTAAACACTAATTAATAAAACAAATTGAAATGCTTGGCCTAGTTAACAGGACTCAGAACATTTTACAAAAGGGATTTGACGAAAAGTCAAATCCTCTTTTTATTAAAACCATTTAGGCATACCGTCAATTAGGCAATGACTTGTTTTTACTGATTGTTAGATAAATCAGGTTCACTCCGTTAGGTAATCAAAACTGCTTTTCATCTGTACATATTCCTCTCATTCCTCAAGAACCCTGCATTGTCGCATTTTCTCCTTAATCTTCTTACCAAAACGATGAAGCGGTTTTTTCAACAAAAGTCCGAAAATAAGTATACATATAGCATAAATTATCAGAACTAGTAAATCTCGATAAACGACACTCCAAAGTATGCCTCCAACAGCTTCCCGAAGCAAACTAATCCCATAGGTAAACAACAGATATGGATTGATTTTTTGAAAAAATGTAGGTGCCACCTGAACAGGAAACGTACCACCTGAGCTTGTAACTTGCAAAACTAACAGAAGTACGCATAAAGCCTTTCCGACGCTTCCTAGTACAGACACGAATGTGTATGTGATTAGAACAAAAATAGCGCTAATTATGATTGAAAATAAAATGAACCAGAGCTTTTCAGCTACATACGTACCAATAAGGAAAATATCACCAACTGATACGATAAGCGCCTGTATCATCCCGATTATTAGAAAGGTGAGTAATCTGCCCAGATACACATTAGTCGGCTTATAATCTCCTGATATATTCACATTCATCATCGAAATAAGCAGTGTCGCTCCAACCCATAACGACAAGGTAGTATAAAAGGGGGACATCGCCGATCCATAATTAGGAATTGGAAATAAGCTATGTTCCTTTAGGAGAACGGGTTTAGCGAAGAAATCACTTTCCTGACTGCTATTATTACGTAACAGATCAATAATTTCCTTGATGTCATGTCCTTTTTCAAAAGTACGTAGCTTATCTGCCAACGCTGTTATTTCATTTTCTAATTTTGGAAAGCGTTTTTGCAACATAGTTAGCTCTACCTTGCTTGTCGTCAAGATTCTACTCGCATCGTGCAAAGTCCCTTCGACCTTTGGGAGTGCCAGCTTCCCTTTTTCTATCATAGAACGTGCATCCGTCAAGATGCTATCTACCCGAGAGAAGGCCTCCTTAAATTTAGGTAAGGTCACATTAGGATAGTTGTTGATTAAACCATCTACAATTCCTTTATTCTGCATTGTAAGATTTGCAAGTTGATCAACGGTTTGCTCCGCCAAATTATTTGTTTCAATCATTTTGGCTAAAACTTGTCGTTGCTGCTTAATATTTTCAAGATGATTTGAAACAGCATCTATTTCCGCTTGCAAGAGGTTATTATCACTAAATTCATTTAGCCCTTTTAAAAGGTCCTGTATACCTTGCATTACAACTTCCGTCTTATCTAGCCTTGCCTTCGCTTGATTCACTAACGCAATGACTTGATCTGTGGATAAGTTAGGATCCTTCAAGCGATTCAATTTGTCACTTACGAACAGGCCATCCGCTTGAATCGTTTCCAAATCCTGTTTGATAAGTGGATCAAGCTTATTCATGGCCGTTTGGGCTGAGTTTGCATACTGGTCAACTCCTGAAGCAAAATCTTCCCCTGTTGCAGTAATCCCTTTTATTTTGACAAGTCCTTCATTAGCAAGTTGGACGACTTTCTGAGCTTTTGTTAAATCACTCTGTACATTTTTGGTAGTAGTTTCAAGTATAGGCAACTTCTGTTCCAACCAGTAGACCATCTTTTTCACATTATCAATAGCCGGTAAATCCTTCTCTAGCTCAATTCCTAATTCATTAAAGATGGCAAATATGCTTCCACTCGCTTCCTTCACAAAGTTTTCACTGACATTTTCAACAATTGTACTAGCTCCCTTTTGGGTCATTTTCGGAGCGATGGCATTGATTTTTTCATTCACATAATAGTGAATCTCTGGTTTAACTGGAATATCCGTCAAAACAGTTGTGATATTCTTCGAGAAATTGGCAGGAATAATAATCGTCGCATAGTATTCACCTGTCTCGACTTTAGCAATGGCATTCTTTTCGTCCGTGAACTTCCATCCCAAACTGGTATTTCCCTTTAAAGATTCAATAATTTCGTTACCTAAATTCACTGACTTACCATTCAATGAAGTTCCTGTATCATTATTCGCCACTCCGACAAAGATGCCGGCCGTGTTACTGTACGGATCCCAAGACGCTTTAATATTGAACCATGCATATATAGATGGCAACAACATCAGACCAATAACGAGGACTGACGCAACCCTATTCCTAGTAATGCTCCTTATATCATCCCTAAAAATCTCCCAGATGTTTTTCACTATACCACCCAATCACAATTCAGTTTGACTATAGTATTTAATGATTGGAGAATATCCATACAGCAGAAATATTACGAGAACCATTTCCTTTTCATTTACAAATAGTGACCTAGATTTTACTTCACCCTTCACCTTCTGGTTTAACCTTATATTTAATAATCATATTCCTCCATTAGACCTAGCACATTCGCAGGTCGATGAAACTCTTTACAAAAAAAGCTTTCCTATTCTGCCAATTCACGTCTAGCTAGACCTTGTGCTACAATGGCGATAACGAAGAATTATAGGAGTGAACAAAATGATCTACCCTAAAGAATATGTGTCTTTTTTAGTTCATTTCCATGCTAGCAGGGATTACTTCGAATGCCACGAAATTCTAGAAGAATATTGGAAAGAGGTATCACCTCGGGAAAGAGACTCCTATTGGGTAGGATTCATCCAAATAGCCGTAGCACTCTATCATTACCGTAGGGGAAATCTTATTGGCGCAAGAAAGACCATTCGAAAAGCAGGTAATATTCTTCAAATGAAGCCTGCACAAATCAGCAAGCTTGGTATAGATTACGATGAACTAATGAAAGTCATCCATGAGCTAACTGAAAGAATTACCTTAGAAAAGGCTTATCAAAGTGTCAATTTGCCAATTTCTGACGAAAGATTAATCGAAGCCTGTCTTACTGATTGCCGTGAAGCTGGCTATCACTGGATGAAAGAAAGCGACATGAATGATGCTCTACTTATTAACAGACATGTATTACGCGATCGTTCAGAGGTCATTCTGGAACGTAACAAACAGCTGCAAATTCGAAAAACGAAAAATGACTGATTCTTCCAAGAAAAAGAAATAGTCTATTATGAAAGTGATTCAAGCTTTTTGCCCAAAAGAAAAAGACTGATTTCTCGTCAGCCTTTACTCATAGATTTTTGATTACCCCAATAAGGTATAAAAACGAGGGTTACCCATAACAAGGTCAGACCCTGCACCCACAATATACAGTTCAATTTAAGCCTCAGTACCATTATGAATTGTGTATAGCGTGCTTGGTCAGACCCTTTTTGGGATATCCTCGTTTTTAACCATTATTTATTTACATGAGTACTGATCTCTTGCATTTTTCTTATTATTCAACTTCTTTGATCATATCGCACTTTTCAAAGAAGGATACGGTATTTTCGTTTGGCTTAGTTTCTTTATTAGGAAAAAGCTCTTGAATTTCTTTTATCATGGTCTTTCCAATCCCTTGTTGGCGAAAAGAAGGGTTAACAGAAATATGTTTAATGATAATCACGTCAGAAAGTGAAAGGTCGATTCCAATCGCACCGACAATCTCCTCATTCTTCCAAAGATACAATTGCAAATTATCATTGATTTCGTATTCTTTAATCGTGTTTTGTAATTTTTTAATATCCTTTTCCTCAGGCATAAACGACAATAGACCCATAGCAAATTTTTCGTATGCTTTTTTATATTTGATTAACATAATATCCCTCGTTACTAAAAGAACGTTGTATTTTAATAATTGAACTGATATTCATCATACATAAAAACTTCTTTTGTTTCAACATTCGCTAAAATTCCTTTTTACCCTAGTTTAACAAAAAATTTGACCCAAACTGATGAAAGTTTCACTTTATGCAATCCATATCCAATATACGATTCCCCAAGTAAGCCCAAGTGCAATCAATATGAAGATTAGAGCTAGATTAGTTTTTCTCATTCATGAACTCCCTTATCAACCATCAATCGTTTGTACAGAAATATAATTAAATTTTCGGCATAGGTAGCCGCTCTCTATTTATCTATGCCCTCATTTTACTACAACCTTTACTTTCTGACAACATTCTTTCAATTTTTTACCATAAAAGCAGATGCTTTACCACTTTTATTTTGAAACTTCACTACAATCTGCTTATACTATAAAAGTGAAACTTCTATCGGTGGGGTCCCGCCCCCACCACTGATGGTAAGTCCCGTTCTACTGTTGCCTAGATCTTCGCTTGCGCTTCGATCAAACGACAGTATGAACCCGCTTCAATGAATCACAGACTAAGTACGCCGCATCCTTTAGTCTTTCGTCTGCGTGACCCACAGGGCGCAAACTTTACCGCTGAAGAGCACAGCGGTAAGTTTCACTATATCTCACCTATCGGATGTAGTTCTCTGTAGCCAATGACGGGTAATGGGTTCTCTCATACTATGAAACTTTTTCTAAAAACGTTCGTCTACTAATTGAAGGGGGAAATACAATGAAAAGAATGATGAAATGGGGATTATTTGCCCTGATACTCTGTATGTTCGTACCAATTCGCGCATTTGCCGATGCCATGGTAGGGGACATGATTATTACACTTGGTGAAAATCTCACAGCAGAACAAAAACAGATGCTACTTGCAGAAATGGGTGCACCTGCTGACGCCGAGATTCTAACAGTTACCAATAAAGAAGAACACGATTATTTAGGAAATTATATTGCAAGCCGATTAATCGGAACGAGAGCAATCTCTTCTTCTTCCATCACATTGGAAAAAGCGGGTACAGGATTGAAAGTAGAATCAAAGAATATTAACTGGGTTACAGAAGAGATGTATGCCAATGCACTTGCTACTGCTGGTGTCAAAGATGCCACCATTCATGTAACGGCCCCAATTCCTGTTTCAGGGACGGCAGCTTTAACTGGTGTGATTAAAGCCTATGAACTTTCATCAGATAAAGCCATACCTGAAGAAGTAAAACAAGCGGCAAATGAAGAGATGGTGAAAACAGCTCAACTCGGTGATCAGGTTGGCACAGACGAAGCCGCCGCACTTATGACAAAGATAAAAGAAAAAATGGCAATAGATCCTCCGAAAACGGAAGCGGACGTTCGAATTATCATTGAGTCTGCTGCAAAAGAACTAGGAATTACCTTAAACGAGCAACAAATCCAAAGCCTTATTGACTTGTTTAATAAGTTGAAGGAGTTAAATATTGACTGGAATGCTGTCGGCAATCAATTAACAGAAGCTAAAGAAAAATTATCTACCTACCTCCAATCAGAAGAAGGCCAATCTTTCCTCGATAAGCTTAAAGGCTTTTTTGCTAGCCTGATTGATGCGATAAAATCCTTCTTCTCTTAAGCTTTCATAAAATTGCTTGTCTAATAGAGGATGTTCAAAAAGTCCGGTAAAAATAGTTGTCGAATTTCTTCGTCGCTCTGCCTCTCCGGTCCTCGAACTTCTCGGTTCTTTTTATCCTCCTTTTGAACACACGCTAATAGTAAAGGGTCAGACCACACTCTTGAGTGCAAGGTCTGACCCTTTACTTTTTTTATTTCGTTTTTACAATTTCCTTTAATTCTAAATCCAAACGGACTAAATCTTCATACGTTTCTCGTTTAATCACTTGCTTTGCCTCTCCATTTTCCACAAAGACTACTGCTGGACGTGGAATCCGATTATAATTATTCGCCATCGAATATCCGTATGCTCCTGTACAAAATACCGCTAGAAGATCTCCGCGGCCAGACTTTGGCAAAGGTAAATCCCAAATAAGCATATCGCCGCTTTCACAGCACTTGCCAGCAATAGAAACCGTCTCTTCTACTTCATCCAATGGTCGATTCGCAAGGACGGCCTCATATTTTGCTTCGTACAGTGCAGGACGAATATTGTCACTCATTCCTCCGTCAACCGCTACGTATTTACGAACTTGTGGCACTTCTTTTTCAGAACCGACTTTATATAAAGTAATCCCTGCATCCCCTACAAGGGAACGCCCTGGTTCAATCCAAATTTCAGGCATTGGAATGTCCGTTCCTTGAAGCTCATTTTGAACTTCACGAACAATTTCCTCTACATATCGAGAAGCAGGAATAGGTGTATCTTCTTTTGTATACCGAATCCCAAAGCCACCGCCTAAATTTAGCACAGGTGGTTGATACCCGAATTCTTCATTCCATTTCTTTAATTGTCCAATTATCTTTTTTGCCGCTAGTACAAAACCGGTCGTTTGAAAAATCTGTGAACCGATATGGCAATGAAGTCCTTGTACGTTCATCCACTTACTTTTTAAAGCTTGCTTTAACGCTTGCTCTGCTTGGCCATTTAGCAAATCGAAGCCAAATTTCGAATCTTCTTGCCCCGTCAGAATATAGTCATGTGTATGGGCTTCAATCCCAGGTGTTACCCTAAGTAAAATATTTACCTTCTGCTCTTTAAACACACACAGCTCTTCTAATAATTCCAATTCGGAAAAGTTATCTACGACAATACAGCCGATATGATGCTCTAATGCCATCATTAGTTCTTCTTCGCTCTTGTTATTGCCATGGAAATGAATTCGTTCTACTGGAAATTCAGCCTTTAATGCTGTATAAAGCTCTCCTCCAGAAACAACATCAAGTGAAAGTCCTTCTTCTTTCACTAGTTGAATCATGGCGATTGATGAAAATGCTTTGCTTGCATATGCGACTTGAGCAGAGATTCCCAGATTTTCAAATGTTTGCTTGAATCCTCTCGCTCTTTCTCTAATTAATTCGATATCATACACGTATAGAGGTGTTCCGTATTCAGCAGCAAGCTGTACAGTATCTACTCCGCCTATTTCAAGATGTCTTGCATCATTTACTTTTCCTGTTCCATAAAAGTGCATATATGTCTCTCCCTTTCCCGTCTTTGGAGCTAATTCCCGGAGTTCTTTTGAGGGATGTCCCCAAAAGGGTCTGACCATACACACTATCACCGTTTATTGTGTCATGTCTATGTCATATAAACAATATATAGGAGATTGAGATCTGAACCCTTTCATTACGAGACAGCCTCTTCCATGTGGAATTTTTTTCTTTCCACTAGCTATTCAAAGATTTACTATTGATTTTAGAATAAAGTTAAATTACCACAACTTTTCGACAACAGCAATACTTATGTGAAACTTCTTTTTATAAGGCTACATATACAACGCTGTTGATTTTTGGATCATTTTAGCTATTGCTGCCCTTTTAGCATAGCTAAAAGTATGTGAAACCGCAGTTTCACATGAATGAACTAACAATTTGGTTTAACTTTCTCCATTTATTAAAGGTATCTTCGTTTTTTCACTTATCTCACATTAACGGGTAGTAAAACTCAACTGATTGAATTTTCACTTTATTTTGGTTGTCGATATCGATCCTGTGGATGTACAATACTTGGTCGGATTATCGAACCTGGATAAGGTCTTCTTAACAAAATATGCGACAGTGCTTTTGGACGAAACGGGATAAGAGGCCATAAGTATGGCGTATTCAACGTTTTTACACTAGCTAGCAAAATGATGTACAACGTTATGCCAATGATTAAACCAGGCAACTTAAATACCGCAACGCCTATTAAAAGAATTAGCCGTGAGACTTTATTCGCCACTCCGAGTTCCAAACTTGGTGTAACGAATGTTCCAACTGTAGCAACAGAAGCGTAGAGTATGACTTCTGGTACGAAAAATCCAACATCGATAGCAATCTGACCAATTAAGACGGCAGCAATTAGTCCCATTGCTGTTGAGAGTGGGGTTGGCGTATGGATGGCTGCCATCCTCAAAAATTCAATTCCAATGTCCGCTATAATGATTTGCAAGATGATCGGAATATTCGTTGATTCATTTGGTCCTACGAATGCTAGTCTTTCCGGCAATAAGGATGGATCCAAACAAAATAAGAACCAAACTGGCAATAGTAAAACAGAAGCAAAAATTCCTAAAAATCGAACCCATCTTTCAAGTGTACCAATGGCTGGGGCCTGACGATATTCCTCTGCATGTTGCATATGATGAAAAATCGTTGCAGGAGTAATGATAACACTTGGAGAAGTATCCACGAAAACGATGACATGACCTTCCATTAAATGGGTCGACGCGACATCCGCCCGTTCCGTATATCGAATCAGTGGATATGGATTGTACCCTTGTTTTACGAGAAATTCTTCTATTGTTTTATCAGCCATCGTCAATCCGTCCACTTTAATATTGCTTAATTCTTTCCGTACAATATCTATCAAGTCTGGATCAGCCAACCCTTTTATGTAGCCGATAGCAATATCCGTTTTTGACCGTTCTCCAACCTGCATGATTTCAAATCTAAGCCGTTCATCTCGGATTCTCCTACGAGTCAGTGCTGTATTGATGATAATATTTTCTACATAGCCATCTCTCGAACCGCGTACCACCTTTTCTGTATCTGGTTCTACTGGTGTTCTTCCTGGATAGCTTCTGACATCGACAACGAGTCCGATTGGCGTCCCATCTACAAGTACTACAATTAAACCAGAGAGTACTTGATCGACTAATTCATCAAGTGTCTTAATTTCGTCGACTGATTGATGTATTAAATTATTATGGACTTTTTCAAACACCTTTTGAGTATGTCTCTCTGTATCATTCTGGTCTACGAGCTGCTCCAAGATATCGATAATAAATGCTGTATCTGTCAGACCGTTGACATAATACACATGAACCTGTTTTTTAAGAATAATTAGCTTTCTAACACCTAAATCAAAACTTTCTCCCAGGCCGACCTTCTCTTTCATAAATGCTTCTGTTTCTTCTACGCTTTCAGGAATCGGTCGCATTTTGTGCTCTTTTTTGTTCGTCACTATACCCGCTCCTTTCTAAAATAAGTTCGACTGCAAGCTTGGTGATGGGAGCACCTTTTTCATAATCATCTTTTTTTGACATCTTTCCGATATCACCAATTCCTACGACAATCGGTGCATGTAACTGATCGATACAGTAAACGGTATCTCCGGTAATCTTTCCTGGTTCAAATTCTTCTGCCCCAAACTTATCTACGCCATTTCCTGTTAAATTACCATCTCGATCAATACTAACATCTACTGTCGTCCATTCTTCATGCCGCGTTCTTGAAGCAACAGCAATGATGCCGAGTACTTCAATGTCCTCATGATTAGCCACATAGCGCATAGCAGTCTCTCCTGCACCTTCTCCTACAATCCCGCTATCGTCAAACATCACTAATACAGGGTCTTTGGGTGTTTTTTTTATTAATTCAACAATGGCCTTGCCTGAAAGAGTGGTAGGGTTCCCCCAAGACATGGAGATGCAGCGACCGTCAATTTCCTTGGCTACAATCTCAACAACCCTTCTTGCATATTCGTCACCATCGGTTATGAGGATTACTTTTCGTTTGTTAACCATTAAAAGTATCCTTTCTATATTAAAGTGAAATTTCCATCAGTGGTTTTTCCCCCACCTATTTTTTCTTGATTCTCTCACCAAAATTGAATCGGGGTATTACGCCTATTAAACCGAGATGAACAGAATAAAGGTTTAGGGTTAAATTCTTGCATAAACCATTTTCCACATGTTCATCTCCCTTCACAAGTTGACGAAATAAATCCATTGAAACAATGATCCAATCACCTTTCCAAATACTACGGCCATGATTAGATAAACCATTTTATCTTGTATTCCAATCCGTTTGGATAAAATGGGAAACACATTTAGCACTTCCGTTAATGCAGCTGCTAGCATTCCATTGAATACGCCGTTTGCCACACCAATGATCGGCAATACGTATTGATTCCAATGCAAGATATTTCCTTGCAGGCTAAGCCATCCTCCAGCAAGCACGCCAAATACTACGGCCCATTCATAATAATGAATCATTTTCATCGTTTTTGTCAGTTGAGTTAGCCTTGGTAGTAGTCCGAGAACAGTTAAGAAAGCGACAAATCCAGCGCCAACAGAAAGTCCGCCTGCAAAACCGATAACGGCAACTAAAATCAAATTACCTGTCATCAATTTGACGGATACTTTCCTTATTTTCATTCATAATCACATATTGGTCTAAATCTTGTTGGTAATTGAACATCTCTACTTCAAGCGGACTTGGCTCTTCATTAAATCGTTTTTTAAAAAAGTGATTAAAAAACAGGACCATCCCTAGTCCCAAGCCAAAACTATAAGGAATTTGAATCAATAACGGGCTCTTGTCTTCCCTACCTGTAATAAGCTTAAATAATTTTTGATGGACTTCTTGCATACTCACATCGACATGATAGTTCATAATCGTGATTCCTGTACCAATAAACAAAAGCATCCACACTCCGATGAAAAATAAAAATGAGAATTTTCTTTTTTCATCGACTACTTCTACGATGGTTTGAGCAGGACCAAACGTTTGTACTTCAAGTTCACCGTCCATTCTTCCTATTTCTTGGATAACTTGAACTAGATCAATAATGATGATATTTTTGTCCTCTTTTTTTACTTCCAACAAGGTAATGTCCTCAAGCTTTCTCACTATATCCTCAGGACCAATTACTTTTACTACATCTTTAACCTTCACTTCCTGATTTAATTTGACGTATACGCGGTTTCGCATTCGTACATATATTAGTTCCATATCACTCACCCCGCACTGTTTTTCCTTATATTTGTAGTATGGATTGGAAATCAAAGGAACATACGGGAGAATCACAATGACTAAAAATTACCATTCGACTCAACTGTTATCTTTTCTTTCTACGGATAAGGTGCGGAGCTTCTAAAAAATCAGCGCAGCAAAGCCACCCTCATAAGGTGGTGAAGTTTTTAGAACCTGAACCTTTTTCATCGCCTAAGTTGGGAGTAGACTCTCATAGATGTTTTTTTACACGCAAAAAGACCATATGAATCACTGATTCATATGGTCTTTCATTTGTTGAAGGATTTTCTTTTCCAAACGGGATACTTGCACTTGCGATATACCTAAACGCACGGCCACCTCTGATTGAGTTTGATCTTTATAATAACGCAAATAGACAATTAATCGCTCTCGTTCGTCCAGTCCATGAATCGCTTCTTTTAAGGCAATCTTATCAAACCATTTTGTTTCATTCGTATCTGCAATTTGGTCAAGCAGGGTGATAGGGTCCCCATCATTTTCATATACGGTTTCATGAATGGATGATGGACTGCGACTTGCTTCCTGTGCAAGGACAATTTCTTCTGGAGTCAGCTCCAAGTGCTCGGCAAGTTCCGTCAATGTTGGGACTCGCCCATATGTCTTCGAAAGTTCTTCCTTAGCACGCCGGACCTTATGAGCCATTTCCTTTAACGATCGACTTACTTTTACGGTCCCATCATCACGGATGAAACGTTGAATTTCACCGATAATCATCGGAACCGCGTACGTGGAAAATTTCACTTCAAACGATAGATCAAACTTGTCAACAGATTTCAGAAGACCGATACAGCCAATTTGATATAAATCATCAGGCTCATAGCCTCGATTCAAAAATCGCTGCACGACCGACCAGACTAATCTTAGATTACTATTTACAATCTTGTCCCTAGCTTCTTGGTCCCCACTCTGGCTGCGTCGGATTAGCATCCGTAATTCGTCATCTTTTAAATGGACCTGGTTCTTCTTGTTTTTAACCTCCACATCCATAGGCGTGTCTCCCTTAATTGCACAAAGCTTTGGTTTTAGTTAAGTGCTTTTTTAGTCGAATGATGGTTCCTTCGCCTTTATGGGAAATGACATGCATTTCGTCCATGAAATTTTCCATAATCGTAAATCCCATTCCCGATCTTTCGAGTTCTGGCTTTGTCGTATAAAGCGGTTGAAGTGCTTCGTCTAAGTCTTCGATTCCAAGGCCCTCATCACGAATTTCCAATTCAACCATATCTTCTTCAAGGACAACAGAAATATAAACAACACCAGTCGGGTCATTTTCATAGCCATGAATGATGGAGTTCGTCACCCCTTCAGATACGACAGTCTTAATCTCTGTTAATTCATCCAGTGTCGGATCTAATTGTGCGATAAATGATGCGACAGACACCCTCGCAAACGATTCGTTTTGGCTGAGTGCCGAGAATGTCAATTCCATTTTATTTTTCATATTAGGCAACCCCCAATCTTTGTAAAGCATTTTCTTCAGAAATATCAAGCTTGATAATTTTAAACAATCCTGACATATCAAACAAGCGCTTTACAGATGGCGAGATTGCACAGACAACCATTTCACCTTTGTTTTTCTTAATTTGGTTATAGCGTCCAAGAATGACGCCCAGCCCTGAGCTATCCATAAATGTTAACTCTTCAAGGTTAAGCACGATATGTTTAATCTCCTGTTTCTCCAGCACGGATTCAGCCTGTTGTTTTAGCTTTGCAGCTGTATGGTGATCCAATTCTCCTTTTAGACGGATACATAAGACTCGATTTTTAGTTTCCATTTCAATTATCAGACTCAAACTTCATGCCTCCTTATCTGTCGTATAAGGAGTGAATTTCTACTTTTAGAGAGTCAATTCCTTCTTATTGGCAAAACTAGTGGGTTTTCGGCTAAAAAAGTAGGATTTGGCTTGATTTTGACACAAAACGCTACTCTATTTTTGTAAACATGCCGAAAGATCGTTTATATAGATCCCACCAGCTTGCTTTCTTCACTGTATTTTTCGCTACGACGGGTGAGCTCGTCACTTTTTTTCCATCTTTTAAGATTTCAATTGTTCCAATTTTTTCACCCTTCTTGATCGGTGCTTTTATATGTTTGTCGAGTTTGATATTTTTTGTAAAATCTTTCGCTGAACCGCCTTTTGCGGTTAATACAGAAATCGGCTCACTCGTTACACCCGTAACAGTTTTCTTATTCCCTTTACTTACAGAAACCGTATCAAGATCGACACCTCGCTTATATAGCGGGTGGGTCATAAATTGTGAAAATGCATAATCCAGCATTTTCGTCACCTGTGCATTCCGTTCTTTCGGTGTCGGGGCCCCCATTACGACCGCAATGACCCGCATATCGCCTTTTTTCGCAGTCGCTGTTAAGCAATATTTCGCTTCATTTGTAAATCCAGTTTTCAATCCATCAACACCTGGATAAAATCTAACAAGTTTATTTGTATTGACAAGCCAGAATTTCTTGTCGGTATTTTCACGAAGGTATGCTTCGTATGTCCCTGTAAATTCGGTAATTAAGTCATATTTCAATAATTCCTTGGCCATAATCGCCATATCATGCGCTGTACTGTAATGATCAGACTCTGGGAGTCCTGTGGCATTTTGGAACTTCGTTTGATTTGCACCTAGTTCCTTCGCTCTCTTATTCATTTTGGTGACAAATGCTTCTTCAGAACCTTCCAATCTTTCAGCCATTGCAACCGATGCATCGTTTCCTGAACCAATCGCAATTCCTTTCAACATTTGTTCAACCGTCATAACTTCTCCAGGTTCTAGAAAGATTTGCGATCCTCCCATTGAGGCGGCATATTCGCTTGTGCTAATCTTTTCATTTAACTTTAATTCACCTTTATCAAGCGCCTCCATGATGAGTAGCATAGTCATAATTTTTGTCATACTAGCAGGCGGTAGCTGCTCTTCTGCGTTTTTGTCATATAAAACTGTTCCGGTATCTCTTTCAATTAAAATGGCCGATTTCGCCTGTTCTGCTAATTCAATACCATTTTTCTCAGCAGCAAAACTATGTGGAATGCTCATGCTTGTTAGTAGTAGAATGGCTGCGCATATACTTACTATCCGCTTCATCTGCAAACCCCTCCTATTCTTGATAGCTTTATTTTTTCCAAAATAATCATTAATATACAGACCTTGTCAATTAAAAAGGAAAATGAAGGAAGGTATCTATCGGTATCTGCTTTTATTTCGACTCGACTCATGTTTCTTGACTTCGACGCATTAATAAATTATTTCATCCAATTTCTACTAAATTAAGCGGTCTTCGTTGCAATTGGAGTGGTTTCATTCAAATATTGGCCTAATTTACAGATATCAGCCATTCCCCACAATATATCGGCCAATTTGCAACTTATATCAGCGGATTTTCTCATATATCAGCCGTGAGCTAAACTCCTATTCCTTAAATACAAAAAAAGCCGTCCCATGAGAAAGAGGCCGCTGAAAAAGGAATTCTTTATAAAAGTTTTGAAGATTTTCATCAATATACAGATAATAAAATAGACTTTTTCAGTGCCCACCATGAAAAAGGATCAGAACCCACATCTACTATATATCGTTTAAGGCGTGAACAGAACACAATAAACGGTGTATAGAGTGTGAGGCCTGACCCTTTAGGACAACCTTATTTTCATCAAAATTATTCCGTAATTTGTTTGTATATAAGCGTTGGTTTTTCGACTTTTTCAGAAGAAATTGTAATATTAGCATACAGTTTTTCTTCGACGGCAGAAACGTCTTCAAAGTTACTGTAAATTGTCACAAGGGACTCCCCTTTGGCGACGCGATCGCCAATCTTCTTATTTAGCATAAGGCCCACAGCTAAATCAATCTCAGATTCTTTTGTAGCCCGTCCTGCTCCTAGAAGCATTGCGGCTGTTCCTATTTCGTCTGCTACGATTGTAGAAACATATCCATCTTCTTTCGCCTCAAGCTCAAATATGTATTGGGCTTGTGGAAGCTTCTCCGGATGATCAACAATCGTCCCGTCTCCTCCTTGTGCTTCAAGGAAATTTTTGAAAGAAGCAAGTGCTGAGCCGTCCTTGATTGCTTGTGTAAGCATCGTTCTTGCACTTTCAATAGATTCCGCCTTCTTCGCTAAATACACCATATAACTACCAAGCGTTAAGGAAAGTTCCGTTAAATCTTCCGGTCCCTCCCCTTTTAATGTATCAATCGCTTCTTTTACTTCTAATGCATTTCCGATGGCAAAGCCAAGTGGTTGGCTCATGTCTGAAATTATCGCCATTGTATTACGGCCTACGTTATTCCCGATGCTTACCATTGCCTTAGCCAACTGTTCAGAATCTTCAACCGTTTTCATAAATGCCCCCGCGCCTGTCTTTACATCCAAGACGATAGCGTCCGCACCAGCGGCAATTTTTTTACTCATAATCGAGCTTGCAATCAACGCGATATTGTCAACTGTTGCTGTTACATCACGAAGAGCATAGAGTTTTTTATCAGCTGGAGTCAGATTTCCACTTTGACCAATTACAGCGAGTTTGTTTTTGTTGACAAGATGGATAAATTCTTCATTTTCAATTTCAACATGGAAGCCTTCTACCGCTTCCAATTTGTCAATGGTACCGCCAGTGTGGCCAAGACCTCGGCCTGACATTTTCGCAACAGGTACACCGACTGCAGCAACAAGCGGGCCTAGCACAAGCGTTGTGGTATCACCTACACCACCGGTGCTATGCTTATCTACTTTAATTCCTTCTATTGCTGATAGATCAATCGTATCTCCCGAGTTGACCATCGCCATCGTTAAGTCAGCACGTTCTTTTTCAGCCATGCCTTTAAAGTAAATAGCCATGGCGAATGCACTCATCTGGTAATCAGGAATCGATCCCTTTGTGTAACCGTCAATAATAAAGTTAATTTCCTCTGTTGATAGTTCAAAACCATCCCGTTTTTTTGCAATTAAATCAACCATTCTCATCTGAAATCACCACTTCTTAAAAAATTTTTAATTTACATTTGATTAACAATTTCTTTTACAAAGCTTAAGAAGCTGCTTTTTACTTTCTCCGTCGTTTCAATCACTTCTTCATGCGATAGTGGCTGATCCAAGATACCAGCTGCCATATTCGTGATACAAGAGATACCTAGCACTTCAATCCCTGAATGACGAGCTATGATAACCTCTGGCACAGTTGACATCCCTACTGCGTCTCCGCCCATAACCCTTGCAAGACGGATTTCTGCTGGTGTTTCATAAGTTGGACCGCTAAATCCTAAGTAGACTCCCTCTTTTGTATCAAGTTGAAGTGAAGTAGCAATCTCCTTCGCTTTTGCACGAAGCTGCTTACTGTATGCTTCAGACATATCCGGGAAGCGTGGACCAAAGCGCTCATCGTTCGGTCCGATCAAAGGATTTGTCCCTGTGTAATTTATATGATCTGTAATGAGCATTAAATCACCTGGAACAAAACTTTCATTCACACTACCGGCAGCATTCGTCACAATCATTTTCTCCACACCAAGAAGCTTCATAACACGAACTGGGAACGTGACCAATTCCATAGGATAGCCCTCATAATAATGGAAACGGCCTTGCATAGCGACAACCTTTTTCCCGCTTAGTTCGCCAAGTACTAGCTGCCCTGCATGCCCTTCAACGGTTGACACTGGGAACTCTGGAATCTCACTGTACGGAATTTTCACTGCATTTTCAATTTCGTCCGCTAATACACCTAGACCTGATCCTAAAATTAAGCCGATTTCTGGTGTTGCATTAAACTTTTCTTTAATAAACGATGCTGCTTTTTCAATTTTTTCGTACATTCCGCAATTCTCCCTTTATTCTTTTTATTGTTCGTGAGCAATACCAACATCAGCAATCTTTTAATGAAGATATCCTAACAAACTTTTTCCAAACTCCGGCATTTTCACCTTAAAATTATCTGCTACTGTTGCGCCGAGATCAGCAAATGTTTGACTAATTGGCAATTCTTTCCCGTCTGTAAAGCGTTTTGAGTAGATAAGTAATGGTACGTATTCACGTGTATGGTCTGTTCCTGCGTGAACGGGATCATTCCCATGGTCTGCAGTAATGATTAATAAATCATCTTCTCTCAATTTACTAAACACTTCTGGCATACGTGCGTCGAATTCCTCTAACGCTTTTCCGTATCCGATTGGATCGCGGCGATGTCCGAATAATGCATCAAAGTCAACTAAATTTAAGAAACTTAAGCCTGTAAAGTCCATATCTAGCGTCTGCAATAATTTATCCATTCCATCCATATTGGAAACCGTTCGCAATGACTTAGTTACACCTTCCCCATCAAAAATATCAGAGATTTTCCCGATGGCCAGAACGTCCAAACCTTCATCTTTTAATTCATTCATAACCGTTCGATCGAACGGTTTTAATGCATAGTCATGGCGATTCGACGTTCTTTGGAAATGGCCTGATTCCCCGATAAACGGTCTAGCAATGACACGGCCGATTTTATATTCATCAGCCAATGTCAATTCACGAGCAATTTCACAAATTTTATATAATTCATCTAGCGGAACCACTTCTTCATGCGCGGCAATCTGAAGAACAGAATCAGCGGACGTATAAACAATCAGCGCCCCTGTTTTCATATGCTCTTCACCAAGTTGGTCGAGAATTTCTGTTCCACTTGCTGGAATATTTCCGATGATTGAGCGACCTGTTCTTGCTTCTAATTCGTGAATGAGCAACTCTGGGAACCCGTCAGGAAAGACGCGGAAAGGCTTCGTGATATTAAGACCCATAATTTCCCAATGACCAGTCATTGTATCTTTTCCCGTTGATGCTTCTTGCATTTTAGAGAAAAATCCTAGTGGTTGTTCCGCTTTATCCACACCTTGAATTTCTCGAATATTACTTAGCCCCAATTTCCCTAAATTCGGCATTTTTAATCCGTTCATCTTCTCTGCGATATGACCAAGTGTATCCGCACCCTTATCACCAAATAATTCAGCATCCGGCGCCTCGCCGATCCCGACTGAATCCATCACAACTAAGAAAATCCGTTTATATTTAGATACTTCTTTCATGTTCATTCCTCCTTGCTTTTTACCTCTATCTTTTATACTACCCGTAATAATATTGATTAAATCTCGTTTTAAAATGTAAGCGTTCTTCGAGGTCAGAAGTCTGACAACCTTATTGTAAACGAATGACTATCCTTTTTTCAATGATTATATATTTTAAAAACCTCGCAACCACTACTGACAGTCTAATTAAAGTCCTTTAAATCGATAAACAATGTGTAGTGTGCGAGGTCTAAACCTTTTGGTACATTCCTCTATCCATCTATTAAGCTCTTGGATGGGACTTCGAATACACATCTTTCAAACGAACGTTTGTCACATGTGTGTATATTTGCGTGGTTGAAATATCGGCGTGCCCGAGCATTTCCTGCACCGCTCTTAAATCGGCTCCATTCATTAATAAGTGCGTGGCGAACGAATGGCGTAATGTATGTGGCGTTAGGTCTTTTTCAATGTTTACTTCTTTCGCAAGCTTCTTTAAAATTTTCCAAAAGCCTTGCCGAGTCAGGCGATTCCCATGATGATTCAGAAATAGTGAATCGGTTTTATAATTTTTACTAACAAATTTGCCGCGAGCTTGAACTAGATACTGGTCAATGGCGAAAAGTGCTGTTTTTCCAATCGGAATAATTCTTTCTTTATTCCCTTTACCGACACAACGTACAAAGCCCATTGTCGAGTGAACATCAGATACATTGAGATTAATCAATTCACTCACCCGCATACCTGTTGCATATAAGAGCTCAAGCATCGCCTTATCCCTAAATCCATATGGCTCGATAAGCTTTGGTGATTCAAGTAATGATTCAACTTCTTCCATACTTAGCACTTTCGGAAGACTTCTTTCTGGCTGTGGTGATTCAATATGTACAGATGGATCTTGGTCTGTCACTTTTTCACGGATGAGAAATTGGTGAAAGGACCGGATCGAAGCAATATGTCTAGCAATTGTTTTCGAGGATTTCCCTTGGTCTTTCAAGTGTGCAAGAAAATGGATAATGTTCGTCCTGCGGGAATCGTTCCAACTAGCCAGTTGACTGACATTTTTCAAGTAGGTCTGATACGATTTCAAGTCTCGCTCATAAGAAACAAGAGTGTTCTTAGCAAGCCCCTTCTCCACGGTCAAAAAGTGAATATAATCTCTTATTTGATCTTCCATGTGCATTACTCCCCATTTAAATAAAACAGCATAAGCCTGCTAAACCACGTCTCTTCTTCTGGATGTTCCGCTGTTGTTACTTTAATTGCAGTTCCTTTCGGTTCATCATAGCGATGATACCCTTCAAACTCCTGATTTAACCATACCATGCCGCTATAAAAAAGAACAGTAAAGCTCACGAAGAGCAGCAATACCTTTGCAGTATGAAGTAACATGGATAATGATGTCTTCATTTCTTCCCTCCGTCCCCTAACTAACCATCTGTGGGGATGAAAAACCCTCACTTATGGAAGTTTCACTTTATTCGAGTCTGCACTCTTTGGTTCACAGTTCGAATAACTTGTCTTACTTCAATCTATGCCAAGTCAGACAGGTTTTATACGGGTTTTTGCTTTAAATAAGGGAAATATGCAAAAAACCTTCTCCTTGTGTAGGAAAAGGCTGCGTAACTCATTCAGTTGCTTCATCATCTTCTGTTTTATCATGGCATCTGTGGCAAATTCCGTGGAAGGTCAATCTATGATCTTTTATTTTAAAATTCCAATCACGTTCAACGATTACTTCTACATCTTCAAGCAAATCTTCCTGAATTTCGTCCACTGCACCACATTCCACACATACAAGATGATGATGAAAATGCGCTGCGCCTTCCTGTCTTAAATCGTATCGGGACACTCCGTCACCAAAGTTAATCTTATCAACTATTTTTAATTCAGTAAGCAATTCAAGCGTACGATATACTGTTGCCAAACCTATCTCCGGCGCCTTCTCTTTGACAAGGAGGTAAACGTCTTCAGCGCTTAAATGATCCTCTTCATGTTCAAGTAAAACGCGGACGGTCGCTTCTCGTTGAGGCGTCAATTTATAGCTGGACGAGTGCAACTGCTTTTTTATTCGATCGATTCTAGTCTCCATACCTTTTCCCTCCCGCGCCGTATCGTTTCTATTATATCAAAAGAGGGAAAACTGTCAAAAAAGAAAATCTTCATCTGCTTATTTTTCTGCGAAAAAGGTGCGGAGCTTCATATAGGTGATACAATTTATCCCGCATTAACGTGCAGTAGTCCCACCTCAAAGCTTAGAAGAATCGAGGAAGCATAGATGGGATAACTACCCGTAAAAGCCCGATTGGTGAGATACAGTGAAACTTACCGCTGTGCTCTTCAGTGGTAAAATTTGTGCCCTCAGGATGTGGGTCACACAGACGAAAGACTAAAGGACGCGGCGTACTTAGTCTGTAATTCATTGAAGCTGGTTCGCACTATCGATTGATCGAAGCGAAAGCGAAGAACTTAGCTACAGGAGAACGGGACTAAAAAATCAGTGGGGGATGAAGCCCCCCACTGATTGAAATTTCACTTTATAGAACCTGGACCTTTTTCATCGCTTTAGTTTTAGAGCAGGCGCTCATGGATGTTTTATCTATTTAATAAACTAACGACATTTTTCATTAGAGAAGGAGATACATAGGCTTCAATTGCACCAGCGCAGGCTAAAAATACGACCGATACGGTCAATGCAAATATATAACGCATGATAATCGGCTTTAATGGCTCGCGAATTTGTTTCATGAGAATTCTTTGTATCATTTTCGTCGATAACGAAACGGATATGACGGCGATGATGATAAATACAGGAACGATAATAATATTTTGCGGTAGAATCGAAACAAAAGAAAGCAAGAAGCCCCCCCACCCCATTTGGCTAACCAAGAAACCAACTGTAAATCCAACTACTATTCCTTTTAAAAACAGTAAAACCAAAATTACAGGCAGACCGATTACTGACACTCCTAATATCCACATAACCGCTATATATTTTACATTATGAGAAACGCTTTGGGTAAACATGTCCCAATCAGCCGTAACTTTCGCCTCGGATACTTGTCCAAAAAATTGCGATAGATAATAAAATAAGTCATCACTCTGAGTAAAGCTCAAACTATTGACAAGAATGGCCCCAAAGATGACCCCCATTAAAAATAGTACGGTAATAAACACATACAATGAGGAATGTTCGTTGATATGATTAATTGCTGCGTTTGGTACGACGGATTTTTTCTTCATCTTTTTTCCTCCCGACTATTACTTACTAAATTGTATGATGAATCGTGTCCATTATGACTCAGAATTTTTTTCAACATAAGAAGTTGTTTGTTTTTTCAGACAACGGATATGTATGGAGCAAAGCGAGTAGAGATTCGCTGCGATCCGAACAATGTTAGCAGTAAACGGGTTCCCGAGTAATTGGGCTTTGTTCTTGAGACAATTCTTCGAAATGATAGTGTGAGTGTGGATGGCAATCGGTGCGGGATACTTGCGTGTTTTCGAAAATTATAAAATAAGAAAAGCCTGCTGTGATTTCGAGGCTACTGAAAAAGTCCTTTTAAAGAGAAAAAGAAGCTAACGACCCACTATATATAGGTTGTTAGCTTCTTCTATTGTCTGTATATCGATAAAAATCTTCGCTACTTTCAAAATGAGTTACTTTTTCAGTGCCCACGTGACTTCAGCGAGCTTTTCTTTGCAGCTATATCGCCTTATTCTCTGTTCACGGTTTTAACATTTCGACTCTTTTAACACTCATTGTGGCGAGTGAGTAAATTCTTTAATGGGATTCCTTTTCATTTGCCTTCACCTTGCCGTACCTTCCGCCGCCACCTGTCTCAATCACCAATTGCCCTTTACGTGCCAAATCAATATAGTGTGCGATTTTTTCAGGTACGACCTGATGTAATTGTTCAAAGGTGGCTTCATGTAAAATATTCATTTCCGAACCGAAATAGTCTAGAAGTTTGTCCATTGTTTTCAGTCCAAGTCCTGGAATGAAATCGAGTGGAATTTGGTGAATATATGGTGGCCGGTCACGATAAATATGGGGATGATTTATGCTAGCAAGCTCTGCAATCCGTAATGCAACACCTTTGACGATTGCTTTCGCTCCGCAATTCAAGCACACTTTCGTATTCGGTTCAGCCGGTGCAAAGCATTTTGCACAGACGGTATTATGATATTTGCCTAGCTTCGGATTCAGTCCATAATTCGTAGCAACCCTTCTGCCACCAGTTCCTTGAAATGCCATGTTAAGCTCTGAAAAGCTCGGTTCTTTGAGTTCCAATTTTTGATATTCCCTAGCAATTTTTCCGAGTGAATGGGCATCAGAGTTCGTAATAAATACATAATCGTTCAGCTCATTCATCTCTTTGGCCATACTTGTGTCTGAGCTTAATCCAAGTTCTATCGCATCAATTAGTTTCGGGTCAAATACTTCCGTTAAACTTTTACTGACCCCTTTTCCGTACAAGCTTTTGAAAGGAGTAAATACATGGGCTGGAATAAACAGCCCTCCTAACTCCTTCACTTTTAGTTGTAGCGTTTTTCCTTCGCAATAAATCCGTTGCGAGCTTAGTTGAATATTTGTCACATGCTGCGCCATCCAGTTTGAGAAAATCCTCATCTTATCTAATGTAGGAAAATAAGCTAGTACATGAACTGGGCCTTTACACTGGCTATCATAGACTTCGATTTCTGAACCAGGAATAAGGGTCGTTTTGCCAAATCGTAAACCGCCTCCCTCTATTTCAGTTACGCTCCCCTGCTTCAGCAACTCGTCTATTTCTTCGATGACCTCTGGTGAATGGCAATCAATGACACCAATCATATCCAGCCCTTTACGTTCACTTGATACCTTTAACACTTCAGATAACGTTAAGGATTTGGCACCAGTGATTTTAACTGCTT
This sequence comes from Peribacillus sp. JNUCC 23, assembly GCF_053653995.1. Next base: position 2,829,192 of record NZ_CM132202.1, read on the forward strand.
TACCCGTCCATGTCCGTCCGATGTGAATGTGCAGATCTGCATAATATTCATTCATTTATTTAGCAATCGCTTGTTGTAATTGTAAATACTGAACCGCATACGCCGTTTTCGCATCCTTGATCTTTCCTTCTAATTCATACTGGACAGCTTCTTCTAAGGTTAATTCCATCAGTTCCACAAATTCATCATCATCTGTCCCGGCTGGCTGCTCTATCTTGCGCAAACCATGAGCCACATACATATGCACTATTTCATCAGCGAACCCAGGTGATGTGTAGAAAGACGTAAGATGCTCCATTTCTGCACATCCATACCCTGTTTCTTCTTCTAATTCACGTGCAGCCGAATGAGCAGGATCTTCCCCTGGCTCAAGCTTACCAGCAGGAATTTCAACGAGACTTCTTTCCATAGCTTTCCGATACTGTTCGACCATAATGATCTTCCCTTCATCGGTTACCGCAATGACAGCCACTGCCCCTGGATGTTTAATAATTTCTCTTTTGCTCGTATTTCCGTCTGGCAATTCGACCTCATCCACCTGTAGGCTAATGATTTTTCCTTTAAATATAGATTGAGACGTAATCGTTTTTTCTTCAAACTTTTTCATTTTATCCACTCCTTGTTCTACTTCTCGCATGATCGTTCATATATTTTACCATAATAATGCTGGAGAGTGATTTTTATGAAACTATATGTATTGGAAAAAGGGATTGTTCTTACGGGAAAGAGCTGGGAAATCCAACAAAAGCTTAAAGAATTCCAAAAAAAATATGAATTTGTTAACGATTGGATTAACGACATTCACTCATCGAAAAAAGAACGATTTTTAACACGTATCAAGTGAAAGACAGACTGCTTCTTGAGTATTTTAAAGAGAACCACCACTTTCTATTCAGATAATGTTAATTCTTTGAGTAAGTCGCCTTCCTCCTTTACAATTGATTTATATTACATTTTATAATGAAACAGTCATGATGAGGAGTGAAAGCGTTGGAAAAGCGAAAGTTAGGGAATTCTGATTTACAAATTTCTAAGATTGGTCTCGGCTGTATGTCGCTTGGAACCGATGAAAACCAAGCAAAGGAAATCATTAAAGCTGCACTTGACGAAGGTATCAATTACTTTGATACAGCAGATTTATATCATTTTGGTCAAAATGAAAAGATTGTTGGGGAATCGCTTCAGTCGGTCCGCGGTGATGTAGTGATTGCCACAAAGGTTGGAAATCGCTGGAATGAGAGTCTCGACAGCTGGAGCTGGGATCCTTCCGCAGACTATATAAAAAAAGCGGTAAAAGATAGCCTGCACCGTCTTGGGACGGACTATATCGATCTCTACCAGCTCCACGGAGGCACGATTGCAGATCATATTGAGGAAACAATTGATGCTTTCGAGGAATTAAAAAAAGAAGGATACATCCGCTATTATGGTATTTCCTCGATTCGCCCAAATGTCATTAAAGAATTTGCTGCAAAATCCAACATCGAATCCGTGATGATGCAATATAGCCTGCTTGATCGTCGACCTGAAGAATGGCTACCGCTGCTTTCCGAAAATAAAATCAGCGTAATTGCCCGTGGACCTGTGGCGAAAGGGCTTCTAAGCGAAAAAACACTTGAGAAAGCTTCTGAAAAGATAAAGCAGAATGGATACTTAGATTATAGCTTTACAGAATTAGAAGCCATTCTGCCACAGATAAAAGAAAAACTAACTCCACGCAATCTGAACGAAACGGCACTACAATATGTTCTGTCACATCCAGAGGTTGGTGCAGTTATTCCAGGAGCAAGCTCCGTTCAGCAGCTTCGTGAAAACTGCCGTGCTACTTTGTGCACTCCACTTTCCGAAGAAGAAATTCTTTTCCTAAAACAACTGACGAAAGCAGGAATTTACGACAGCCATCGAGATTAACGAAGCAAAGGGTCAGACCTCGCAAGCTTTATATACAGCTCAAATTAAGCGTAAGTAACGCTTTAAACTGTTGTTCATAAAGTGTGAGTCAGACCCTTTTCGTATTTATTTATAATTTTTCCAATTTAGATCGCTTTCACCAAGCAGCTCTTCAAACGACTTGTTTTTCTCGCGTAATCTTCGTTCTTCTTTCTTTTTCGCTTCTTCCGCTGCTTTTTCCGCCGCTTGGGCTTCATTCAGCTCTTTTTGTTTGCTTTTAAGCTGCGCCATAATATCCCCGCTGATTAAATCGCCAAGCTTTAACGAATCGTCTTTCTCTCTTTTCGGATGTTGTTGCTTCGTTTGCTTTTTCTTCATAGTAAAAAAACCTCCACTAAATTCGTACCTATTAGTATATCACGATTGCTTCATGATTTGGATTCATTTGTCATCTGATTCTGCCAGCTATATAATGATAGTATTTCATGGAAATCGAGGGATGTAAAATGAAAAAGTGGTTTTTGGCGTTAGCCGGGGTGCTGATTTACATAATCGGAATCGGCATCTATTTTTCCAATCGAGTAATGTTTATGAAGAAAAAAGAAGATGAATTTATTAAAAAACGTGAAATTACAGCAAAGCGATTGAATCCACAGGATTTTGCGGCGCTGCCGAAAACGGAAAGCTGGGTTGTTTCGCCTTCAGGCTATCAATTGAAATGTTTATTTATTGAACCGCATGATACGAATAAATGGGTAATTATTTGTCATGGAGTGACGGAAAATAAGGTGAATTCGATTAAATATAGTTCGATTTTTCTTGAACGTGGCTTCAATACTGTGATTTATGACCACCGCCGCCACGGGGAATCTGGCGGTAAAACGAGCAGTTATGGTCATTATGAGAAATTCGATTTACAGGCGGTAATCTCTAAGTTAAAGAAACAAAGAGGAGATGACCTTCTGATTGGCATTCATGGTGAATCCATGGGTGCGGCAACTTTACTTTTATATGCTGGTATGATTGAAGATGGAGCTGACTTTTATATCGCCGATTGCCCGTTTTCTAATTTTGAAGAGCAATTACAGCATCAGATTACGAAGGAGATTCCTTTACCTATCTGGACTATCCTTCCAATTGGACGCGCCTTTATCAGGCTTCGCGACCATTATTGGACGAGTGCAATCTCCCCGATTGACTTTGTGCAAAATATTAAGAAACCGGTTCTGTTCATTCATAGTCAAAATGACTCGTTCATTCCAGCTTCGATGACCGTTGATTTATTCGAAAAGAAACAAGGGCCCAAGCAGCTATATTTAGCGGTTAATGGCGCACATGCTCAAAGCTACAATGAAAATCGCGAAGAGTATGAGCAGGCAATTGATGAATTTCTTCATAAATATGTATTAGCCAATAACGCAAAAGCCGCTTTGTAGGAATTCTCCTGCAAAACGGCTTTTTTTCATACTACTTTATTATGATAGCTTAATCGTGGATTCAGCATGCCATTTGGGCTTTTTAGCTGAAAACTATTCACTTCCGGTACAAAATCAATTTTCATTACTTCGTCGAGAAAAATGGCCTTTGTACGCTCTATATATACAGGCATATGATTCGTGTCAACCAGCTTGTCGTCTGCTTCGGTTTCACGCACCAGCCATAATGCCGTTACACCGCTCATCACACAGCCGCAGCCTTCTGTATCATACTTTAATTTCATATAGCCATCCTGTCCATTAAGTATTTCAGTCATTTTCTGTTTGGCCGTCTCTGTCCATTCAATTTTCATACTTTCCACTCCTTATCGAGACCTATTATACCGAATCTCTCCTATTGCGTTAATTATTTTGCTTATAAGCCGATCTACAAACAAATTGACCTGTAATGGATCGAAAGCACATATTTACTTATAGCTCGGTAGGGTTCTTTCCCTTTACAATTAAAAATACTACAATAGCGGGAAGGTATAACTGAGGATTTTTGCTCTAAAATCGATAATTCCCCTATTTATTTCAAGTTACTAAGCCCTAAGGTAAAAGAGAAAGGTGATTAAGTTGAATGTATTAGCAGTTATGATTGGTGGCTTTTTGGGTGCTGTATGTAGGTATGCTTTGGGAGTATGGATACCTACAAATCATGGATTTCCTTTGGGTACCTTACTAATAAATCTGTTTGGCTGCCTCTTCCTCGGTTGGTTTCTAACATTTATGGACCAAAAGAAAAGAATAAGACCCGAATTTACGTTAATTATTGGAACAGGTTTTATCGGTTCGTTTACAACCTTTTCAACCTTTTCAGTGGAGACTATTCATTTATTCCAAGAAGGTCTTATTTTTCTAGCACTACTCTATGTTTTAACAACCACAATACTAGGCTTACTATTAGCTTATTTAGGTCGTAAATTGGCATTAACATATAAAGAAAAAGGAGATGTAGTATGATTTGGTTAATAGGACTAGGCGGTTCATTAGGTGCTACTGCTAGATTTTTATTAGGCAGTTTTATTACGAATAAAGCTCAAAGAGTGCATCCATTCCCAATTGGTACTTGGATTATTAATATTACAGGCTCATTTTTTCTTGGAGTTATTGCCGGTCTTCATCAGACAAATCAAATCAGTGATTGGGTATGGGCTTTTTTGGGGGTTGGTTTCTGTGGTGCATATACAACCTTTTCTACCTTTGGACATGAAACCATAACTTTAATACAATCTAATAAAATAAAATTAGCAATTCTTTATGTAATAACTTCAGTCATAATAGGTGGTATTTCAGCATTGGCTGGTCTAGTTATTTAAAGAAAGAAATGTATCTATTAGGATTCACTAAACCAGCTGTATAGTGACAATAAAGTTATTTAATTTTAAAACCCCAACACGAATAACTCCGTTCTGATTTTAGGACGGGGTTAAAATAAAGTTGGTTAATTTTTAAATGTAAAATCTTCACTGCGCTTAATCATATAACAATAAAATCATATAAATCTAAGTGTTCTTCAAACTTATTCAAGAAAAGCACCATCTTCGCTCAACAAGTAGTCTCCGCACATGACCAGTCTCTTGCATGTTTCAAAGTAATGTCGATAAACATTGATAAAGCTGGGGAAATCCACTTGTTTTTGTGATAAGCGACTTGGGAGAAAATCTGTTTAAAGCCACCAACGCAGGGAATTACTTTTAACCTTCCTTCCTTGATTTCATCATTTACTGTCATTAAAGGTAAATAAGCAATACCAAGCCCACTCATTACACAACGTTTCATCGCTTCTATACTCCAAAGCTCCATCGTGTGGGAAGGTACAATCCCCCGTTCTCCAAGGTATTCTTCAAACATCGTTCGATAACTGCATTCTTTCTCATTCGCAATCAAACACTCGCTTATCTTTTGATTTTCGTAGCTTTTATCTAAATTATTCAGTGAACAGTCAGGACTTCCAACAAGGACAATCGGTTCGTCTAATAACGAATGGACGATTAAATCTGAATCCTGTAACTGTGGCAACATGACAAATGCAATATCTGCACTACCATTAAGTATTGCTCTCTTGTTATCTCCACAGGTGGCGTTACTTAAACTGATGCTTACATGAGGAAACTTCTTTCTATATTCTCTTAATATTGGTTCTAGGCGATATACCGTTAGTGATTCCGGAGCCGCAATCTTTAACTCCCCTCTTATATCCTCTCCATCACTGGTAATGCTTTCGATCTTTCCATAGGTATCTAAAATCTCTTGAGTATAGGGCAACAACTTCTTGCCAATATCAGTCAATCTTATCTTTCGGCCCATCCGATCAAACAGAGGTGCGCCTAAATGTTCTTCCAGCGCCTGAATATGAGAAGTCACCGTGGATTGAGTGTAACCTAAATGTTCTGCTGCTTGTGTGAAGCTACCCGTTTCAATGACCTTGTTAAACGTAATAAAATGGCGTATTTCCATCATTTCACCAACCTTTATTTTACTCTTACTTCTATAGTATCAAAAAAATCAATGGATAACTTCATAAACTTCAATTTTACTAATAATCAGTTACAAGTTAATGTTAAGAAAAATAGAAATCAGGAGGATAAATATTGGATACCCTTAGAATCGAAATTGTTGAAGTGTCAAATGAGAAGGTAGTCGCCCGATACCCGTTCATGATGCAACCAGACAACACTTTGGACAGCTTCATGGAGGAGCTTCAGTAGTGAAACTGTGGCAAGTGTAGGAAGTTGGAATCTCTTGGATATGGGGAATGAATATGCAATTGGATTGGAGATTAGCGCCAATCACATTCGTGGAGAGAGTAAAGGAACTGTAAAAGCTACTGGTTTTCCCATCCACAAAACAACCATGGTTTGGGAAATTCAAATTACAGATGAGAAGAATAAGCCTATCTGTTTTTCTAGATCTACAACGGCTGTCAAAAAAAAGATAGAGAAAAATAATTCATAAATAGTTCAACTAGTAATACAACAGCTTTAAACCAATATTTTAAGTTGACCCGTACTCTGTTAAACATTGTTGTTGATTTCAGTAGGTAAAGTAGATAAATTCAATATTTCCATTACAAAAATATAAATAGTATATCTTTTTATAAACACAATTGGGGGAGTTAATAAATGATTACGGTTTACGATGATAAGTATAAAGAAGATGTCATTAAATTAATATTGCATGTACAGAATGCGGAGTATGAATTGGGTATTCGTGTCGAAGAACAACCAGATATTCTAGACATTCAATCGAATTATATAAATGACGGTGGCAATTTTTGGATAGCGTTAAATAATAACGAAAAGGTTGTAGGTTCTATTGGTTTGCAGAAGAAAACCAATGAGGTTGCAGTATTAAAGAAATTTTTCGTTTATAAAGATTATCGTGGTAAAGAGGTTGGGATAGGAACAGGTCTTTACGAAACATTACTTGTTTTTGCGAAGAAACAAGGGTTTACTAAGGTGATTTTGGATACTCCATCTAAAGCTACTAGGTCACATGGTTTCTATAAAAAAGTTGGATTTAAGGAGATTGTCAAAGAGGATTTGCCGATTAAATATGACTACCCTGATAGAGATTCACTTATTTTTAAATTAGACCTATCTAAGAAAAAATATTGAACTTTTGAGAATATGTAGTTAGAAACGATTAAACAGCCACCATGCATCTAAAAAGTCAGGAAAATATTTTAAGTAACTCCATGGAAATTAGAATGCATCTTACACCAAGAATGTAGAACATGATGAGAAATATCCATAGAATGAGGGTTGAGTTTTGAAACGTATACACTATAGCTGGTTTATTCTTACCGTAACATTTTTCTCCATTATTGTAGCCGGAATTGTTATGTCATCATCAGGGGTTTTCATAAATCCTTTCGAAAATGAATTTGGCTGGGATCGATCTGTTATTGCACTAGCTTTTGCCATTAGTATGTTTTTCTATGGTATATCAGGTCCGTTTATGGCAGCATTACTTGATGTGATTGGCTTAAAGAAAATGATGATAGTTTCTATGGCAACTTTACTGACGGGTATCATACTAATCATCATTATGAATCAATCATGGCAGCTGATCATCATTTGGGGCTTTATTATTGGGCTAGGATCAAGTCTTTTTTTAACGGTATTAAGTCCATATGTAGCGAATCATTGGTTTGAGAAAAGAAGAGGTCTTGCAGTAGGAATATTAACGGCAAGTACAGCGACAGGCCAGTTAATTTTACTTCCTGTCTTAGCAGCTATTATAGAGAATTATTCGTGGCGCCCAGCGATTGGTTTAATGATGATCCTTAGTTTCATTATGCTTATCATAATCTTTTTATTTATGAAAAACACACCAAAGGATGTTGGTATTCTTCCATATGGACATGAAGAGGAAATACAAGAGAGCAATGAAGGACAAAAGGAAAATCCTATTGTTATTGCCTTCAATGGTTTATTCGAAGCTGTGAAAGTGAAGGAATTTTGGTTATTAGCTGGTAGTTTCTTTATTTGTGGGCTTTCAACGAGTGGTTTAATTGGTACACATTTTGTTTCTTACTGTATTAGTTTTGGAATACCTTTAGTTACAGCAGCTTCGATTCTTTCGTTTATGGGAATCTTTAATCTAGTAGGAACAACTCTATCCGGTTGGCTGTCAGATCGATTCGATAATCGATGGCTATTATTTTGGTACTACGGTTTAAGAGGGGTTTCTCTTGTATTCCTTCCCTGTGCATTAAATGAAGGTTCCATTACTATGCTAGTTATCTTTACTGTGTTTTATGGATTAGATTGGATTGCAACTGTTCCACCAACGATTAGTATCTCAAGACAAATCTTCGGCATCAATAAAAGTGGAATAGTTTATGGTTGGATTTATGCATTCCATCAGGCAGGTGCAGCAGCTGCTGCTTATGGAGGGGGTCTGATCTACAAATTTTTCAACACTTACACTTGGGCATTCTTCTTGGCAGGAGTTTTCTGTTTATTAGCAAGCTTATTTGTCATTATTATTAAAAAACAACATTCAAGTCAATTAACAAAAGAAGGATTAATGAATATATAGCAATGCATAGAAAGCTAAAACTGATGTATTTACTTTACTCTCACCGCACAGGATTGACAAAGTTTTTATAGATTCTGGCAAGCAGCCTGTATTCAAGAGAATCTATATTTTAATTACTAAAAGGTGCTGTTCTGGAGTAACTAAAGCCTAATTCCCAGATGCTAGAAGCCAGAAATCAGGCATTTATATTTGGATTTCCTTAATGTTGTATATCTGCATTTTCCTATCGCTATCTTAATTATCTTTTTCCTTCTTTTACTAACCTGCGTCATTAATTTAAGTTCATTTCTTCACATTCTATTATAATTGACTTGGAAAGAGCACTTATGATACATACAAATACTTCCATATTGTAAATGTAACGATTTTATTTGTAATTAAATAACTTTATCGTCGCCTAACATTTCTGTTATAAATCATTTTTCATATTTGACAGTGTTCAGGGGAAATTAAGTAAAGATGGTGTTAGCAAGGAGGGAAAGGTTAGTGAAAAAACTATGTTATACAATCCTATCTGTATGGATTGGACTAATAGCCGCAAACTCATACGTCAGTGCTGAGGAGCTAACGGGATCCAGACAGACTCAGCCTGTTGTAAAAATAGGGAAACCTGCACCGAATTTTGAATTGACGACGTTATCAGGAGAGCAAATAAAGCTTTCGGATTATCGAGGCAAAGTCGTAATTCTAAACTTGTGGGCGACATGGTGTCCGCCTTGCAAAGCAGAGATGCCGGAAATGCAAAGTTTTTATGAAAAAAGTCGTAATTCCGATATTACTCTGTTGTCAGTAAATTTAACAGCTCAAGAAAAAAATGAAAAAGCGGTCGCTGATTTCGTTGCAAACTATCAATTAACATTCCCGATTTTGTTAGACAAAACAGACACTGTTGGAAAGCTGTACAAAACCATTTCCATCCCAACAAGCTACATTATCGATCGCGAGGGCATCATTAGAGAAAAAGTCATTGGGCCGATGGATGAAGAGAAAATGGCTATTTTGGCACACGGGGCGAGCTGAAAAATCTGAAAGCAGTACAAAGAATTTTTTCCATTGTTTCGCTGTGGATAAAGACTACTCGCTGATTTTGCCATATCTTTTGTTCCGACTTCGAAGCAGAATGCCTTCTGTATCCTATGTGGAAGAAAAAAACACCTACCTTCACAGGTCATTCATTAGACCACTGAAGGCGGGTGTTGCACACGAACGACAAAACGATTTTGCCATGTAATTTTCGATTCTGGATCGAAAATTGCTCATTCCCGCGCGCAAATCTTGATTCCAACTCGTAATCTTAATCAACTGTACTGGGCTTCCCTACTTTTCCTGATGAGAAGGTCGGATTTGAATGCGTTTTTTCCTATTACCCTGATTTTTACTTTGACTTTACATAGCTTTCGAAATAAAAGAGGGAATTCAATCGTTCAATTTATAGATAACAGTTATTCACTCGCCATCTTAATAGTCGTCCGGTACAACAGTTCCGTTCCTAACGATATGTCCTCTATGGTGGAAAACTCTTTCGGATTATGGCTAATACCATCCTTGCAGCGCACGAAGATCATTCCATATTCACAAACGTATGACATCGCGAGAGAATCATGAAATGGTCCGCTCATTAAATCAATTGGATTTAAACCGATTTGCTCACTTTCTTCTCTCATGACATTCATAATTCTTTCGGAACAATAGCGTGGCTCACTATTGGTATCTTCTGTGATTTTACAAATTAATTGATGCTCCTCTGTGATTTCCGTAATTCTTGTTCTTAATTGCTTTTCAATTCTATGTCGTCGGTCGATATCAATATCTCTTAAATCGACTGTAAAACTCACCTTCTCTGGGATGATGTTCCGTGAGTCTGGAAAAATATTCATACTTCCTACAGTACCAACTGTAGGAGCCGAACAATCTGCGCTGGTTAGTTCATTTAGCGCTACAATGATCTTCGCTGCTCCAACAAGGGCATCCTTTCGCATCGGCATTGGCACTGAGCCGGCATGACCAGCAAAGCCCTCTAATTCTACCGTTAACCATAATGGTCCCGAAATACCCGTAACAATTCCAACAGGTGTATCCTTCGCTTCCAGAACAGGTCCTTGTTCAATATGCATCTCAAGAAACGCTGCAATCTTTCCTTCTGGATATTCCGACTCCTTTAATTTAGTAGGATCACATCCGAAATGAATTAATGCCTCTTTTCTTGTGATTCCATTTTTGTCAGTCCGTTCTAATTCACCGTCTTCTAGTTTCCCGAGTATCCCTCTGACTCCAAATAACCCCTTATTAAAACGACAGCCTTCTTCATCCGAAAACGCTACGACTTCAATGGGCATACTTGGTACGATGCTTTGCTCTTGCATCGTTTGAACGACTTCAAGTGCACCGAGTACCCCGATGACACCATCAAATCTTCCGCCATATGGCTGTGAATCGATATGTGAACCTAGCATCAAAATCGGGGCTTCCGGACTTTCTCCTTCTAGTCGGGCAATTAGATTTCCGAAATGATCGATTCTTGTCGTTAGTCCAGCATCTTCCATCCATTGTCTCACTGTCCAAACGGCCCGTCTATCCTCGTCTGACAGTGTAAGCCGACAAACTCCTGTCTCGGCAATTTTCCCAATTTGCGAGAGGTCATTTATTTTTTGCTCTAATCGTTTTTTGTTTATCGTTAAAGTTTGCATAACGTTATACATCCCACCCCTATCACACATTAACATTCTAAATCGCTTGCAATTCTTCTATTAGCGTTTTAATCATAAATTCTAAATCTTCTTCTGCAATATTTAATGGTGGAGCTAGAGTTATCACATTGTTATATCCTGCAACCGTGGCTCCATTTTTTCCGATAATCAGACCTTTTTGTTTACAGCCTGCAATGACTTTATTGACTAACCCGGCTTCCAACGGTTCTTTCGTTGCCTTATCTTTGACAAGTTCAATCCCCACTAACAAACCTTTGCCTCTTACATCGCCGACAAATGGATGCTCTTCTGTAAGAGTCGATAAGCAATGTAGTAAATATTCTCCTAATTTTTTGGATCGATCAAATAATTTTTCATCATCCATAATTTCAAGGTTCTTTATAGCAAGAGCACAGGCAGCCGGATTCCCACCAAATGTATTAATATGGCGGAAATAATCATATTCTTCTGAGCCTTTAAATGCCTCATAGATTTCTTTTTTCACGGCAGTTACCGATAAAGGGAGGTAGGCACTTGTAATCCCTTTGGCCATTGTAATAATATCCGGTTTAACTCCGTAATTCATGAAGCCAAAAGGTTTTCCTGTACGGCCAAAGCCGCAGATTACTTCATCTACAATGAGTAGAGCTCCGTGCTTTTCACAGACTTCTTTGACTCCTGTCATATAGCCGTCAGGTGGAACTAAAATGCCACCTCCTGTAATAATCGGTTCCATGATGACACCAGCGATCGTTTCGCTTAACTCCCATGTCATCACTCGATCAATATCTTTCACGGACTCCAATTCTGTAGGGGGACAGTCAGTATGATCATTAGAGCGATATAAATCTGGTGGTGCCACATGGATGAAACCAGGGGCCAATGGTTCATATTTATATTTCCGCTGTGCTTGACCCGTTGCCGCTAAAGAGCCCATTGAATTCCCATGATAGGCTCGATACCTGGAAATAAATTTGTAACGGGCATGATCGCCTTTTTGTTGATGGTACTGTCTCGCTAGCTTAAATGCCGTTTCATTTGCTTCTGAGCCACTATTGGAAAAGAATATGACATATTCGCCGCCTAGCATTTCGTTTAACTTTTCTGCTAGTTTAATGGCGGGAGTATGACTTTGTGTAAGTGGAAAATAAGCCATTTCTTTTAACTGTTCATAAGCAGCGTCAGCCAATTCTGTTCTTCCGTAGCCAACATTTACACACCATAAACCAGACATGGCATCTAAATAGCGCTTGCCCGTGTGATCGGTTACCCAAGATCCTTCCGCCTTTTCAATAACCATTGTAGAGCCAGGGCTATATGGCTTCATCGAATGCCAAACATACTCTTGATCTAACGCATGGATATCGCCGCTTTGCTTAATCTTCGCCATTTCATTCCACCTCTCACATTTAATCGTCATATCTCGACGTAATCATCCTTTTATGAGCATAAAAATTCACACATCTTTTTCATTCATATCCAGGTGTCCATAAAAGGAAACCTTCCACTCAGATAATGGGGAATGATCCCATTGGTCTATACATGTTGATTATATGTTTTCTGTTTGTTGTTTGATCAAAATAACGGAAAAATACTTACGTGCTTCAGGTGTTATAATGTGTAACGTTTTATTATTACTTTCGCCGTCATGATTTTTCCTTTTTTCAAATTCTACAAAAGCGCCACTCAAATTTTCCGTAATATGTTTGATTTTAAACCCCTTTTGTAGGAGGTTATCGATTCGATCTCGCTCTTGTAAGAACTGTTGGTACTCGGACATTTTCTTTCTCTCCTTTTTTAAAAATATATTCAAAAAAAGGCGGACAAAGACCACAAATGATTATAATTGTGATTCAACACTTTCAGGAACAACGGCCGTTTCTTCCCCTATATCAATGACCCAATCACGGCCAACTGTAATACCCAAATATTTTTCATCACTTGGATCCGTAATTTCTGCTTGTCGATATTTCTTAAACCACCAATATTTTGCTAAAAAGTAATAAATCACTGCACCAACCACAAAACCGACTAGAAAGGAATAAGCCGGTAGCCAATAGGCAGCAACACCACCAATAACCCAAGCAATCATTCCCGCCACATTAAATCCATTCATATATTTAAATTGGCCATGATCTTCATAAAGTTCATGCACATTCACTCGTCTCTTACGAAGTACATAATAGTCCGTAAATAAAATACCGACAATCGCAGACAAGATTCCCCCAATAATAAGGAGAGCTGGGATGATAACATCAAATAAACTCCATGGTTGTACGATGATCCCAATGATACCCGCTATAATAACTCCTGCCCAAAACGGTACTTTTGGCCCTCCTACATTGGAGAAAATCGTAGCAGCTGGAACTACATTGGCAGACGTATTTGTAGACCATTGCGCAAACACAATCATCAATAAAAGAATTCCTAAAACAAAGCCACTTGCAGCTTGTTGGAGTGCAGCAACAGGATCAAAATTAGATACTGCAATATATGAAACGGCACCGATAATGATCATAAATGTGTTGACAATCGGCATGACAATAATACTTCCTACAATTTGCGATTTATTTCGTTTAAACCAATTCCGTTCGTTTTTTGGAGCTTTAAAAAATCTGGATAAAGAAGGCATATCAGCTGCCAAAGTTGCCCAAAAGCCCATATTACTCATAACAACAACCATAAAAGCTGTTAGAGCAGCTCCCCCTGCAACAGGACTTTCAACCCATGACCAAATTTCTCTTCCTTGTTCCATTGCTTGGTCAGAAAGGGATGTGTACATCCATGCGGAAATAAGAATAATGATTGGTGCCGCTAAATCGGCAAAGCGCTCAATTGCCTTAATACCCAGTGCGGTATTGACTAATTGAACAGCTGCAAACAATAAGAAGCACACAAACCAATTATCAAATTTAAAGAGAATGTTTAAGATTCCATTCATGGCCGTTGCTCCGAAAAACGTATTGAGGCCGAACCAACAAGCAGCCGTTACGCCACGTACTAAAGAAGGGATATGCGTACCGATAGTTCCAAATGGCGCTCTCATATAAACAGGAAAGGAAAGGCCATGTTCAATGCCGATATCACCAATAATGGTCATGAACATCCCAATTGCAACAGACCCAATAAGCGTTGCAACAATCACCCATCCTAGCGGTAAACTTTGAACGCCTGCACCACCTATTGCAAATGCGGCTAAGACCACCGCCATCCCTACCCAAATCACCGCAAAACCTTTCGTTCCTATCTTTCTATCATCATGTGAAATCGGCAGTAAATCTGGCGACTTGAGATAATTCCCACTCTTTTTCATTGAGGCACCACTTCTCTCTGTTGTTTTTTGTAATATTCCAGCAATTATCACATAAGACACGTTAGCCATGCTGTGAGAAAAGAAAGGAGAGGCTACTAAACATTTGCTCCTCCAACTATAAAAATTGATCTTTATATAATGGAAATGGGAACGGGCCTTCACTAATATAAACATTATTATCGATGGAAAGTTAAACTAGATTTGTTGTTTCTGATTGATCGTTTGTACCATATTTCTTTCGTTTCAAATACTGGCCAGCTCCTAATTGTCCGACAAATTTCTTATCTCGGATGACAAATTCTCCTCGAGATAATACGGAAATAGGCTCTCCTGTCACTTTCATTCCTTCAAACGCATTATAATCAACGGCCATATGGTGCGTTTCTTGAGAAATGGTTCTCTCTACTGTTGGATCAAAGATGACAATGTCCGCATCCACCCCAACAGCAATCGTGCCTTTTCTTGGATATAGGCCGAACAATTTAGCCGATCTTGTTGATACAAGGTCAACGAATTGATTGAGTGATATTCTGCCTTTTTTTACCCCTTCTGAGAAAAGGATGCTCACCCGATCCTCAATAATTGGCCCCCCGTTCGGGATTTTTGAAAAATCACCTTTGCCAAGATCTTTTTGTCCATTGAAGTCAAATGAACATTGATCCGATCCTACTGTTTGCAGTTGCCCCGTTTTTAAAGCATTCCACAACACATCTTGATTCCATTTTTCGCGTAAAGGCGGGGACCAGACGAATTTTGCCCCTTCGAAATTCGGTTTTTCTAAGTAGGACTGATCCAACACTAAATACTGCGGACAAGTTTCACCCCAAATATCAATTCCATTATTTCTTGCTTCGGCAATTTTTCTAGCTGCATCCGCACAAGACACGTGGACAACATAAAGTTGCGAGCTGGCTAACCCGGTTAAGATTGCTGCTCTTCCGGTCGCTTCCCCCTCCACTTCAGAAGGTCTTGTTAAAGCATGATAGATCGGATCGGTATGGCCTTGTTCCAATGCTTTTTTCACTAAATAATCAATGACATCGCCATTTTCTGCATGTACCATGACGAGCGCTCCAAGTTCTTTTGCCGAAATAAGTGTACGGAAGAGTGTTTCATCATCGGCTTGCAGCACATTTTTATAAGCCATAAATACTTTAAATGATGTAATCCCCTCCTGTTCGATCACTTTAGGGAGTTCATGTAACACATCTTCATTCATTTCGACAATCTGCAGGTGAAAACCGTAATCAATCACCGCTTTATGATTTGATTTTGCATGCCAATTTTCGATCGCACTTTGTAATGTTTCACCTTTATTCGTTAAGCAAAAGTCAATGACCGTTGTCGTACCACCAAAGGCTGCAGCAATTGTACCGGTTTCAAAATCATCTTTTGTTACCGTCCCGCCAAACGGCATTTCTAAGTGAGTATGTGGATCAATGCCACCTGGGAACACATAACATCCTTTTGCATCAATGATCTCTGCATCATCAGATGAAAAATGCTTGCCAATTTGACTGATTACCCCATTCTCAATGAATAAATCTGCATGATACGTATCCGTCGCCGTGACAATCGTACCGTTTTTTATTACTTTTTTCATAAGTATCCTCCAATTTATAATAATTTGAATATCCAGTTTTATTTATTCGATTCACATGAAACTACACCCAGTGCTGCTTGGCGTTCATTCCAGGTCATTGGTGGCAGTCCACTTGGTATTTCAATCATGTCAATTGCACCATCCACTGGACATACGATTGCACATAAATTACAGCCAACACAGTCCTCTTCTCTAACTTTTAATAAGCTGTTTCCCGAGGGATCTTTCAACATGTCGATACATTGGTGTGACGTATCTTCACAAGCAATATGGCATTTATTACAATTAATACATATATCATTGTTAATTTGTGCAACGACTTTATAGTTCAGATCGAGATCGCCCCAATTTGAATATTTCTCTACAGACTTTCCTATCAAGTCCATTACTGAGGCAATTCCTTTTTCATCTAAGTAGTGATCCAATCCTTCAATCATATCTTCTACGATTCTAAAACCATGGTGCATAGCTGCTGTACAAACTTGTACACTAGTTGCACCCATTAACAGAAATTCAACAGCATTTTTCCAGTTAGAGATTCCTCCTATTCCAGATATCGGGATATTAATTCGAGGATTTCTCGCACACTCGCCAACCATATGAAGGGCAATCGGTTTGACAGCAGGTCCACAATAACCACCATGTGCTCCTATTCCGCCAACATGTGGGATGGTATTCCAAGAATCAATATCAACCCCTGCTAAACTGTTAATCGTATTGATCATGCTAATCGCATCAGCGCCACCTTTTACGGCGGCTTCGGCCGTAACCGTAATATCTGTTATATTCGGTGTCAGCTTAACGATTACAGGGGTTTTTGCGGCTTCCTTCGCCCAATACGTTTGTTTTTCCACTAATTCTGGTACCTGACCTGAAGCAGAGCCCATCCCTCTTTCAGCCATGCCATGAGGACAGCCAAAGTTCAGCTCTAACCCGTCTACTCCCACGTCTTCTACCTTTTTGACAATTTCATGCCATTTTTCTTGGCTAGGTTCAACCATCAGTGATGCGATGATGGTGTGATTGGGAAACCGCTTTTTTGTTTCATATATTTCCTTTAGGTTTACTTCCAGCGGTCGATCGGTGATTAATTCGATATTGTTAAAACCTGCTACTCTTTGGCCATTGAAGCTAACCGCTGCAAAACGCGATGTAACATTTAATATCGGATCACCCAATGTCTTCCATACGGCTCCTCCCCAACCAACTTCAAATGCACGTTGGACTTGATACCCTGAATTGGTTGGAGGAGCAGAGGCTAACCAAAATGGATTGGGGGATTCAATACCTGCTAGATTAATACGTAAATCAGCCATGATTTACCTCCTTATTAGTAAGATGTGTTTTGGATTTTGGATTATGATGTTTCTGTAACAGAATGAAACAATGATTTATGAATGGCATGGGCTGTTTCTTTTCCTTGCTGCGCAGCTGATACAACCATTGCTTCGCCCTGCCCTTTTCCAAAAATCACATCGCCACATGCAAACACCTTCTCATTAGATGTCTGAAAGGTGTTGTGATCAATTTTGATAACTCCACCATTATGCTCTAACGCAAATTCCTCAATTAGGTCTACATATCTTGATTGTCCAATTGCTTTGATAACCGCATCGACTTCAAGTGTGAATTCAGAACCTTCAATTGGAACTGGACGGCGGCGACCATCTTCTCCAGGCTCACCTAATTCCATCTTGATACATTCGATTTCCTTTACATGCCCCTGCCCGTCTCCAATGATCCGTTTTGGAGCAGTAAGCCATCTAAATTCAACACCATCTTGTTTCGCAAATTCATATTCAAACTCGTAAGCTGTCATTTCTTCGATTGTCCGTCTGTATAAAACTTTTACATTTGCAGCACCAAGACGAACGGAACAAGTGGCTCCATCAATCGCTGTATTGCCTGCTCCGATCACAGCGACTCGTTTTTTGAGAAACTGGTTGGAAATAGGTTTTGTTTTCGTTTCTTTTACAAATTCAATCGCATCATACACACCAGCTAAATCTTCCCCGCTAACCCCTATATCTGGAACACTAGACATGCCAATTGCTAGAACAACAATGTCATAGTTTTCAAGGATTGCTTCTACTGATATATCTTTACCTACTCGCGTATTTGTACGAATTCTCACCTGTAAGCTTTCTACTTGCTTTACTTCCCAATAAGAGATTTCTTTAGGGAGCCTGAATGAAACAATGCCATACGTGTTTAATCCACCCGCTTTTTCTTCTGCTTCAAAAATAGTAACGTCATAGCCTAATCGTCCAAGTTCCCGGGCACTAGCCAAGCCAGCTGGACCTCCACCAATAATGGCGACTGTTTTACCGTTCTTCTTACCTGGTTGGAACAAAATCTGCTCATTTTGTATCGCCCAGTCTGTTGCATAGCGCTGTAAGTTGCCAATCATGATTGGTTTTGTGGAATGGTTTAGTACACAAGCACCTTCACATAATTCTTCAGTCGGACATACACGAGCACAGCTTGCCCCAATCGGGTTCGCCGTCATAATCGTTTTGGCCGACCCTAACACATTCCCTGATGCAATTTTTTTAATGAATGTCGGGATATCAATTCCTGTTGGGCAAGCAGTAATACACGGAGCATCGTAACAATAGAGACAACGATTCGATTCTTCCATTGCTTCCTGTTTCGTTAACCCAGGATGAACTTCTTGAAAATTCCTACTTAAATTTTCAACTGAAATTCTTACTTGATTTACGTTACTCACAATAACAACCTCCCTTTAGAGAAGATCCTTACTACCTACTTTTTCACCCTTATAATAGAAAGGGTTTTATTACCCATATGATGTAAAGCTCCCATTTGAAAATTCATTTATTATGGTAATAACTCGGACATTTCTTGATACGTTTCCGGTCTTCGATCTCGGTAAAATTGCCATGTATCACGAACTTCTCGTATCATTTTTTTATTCATTTCGCCAATGATTACTTCATCACAGTCGCGACTTCCCATTGCGACAAAGTTCCCTCTTGGATCAACAAGATAAGATTGTCCGTAAAATTCCCCCATATTCCATGGCCCTTCTGTTCCTACTCTATTAATGGCACCAAGATAATAGCCATTCGCTACAGCATGTGCAGGTTGTTCAAGCTTCCATAAATATTCGGAAAGTCCAGCTACTGTCGCAGATGGATTTAACACAACTTCAGCTCCTTTTAATCCTAGTATTCTCGCACCTTCTGGAAAATGACGGTCATAGCAAATATAAACTCCTACTTTTGCAAACGCAGTGTCAAACACCGGATAGCCCAAGTTTCCTGGTTTAAAATAGAACTTTTCCCAGAACCCATAGCCTTCGTTTCCAACTCCTACATGCGGGATATGTTGTTTTCGATATTTCCCTAAATAAGCTCCATCTGCATCTATGACGGCTGCGGTATTATAGTATGTTGCAATCCCTTCCCTCTCATAGATTGGTAAAACAATAACTACATGTAATTCTTCTGCTAAATCCTGAAAAAGTTTTGTCGTTGGACCGTTCGGAATTTCTTCCGCTGCATCATACCATTTCGTATTTTGCTCTGAACAAAAATAGGGACCATAAAAAATCTCTTGTAAACAGATGATTTGTGCACCCTTTTCTTTTGCTTCCCTGACAAGCTTTATATGCTTTTCGATTGCTTGCTGCTTGTGAACCTCTACAGGTTGGTTTCCATCCATATCATTCGAAGCTTGAATAAGACCAATTTTCACGTTATCTGCCATAAGTAACCCCTCCTCAAATATGTTATGCATGTACACTATAAATATATGAATGATTTTTCCACACCCAAAGAAAACGCTTTCAAAAAAAAAAAAAAAGATAGCTAAATTAGCAGATCACGATTTATCTAAATGTGTTGGCATTATGCATTTTGTTAAATCAGGTAATCTGTTAGTCATTCATTATGTAACATACAAAAGCATGGAAAGAAATATCCCCATATATACCACTGAAAGAAACTTTCCCCCGGTTTAACAGGCTGTAATACCCCACTGATGGAAGTATGACTTTTTTCATAAAATACTTAATCATACATCTCAATTCCTGCATGAGCGATATTAGGATACTAGTGGCGTTCTTTTGTCATATGTCCCAAGCTACATTCACTTAACACGCCTTGATTTCATCGACATTTTTAAAGGTCTGACCCTGTGGGGGAAAATTTTCTTTCGTTTTATACATATAAGACTAGATCATGGTTGTACAGAAATACATAAATTGTAATAAATTGAAACTTCAATCAGTGCTTGAAGGGGAGATCTAACGCATGAAGAAAATGAAAAGAAGAAGCATACGAAAGGGAAGAGTGCTAGATGGATTTTTTAACGATCTATATTCGGAATGACGCATTGATTTTGATTCCCGTCTTGTATTTTATTGGACTATTTTTGCGTCAAACACCATTTATTCCAGCATGGAGCTATGCTTGGATTCAGGTTAGTTTTGCCATAATGTCTTGTCTGCTTTATTATGGATTTGCGATCACGTCTGTTGTACAAGGAATTCTTGTAACAGGTGCAGCGGTGGTATTTCGGGATTTAATCCATAATACACTCTACGGAATTAATGAAAAGAAATCCGGGAAACAATGGGACCCATATAAAGGAGGATTTGTACCTAAAAATGAAGTGAATAAAAAAGATAAGACCAGTGAATAGTCAAACTGGTCTTATCTTCTTTCAACCATTACTTTTTAAAAAAAGCATTTTTCCCAAGCGTTTCTACCGTATTAGGAAAAAGTGTATGAATCTTACTAATCGCATTCATGAAGCGCGGTAAATTGATCTCGCGTTTTTTCGTAAGCATCGCTGACACGATTTTATCCGCCACATATTCTGGCTGTAGGATAAATTTTTCGATATTCTTCACATATGTTCCGCTTTCATCGGCAATGTCAAAGAAGTTTGTTGCAATCGGTCCTGGATTAACGGTTGTCACATGAATTCCATCACGCATTACTTCCAGACGCAACGCATTGGAATAACCAATCACTGCAAATTTAGTTGAAGAATATAGAGTAGACTTTGGCGTTGCAATCTTTCCTGCCATGGAAGCAACATTGATGATATGACCGGATTTCCGCCTTTTCATCGCAGAAACGACCATTTTCGTACAAGCCATCAAGCCGATTACATTTACTCGGAACATGGCTTGAATTTCGTCAGTATCTGTTTCGTCGACTTCTTTAAAAGTGCCATACCCAGCATTATTCACGAGAACATCGATTTCTCCAACGTGTGCATAAATCTCTGTAAATACTTCAACAATCTTTTTCATATCTGAAACGTCTAAGGTATACGAATATGCCACATCTCCATACTGGTTGTTTAGCTCATTCCTTAGCTCCTCTAATTTATCCGTATTTCGTGCAAGCAGAACGACACGTGCTCCCTGCTTTGCCGCCTTCCTCGCAACTTCTTTGCCAATCCCACCTGAAGCACCTGTAATGACTACGCATTTATTAAGTAATCTACTCATTGTCTACTCCTCGATTCACTTATTTACTAAATATATAGATGTCCCGAATTGATTTTCCTTTTTAATTTCTCCTAAAGCCTCTAAATAGTCAAGTTGACCGACTGTTTCAGAAATCGTTAAGCCAAGCTCTCTGCGATATACTCTCGGAAAAAGCTGTTTACAAATCTCAAACCCCGTTTGCGGCTTAGCTTCGATCATTCGTTTGACTTGCATAGCACGCCCATGCTGTCGAGCTAAATTATGGTTGATCAACGCATGCGTATCGGAAATATCCCTACCATGTCCTGAATAGGTGAGTGAAATGGGGAGCTCGAGCCACTTCCTAAGAGAGTTATTGTATTGATTTAATGGCTCCGGACGGCTTTCATTAGGTGAAATCGGTGGTTCCAAGATAGGATTTGGTGAGATTTTGTCCAGCAGATGATCCCCGCCAATCATCACCCCATCACTTTCCCGGTAAAGCGAAATGTGACTTTGGGCATGCCCAGGTGTTTCAATAACGCGAAAGCCAGAAAGACCAGGGATTTCATCTCCTTCTTGCAAAAATGATTGCACCGTACGCTTACTAATATACCTTCCCGAACCGCCATAATTGTTCATCGAAGTGATCATCTCTTCGGATACACCTAGTTCCTTTCCAATATTCAAGTAAAAAAAGTCAAGTGTCTCTTTGAATTCTTCTGTCAATTCAAGCCATCTTTGATTGCAAGCATGTCCAAACACTGTTGCCTGTTCAGGAAAAAAATCAATGCCACCAGCATGATCAGGGTGATGATGAGTGAGCACGATTTGATCAAAATCACTTATCAAGTGCCCTAAATCACGAAGTCTTTTTTCTAAAACTTCTTTTCCCTCACGAGTTCTCGGTCCTGTATCTACAAGTGTAAGCGCATCCCCTTTTATTACATAAACATTTACATCGCCAACAGAATAAGGAGTCGGAATCGATAGTTTTTCAATTTTCTCATCTAATCTTGTCATATGGATTCCACCTTTACTATTAAAAATAAAAAATTATATGTAAAATTTCAATGCGAATCGTTTTTTTAATTAAGATATCGTCTATATTTTACATCTCGTCTATATAATTGTCATTATTTTCACATAATAATTCATAAAATTATCGTCATGTCTATTGACAATAGATTGAGACTTCCATCATAATTTATAAAGTGAAACTTCAATCAGTGGGGTTGTCTTCATCCCCACTGATTGTTAGTCCCGTTTTACTGTCGCTAAGGTCGCAGCAAACGCTTCGTTCAATCGACAGTACGAACTAAGGATCAACGAACTCAGACGTTCCCGCATCCTGTGGGCCTCAACTAAACCTCTGCTCACGCATCGGTAAGTTTCGCTGTATCTCACCAATCAGGCTTTTACGAGCAGTTTACCCTCACCTACGCTTCTTCGATTCTTCTAAGCATTGAGGTGGAGGTATTACTACCCGTTAATACGGGATAAATAGTACTGGGACTGTAACCTAGTAAAGGAATACAGAACAGCTAAATTCCATGCACATCCCAATATGTAAATAGTAGGCGATGAATAAGACCAGTACATAAAATATGGTGCAAGAGAGTGAGGCTCATCAGGCTGCAAGGCTTCACCACCCGCTGTTTATCGAACCTCCCTTATGAGCCATCAGGTAAACCTGACGTCCGTCCGGCGATAACGGACTGTGAGCTGCATCTTTCAAAAAGAAAGATGAACGAAGGTGGTACCACGGAAGTTATGTCTTTCGTCCTTTATTGGATGAAAGGCTTTTTTATTTATTCAAAAAAAGGAGCGAATGAAATGAACAAAATCACATGTATCGGCATCGGTTCAATGGCAGAAGCGATTATATCAGGCATGATTGCAAGAGGCGGAGTCAATCCTACACAAATTAAAGTAGCAAATAAATCAAATCAAGAACGGTTAGCTTATGTAAAACAACAATATGGGGTACATGGTCACACATCTCTTGAAGCTGCTCTAACTGATGCAGATGTAGTACTTCTTGCAGTGAAGCCTAAAGACGTACTTGCTGCGTTAACAGCCGCCCGCCCCTATTTAACTGAAAATATGCTGCTCATTTCCGTAGCCGCAGGTGTTAATCTAGCAAGCCTTGAAGAAATTATTGAAACGAAAATGGCGATTGTCCGGGCCATGCCAAACACCTCGGCTGCTGTCGGCTTATCGGCTACTGCTCTTTCCGCTAATTCACTAGCAGGAAACGCACAGCTTCAAATAGCCATTGAACTATTCAAATCCATTGGCACTGTGTCCGTTGTCGAGGAAAACAAATTAGACGCGGTAACTGGTCTTTCAGGCAGTGGCCCTGCCTATATTTACTACGTAGTGGAAGCAATGGAGAAATCTGCCCAAGAAATCGGCCTTGATCCTGTCACAGCCAAACAGTTGATTATCCAAACCATTCAAGGAGCAGCAGAAATGCTGAATCAATCACCCAAAACACCAGCAACGCTCCGTAAAGAAGTAACCTCACCTGGAGGTACGACAGAAGCCGGACTTAAAGTATTAGAAAACTTTCATGTCCAGAATGCTTTTATCGCTTGTATTGAAGAAGCAACCGAACAAGCAAAACGGATGGGTGATGAAATCTCTAAAGAAATAAAAAAGGAGATTTCCAGTTTTAATTTCTAACGGATAATCAAATTTTTGGCAGAATCAAAATGAAGTTGATATACTAGCGATAACTTAATCCAAGGAGTTGAACAAAATGAGTGCTAAACTATTTTCACCTTATACAATTAAGAATATTACCTTAAAAAACAGAATTGTGATGTCGCCAATGTGCATGTATTCCTGTCCTGATGAAGATGGAATTGTGCAAAACTGGCATAAGACCCACTATACAAGCCGTGCAGTCGGAGGTGTAGGCTTAATTATCGTTGAAGCTACAGCCGTGACAGAACAAGGAAGAATCTCTCCGAATGATCTTGGTATTTGGAGTGATGAGCATGTATCAGGACTATCGGAACTTGTTTCACTCATAAAAGAACAAGGAGCGAAAACCGGGATACAAATCGCTCATGCCGGTCGTAAAGCTGAACTTAAAGAAGAAATTATCGCGCCTTCAGCCATTGCGTTTAATGATCGTTATCAAACTCCAAAAGAAATGACCAAAGAAAATATTCAAGAAACGGTTGTTGCTTTTCAAAAAGGAGCAGAACGCGCCAAGAAAGCAGGCTTTGAAGTGATTGAGCTTCACGGCGCCCACGGCTATTTGCTCAATCAATTTCTATCACCGATCAGTAACAAACGAACGGACGAATACGGCGGCTCTGCCGAAAATCGTTATCGGATTGTAAAAGAAACAATTACTGCTGTAAAAGAAGTTTGGGATGGACCATTATTCATCCGAATCTCAGCCAATGACTATTTAGAAGGCGGCATGACTCCCGAGCAGTATATCGAAATTGTAAAATGGATGAAGGAAGATGGCGTCGATTTAATCGACGTAAGCTCTGGCGCAGTAGCACCTGCCCGCATTCATATATTTCCAGGCTACCAGGTTTCTTTCAGTGAAACCATTAAACACAGTGCAGAGATTGCGACAGGCGCAGTCGGCTTAATCACTTCTAGCATTCATGCAGAGGAAATCCTGCAAAATGACCGCGCAGACTTAATTTTTCTTGCACGTGAGCTGCTCAGAAACCCATACTGGCCACGAACAGCCGCACAAGAATTGAACGCTGAAATCACACCACCCGCACAGTATGAGAGAGGCTGGTAAAACAGCAACACAAGCGTCTTGTTCTTAACAACAGGCTAGAATAAGCCAAGCAAGAAATATGAGAGGTCGTTTCCTTTACATATTTCTTGCTTGTTTATGATTTCCTAGATTTAATCTACTTTATCTAAAAACAAGAATTCATTGTTAGGGGATGCTCCCTGGTTCTTGCCATCAAGTAATTTTACAACCATTGCAAAAATAAGAGCCTAAAAAAACTTGGTATGATCAACCAAGTTTTTATCGGTATTTATAAACATAAATCTTTTCTGCAAAAAAACTTACAACCAAACCTATTATTAAAGGAACGAATGAGCCAGTTGAAATGATGAAGCCATTTGCGTTATCTATATACTCGAGATGAAACATTAACCAAGGGATGGAAAACAAATGACCAATTAAGAAAAGTACAACTGTCGTTAATACAAGCGATAAGAAGGTAACAATAAAACTCTTTA
Organism: Peribacillus sp. JNUCC 23; assembly: GCF_053653995.1. Next base: position 2,854,894 of record NZ_CM132202.1, read on the forward strand.
ATTTCATCTATGCACCTCCTAAAACTATTTAAACAGCATTCTATTTTGTTGTTAATATTATACATTCAATTATTTGTTTAGCCACAATCTTTTAGAAAAAAGCCTTTAAAATAGACTTACTCTTAAAGGCGGCCCCGTTTCCAACCTCACTTTCGTTTCTTTCAAATGGGGAAAATCCCCTTTTTAGTTTCTAGATACTTGAGCTTTCATGATACAACCTTTAGACGTTTTCTAAAACAACAGCGATTCCTTGTCCACCACCAATACAAAGGCTTGCGATTCCAAAACGTTCACCCCGTCGTTTGAGCTCGTACGCTAGTGATAATAGGATTCGCGTTCCACTAGCACCGACTGGATGACCTAGTGCAATCGCACCACCATGGACATTCGTTTTATCACGGTCAAGCCCTAGCTCCTTCTCAACTGATAAATATTGCGCAGCAAATGCTTCATTTATTTCGACTACATCCATGTCAGCAATCGTCAATCCAACCTTATCCAATGCTTGACGGATTGCTGGAGCGGGGCCAATTCCCATAATTGAAGGGTCTACACCAGCCACTCCCCATGACACAATTCGTGCGAGTGGTTGTACACCTCTTTCGTCCACAGCTCTTTTACTTGCAACAATAACAGAAGCTGCACCGTCATTAATCCCACTCGCATTTCCTGGTGTCACGGTTCCATCTGTTTTAAATGAAGGTTTTAATGACGCCAATTTCTCTGCTGTTACATCCCCTTTTATATGTTCATCCACGGAAATAGACTTGGTGCCTTTCCGGTGTGGAACTTCAACAGAAACAATTTCTTTCGCAAAAACACCAGTGTCTCTCGCTTTGGCTGCACGTTGTTGACTTAACAAAGCGAACGAATCTTGTTCTTCTCGGGAAATCGAGTAGATGGATGCCAATTTTTCCGCTGTCATGCCCATTCCACTGCCTGCATACTCATCCGTTAATGTACTTTGCAACATATCGTCAAAAACAAGCGTCCCATATTTCGAGCCACCAAAACGCGCGTTGAAATTCGCAAAAGGTGACATTGACATATTCTCCGCACCACCAGCAAGCACGATTTGAGCCTCACCTAATAAAATATGCTGTGCAGCAGATACAATCGCCTGTGCACCTGAACCACATAAACGATTCACAGCGTATGCGGGAACCTCATAAGGCACATCCGCCTTTAAGCCGATATGTCTCGCCAAATAGGATGCATTCGTATAGGAATGAATAACATTCCCATAAATAACATGATCTACATCTGTTGGCGGTATGTTTGCTCTTCTTAAAGCTTCCCGTGCTGTCGCTGCCCCTAAATCAGCTGCCGAAACTTGAGCAAAGGATCCTCCAAAACTCGTAAATGCCGTTCGAGCCCCTTCTATTACATACACATCACTCATGCCTCTACCTCCTCCTTAACCAGGTATCAGAATATTCAATATATAGTAGAATTATAACCGTTTAGTTTTTTAAGTCTAGATTTTTCTGAACAACCTCTATAATTCAAAGTGTTTTTATTTCTCAAAATTTCCTCTTCTCACACTTTATATAGATTTCCTCATTCATAGGAGAGTTGAATTCTTCAAAGTAAAATCGACATCTGCCAAAAAATAAGGGGCAAATCCACTTTCTTTGCCGAATCTAAACTTGTTTTGTCAGAGGGAAAGGAAATCAAGGAAAGAGGAAGAATTGTATAGTCATTAGGAGGGATTTTTAATGAAAAATTCAGGGTCAGTAGCTAATGAATTAGGAATTTCTCAAAGTACGGTACAGCGTTGGGTCACAGCATGCAATATGGAGATTGAGCGTAATTCACATGGTCACTACTTATTTACGGACGAAAACATACAGCAATTGAAACAAATCCAGCAGCAATTAAACGCTGGATTTGTTCTCCAGCAAGTTGAACTGGGGGAGAAAAAGAGTAGAAAAGGAGCAGTCAAGCCAACTGTTCAATCTCCTGAAAATCAGATTGTCATAGAAAAACTTCTGACAACCGTTCAGGAGTTAGAAAGACGACTCGATGATAAAGCCGATAGCGTAGCATCTTACCAACTCCTTCAACATCGTAGAGAAATTGAGGATCTAAACAAACAGATTGAAAGCATGGCCAAACGGATTGAAGTGCTTGAGACTGGAAAAAACAATGAAAAAGGGATGTCTTTATCTAGTAATCCACTTGTCTTTGACGGAAAAAAAGCACCCAAAAAGCAAAAACGGCGGCATATTTTCCAACTTTTATTTGGCTAATCAAGCTCCGAGCAGAATCTCGTGCTCTCGAGACAAAGTCATAAAAACAAAAAATACAGTGCAATTCGTGAAATTGCACTGTTTATTTATGGATCGCATCATAGACCACGACTAAATTATTTTTAATCCACTACAAATGAGAAACTAGTAAATATGGTATTTTTTACTTTAGATTCGTTGGAAGCCAAGTGGGGTTGGGTTCTACTGCTTCTGAAATATCAACTTCATTCGGGAATAATCCGATAGAAAAGAACGAATTCGCCAAATCTTGCTGAACCTTCACCGCCTCATCATCCACTTGTAATACCCCAAAATCCCTTCTTTCGTTCGCAACAATTAAGGGCTCTACATCTAAATTTAGTTCTTTTGCCAAAATTTTAGCTACTTCTTCTTTATTTTCATTCGCCCATTGGTCCGAATTCTCAAGTTCTTCTAAAACGATTTTGACGACCTCTGGATTATTTTTCAATATTTCATTCGACCCGAAATAAAAAGTGCGATTTTCCGTCAACCCTTCACCGTTCACAATGGTCCTAGTTTCAAAGATATCTTCAACAATCGAAAGGTAAGGGTCCCATGTTCCCAGAACATCAATTTTATCTGAGCTGAATGCTGCTGAACCTTCAGATGCATCCGCATAGAAAACAACTTCCACGTCACTTTCTTTCATTCCTTCTTTTTCAAGGGCTTTTAATAATAAATAGTGCATGTTTCCACCCTTAGTAACTGCTACTTTCTTTCCTTTTAAGTCACTTACTGTTTCTATGCCGGAATCTGTTTTCGTTACTAATGCAACTCCCTTTGGGTAAGGGGTTTCTGATGCAGCGTATTCAATTGGCTTGCCTCCTGCTTGAGAGAAAACACTATTCGCGTCAGATGCATGACCAAAGTCTATATGCCCTGCATTTAAAGCCTCCAGTAAAGCTGTTCCTATAGCGAAAACTTTCCATTCAACCTTATAGCCTTCCTCTTTCAAGCGCTCGTCAAGGTTTCCTCTAGCCTTTAAAATATTTAGGGTATTTCCTTTTTGATAACCGATTGTTACGGTTTTATTTCCGTTTTCTTTTTCCAAATCTCCATTAGCCTTATCTGTATTGCTAGTTGAACTACAAGCAGCTAAAAACACGATACTTACTAGTGTTATAAGTGAATATATTACCTTTTTCAACTCTCAACGCCCCCGTATTTCCTTTTATTTGTGCATAATTTTTTCTAGAATCATATTTTCATATTCAGTAAACTTCATGTCCTTTTTCCTAGGTCTTGGTAAATCAATTTTCACATCAAGCGCGATTCCGCCATCCTCTATCAAGACAACCCTGTCTGCAAGAATGACAGCCTCACTTACATCATGAGTGACTAAGATTGAAGTGAAACGTTGATTCGTCCATAGTTTTTCAATTAATTCCTGCATCTCAATACGTGTTAATGCATCTAATGCTCCTAGTGGTTCATCAAATAAAATGAGTTCAGGATCGCCTGCTAACGCTCTTGCAAGTGATACCCGCTGCTTTTGTCCACCCGATAAAACAGCTGGCCAATCATTTCTTTTGTCAGATAACCCTACGTTATTCAACGCTTCCTCCGCTTTATCACGATTCGGAGTCCCCACCTTGACATTGGTTATCACATCTTTCCAAGGTAAAAGTCTCGCATCCTGAAACATCATTCTTGTTGTTTCCTGAACACCTTTTACGACCCTATCATTAAAAGTAATTTCTCCAGCAGTAATATTTTCAAGACCAGCTAACGTTCTAAGCAACGTACTTTTACCACAGCCACTTTTCCCAACAATCGCTACGAATTCACCTGATTTGACATGGAAGTCAATATTGTGCAGGACTTGTAAAGTTCCAAAACTCTTATCCAGTTGTTTGATGTTAATTTCTACTCCCGACACTTCTATGCTCTCCTTTAAGTTTCTGTTTTGATTGTTTCTTATTCTTAAAAAAATTGGGATGCCATTGCAACCATCGACGTTCCAGAAGCGTTGCCAGGAAATCAGATAATTTACCTAAAAGTGCATATAAAACGATACTTAAAATAACAATATCCATTTGAACAAATTCTCTGGCTGATGTAGCCATATAACCAATCCCCGAGTCTGAACCGATTGTCTCTGCAACAATTAAGGACATCCACATGATTCCCAGGGCGTATCTTACTCCCACTAAAATTGAAGGTAGTGCTCCCGGTAACATTATGTTTGTAAAAAGTTGGAATGGTTTCAATCGGTACACCTTTCCCATTTCGAGTAAGCCTTTATCTACATTTTTAATTCCGTGGAACGTATTTAGATAGATTGGAAAGGCAACACCAAGTGCAACCAAGAATATTTTTGCCTCCTCGCCAATCCCATACCAAATAATTACTAGTGGAATAAGTGCCAAATGAGGGATCGTGCGTATCATCTGAATGGACGTATCAAATAATTTTTCAAAGATAAAAAAGGTTCCATTGATTAATCCAAATACAAAACCAATAATGCCTCCGATCAAGAAGCCTAATAATGCTCGTCCTGTACTTACAAATATGTAATCAAATAACTCTCCAGATTCACCAAGCCGAATCGCCCCTTCCACTACACTCAAAGGGGTAGGTAAGAAATTTTGAGAAATGAACCCTACTTGCCCCAGCACTTGCCATATCCCAATAAAGATAACGGGGACTAACCATGGAAGAATGTGGTTAACGAATGTATTATTCGTTCCTTTCAACATATAAATGCCTCCAATCAATTTTCAAAGGCATTTATGATATCATCAATATGCCTGATGGTTGCTCCCGCTAGCAGAGCTGACGCAACCATACTGGTTTCTTTTATTTCATCTTTGGAAATTGAAAGATCTGGTACTAACTGTAAAAATGTTGATATCCATTCATTATTTTTTAAAGCATAACTAACAGCTAACCCTATCAAAACCTTTGTTTTCTGAGTCAAATAGAAGCCTTCTTCGCTAGTTGGGTAGATGAAGAACGAGCGAGCAGATAAAGGGAAATCTTCGAGATTCGAGACACGTAATGTTTCATCCTTCATTAGTGCGGGATTCGATTGAATCGAAGCAGAAAGTACCGCAGCTTCAATGAGCTCTTCTACCTTTGCACCAGCCTTCTTTGCTCGCTTTGTGTGAAAGTCAACACAGTAGCTACACTTTGTAACATGAGTAACCGCTACTGCTAAAATCTCTTTTGTTTTAGTATCAATGGCTCCTTCAGACCAAACTTCATCTGCAAAATTTCGATACTTTCTAAATGGCTGCGTAGCTTTCTTAAGAGCTTCTCCTAAATTTTTACTTACTTGCTGATACTCTGACATGATAGCCTCCCAAATTCCTAATTAAATATTTATTATTCTCATCACTTTACTTGGCTATGATAATAACTTTTCCGAGTTATCCAGGTATTTTACTTTTTTAATAATATATCAGTTATTTTTTGAATATTCAATACTTTTCTTGATTTCAGGCTTTCCTTAATAAGTAAGCGAATACTTGATCCTGTTGGTTAATTCAATTATTCATTAATTTTGTTCCTTAACAAAATGCTCAAAGTATGCAAAACAAACCTCATTTATTGGTATCGCAAACTGGATTAGAATACATGACCAAAAGGATCGCATAAGCCAAACAAGCTATATGGAGAGCTGTTATCTCTGGTCATAGAGGGGGTAGACTACTTACACTAAACATCAAAACCTATTGAAGAAATTTGTCTCATTTTTCATCATAAAAACTAGCCCCTCCCAAAATGGTTATCGTCCCCAGAATTATTCGAGGTTTCCATAGCGGCGATTTTCCCCAAATAAAAAAAGCCAAAAATGAATCAAATGTGAACTTTCAGTATGGATCGCCTACCCCCTCCATTCAGTCAAAGCTTATTTGCATATCAATCTGCAATGTTTGGGTAATCATCAAACATTCCTATTTTTCATAAAAGATTGACAATCAAAAATTTCATGGTACTATTTAGACAAATGACAATTAAATAAACAATTTTTACCACTAGGGGTGCCTCTTGAATGGGAAATGAAGCTTAAAAAGATATTGGAAGCTTCTTATGACTGAAAAGGCTGAGATTAAAGTGAGACTTTAAGACCCTTAGAACCTGATCTGGATTATACCAGCGTAGGGAAGTGGGGGCGTCTATACTGAGGACACCTATTTTGTAACCAATCAAAACCACTTTCTTATGCTAAAAAGGAAGTGGTTTTTTATTTTTTAAAAGAAGATACTGGGCAATTTCATATATCTATCTGTGTCTCACTTACTACTAATAGAAAAAATGGAGGGCAAATCACATGACATTTTCAAAGGAAATTCGTAAAGAAGTTGATCACATCTGGGAAGCAAGCTTTCACCACCCGTTTGTTACAGGTATTGGAGATGGGACACTCCCACTCGCCTGTTTTCGCTACTATGTGATGCAAGATGCTTATTATTTATCTCACTTTGCTAGAGTACAAGCTTTAGGGGCAGTAAAAGCAACAGATTTATACACAACGAGTCGACTTGCCAGCCATGCACAAGGAACGTATGAAGCTGAGCTATCGCTCCATGACAATTTCTCTAAACGATTAGGCATTACTGAAGAGGAAAAGAAGAATTTTAAACCTGCACCTACTGCTTATGCATATACGTCACATATGTATCGTGCTGCCTATTCAGGACATTTAGGTGACGTAATTGCGGCAATCCTGCCATGTTACTGGTTATATTATGAAATCGGTGAAAGACTAAAAGGTTGTACACCAGAAGAACCGATTTATCAAGAATGGATTGCTGCATATGGCGGCGATTGGTTCCGGACATTGGTAGACGAACAGATTAAGAGAATCGATGAGATTGCTAACAAAGTGACTGAGGAAGATAAACTACGAATGAAAGAGCATTTCATCCTTAGTAGTCAATATGAATACTCTTTTTGGGAAATGGCGTATCAGTTAGAAACGTGGCCGGTTCAAAAAGAAGTACTAGAAATATAATAATTAGCCAATTCTAAAAAAGGAGATTCATAACATGACAAAAGGATTAAAATTGACAGACATATTAGTGACGATTGTAATTGCCATTGCATTTGGCATTGTCTATATTCTTTGGGGTTCCGTATATTATGCTCTAAAACCAATCGGCTTACATGCCGACCAATTTATGTATGGCATGTGGTTTATTGCGGCTAATGTTGCCTTTTTTATCATCCGTAAACCAGGTGTTGCATTGCTTGCTGAAATTGCAGCGGCGTCCGGTGAATTTCTTTTAGGTTCCCCATGGGGGCTAACCGTGCTTCTGTATGGCGTTGTCCAAGGTTTGTTTGCAGAGCTTGTCTTTATGGCTTTCAAATATAAACGATTTCATATTTCCGTAGCGATATTGTCGGCTATCGCTGCATGCTTAGGATCGGTCCTAATGGATTTCGCCTATGGAGAAATCGGTGATCTTGCTGCTTGGAATTTAACATTATTTATGTTTGCTAGATTTCTCGGGTCTATTCTCTTTGCAGGTGTGTTTGCTTACTATTTAGTGAGAGTTTTAGAAGCGACAGGCGTAACAAATCTTGTGCGTCCAGCATCAAGTAAAGATTATGCTGAACTGGATCAAAAGTAAGGGTGGATAACTATGGAACGAATTGCACATGTTGAAAAGTTACGATTGAAATTCCCTGGAGATGCGTCCTTATTATTTAAGGACTTATCTTCTACCTTTTACAAAGGGGAAAAAGTTCTCCTTCTCGGGCCATCAGGTTGTGGAAAATCGACGCTTTTACAAGTTTTAAGCGGCTTAATTCCTCATTCGATTGACGTTCCCATGAAAGCTGAGGCACTTTTATGTCCCTCTTCATGGGGGTATGTTTTTCAAGATCCTGATAGTCAGTTTTGCATGCCTTTTGTTGATGAAGAAATTGCATTCGTTCTTGAAAATATGAACGTTCCAAAACAACAAATGATTGAGCGAATCCATCATCACTTACAGCAGGTCGGCTTATCTCTACCAGATATTCATACTAACATTCAAACACTATCTGGAGGTATGAAACAACGCTTAGCTATAGCATCGATCTTGGCCCTAAAACCAGACGTATTATTTTTAGATGAACCAACAGCGATGCTTGACCCTAAAGGAACGAAAGAGATTTGGAATGTATTAAAAGAAGTCGGCCAAGAAAAAACATTGATTATTGTAGAACATAAAATTGATCATGTCCTAGAATTCATTGAACGAATCATTCTTTTTAATGAAGAAGGACAGATTATAGCCGATGGACCAAAAGAAGAAATCTTATCAACGTATCAAAATGAAATGAGGGAACAAGGAATCTGGTTTCCAGGTATTTGGGAAGAGTATCTAGAAACTACCTCCCTCTTACGTTCGAGGACGCCCTTTGAAAAAAAGGAGAAAGTATTAGATGTGCAAAGCTTTAAAGGTTTTAGGCAAAAGGAAGAAAAAATCCGGGTAGATCATTTGCAAGCTTATTCAGGTGAATGGATTGTTATAAAAGGCGAAAATGGAGCCGGCAAGAGCACTCTTTTACATGCTTTCATGCAATTTATCAAAACAACAGGACATTGTGAATTAGTAGGAAGCCCGATAAAAAAAGGAAAAAAACATGCGGATCTCGTGACATTTGTGTTTCAAAATCCCGAATTTCAATTTGTCGCAAATTCAGTCTATGAAGATATCGCCTACTCATTAAAGATAGACAAAAAGGATACCCGAGAAATAGAAGGTAAAGTCGAAGAACTTCTAGAACGGTTCTGGCTAGTAGACCATCGTAATAAACACCCATATCAGTTATCGATGGGGCAAAAACGTCGTTTAAGTGTAGCTGCATCGATTGTAAAGGAACAAAAGCTAATTCTTTTAGACGAACCTACTTTTGGCCAAGATTCCAAAAACACCTTTGCATTATTGGAATGGATGGAAGAACTCAGACAAAAAGGTACGACGATTATCATGATTACCCATGATGAACAGATTACAAACAACTTTGCAACAAGAATTTGGACCATCGATGCTGGGAAAGTGATCAGCGATGAAATACAAAGTATGAATATGAAGACTGAATTAGTATCCGTGTAATGGAGGAACATCATGCAATTAGATTTTTCAAGTAAAGAAACATGGCTACATCGGATTAATCCTAGCCTTAAGTTATTCGTATTAATGATGTTGTGTATCGTTGTGTTATCAGTTCATGATTTACTATTTATGATGAACTTTACGGTTATCGTCTTGATTTTATTCTTGTGTTTTACAGGACAGCCGCTCAAACGAATTTTATTACTTTTCATTCCTTTTTTTGTTGTATTTTTATCGACTTCTTCTTCGATGATTTTATTTGGACAAGGAAACACCACTTGGTTTAAGTGGGGGCTTATTCATATTACCGAAGAAAGCTTTTTTAGAGGACTTCTTGTTGGTTTTCGTGCATTACTATTTGCAGTACTAGGACTAACCTTTGCCTTAACTACGAGACCCGTCTATCTGTTCTATTCTTTAATGCAACAAGTCAAACTCAACCCTAAATATGCTTATAGCTTTATGGCCGCCTTGAGATTAGTTCCGATCATGCTGGAAGAATTTCAAACGATCCAAAATGCTATGAGAGTGCGAGGAGTGGTCAGACAAACAGGGATACAATCCGTTTTTTTTAAAATGAAAGCTTATGCCATCCCGATGTTATCAGGGAGTATCCGACGTGCACACCGGATCGCTGTGGCCATGGAAGCAAAGCGTTTTTCCGATACGAAGAACCGAACGTATTATTACGAAATCGGTTTTTCTAAGTATGATCTTGTATTCATTTTATATTTTGTCATCTTACTTTTGGCAGGGTATTATGGAGCGGTTAAGGGGATTTGATGTTTTTGATATACCAACGATCTTTTTTAAAGGATGTTGAATGGTTGAACTTATAGATCGCATACATACATCGACTTAAGATATTCGACCCACATCTCCATAAAAAAAGCAGTGAGATTTCAAAAATATCTCACTGCTTCTATATTCATCATAATAACATTTTCCTTTTTTAAATCAATACCGCTCGATCATTCAGCATTTTTTCACCTTTGATTCGTTGGAATTCATGAAGAAGCTTCTCTACGGTTAACTTTTGCTTTTCTTCGCCTCTTGCTTCAAAGATAATTTGACCTTTATCCATCATAATTAAGGAAGTACCAAGATCAAGGGCTTGTTGCATATTATGCGTAACCATTAATGTCGTTAGATTGTTTTGACTAACAATCTCCTTTGTTAGGTTAGTAACAAGGTCGGCACGTGATGGATCGAGTGCTGCTGTATGTTCATCAAGAAGCAGTATTTTCGGATTCGTGAAGGTCGCCATCAATAGTGACAATGCCTGCCGTTCACCGCCTGAAAGCATACCTACTTTCGCATTCATCCGGTTTTCCAATCCGAGGTGTAGCGTCTCGAGCTTTTCTTTATAAAAGCTGCGACGACTTTTCGTGACGCCAAATCGCAAACCTCTTTTATTCGTTCTGCCATAAGCGATTGCCAAGTTTTCTTCAATCGTCATATGTGGCGCAGTTCCAGCCATCGGGTCTTGGAAAACACGACCAATCATTTTGCTTCGCACATACTCATCAACCGGCGAAACATCTTTACCATCTATGATCACTGAACCTGCATCAGGGATCAGCTTTCCGGAAATCATATTCATTAGTGTCGACTTACCGGCACCATTGCTACCAATGACGGTCACAAATTCACCTTTTGCAAGGGTAAGCTCGAGAGATTTTAGCGCTAGCTTTTCATCTGGAGTTCCTTGGTTAAACACTTTATATATCTGATTTAGCTGTAGCAACCTCTTTTGCCCCCTTCACCAATGTTTGCTGCAATTGCAGTTCTTTCAAGCGTTTCTTCTTCATGCTTTTTTCTTTCTGCTTATCCTTTAACTGCGGAATGATTAAGGCACCGATGACAATCGCTGCGGTGATTAATTTTACATCCCCTGTTTGTAAGAATTGAACTTGAAGCGCGAGTGCAACGACAAGTCGGTATACAATCGCACCGCCAATCACAGCAAGCGTAGCTCGTGCAATCGTTTTTGCTCCAAAGATCGCTTCACCGATAATAACAGAAGCAAGGCCAATGACAATCATGCCAATCCCCATGCCAATATCGCTAAAGCCATTGTATTGGGCGATGAGAGAACCAGAGAAAGCGACTAGTGCATTACTAATTGCAAGTCCAAGCACTTTCATGTTATCAGTATTGGTGGAAAAGCTTTTCACCATCGATTGGTTATCACCAGTAGCGCGGATAGCAAGCCCAATTTCTGTTTTTAAGAATAGCGATAAGACAAATTTTATGACTAGTGAAATGACGAGCATAATAAATATAATCGCCCATGTGCTCGGAACAGAATTTCCAAGTCCTAGCAGTTCCATTCCTTTATTGAAGAAGGCATCCAATCCTGTTTTTGCCCAAATTTCCTTAACACTCGTAATGATCGTTGATTCCGAAAATAACGGAATATTAGATTTGCCCATAATTCGTAAATTAATCGAGTATAAGGCAATCATCATCAAGATCCCAGAAAGTAGCGGATTGATTTTCCCCTTTGTATGCAAGAGACCTGTAATCGAACCAGCTGCAAAACCTGCTAGTATGGCTGCTACCGTTGAGATAATTGGCGAGTAGCCATTTACAAGCATAATTGCCGTGACAGCTGCTCCCGTTACAAAGCTACCATCCACTGTTAAATCTGGAAAATCAAGAATCCGAAATGTCAAATATACGCCGAGAGCCATGATTGCATAAATCAGTCCCGATTCAAATGAACTAAAGATTGCTGTAGGCATCCTTTCATCCCTTTCTTAGAAGCTTATACTTAGATGTTTTTAATTTTTATTTAATAAATTCAGCTTCTGATTTCCATTCTTCCTTCAATTCGACTCCCATTTCCTTCGCTGCCTTTTCATTTATGACAAGTTTAAGATTTTGCGGATATTGAACCGGAAGCTCGGAAGGTTTTTTTCCGTTTAATAGAATGTCTGCAGCCATTTCCCCTGCTTCATACCCGATATCGTGGTAACTGAAACCATATGCCGCAAATCCACCGCGTCCAACAGAATCCAATTCTCCAACAAACAGCGGAATATCTTTTTCATTAGCAACCATAATAACCGATTCAAGCGCTGCTACAACCGTGTTATCTGTTATGATAAAGAAGGCATCTGCTTTGCCAACGAGTGATTCAGTGGCTTGCTTCACATCAGCAGACGTCGCAGCTGGAGCTTCAACTACTTTAACTCCATGTTTGTCTGCTTCCGCCTTTAACATATTAATCTGAACGATTGAATTTTGTTCTCCGGAATTATAGACTGTTCCAATCGTTTTCGCACCAAGCTCTTCTGCCATAAACTTCACAGAATTAGCAATCGCATCAGGATGCGCATCTGTTGTTCCAGTAATGTTTCCTCCAGGTGCTTCAAGAGATTCAACTAGTTCAGCTGCTACTGGGTCAGTTACAGAAGTAAAGACAATTGGGATGTCCTTGTTACTGTCCTTTGTTGCAGTTAATGCTCCCATAGCACTTGGCGTAGAATTAGCAAATATCAAATCTACATTTTTGCCTACGAAATTTTGCGAAATCGTTAATGTGTTATTTTGATCTCCCTGCGCATTTTGTGGGTCATATTTTGCATTGATTCCTTTATCTTTCAATGCTTCCTGAAACCCTTTATAAGCTTCATCAAGTGAAGCATGCTGCACAAATTGAGACACACCAATTTGATAGGTTTTTTCTTTAGACGTTTCTCCAGAATCGCCAGAACTGCTAGTATCACTTCCACACCCTACTAACAATACACTTGCCGCTAAAGCGGTCGCTGCTGTTTTAAACCATGTGTTTCTCATAAATATATCCCCCTATTTCCTTTATTGCTTTTATGCTTTGTTGAAATAAATTATACCCAAATACCTAGACTAATTACAATACAATTCTAATTTTTCCGATAATATTTTAAAATAACAAATAAAAAAACCGTTCAAGATAGTGAACTTGAACGGTTCGATATTCATTAGCTACCAACAATTTTCGTTACAATGTCGGTAACAGTTTCGCGATTGATTTTTTCTTTGCCATCCTTTAACGCTGTGACAGTAGCGTGGGCAAATGCTAATGGGATTTCACAAAAATGGCGGATCGATGTTGTTTGAATATCTGCCAAATATAAATTAGCGCGCTTTAAATTCTGTTCAGTGAACTGAAGCATATCTTCGAACTCCCAACCATCTGGGAAAAAGTTCACGCCTCTTTCTGCGTCTTCAGCTTTATTTCTAAGAATATTCACGGTTTGAAGTCCACGCCCAAAGGCTATGGCAAGTTCTTTGTTTGTTTCTGTACCATCATGCCATTTCCAAAGATCCGATAACATCGTTCCAACAAGACCAGCCACATAATAGGTATATTCATTCAAATCCGCTTCATTTTGAATCTGCCAGTCCAACTCGACCCATTTAGCCATTCCTTCTGCCATTTCTGCCGTCGCATCAAGTACTTTGTCTACGATCGTTTCAGGACAAAGCGTAATCCAATCATTTAGAAATAACGTAACGTCCGGTAGGGAAGCTTCATAAGGAAGGAGAATTTTCAGCAGGTTCTCACGATTGTATCCATTTCTCAACAACTTGCTGATTTCTATTAATAATTTACTTTTTATCTCAGCTGGGAGCTGAGGGTGGTCCTCAATTTCATCGATTGCACGCATGCATAAATACGCTGCGCCCACCGTTTCCTGTAGTCCAGAAGGAAGCTGGCTAATTGGAATGACAAAGGTTCGGCTCGTTTGCACTAAAAAATCATGGGCCTTCTTTTGTAAATCTTTTTCTTCGCTCATATTAAAGCTCCTTTTTTATGTACAACTTTCGTTTTCTAAATCTTTTATCCCAGTTTACCAGGCTGTATTACTCTCTTTATATGGAATCAAGTGGGTGTTAAACAGCCTGTATATCCTCGATTGGTGAGATACAGTGAAACTTACCTAGAGTTGCTTAGTTGAACCAATCGGGTTCGTAGTGTCGCTTTATCGAAGATTTAGCAACACTAGAACGGGACTAACCATCGGTGGTGAAAAAAAGACCCTACTGATGGATGTTTCACTTTATCATACCACACAAAGAGGGCTATTCAAGAATAGACTCCCCTTGTTTTTCTACATACAAAGGTATCTTTATCTGGAGTAAATCTTCTGCAATTACCGTGTTTTGAAAAATTTCACACGCTTCGTTTTGCAGTACTGCGATGTCTTCCCCCATATACCTGGCACTAATATGTGTCAAAATTAAATGACGGGCACCCGCTAGTTTTGCTGTTTTTGCAGCTTGGGCAGTCGTGCTGTGAAAATAATCAAATGCCATCTCCCCTTCATCCGCCGAAAAAGTTGCTTCATGAACAAGATAGTCCGCATTTTCCGCAAGCTGTATAGACTGTTCACACGTCCTCGTATCGCCAAGTATCGTAAGGATTCTTCCTTTATTCGGTTCACTAAGATAATCAGTTCCATATAAAACGCGTCCATCTTCCAGTGTAACATTTTCCCCGTTTTTAATAGCTTTAAAAATGGGGCCAGGTGCTACACCTTCATCTCTCAGCTTATCGGCAAGCAAGGTCCCGGGTCTGTCCTTTTCTACAATCCGATACCCGTAAGAAAGAATTCCATGATCAAGCGCTAAGGCTGAAACCGTAAATTGATCATCCTCAAAGACGATGCCTTCTTCTATCTCTACAACGGAAAGAACATATTTAAGATGGGTGCCACTTATGGAAAGACTTGTTTGAATATAATCTGCAATCCCTTTCGGACCATATACAGTTAAGTCATCAGTCCCTCCTTGAAAAGAACGACTGCTAAGCAGTCCAGGCAAACCGAATATGTGGTCACCATGTAAATGCGTAATGAAAATTTTCTCAATTCGGCGTGGTTTAACAGATGTCTTTAATATTTGATGTTGAGTAGCTTCCCCACAATCGAACAACCAGACCACTCCTCGCTCTTCCAGCAATTCAAGCGCGATAGCCGACACATTTCTAGCTTTGGCAGGTACACCTGCACCTGTCCCTAAAAAAACAAAATCCAAAATATTACCTCCGATGCATCTTTTTCCTTCATATATTATAACATAAAGTGAAACTTCTATCAGTGAGGTTTTTCACTGATGGTTAGTCCCGTTCTAGTGTCGCTAAATCGCAAGCTATCGCTTCGATAAAGCGACACTACGAACTAAGATTCAATGAATCACAGACTAAGTACGCCGCGTCCTGCGGCAACATCTGTGTGACCCACTTCCTGTGGGCCTCAACTAAACCTTCGCTCACGCATCGGTAAGTTTCACTGTATCTCACCAATCGGGGTTTTACAGGCTGTTTAACATTCACTACTGGATTTCTTTCAATATAATAAATACCTACAGCCTGTTTAACCGGGATAAATACTACAGTTAAGTTATGGGTATCCTTTAGGAGAAAGAAGAAATTCAGTTGATGCAATTCTGAATCCCCTTATTAAAAATTGAATATTCGTGCAATTAAATTGCGTTCACTTACATGTATCTTTATAGTTGAATATATGAATTATCAAAACAACATTTTTACTGTTGTTACTAGAAAAGTGAGGTTATGCAAGTGATTCCAACTAATAAACCGACCGCATTAATTATCCTTTTTGGAGCCACCGGAGATTTGGCCAAACGAAAACTATTCCCATCTATTTATCGATTGTTTCAAAAAGAAAATATGGAGAAATTTGCTGTTGTTGGTGTAGCTAGAAGACCATTAACAAATGCTCAATTTCAAGAAAATGTTAAAGATTCTGTTATGACCTTTGCTGACAGCCATGAAAACGTCGATGAATTTGCCTCACATTTTTATTATCATTCCCATGATGTGAGTAGGTCAGAATCCTACATCGAATTAAAAGAAATTGCCGATAAGCTGGATGAACAATATGATTTGAAAGGAAATCGAATTTTCTATTTAGCAATGGCTCCAGAATTCTTTGGTACAATTGCTGAGCAAGTGAAAGGGCAGGGCTTGACAGATACGCCGGGCTACAAACGACTCGTGATTGAAAAACCATTCGGGACTAGCTTTGAATCAGCTCAAGCACTTAATGAACAAATTCGCACAGCCTTCTCTGAAGATGAGATATACCGAATTGATCATTATCTCGGAAAAGAAATGGTCCAAAATATTGAGGTAATTCGCTTTGCGAACGCAATGTTTGAACCGCTTTGGAACAATCGGTACATATCCAATATCCAAGTGACTTCTAGCGAGACGCTTGGGGTTGAGGAACGAGGTCGTTACTATGAAACCAGTGGAGCGCTTCGTGATATGGTCCAAAATCATCTTATGCAGATGGTTGCCCTACTTGCTATGGAACCGCCAATCAAATTGACGGACGAAGAAATTCGTAGCGAGAAAGCACGTGCATTGCGTTCACTACGTCCCATGAAGAAAGAAGAAGTTGAAACTTTCTTTGTCCGTGGTCAATATGGTGAGGGTGCTGTTTTAGATTCCTTACTTCCTGGCTACCGAAATGAGTCGTCGGTCGACTCTGAATCCAATACCGAAACATATGTGGCGGGTAAATTACTCATTGATAATTTCCGATGGGCAGGAGTACCATTCTATATTCGAACTGGAAAACGCATGGATGTGAAATCAACGAAAATTGTTGTCCAATTCAAAGATATTCCAATGAATTTATACTATAGCAAGGAACCAGAAGAAAATGTCCATCCTAACTTACTTGTCATCCATATCCAGCCAGAGGAAGGAATTACATTACTCTTAAACGCTAAGAAAAACGGTAACCAAATGAAAACGAAACCTGTAAGACTATCCTTCTCCAATACGAGCATTGACCGAATGAATACCCCTGAAGCCTATGAGAAGTTATTATTCGACAGTATGCGTGGTGATGCCACCAATTTCACCCACTGGGATGAAGTCGCTCTATCTTGGAAATTCGTTGACATCATTTCGGAAGTATGGGAAAACACGAAAGATGAAACCTTCCCGAATTATGTTGCTGGAAGCGTAGGACCCAAATGTGCCGATGAACTGCTGGAAAAAGACGGGCATTTCTGGTGGCCGGTTGAAAATCTAGAAATCGATAATTAAAATGAAGAAAAAACAAGAGCCTGTCCCATAACGAAAAGGTCAGACCCATAATCTTTGCACATGCAGGGTTAGACCTTTTGGGGACACCCTCTTGTTATTCATGTTGTTCCCCATCTACATACCTAGCCTTTTCTAAATTAATCCAATAAGATATTCCTGATTCCAAGGCAATAAAAAATAAAAACACCGCTCCAGTAATCCAGATAGCGTTCATCCTATTAGGCTCCCTCCTTGTTGTGTCTATATTGCACCTTCTGCTTCGCTACTAAATTCCCTATATTGATTACATTATCTGATATACACCAAAATTTTCAAATCCCAAAATCCCTATTTCACACTAGGTACTTAATCCTATTTCACCTGATTAGTGACTATCAAAAAGGTAACGCTATTGATGATAGAAGTAATATGAAATTTTTCTTGTGATCTATATAATTGTGAGGCCTGACCCTTTCGCTCTGGGTCAGCCTCTTTTACCCTTGACACGAAACCAATGGGTGTTATATAATTCAAAAAAACAAAACCATTTGGTTTCATATTGATACAAAAAGGAGAATTATATTGATAGAAAATAATCAGGTTACACTTCAAGATATTAAGCAAACAGTCGTTTTTGATGCGCCTATTCAAAAAGTATGGGATTCGATTTCAACTTCAGAAGGGATTGCCTCATGGTTCATGCCCAATGATTTTCAGCCGATCATCGGACATGAATTCCATTTACAATCGCCATTCGGCCCATCGCCCTGCAAAGTCATTGAATTAGATTCGCCAAATCGACTTTCTTTTACATGGGATGAAGATGGATGGGTCGTTTCATTTATTTTAAAAGAAGTCGAAGATAAGACAGAGTTTACACTTATTCACGGGGGATGGAAAAACCCTGATTATATCCTTCCGAAAGCGAATGCGAAAAGTTCCATTATTCGTGACACAATGGATCAAGGTTGGACAGGTATTCTTGATAAGTTAAGAAAGATTGTTCAAAACTAGTGTCTGCATCCGTACAAAAGCATGATGTATTTCAAGCGATTGCTGACCCTACACGGCGAGATATTCTTAGATTACTCGCAAAAAAAGAATTATCTATTTTAGAAATCACCGGGCATTTCCCTATGAGTCGGACAGCTATCGCTAAACATCTTCATATTCTTTCAGAAGCAGAACTAGTCAGTGGACGAAAAATAGGTAGAGAAAAACGTTTTCGCTTACAACCAGAATCATTGGATGAATTGAAACAATGGCTTTCATATTTCGAACAATTTTGGAATAATAAATTATCCATGCTTAAACATATTGTTGAAAATCAGAATGAGACGGATTTAAAAGTCATTAAAACAGATCCAGATAAACTGTAGGAAAAGCTAGTTAATATCTGTTTCACAATAGAGTTAACGGGGTGTCAAAAGCAAAGGTCAGACCCCGCAACAACTAAATACAGGATAAGATAAGTGTATGAAACACTACTTACTGATTTAGTGTGCGAGGTCTGACCCTTATGACTTCCTCGTAGTGATCGTTACGCATCCTTTATCCGTTCTTTTATTCCTTTAAGCGCAAGTTATCGAGAAAATCCTTACTAAAACTTGTCTCAGCTTGGCCTTTCTTTTCAGCTGCTTCGACCCCTTTTTTTATGATTTCCTTACCGTATTTACTTTTCAGCTTTTCGATAGCTTGGAAAAGTGGCTCTTCTTCTGCATCTTTTTCATAGGAAAATAAATCTAGTTGTTTATAGGCATCTTCTTTATCCATTACATCGAAAGCCGTCACCCCAAGCAGACGAACTTTCTCTCCATTCCAATGCTTTTTAAACAGCTCGACTGCAAGCCGATGGATATCAGCTTTCTCGAAAAAAGGGTTCTCGACAATCCTGCTTCTCGTTATCGTCCGGCGATCTTTATAGCGAATGGTCACGCCAATCTTTTGCCCAACTAATTTTTTATTTTTCAACCGAAGTGCTACCTTTGTTGAAAGTTGCTCTAATATATCGATTAATTCTTTCTGATTCGTTAGATCCTTTGGTAAAGTCATCGAGTTGCCAATGCTTTTATTGTCAAATATGGATTCAGGGTCAACTGCGCGCCCGTCTATTCCAGTAGCCCGTTCCTTTAATTTTAGTCCATTAATACCGAGAGCATGCCTGAGTGTTACATCATGCGCTTTAGCAAGATCACCGATTGTTTTGATCCCGACACCATTAAGCTTCTCTGCCGTTTTCTTGCCGATTCCGTGCATTTCACCAACATTGAGAGGCCAAAGTTTCAACGGAACATCTCGTTTTCTCAGAATTGTGATGCCCATCGGTTTCTTCATATCTGAAGCCGTTTTAGCTAGAAATTTATTCGGAGCGATACCGATACTACAAGGCAAATCCATCGTCTCAAAAATCCGTTTTTGAATACTTTCAGCGATTTCAACAGGCGAGCCAAGTTCCGAGCAACCTGTGATATCCAGATACCCTTCATCAATTGAAACCGGTTCTACCAGTTCTGTATATTGTCTCATCAGTTCAAAGATTGCGATGGAAGTTTTCCGATATCGATCAAAGTTTGGCTCCAATACAAGAAGCTCAGGGCACAGCTTTTTCCCTTGCCAAATCGGCATCGTCGTTTTCACACCAAATTTCCTTGCTTCATAGCTACACGTGATTATAATCCCACGTCGCTCCTCAACATTCCCAGCGATTGCAAGTGGCTTACCCTTAAGCCCTGCATCATACGCCATCTCTACTGATGCAAAAAAACTATTCATATCCACATGAAGGATTACTTTTCCCTTTTTCGGATACATCCCTTCCATTCAACTGTCACTTCCTTACAAACAACAGATATACTAGGGGTCAGACCCCATTTCCCAGATTATTTCCCATAAAAAACGGAATCCAAGATGCCTCAGATTCCAGTCATGTTTTCGTTCGATTATTTTCCTGCTACTTCTTCGATAATAGCTAGGACCATTTCCGTTAATTTTGTTAATTCTTCAACCGGAATTCTTTCATTGGTTGTATGGATATCTTCATAGCCGACAGCAAGGTTTACTGTTGGAATGCCGAAGCCAGCAATGACGTTTGCATCACTGCCACCACCGCTTTGAAGAAGCTTTGATGGGCGGTTGATTTTAGCTGCTGCTTTCTTGGCTACTTCAACAACATGATCGCCATCGCCATATTTAAAGCCAGGATACATAACCGTTACTTCAACTTCAGCTTTTCCACCCATTTCAGATGCAATAGATTCAAACGCTTGTTTCATTTTCTCAACCTGGGCTTCCATTTTTTCTGGGATTAAAGAGCGAGCCTCGGCCAAAATTTCCACAAAGTCACACACGATATTTGTTTGCTGTCCACCTCTGAAATAGCCGATATTCGCAGTTGTTTCTTCATCGATTCTTCCAAGCGGCATTTTCGCAATCGCTTTTGCTGCCATCGTAATAGCGGAAATTCCTTTTTCAGGGGCAACGCCAGCGTGAGCTGTTTTCCCGTACATTTTGGCAAAGATCTTTGCTTGAGTTGGAGCAGCTACAATAATATTCCCAACTTTTTCATCGCTATCTAGTGCATACCCGTATTTAGCTGTAACAAGTGAACGGTCTAAAGCTTTCGCACCGACTAGTCCAGATTCCTCGCCTACCGTGATGATAAATTCGATCGTACCATGCGGAATGTTTTCCTCTTTTAATACACGAAGAGTTTCAAGCATCGCCGCAAGACCTGCTTTATCATCTGCTCCAAGAATCGTTGTACCATCAGAGACGATATAGCCATCTTTAATGGACGGTTTAATTCCATTCCCAGGAACGACCGTATCCATATGTGAAGTGAAATAAATTGTATCCACTCCTTCTTTCGTTCCTTTCAACGTGCATATCAAGTTGCCAGCTCCATGACCGGTAACAGCGGTAGTATCATCCTCAAAAACATCCACACCTAGAGCCGTGAATTTTTCTTTTAAAACTTTGGCAATTTCCGTTTCAAACTTCGTTTCTGAATCGATTTGGACCAATTCAAGAAATTCCTTTACAATGCGTTCTTCATTCACCATTTCAACAAAACCTCCTATATGTATATACCTGATCAAATTCATTTCTCAATCGGAAAAATTCCAATGAGGGACCTTCACTTTATTACAGGTAACAGCAAAGTCCCCATTGATGAAGTATAACTACTTCAACATTCCTAGTATATCGCTAATGGTTCGGTACCCGCAAGATATCGTGTTTCATTTAGCGATATTCACCTTTATAAAGGGATATTCCCATGTTTTTTAAAGGGTCTAGATTCTTTTTTGTTACGCAGCATTTCTAGGGATTGAAGTAACTTAATCCGTGTTTCTCGCGGATCAATGACATCATCGACCATTCCTTGACTCGCTGCCACATATGGATTCGCGAATTTCTCGCGATATTCTGCAATTTTCTGTGCGCGTATCTGCTCTGGAGCATCACTGTTTTGAATTTCTTTTGCAAAAATAATATTCGCGGCTCCTTGAGGTCCCATGACAGCGATTTCAGCATTTGGCCAAGCAAATACAAGATCTGCACCAATTGATTTACTATTTAACGCTACATACGCCCCACCATATGCTTTACGAAGAATAACCGTCATCTTTGGAACAGTCGCTTCTGAATAGGCATAAAGGATTTTTGCACCATGGCGAATGATTCCTCCGTGTTCCTGCTTAACTCCTGGAAAAAATCCAGACACATCTTCAAAGGTAATCAGCGGAATATTGAACGAATCGCAAAAACGAATAAACCGGGCTGCTTTGTCTGAAGAATCTATATCAAGTCCGCCGGCCAAAACTTTAGGCTGATTGCAGACAAGTCCGACGACTTCGCCCTTCATTCTCGCTAATCCGATGACAATATTTTTCGCAAAATCTTTTTGAACTTCCATGAACGAATCTGTATCAACGATTTCTTCAATTACTTTACGGACATCATAGGGACGTAAACCATTAAATGGAATAATATCCGTAAGCTTTTCCCGGTAATCCTCTTTGTTGCAGACCTCCATGCTTGGTGGTTTTTCTTCATTATTTTGCGGCAAATACAACAGTAACTGACGCACCATTTCCAGTACTTCTTTTTCTGTTTTTCCTTGAAAATGGGCATTCCCGCTAATGCTGTTATGTACAGTTGCACCGCCAAGATCTTCAGAACTAATCTTTTCTCCAGTCACAGTTTCAATCACTTTCGGTCCGGTGATGAACATTTGGCTTGTTTCCTCTACCATAAAAACAAAATCGGTAATAGCTGGTGAATAAACCGCTCCCCCAGCACACGGTCCCATCACAACCGAGATTTGCGGGATAACCCCCGAATAAATCGCATTTCGGTAAAAGATCTGTCCGTAGCCATCTAGTGAGACAACTCCTTCTTGAATTCGAGCTCCACCAGAGTCATTCAGTCCGACAAACGGTGCGCCATTTTTCGCAGCTAGATCCATTACATTCGCTATTTTTTTTGCATGCATTTCACCGAGTGCACCGCCGAACACTGTGAAATCTTGAGAAAATAAATATATCGGACGTCCATTCACTCTCCCATAACCCGTTACAACGCCATCTCCAGGTCCTTTGATTTTATCTAGGCCAAAATCGACACTGCGGTGCTCGATAAATGGATTAAGTTCAACGAAACTCCCTTTGTCGACCAGAAGATGAATTCGTTCTCTTGCGGTTAACTTGCCTTTTTCATGCTGTTTGATAATGCGCTCATCTCCACCGCCAAGCTCTACTTCCCGCCGCCGGTCATACAATTCATTGATCTTTTCATAGATGTCTGTCATTTTTTCTCCCCCTCGTAATTCTCACACAACTCGTAAAGAACCCCGCCGCCTGATTTTGGGTGAAGGAAAGCAACCTGAGCATTATGAGCACCAATCCTTGCCGTTTCATCAATCATGCGCAAACCGCCATTTTTGATCTCCTCAATTCGTGTTGCAATATTTTCCACACCAAAAGCTATATGATGAATGCCTTCGCCTCGCTTTTCAATAAATCGGGCTATAGGACTATCTTTAGATAACGCTTCCAATAATTCCAACTTTGTATTGCCTGCGTTTACAAATGCTACTTTGACTCCTTGATTCTCTATGATTTCAATCCCTTCCAGCTTCAAGTTAAATACCTCTGTATAAAGCGGTAATGCCTCAGCTAATGATGTTACAGCTATACCTATATGGTCAATCTTATTGATCATAAGCAGCCCCCTGTTTACTATTATTGAATAATGATACTATTCAACAAATCCCTGCAAATCCCTGCTTATATTTGTTAAGTTGGTTACCAACCAAATATCCTTGAGATTCTACTATGGACAAGGTAAACTATACATATATACGGATGCTGTAAAGAATTCTATGCTCTTTACAATGAGGAGAGATTAATATGAAAAACAAGAAAACGAGAAAAATTGTTGTTTATTTAATGATTATTTCCATGTTATTGACAAGTCTACTTTCTGGCGTTGCATTCTTCCTACAATAAAAAAAAGATCGTCCAAAAAGGGTCAGCCCCCACACTCTATATTCCGTTTATTAGTCGTTACACGTCTATAAACGGAATATAGTTGATGTGGGGTTGACCCTTTAGTTAAAAGACAGCCTCTTTATTGACGGATATTTACGCTTTTCTTATTTAATGGCTCCTTGCTCTTTAGCCAATG
This sequence comes from Peribacillus sp. JNUCC 23, assembly GCF_053653995.1. The sequence continues at coordinate 2,878,959 of NZ_CM132202.1, forward strand.
TTGTAAAGTCTTTTGGTGAATGGGTGACTAAAACTTTTGTACCGATTGGCACACGCTCATATAAATGTTCGATATCAGCTTTTCTCAAACGGACACATCCATTTGAAATATATTTCCCAACAGAAGCTTGATTGTTCGTACCATGAAGTCCATAAATTCTCCCATCTGTTCCCAATGCATCAAAGCCAATCCACCTCGTTCCTAGTGGATTTCTAGGATCACCGCCAGGAATATTCTTTTTTCGAAAATACGGATTAACAGCCTTCACTTTAACGGTAAATAATCCTTCTGGTGTAAGCTCCTTGCTTCTCCCTGTACCAGCTGGGTAAACATTCTGAACTTTATTATCATCAATAAATGCCACCTTGTTGGTTGCTTTATTCACGATGACAAAGGGTTCTCCAACAACAGCTGAAGCGGGCATTGGCACACATGACAACAAGATGCTTATAAAGATTAAGGAAAGTAACATCTTCATTTGATCAAACCTTCCATTCATTTTCCGTTAGTTTTCACCCCTCTTCAGCTTTTCATGCTGTTTTTTTGGTTCTGGTAGCCCTTTAAATGAATGCTTAAGCTGCAAATACTGCTCGATTTCCTTCATTAACTGTAATAACGCTGCTCTCGATTCAAACTCTTCTCGAGTCACAGGAAGCTCCATTTTTTTAAAAACCTGTTCCATCTCATCAAGCTTTTGTAAATAAATAATTGCGGTATTTTGCGGATGAACGTTGTTGCTTAGTTCAATGAGAAATTCCCCCAACATCTTGCTTTGCTTAACTTTTGACGGAATATTCGTAGCTAGTGGCAAGATGCGCTCTATAATTTCAAATTGCTTTTCCCTCATTTTAAAATAATGATAATAAACGTCATCTTCACGCAAAAAATGATTCTCTACATCGCGAAATGCCAATGTCTTTGCTTCAGCTAATAATTTTGTTGTCTCAGTAATTTCTTTTCCATCCCAGTCACTTTTGTTGGTATGCAAATAATTTACTAGCTCCATAAGAATTTTGCTGAAATTCTCCTCAACTTTTTGCTGGTAATCGATTAATTTATTTTCAAGACTTGGCATATACCAGTTCATTAATAAAGCTGAACCAATTCCAATTATAATGAGTCCTAATTCATTCAGCCAGAGATCAAGCGTAATATGTTCAGCCGTATATAGATGTAGGATAATAACACCGCTTGTTACGATGCCTTCATTTACTTTCAAAGCAACCGTTGTCGGTATTAAAAGTAATAAAATAATGCCAATGATAACTGGATTATAGCCAAATAGTTCAAACAGGATGGTGGAATAGACCATCGCAATTAAACAAGCTATAAATCGCGAATAAGCGGCCCCAAGAGATTTCTTTTTCGTTACTTTCGTACAAAGAATCGTGATAATTCCTGCAGATGGAAAACTATCCAACCCCGCTAATTGTGCTAGAAAAATAGCAAGCGTCGTGCCAGCTGCCGTTTTCAATGTCCGGTATCCAATTTTAAACATAACGATATCACCTAGTTTTCTTATGATAGTACCCATCTTACCAACAAATGCAGCCAATTTATAGTGAAAGTGCTGTTGACTACCATAATTCTAGTATTCACATTTTTCCGCAAAAAAAAAGACAACTATTCGTTGTCTTGTTTAGTCTTATAAAACCTTTTCCAAAAATTCTTGCGCACGCTGACTTTTCGGGCTTGAGAAGAACTCACTTGGCGGTGCATCTTCAACAAGGTTCCCACCATCAAGGAAAAGAATTCGATCAGCTACTTCACGTGCAAAGCCCATTTCATGTGTGACAATGACCATTGTCATTCCTGTATGAACAAGATCTTTCATAACAGCTAACACTTCTTTAACCATTTCTGGATCGAGTGCTGAAGTAGGCTCATCAAACAGCATAACATCAGGGTTCATTGCAAGTGCTCTAGCGATGGCAACACGCTGTTTTTGCCCCCCGGATAATTTATTCGGATACTGCTTTTCTTTATCTGCTAGACCCACTTTTTTTAGTAGTTCCCGTCCTTGTTTTTGTGCCTCTTGTTTGGAAAGACCTTTCACCTTCATCGGTGCATAGGTTAAATTATCCAGAACTGTTTTATGTGGGAACAAATGAAAATGTTGAAACACCATCCCAACATTTTCTCGGACTTTCATGATGTTTGCTTTTTTATCGGTAATATCCGTTTCTTTTATCCATATTTGCCCAGAAGTTGGCTGTTCGAGTAAATTCAAACAGCGAAGAAATGTCGATTTCCCTGACCCTGAAGGACCAATAACTGCGACTACTTCGCCTTCTTTAATACTTGTGTTGATTCCTTTAAGGACGTCCAGTTTTCCATAACTTTTGTGGAGGTTGTCTACTTTAATCACTGCGTTTCATTCTCCCTTCAACCAATTTACCAATCACAGTTAAAATCATGACCATCACATAATATATCAACCCAGCAAATAAAATCGGTTCGAAGAATTTATATGTTTCGCCACCAACAATATAAGAACGGCGCATGATATCTGCTAGTCCAATAGTTGTGACAATTGCCGATTCTTTTGTTAACGTAATAAATTCATTCATTAAAGCTGGTAAAATATTTTTAAACGCCTGAGGCAAGATTATACTTAACATCATACTCGAATAGGGAACTCCTAGGGCAAGTGCCGCTTCTCTTTGTCCCTTATCGACAGCATTAATTCCGCCACGAATTACTTCTGAAATATAAGCAGCAGAATTTAAACCAAATGACAAGAAAGCCGCTTCAAAAGCATCAATTTGCACGCCGAACAATTGTGGTGATCCAAAATAAATTAACATAAGCTGGAGCACAAGCGGTGTGCCGCGGAAAATAGAAGTATAAAAGTCCGCAATCCATTTCAATGGCTTCATGCGGCTGATTTTCATTAACGACAACACGATTCCTAACACAATCCCGATTACCGCTGCTACAGCAACGACTTTTAACGTCATTGGAATCCCCTCTAAAATATAAGGAAGGGAGGGCATAATTCTTTCAAAATCCAAGTTCAAACCATTCATCCTTTCATTGGTCAGTAAACAGGAAAGCGCGGAAAAACGTTCAAAAGAGAACACGCACCCTTTTGAACGTTTTCTTCACTTATTTAGCTGTTTCGCCACCAAACCATTTTAAAATAAGTTCTTCCATTTCACCGTTTTCCATCATTTTTTTCAATTCATTATTAAATTTTTCAGTTAGTTCACTATCTTTTTGGAATGCAATCGCTGAACCTGCTTCTTCTGTTTTTGTTTTTCCGTCAATCACATACCCCGCAAGATCTGAATTGTCAGCTAAATAGCCTTTTGCGACTGTATCTTCAATAATAGCTGCATCAAAACGGCCAGCTTTGATTTCTTGCACGATATCTGGAATTCGATTACGGTTTTCAACCGTAAGATCTATGCCGTCTTTTTTAAGATCCTTGGCAATTCCTTCTTGGATGGACGCTAATTGAACACCTACTGTAGCACCATTAAGATCTTCAACACTTTTGATTTTCCCGTCTGCTTTCGTTACAATCATATGGTTCGATTTGTAATAAATATCACTGAAATCCACCGTTTTTTTACGATCTGCAGTAGGAGACATCCCCGAAAGAACAAAATCAATTGTCCCGTTTTCTAAAGAAGGCACGAGTCCATTAAAGTCGATATCCTTTACTTTAAATTCATAGCCAAGTTTTTCAGTAATTGCTCTAGCCACATCTATGTCAAAGCCGATGATATCATCACTCTTTGCCGTCTCAACATATTCAAATGGCGGATAATCCGCAGAAGTTCCCATCATTAATACTTTTTTTCCATCACCATTTGCTGATTCTTTATTGTTTGCTGAATCATCATTATTGGATGTCCCACATGCAGCTAAAATACCGATCATCATAATCATGGCAAACATAAGCATAAGTTGTTTACTACTCTTCATTCTATACTCCTCCATACCTAATGAATTAATTTTTCCCTATCAACATTTGATACATTCATTATAGGAAAATATAATTATAGCTTTTAATATTCATGCACTTTAATGTATTTTAACACATCTTTATAATTATGCAATAATATTTATAATAATAAATCCATGTTTACATTCTGATAAATGATTTTACCATTCTCCCCTTCATCATGGAAAAGAGTCGGGGCTTCGCAAAATCAGCTCCGCACCACCACCTTCATAAGCTGAAACAATTTGAGAACCTGAACCTTATTCATTGTTTTAGTCGGGATCAGATGCTTATGGATGTTTTTATTATTTCAATATATATTATCTCTCCTACATTCATATTCAATACAAAAAACTGAACAAATATCGCCCTGTACACTGAAATACTATTGCATGATTGGATGCTTTGTATTGCGAAAATTTTTGAATGCAAAAAACTTCGCTATACGAAAATTTTTACGTGAAAGTGTTCGAGACCTGTGGTAGAATTTATAAAGAGATGACCAGTTGGTCAATTCAAAAACCAGTTGGTTAATGGAGGTGCGGAATGAACGAAAAGAAACGAAAAATATTAATCGCTGCTATGAAACTTTTTTCGAAAACAAGCTTCCATCAAACGTCCATGCAGCAAATTGCTGATGTATGTGGAGTCTCCAAAGGAAGCTTATATACCCATTTCAAATCGAAAGAAGAACTCTTATCCGATATTTTTTCGTATTATTATCAAATGCTGAACCAACAAATGGCTGCAGCAGAAACGAACGATGATTCAGTCGAGGAGGCCTTTATCCGAGGAATTGCTATTCGCCTCCGTCATTATTGTGAATTTCACGAGTTTTTTCAAATGCAAATGAATGAGGTCAGAGGACTTGAGGACCCATCTCTCAATCAATTCGTGCATCAACAACATACCAAACTGCTTCAGAAAACAGAAAAAGGAATCGTGTCGGTTTTTGGGCAAGAAGCAGCAACATATGCGACAGATTTAACGGCTACGCTAAAAGGCATGTTAATTACCTACGTACGCGGCATTATTGAAGAGGGAAAAGCGTGTGACCCTAATGAACTTGCGCGTTTTCTATTTCTACAGCTTAAAACAATCGCACACACATTCATTGAGGAAAAACCTAATCCGTTTTTTATGACTTCTCCTTTGCAAGCACACCCACATGAAACTACTCATCCTCTTTACATCGTGCGGAAAATGAAAGAAACGCTTGTTTCATTAAGTATGCATGCAGAAAATATTATGATCGAATCTGTGGAAATTCTGGAAAAGGAACTATTAGAAATAAAACCTCGTGTAGCCGTTTTATCAGGCATGATCCACAATTTAAAAGAAAGCAACGTTTTTGTGGAACTAGCGTCGGAATTGGAAGAAGCGATGAAACAAATGCCTGTCACCCCACTTATTAAATAAAGTGAAACTTTCATCAGTGGGGGTCTTACTGCCCATTAAGAGTGGGATAAAATTAGAGAGTATAAAGAAAGCAGGTTAATAAATGTCAAGAAAAAATATTCAACAGTTTCCCCTTCTCATATTAATGGCCAATATGTTTATCGTCATGACCGGGATTGGACTCGTTATTCCGATCATGCCGACGATTATTCATGATTTTGGAGCTGGAGGGAAAACCTTTGGCTTACTCATTGCTACATTCGCTTTGGCACAATTTATCTTTTCACCGATTGCCGGGGATTTGTCTGACCGGTTTGGTCGAAAGAAAATCATTGTGTTCGGTTTAATTCTTTTTTCATTATCACAGTTTATCTTTGCTTTTTCTCAACAACTCGTACTGCTCTTTATTTCACGAGCGATTGGCGGGATGGGTGCGGCCTTTTTAATTCCATCCATGATGGCCTTCGTAGCAGATATTACAACGGTAGAGAACCGAGCGAAAGGAATGGGGCGTCTCGGAGCTTCAATGTCATTAGGGTTTGTGGTCGGACCTGGTATCGGCGGCTTTTTAGCGGCTTTTGGCGTGAAAGCACCATTTTATATAGCAGGGTCTGTTGCTGCTATAGCCGTTATTTTATCGATCTTTTTCTTGAAAGAGCCCGCCCGTTCTGCCGTATCCGTAGAACCAACAAAGCGATCTTCTCTAATCAACCAATTGGCCGTTTCTGTAAAAAAACCATATTTCATCCTTCTACTCATGATGTTTACTCTTTCATTCGGTTTGTCGAATTATCAGTCAACCATCAGCTTATTTACAGATGTGAAGTTTGGGTTCAGTCCATTTGATATCTCCATGTTAATGGTCGTTGGCGGCTTAATCGGGGTCATCGTACAGGCGTTTGTACTCGATCGTGTGCTTAATCGATTTGGTGAAGTGCGCGTTATGAATTCGATGCTTGTCGTGACGGCGATTTCCTTAATCAGTCTTTTGTTTGCAACTGGTTTTGTCTCTGTATTAATTGTATCCACCTTTTTCTTTATCGCGACTTCCTTGGTTCGGCCTGCCATCAATACGACCATATCAAAAATGGCTGGAAGCGAACAAGGTTTTGCGGCTGGCATGAACAATGCATATATGAGTATCGGTAACATGGTCGGACCTGCACTTGCTGGCGCATTGTTTGATGTAAACATGGGACTACCGTATATATTTGGTGCAGCCATCATCTTCGTAACCTTGCTTATTTGCATCAAATGGGCAAAAGGTGAAAAAGCGAAACAACGGCTAAGAACAGTCGAAAATGCTAGCTCAACTAGATAAGAGTATCTCTTCATAAAAAAATCACCGAAGTCACTGCCAATGGCTAGAGATTTGGGTGTTTTTTTTATAGCTAAAAAGATTTTTCTCAATAATTTACAGATCGACCTTTATTTTATAAAAATGAATTCTGTCAATATCTGTAGGTATATGAACACAAAGATATGATAGTATGATATATTTTTCTTAACGACATTCAGAGGAGATCATACGGTATGAATCAACAATTTCTGTACATAATAGTCATCATATGCATTGGATATCTATTAAAACGTATTAATCTATTAAAAGAAAAAGACGGAGAAACTATTTCTAGAATTATTTTTAATATTACCTTACCAGCTCTAGTTATCGTTTCTCTTGATTCTGTTAAAATTGAGCCTTCATTAATCATGTTACCTGTACTAGCCTTCATGATTGGGTTTATTTCTATTTTTTTCGCTTTTTTTGTATTTAAAAATGAAGAGAGGGTGCTTAAAGGGACCCTTATGATGATGGCTACTGGATATAATGTAGGGTTATTTGCCTTTCCACTCGTTGAAGCGATTTGGGGTCCGATCGGTCTAATTTATTTCGGAATGTTTGATATAGGAAATTCCTTAATTGTCTTTGGACTTTCTTATATAGCGGGAAGCTATTATTCAGAGAAGGGACTAGTCCTTAAACCGCTTGGAATAGTAAAAAAGCTCAGCAAATCGGTTCCTTTAATGACGTACATCATTGCGGGCATTTTAAGTTTCAGCAATATCCATTTACCGGGTGGATTCATTGATATAGCCACGATTATATCTAAAGCTAACTTACCCTTATCTTTACTATTATTGGGGTTATATTTAAACTTTAATTTTGAAAAACAATATTTGAGACCGACCATTAAGTACGTCCTTTTCCGGTATGGTTTCGGGCTTATATTTGGCTTAGCTTTTTACTTTTTACTTCCTTTCGATCAAATGTTTAGATATACCATCCTAATTGGATTATTACTACCGGTTGGTCTCTCTGTTTTGCCATTTGCCCATGAATTTAAATATCCTACTTATCGCTTAATTGGCACATTATCAAATATTTGTATTGTAATTAGTATTATCATATTATATGTCTTCGCTAACTTTATTCTTTAAGTTGAAAACGATGAGGATATTTTTATCATTCTAATATTATTCGGGGTTAACAAGCTAGAATCCCAATAAAAGTTAATAGATACAGTCTAAATTTAAAGCGACAAATCTTAGAAAGCATTCCAAGATTTGTCGCCTTACTATTCGAAATAAATCAGCTACTGTGATCTACTATCAAATCATAGACTACATCTTAATTTAATAACTAATCCCTTTAAATAATAAGTTCACGTTTGATTTTTTATCGATTTTCTTCTTTCTTTGCAACTCCTTGGCCTTCATAAATGCATCCATCATTCCACTAGCTTCTATAATTATTTCTTCTGCTTCTATTTGATTATCCAAGATAAAAATATAATCTTTCATGATATAGCCTCCTTAGATGTCTAGTTTATTAATAAAGTTTTAATTACGCTCTAAAAGTTTATGTTATTTTCATAAAGAAAATGTATGCGTTTTCAACAATTAACAAAGATACTTTGTCTCTCCTTCTAAAAGGGGATCTTTTTCTTTTTTCTAATAGATTAAAGTAAAAAGTTATATCGATATCTTAATTATAATATAAGCGCTTACAAAAAGCTATGAACAATTTGTGAAATTTATTGCCAAATAGATTGCTCTCAACTAAAAAAGCTGTTGATGTATAGATCAACAGCTTTTCAAATGACTAATTAGTTTTATTCAAATGCAGGTAAAGCCGTTTCTGCGTAATCTTCCTCTAAAAATTTCTTAATTTCAGGTCCAGTCAATTTTTCAGCTAATGTCTGGATGGCTTCTGATTCCGCATTGTCAGAACGGGCGATTAATGAGATCGCAAACTCTGAGTCCACAGTTTCTGTCAATAACGCATCTTTACTTGGCGTTAAGCCAAGCGGAGCGGCATAGGACGGGTATAAGGTAACGAGATCAGCATCATCCATCATCCTAGCAAGCATGAGCAAGTCCACTTCTTCAAATTTGTAGTTTTTCTCATTTTCTACTATATCGGCTTGGGTCGCTTTAAGCCCTACGCCTTCTTTCAACTTAATAATTCCTTGATCGGCAAACATGATGAGTGAACGAGCAGTATTTATCGGATCATTCGGAATAGCGATTGTTGCACCTTCTGGCAGCTCTTCCATGCTTTTATAACGTTTTGAATAAGCCCCAAAAATAGCATGATAAATAGGCTTTACAAGAACTAAATCTGTGTCATTGCTTTCATTGTACTGTTCCATAAAGGGAACATGCTGGAAAAAGTTTACGTCGACTTCCTTGTTAGCAAGGGCATTATTCGGTTGCACATTATCACCAAGAACCACGATGTCTAGATTAATTCCTTCTTCTTTCATCAAAGGTTTTACAATTTCCAACATATCCGTCATAGGCGGAATCAATGTAGCTACTTTTAAATTCACTACTTTCTTTTCTCCTGGAGCAGGTTCAGCCTTGTCGCTACAGCCGGCCAATACAAACATGGTTAGTACTAAAAGCGTGATGATTTTTTTCATAATTGATTACCTCTCAATCTGTTATTTTATCCCGGTTTAACTAACCATCAGTCGGGATGAAAAAACTCCCCACTGATGGTTAGTTTCACTTATCGTTTGTCCAATTTTTTGGCGATGGTCGTTCCTGTAAACTGAATCGTTTGTACTAAAAAAATCATAATGATAATCATATAAATCATTAACTCGGTCTCAAAGCGCTGATAGCCATATCGAATCGCAAAATCACCAACTCCGCCTCCGCCGACAATGCCCATTACGGTTGAATAGGATATAAAACTAATCGTTGACGTTGTTAATCCGAGTATAAGACCTGAACGTGCTTCCAAGAACAAAAACTTAAAGATAATTTCAAGGACTGAAGCTCCCATTGAAACAGCTGATTCAATGATACCGCGCGGAACTTCAAGAAGGGCCTGTTCCACTAATCTTGAGTAATAGGCGATAGCCATTATAGAGAGTGGGATGGTCGCGGCCATTGTACCGATTGCTGTTCCAACAATAAACCTTGTAAAAGGAATTAAAAAGACGACGAGCAATAAAAACGGGAACGAACGAACAATATTGACAAATACGTTCAAACTGGAATATAAGGCTCGATTTTCAAGCAATTGTCCTTTTCGACAAAGATAGAGCAATGTTCCAATCGGTAATCCGATCAAGAGAGCAGCAATGATAGATATCCCAACCATGACAAATGTTTCTCCAATCGACTGCCAGATTTCAGTTTGATACTTTAAAATAATTTCAGGCATTCGAATTCCTCTCTTTTTCTGTTAGTTGCTGCAGAAACCATTTTGGATCATTTTTAGGAATGATGTACACTTGGGGTTCAATTGAAACTGTTTTCAGTATTTCTCCACTTTCCATAACCGTGACTTTATCGCAAATACTTTTCACGACATCCATTTCATGGCTGACGATGACAATCGTTACACCCAATTCTTTGTTCACTGTTTGCAATACGTCCAGAATCCCTGCTGTTGTCTGTGGATCCAAGGCAGAAGTAGGTTCATCGCATAACAAAACAGCTGGTCGGTTCGCAAGAGCTCTTGCAATCGCCACCCGCTGCTTTTGTCCACCGCTTAACTGTGCTGGATATTGATGGGCTTTATCCTCAAGCCCGACAAATTCCAAACATTCTTTTACCCGTTCTACCTTGGCCTTTTTTGAATAGCGAGCTAATTCAAGTGGGACTGCAACATTATCAAATACTGTCTTGTTTGCAACAAGATTAAAATGCTGAAAAATCATGCCAATCGATCGCCTTGCTTCACGAAGTTTACGGTTTGATAGTGTCGTTAACGTTTGATTATTGACCACAACCGTTCCATCGTCAGGTGTTTCCAGGACATTCATTAAACGAAGCAGTGTTGATTTACCCGCACCACTCGCACCAATCACACCATGAATTTCACCTTTATCAATGTTTAGCGAAACCGAGTGCACTGCTTGCAAAATTGATTGGTGCTGCTGATAGCTTTTACTTACATTATGTAAAGAAATCACCGTGCATGTTCCTTTCTATCCATCTATCTTGTTTTCTCTATGTATGGCTGCTATCCAAATTATTATTATAGCCTTTGTTAGGTAAGTTGTCACTCCCCTCATATCTCCTCTGGCCTCCCTCTACAAAACGGAAATTTTATGAAAAGATCATTGACTACACTCTTTGCATGCGTTTCTTTCCTATGATGAATAGTGCAACCGCCCTATAAACTCTTCTGTTTTCTATTCAGCATTTTCTTTAAGAGGAACGAAAAGAGTAACGTATAAGCAACTCCCTTAATAATCGAATGATAACCATAAACGAACAGACCAAATAATAGGACAATAAGGTTAATAATTCTTATTGTCACTGCTATATCTACTTTTTTATTTTTATGATTTAAAATGAGAGCGATAACATCAAACCCAACAGTGGATGCATTTGCTGTTATACATAAATAGTATCCAATTGCGATCAACATCGAAGAAATGATAATTACTATAACTATGTTTACATCTAAGCTTATATTCAGTGAATAAAAAAGGTTAAAAAACAACATATAACAAAGGCTACTTACTATTGATTTAAAAAAGTATTCTTTTCCTAGAAAAATTAAACATATAATTAATAAAAGTCCTGTTACGAAATTAGCAAGCATGGCAATGTTATAGCCAGATAAAGCATTTAATAGTAACGCGGAACTTGTCACACCACCATTAATAATTTCATTTGGCACAATTAAATAAGCATAAGCGAAAGTCATCAAAATATTTCCTGCAATGATTTTTATTATATCCCTCATAACAACTGCCACCTTCTGATTTAAATTAAAAGTAAAAGCATTACCATGAGTATTAATTCTAGCTTTAAAAAGGTTTCTATTTTTCGATCCAAAAAGGCTTATCCCATATTGGACTCTTTGAACAGTATAAAGCACATATTTTAGGAAACAAATAATCCAAGCCTCTCTACGAACATAGAAGACTTGGATTATTTAATGTGGCCGATAATACGTTTACTTGTTTTGATTTGATAAGATCGTTAGTTGTTCTTGCGAGACATTTTCATAGCAAATGAATACATATCTGATCGAAATAACCCTTTATAATATTCCACCATGTTTCCATCAGAGTCAAAAATCATACGTTCTGTAATTAACAAGCACATTGTATCGGGTATTGCTAAATGTTCAGCATCTTCCTTTGTTGGATAACCGCACGTTATTATTTGTTCTGCTTCATAAAAGTCAATGTTAAGTTCACCTTCGAGAGCATCGTATAAAACAGTCGTACTTAAATCAAATTCTGCTATTTTTTGTCCAAGTTCTTTAGGATAATAATGTAATTCGATCGCGATTGGTATATCATCCTGTAAGCGTAGCCTCTTAATAGAGTAAGACTCATCCTCAAACCCATTTGCATCAGCGATATTTTCAGGAGTTACTACACGACCATGGTTTAGTAATTTTATCCCCATATTTTTAGTAGTCTCAGTAAAACTAATCATTTTAAGCCATTCTTGTACTGGTTTAAGAGATATGAATGTTCCCTTACCATGCCTTTTTTCTAATCTTCCCTCGCGAACTAAAATAGAAACCGCTTCTCTTACAGTGCTCCTGCTAACAGAATACATATCCATAAGTTCTCTTTCACTTGGGATTTTGTCCTTATAATACCCTTGTAAAATTTGATCTTCTAATATATTTTTTAATTGAGCATGTAATGGAATTGGATTGTTAAAGTCTAACTCCATAAAAATTCCTCCAAGTCTAAAAAGACATTGTGATGTTCGTATCAGTCACCATATTATAAACTAAATTTTAATAATATTCAAATAGACCACTTTTTTCAAATAATCAAACATTTATTAACTGATTGGTGTTCGCCTTATCTTTAGTTTATTACTCACCTTTTCTGCTATTAAGTAAAGCATTATGCCATACAATGCTAAAACATGAGAAAAAATACGTATGATCTTGACAAGGATCAGACAATCGCCACGAATAGTAATTTATTTTATAGGTAACAAAGAAGGAGCCCTTTCTCAACTTTAAAAGGCCTCCCATTTTCTCTCCTTTAGATGATAAAGTACGTGATTACAGAAAGTAGCAAAGAGGTAATGGTCATTGCCAAAAGAGGACGCATGGCTTTTGTACGAAGAGCCTGAAAACTGACATTAAGACCGAGACCAATCATGGCCATTGTCAAAATAAATGTAGTCGTAGTAGAGACACCCTCCATCACCATTTGAGAAACTGGGATATACTTGCCTAGCACATAACTTCCAATTAAGCTCATGATAATAAATCCAATGAGGAACCATGGAAAATCAATTTTTGCATCTAGACCTGTATTTTCCGACGAGCGCCTTTTCATCCAATAAATAAATAGGAAGCACAATGGGATTAGTAAGAAGACGCGTCCAAGTTTAGCCAGTAACGCAATAGCAAGCGCATCCTCACCCGCAGGAGCACCTGCCAAAGCGACATGAGCAATTTCATGGAGACTTATTCCCGACCAAATTCCGTAATCTATAGCGGATATTGGAAGGATTGGACGTATTAGAGTATAAATAATGGAAAAGAGTGTCCCCATTAAGGCGATGATTCCCACTCCTATGGCGGTATCTTCTTCTTTCGCTTTCACAATAGGAGATATCGCCGCGATAGCAGCTGCACCACACACCCCGGTTCCTACCGCGAGAAGAAGGGAAATTGAAGCATCTGCTTTTAACCATTTTGCAATCAAAACCATGACAATAATAGCAAAAGCCACCGTTCCTATGTCACGAACCAGCAGAGGTAAGCCTTGATTAAAAATGATGTCAATGTTTAATTTCAGTCCATATAAAATGATGGCAAAACGAAGAAGCTTTTTAGCTGAAAATTCAATACCCGGACGAAATTTCTCCGGATACCCTGCGATTTGTCGATACACCACCGCAATAATAATGGAGCATGCAAGCGGCCCTATCCGATTAAATCCGGTAATTTTAGACAACCCGAAACCTAAGAGCGCGATAAAAAATGTAAAAGCAATACCACTAACCCACATAAGTAAACTTGATTTCTTTTCTTGAACAGGTAATTTTGAATTTTCGACTTTGGAAACCTCACTCGTTTCCTCAAGAGGCTTATATTTTTCTAATTCCATTTACAATTCCCCCCTTGCTACATCCTAGTATTAACACTAGCTTGATCAGCTTTGAAATAAAAAACGGGCATGGTTGTCAAAATATCCAGACTACTCATGCCCATTTATTTTAATCGTGAACAATTGGGATATTTAATCGATTCAACCTGATTAACAATAATCTCTTTCTCTTATTTGTTAGCACAATTCATGTAACACAGCCTTAACAGTTTCTATAACAAAGCGCAAATCTTCAACTGTGGAAGAGAGTGGAGGAGCAATGATTAATACATTCCCATATCCAGGAACTGTGTCACCGTTTCGCCCAATAATAAGGCCCTTTTCTTTACAAGCCCCGATAACTCTTCCCATAAACTCGTCTGAGACAGGTGCTTTTGATTTTTTATCCTCTACCAATTCAATTCCATATAGAAACCCAATTCCACGAACTTCTCCTACTTTGTTAAGAGCTGTTAACTCATAGAGTTCACTTAATGTGGATTCACTAAGTTCAGATACCCGTTGAACAATCTTTTCATTTTCGATTATTTCAATATTCTTGAGGGCAACAGCACACGATGCAGGATGACCTCCGTAAGTAGAAACATGTCTAAAATGATTTAATTTTCCGTTCTCCTTAAATTTCTCATAAATCTTAGCGTTTACAGCTGTTGCCCCCAGCGGAAGATAACCGCTTGTTAATCCCTTCGCCATTGTTACGATATCAGGTTGAACCCCTTGGGAATGCATAAATCCAAACATTTTCCCTGTTCTGCCAAAACCTGAAACCACTTCATCTACAATTAAAAGAACATCGTGCTTCTTACAAATTTCCGCTACCCTTGTCAAGTATTCCTTAGATGGAATCAGTACCCCCCCCCCGGAAATGAATGGTTCAAGGATAACGCCTGCTACCGTTTCTGAACCTTCAAAATTAATAACCTGATCTATATATTCTGCAGCTAGCAAATCAGAATTTTCAACGTTTTCTCCAAATGGAGTTCGGTAACTATATGGTGGTGGCACATGGAGAAAGCCCGGAACGGCTGGATCATACTTTACTCTTCGATTCGCCTGAGCAGTTGCACTTAATGCAGCAAAGGTATTGCCATGATAGGCACGATATCTAGAGATAAATTTGTATTTCCCCGGATTCCCATTTTGTGAATGGTATTGCCGAGCAATTTTAAAAGCCGTTTCATTAGCTTCAGACCCACTGTTAGCGAAAAAAGTCGTGTATGAACCTTTTAGAAGTTCACTTATTTTAGAAGACAGTTCAATAGCAGGTTTATGGCTTAAGGTAAGTGGGAAATATGATAAATTCATCATTTGTTCATAAGCTGCTTGAGCAATTTCTTGTCTGCCATGCCCTAAATTCAAGCACCATAATCCAGATACTCCATCCAAATATTTATCGCCTTTTGTATCGGTAAACCAAGAGCCTTTGCCTTCTGCTGCAATCATAGGACTTGCCTTTTCGTTATATCGATGCATCGCATGCCATAAATGATCTTTATCCATTTGGACGAGGTCTTTCATTTCAGTTTCTATCTTCAATATAGAACCCTCCTCATATTTAGTAAGATACACTTAGCAGAAATCATGTAGTTTCCTAGGTCGTAACAGGGTCCTTGGAAAAAACAGAATCGAGAGAATGGTAATCGTGACCATGAGCAATGGCCACGGCTTCATACGTTACCTTACCATTGACAGCATTAATCCCTTTAGCTAAAGGCTTATTATTAAGAGCAGCCTGCCTGTAACCTTTCGTTGCAATTTCTACTCCATAAGGTACGGTTGCATTCGTTAAGGCAATCGTAGAAGTACGAGAAACAGCTCCCGGCATATTAGCAACTGCATAATGGACAACACCATGCTTTACATAAGTTGGGTTATTATGTGTCGTAATTCGATCAATTGTTTCGATCGAACCACCTTGGTCAACAGCTACGTCAACAATAACAGAGCCCTTTTGCATGTCTTTGACCATTTCTTCCGTTACTAGACGAGGAGCACGTGCCCCAGGTATAAGTACAGCTCCTACAAGCAAATCTGCCTTTTTCACCGCCTGGGCTATGCTAAAGCTGTTGGACACTAATGTTTTTAATCGCCCTTGAAATTGGTCATCCAATTGACGGAGACGATTCGCATTAATATCAATCAAGGTGACACTTGCACCTAATCCAAGGGCCATTTTAGCTGCATTCGTACCAACAATCCCACCGCCAATAATCACAACTTCAGCTGGAGCTACACCCGGCACACCACCAATTAAGACCCCTTTACCACCTTTTGGTTTTTCTAAAAATTGTGCACCAATCTGAATGGACATACGTCCCGCTACTTCACTCATCGGCGTCAACAATGGAAGGGATCCATTTTCTAATTGAATGGTTTCGTAAGCAATAGCTACTACATTATGATCTATTAGGGCTTGAGTTAATTCTGGCTCAGCCGCTAAATGGAGATACGTATAGAGAATTAATCCATCGCGAAAAAATTGATATTCAGCTGGAAGTGGTTCTTTTACCTTAATGACCATATCAGCTAACCAAGTTTGTTTTGCTGATTCTACAATTTTAGCTCCTGATTGAATATACTCTTGATCTGTAAATCCACTATTTAATCCGGCACCCTTTTCAATCAAAATCTCATGCCCACTATTTTTGAATGTGGTTACACCTGCTGGAGTCATGCCTACTCGATTCTCACTATCTTTCATTTCTTTTGGAACGCCTATAATCATCTCGATCACTCATTTCTATATAATATAGATAATAAATTTACAATTAGGCATCTACTCGCTCAACTATTACAAGGCGAATCCAACTATTTTCTTCAAGAGATTTCCGATGACATGATTATTTCAATTGATCATGTCATCGGAAAATTTTATTCTTCTGTCCTCAATTCTTTATTGTCGAGAATAAACTCAACTCTATCTATTAAGCTATCGAGCCGACACTTATCGTTAGCACTTTCAATTTTCAGAAATTATTAATTCCAATTTTTATGATCTAAATGCGCGTATTTATCTAATAATCGAGTAGGCATTTTTAACGCATCTTTCCTAAACGGAGGCGCTAATTGTGTTCCATCAACCTGAATATCAATGACGGTAGGTTTGTTTGTTTTTATAGCTGCCTCTATGACAGGACCTAATTCTTCGGCTGTTTCCACTCTAATTCCAACCGCACCCATAGAACGGGCAACTTCAGCAAAATCAGGATTTTGGATATCCGCCCCGACAAAACGATTATTATAAAAATCGACTTGATTCTTCTTCTCCGCACACCATGCATTATTATTAAAGACGCAAGCAATGACTGGAATATTTTCTTCAACTGCTGTACTTACTTCATGTAAGCTCATTCCCCATGCTCCATCTCCTACGATTGCTATAACAGGTGCATTCGGCTCAGCTAATTTGGCACCAAGAGCAGATGGATAGGCAAAGCCAGTGTTCCCAAAAGTAAGGGCAGCGATGTGTCTACGGCTTCGGTTGAACTTCAAGTAAGCGTTTGCAGTAGAAGATACATTACCTATGTCAGTTGTAACGATTGCGTTCTCAGGTAATACTTTTGTTAATTCTAACAGTGCACGACGGGGATTAATTGGGGTCCCATCGATCATTGCTAGATCTACTAGTTCTTTTTCCCATTTTTGTTTTTCATTTGTAATTTCTCTCAAGCGCTGTCTTTCTTGTTTTGGGTTAGGTTTAACTTCTTTTAACCGCTTCATAATTTCTCGACTAGCTTCACGGGCATCACCGATAATACCAACTTCCACTGGATGAGTTCTGGCAATTTGTCTTGGATTGATATCAATTTGAATAATTTGTGCATCTTTAGGGAAATAATCAATGTCATAGCACGGTAATGTGCCAAATACGGATAATCTTGTACCAACCGCTAATATAACATCCGCTTGTTTTAGTGTATTCATAGCAGCTTTTGATCCCATATATCCGATTGGCCCGACCGCTAACGGATGATCAGCTGGGAATGCATCATTATGCATATAGGATACAGCCACAGGAGCTGTTAGATGTTCTGCGATATTCCTTATTTCTTCAATTCCATCAGAATCAACTGTGCCCCTACCAGAAATAATGACAGGATACTCAGCGTTAGCTAAGATTTCCGCTGCTCGATCTAAGGATTCAGATGAACCACATCCTCGTGAATCGACTCGATATTGATGAGGCTTAAGAATCTGATCCTCCACTTCACCATAGAAATAATCACGCGGAATATCAAATAAAACAGGACCTCTTTCAGCATAAGCAATTCGAAAAGCGGTTCGTAGACAATCGGCTACCCGGCCTGGATGAGTCACTCTCACTGTTTCTTTAGTGATTGCTTTGAAAACGGAAACCTGATCACATTCTTGAAATCCATCCCACCCGACAGTAGGTGTTCCTGCAGAAGGAGATATTACAATCATAGGAGTATGAGCTTGATTGGCCGCTGCTACCGATGTCACCATATTGGTCATTCCAGGCCCATTTTGTCCGATCACAACTCCGGCAACGCCCGAAACCCGGCAATAGGCATCTTCCATATGCGCGGCACTTTGTTCATGACGAACTCCAATAAAACGAATACCAGCTGTTGGCAATAAATCAAGCATATCCATAAAAGCGGAACCTAAAATTCCAGATATATGTTTGACCCCTTCTGCGACTAATGTCTCAACAATTGCTTCACTTGGTGTCATTTTTACTTTCGTTCCTCTTAACGTTTTTGTTTCGGCCATTGTACATTCTCCTCAATTGATTTATTTCTGATAGCGACGTTGCAACGTCCGTACCAGTTATGTTTTTTATGATACTACCCCTTTCTAAAATAGTCAACGAATAATCCGAATATTCGAAAAACAATTAACGACAATTATTGCCATTTTAAAAAATTGGAAAATTTAAAGACTGTCACCTCTTTACATACCAATTTTTCTTTTGATAACAAACCTCTATATTATTGATTTTTTTAATTTTCCTGCTAAGTCTTAATTGTGATGAAGGTAGAGTTCCTGAAGAATTAGTTCAATGAAGTAGTGAAAATGGCGAACGTGAAGATTCTTTTTTTCCTAATTTTACATTTCGAACAGTGTAACACTCTAATGAAATTAGAATTTCTCAGAATTTGGAGGACTGGTTACAATTTTTATTTCTGTCTCTATATACTTTTCTTTTTTGCGTCGAATGACAAAGTATGAACAAATAACGATAAAACTAAATAGCATTGTAAAAATAAACTGCGGACGCTGTGAATCAATAAAAGCCATTAATGTTAATACCGAAACCATAGCGATGATGGTCGCATACGTTAAATACGGAAATAACCACATTTTAATTTTGAAAATTCCAGGATTGTCTTTTTCCATTTTTCTTCTTAAGCGCAGATGAGAAATCGCAATGGCTAAATAGACAAGAATTCCAACTCCACCCGAAGAATTTACTAAAAAGAAAAATATTTTGTCAGGAGAGATATAACTAAAAATTGTGCTGATAAAGGCAAATAATGTACTCGCTATTACAGCAAAAATAGGGACTCCTTTTTTGCTCACCTTTGAAATTAGCTTTGGCGCATCACCCTTTTGCGCAAGAGAAAATAGCATACGAGAGCTCGTGTAAAGTCCTGAATTCAAGCAAGAAAGCAATGCTGTCAGTACCACAATATTCATGATAAGAGCAGCGAAAGGGATTCCTAGTATTTCAAGAACAGCAACAAATGGACTTTTTAGTAAGGATGCTGAATTCCAAGGCAAAATAGTCACGACTATAGCGATCGAACCGATATAAAAAATGAGAATTCGCCACACCACACTATTTAATGCACTTCTTACAGACTTCACTGGATCACTGGTCTCTCCAGCCGCAATGGCAGGAATCTCAACTCCTACGAATGCATGAAAAACAATCGCTATACCGACAAGTACTGCTCCTATCCCGTTAGGAATAAAACCACCGATGTTCATAAGATTAGTAGCTCCAGGAGACTCTATAGTTGGTATGAACCCTAGAATCACTGCTACTCCTAGGCATAAGAATACAATAATACTTCCTATTTTTATAATAGAAAACCAATACTCAAATTCACCAAATGATTTAACGGAAAAGATATTTGTAAGTGTTAATAGAATAATTAATGTGAGGCTTATTAACCAAACTGGAACTGAAGGAAGCCACTCGTGTATGATTGCTGCTCCTGCTGTAGCTTCAAGTGCAATTACAATCACCCAAAAAAACCAATATAACCAACCTGTAGCAAATCCTGCCCACTCACCAATCCCTTCCCTTGCATATACAGCAAAGGATCCCGTATTGGGGTTTACTGTAGCCATTTCCCCAAGCATCCTCATGACTAAAACAACTATTATGCCTGCAAACACATACGACAAAATAGCTCCAGGACCAGTTTGGCTAATGATAATACCACTTCCTACGAATAAACCAGCACCAATGACTCCACTCAAAGATATCATAGTTAAATGTCTTTGTTTAAGACCAGGTTTTAATTCTTCCTGTTGATGTTCCAAACCTCCACCAACTTTCAGTATTTTTTGGAATTACCGTTAAGTAAGCGTTTACATATAGTGGGTACTAAAGCTAAGATCACTTAACAAAACTAATTAAACTACCTTCTATTTACACAACTTTAGAACCATAAATACTTCTACCAACCATTAAATTTTTCTTTTTGGCATTAATGCTAAGTACTCAATCAATATTTTTCGGGTACACAATGATAGATCGTATCCATTTTATTGCTTTGAATGAATCGCATCGATTATCTAGCAAAATAGATTGACGTATATAGCTCTCTATGCCTTATGTTGTCCTATTTCCTCCTCCATTGAGTTTATTTTGAACCTCTGAGTAAACACTAACATCGTTACGTCACGATGTTAGTACCACTTTCTAAGTATAATACACTCTGTTTTTTTCAATGTCAATAACATTATCAGAAAATTTTGTTAATTACTCAATTTTAGCGCGACACAACTTTAAGCCATTTTCATCTTAGGTTTAATGGTTGAAATTTTGTAGTGTAGCGTTAAATATAAAGACAGCAGTTCTCAATTATTCCTGACAAAAAAAGACCCGATAAACGAGTCTTTTTTTGAATGAAATTATACTTCTTCACAATATTGATCAAAGTAGCTTTGCAGCTTATTCACGACTGACATTGGATCATGTCCTTCAATTTCATGACGTTCTACCATTGTAAGAAGTTCGCCGTCTTTCAAAATTGCAAAAGAAGGAGATGATGGTGGATAGCCTTCAAAATAATCACGTGCTTTTTCCGTTGCATCTTTATCTTGTCCGGCAAAAACGGTAACAAGATGGTCTGGGCGTTTGTCATAGTGAACCGAATGAGCAGCTGCCGGTCTTGCGATTCCTCCTGCACATCCGCAAACTGAGTTAATCATGACTAACGTCGTCCCCTTTTTAGCAAACGCATCTTCCACCTCTTCAGGTGATTTTAGTTCTGTATATCCAGCAGCCTTGATTTCAGTACGCGCCTGGCTGACAACATCATTCATAAAAAAGTTAAAATCCATGCTCATGTTTCATTCCCCTTCCATTATTCATCTTCTCTTCCATCATAACAAGTGCAAGGTAGTGTTTCAATCTTTTTACCTAGCGCAAATGAAAAGCGCAAGCGCCTCGGATCAACCCTAAAGGCTAGCAAAAGACAAGCAAAGCTGTATGGGGTGTGCCCTTTCTCCCTTGTCATGGGGTTAGACTGCATCCCCTAGACATCTAAACTCGTAGATACATCATAAACTTTCTTTATGATAAAAAAATAGTTTCAAACTCTTGCAGACCGGGAATATTAAAAGTGATCTAGGTTCATCACCCAACTCCCCGTTTGGATAGCAGTCCTCCTGCTATCCATTTTTTATTGTGGAGAAGACCTACTGCCTTCCATAAAAGCATAAAACGCTTCTTGAACCGCTTTTGTTACCGTTTTGTCTCCAGCGATTACTTGATTTTCTAACATTGGTAATAGGTTTTTTATTTTAGGATTCCCATAAAATAGCAGCCGAAGCTGATCATTCATTAACGAATGTAGCCATTCCCTCGCTTGGAGCCTCCGCCTTTCCTGAAATACGCCTGATTTTTTCGTGAGTTCTTCAAATTGCTGCATCACGTTCCACAATTCTTGAATCCCTTCTCCAGTTATTGACGAACAGGCATAGGCCTTTGCTTCCCAGCCCTTTGTGGCTGGTAGCATAAAGTGAAGAATTCTGCCGTATTCCAATTTGGTCTTTTGTGCAAGAGATTTATTAGATCCATCCGCTTTATTAACTATAATCCCATCAACAAGCTCTAAGATTCCTTTCTTCATTCCCTGCAATTCATCGCCAGCTCCCGTTAAAACAAGGAGCATGAAATAATCGACCATTCCTCGAACTATTGCTTCACTTTGGCCAACACCTACTGTCTCGATAAGAATAATGTCAAAACCAGCAGCCTCACAGAGCAACATGGTCTCACGTGTTTTACGATGGACACCTCCAAGCGTCCCTTGAGACGGAGAGGGACGGATGAATGCTCGTGGATTCCTGGATAACTCTTCCATTCTTGTCTTATCGCCAAGAATGCTGCCACCATTGACCGAAGAACTCGGATCAACTGCAAGTACAGCAATTTTATATCCAAGATTACAAAGATACGTTCCAAAAGCTTCGATAAACGTGCTCTTCCCTGCACCAGGAACTCCCGAGATTCCCAGACGGATAGCATTTCCGGTATGGGGTAAAACATTCTTTAACAGCTCCTGTGCAGGTTCGAAATGCTTAGATGCATTGCTCTCAACTAGTGTGATTGCTTTGGCAAGATTTGCTCTGTCACCTTGCACTAACAAATTTTGAATCTTTGTAATGTCTATCGTCCCAGCTGCTTTTTTGATGAATTTAGTTTTTCGTGCTATTTGATGATGCGCAATCATTTCAATGCCTTCTTTTAATGATGTAGCAAAATCGTCGCTTGTATTTTCGTCAAACCATTCAGGTTTTTTTTCTTCAGCCATTATTCAGCCACTTCCTCATAACCAAGGCGACGGTAAATTTCTTGAAGCACGATTTTTGCTGACTGAGGAATGACTGTACCCGGTCCGAAAATAGCAGAAGCGCCATTAGTAAGCAAAAATTCATAATCCTGCGCTGGGATGACTCCGCCAACAATGATAACTATATCATCTCTGCCAAGCTTCTTTAATTCCGTCACAAGCTGAGGAAGCAGTGTTTTATGTCCCGCTGCAAGGGAACTCATCCCGATTGCATGCACATCATTCTCGACTGCCTGTAAGGCCGTTTCTTCAGGTGTTTGAAATAACGGACCAATATCGACATCATAGCCTAAATCGGCAAATGCGGTAGAAACCACTTTAGCGCCGCGGTCATGACCGTCCTGACCCATTTTCGCCATAAGTAAGCGTGGTCTTCTTCCTTCATTTTCAAGAAATTCGTCCGTCATAGCCTTTACCTCGGTAATTTCAGCTGCTTCAGAATAAAAAGAACTGTACACACCGCTTATCGAACGTATCATCGCTTTATGGCGACCACTCGCTTCTTCGATTGCATCCGAGATCTCACCAAGTGTTGCTCTGACTCTCGCCGCACAAACCGCAAGCTCGAGTAAATTCCCCTCGCCGTCTTTAGCCGCTTCCGTAAGAGTACGAAGCGCTTCCTCAACTTTTACTTGGTCACGTGCTTCTCTTACGTCTTTTAACTTTCTTAACTGGCTTTCTCTTACCAGAGTATTATCAATCTCAAGAATTTCAATCGGATCTTCTTTTTCTAGCCTGTATTTATTCACACCGACAATTGTCTCTGCCTTAGAATCGATTTTAGCTTGGCGTTTTGCAGCCGCTTCTTCAATTCTCATTTTAGGAAGTCCTGTTTCAATTGCTTTTGCCATCCCACCGAGATTTTCAATCTCATCAATGTGCTCCCAGGCGCGGTTAATTAATTCATTTGTCAGTGCTTCCACATAAAAAGAACCTGCCCACGGATCAATTACATTAGTTATGCCAGTCTCTTCTTGCAAATATAATTGTGTATTTCTAGCAATTCTTGCGGAAAAGTCGGTAGGTAGTGCAATCGCTTCATCCAATGCGTTTGTATGCAAGGATTGAGTGTGTCCCAGTGCAGCTGCATGTGCTTCGAGCAATGTACGAACAACATTATTAAAGGGGTCTTGTTCAGATAAACTCCAGCCTGAAGTTTGGGAATGTGTTCGTAGAGCCATTGCTTTAGCATTCTTCGGTTCAAACTGCTTCATTAATTTTGCCCATATAAAACGCGCCGCTCTCATTTTGGCAATTTCCATAAAATAATTCATACCAATTGCCCAGAAAAAGGACAATCTTGGCGCAAACTTATCAACATCAATGCCCGCTTCTAACCCTGTACGAACATATTCAAGACCATCAGCAAGCGTATAGGCAAGCTCAATATCAGCTGGTGCACCTGCCTCTTGCATATGATAGCCTGAGATACTAATACTGTTGAACTTCGGCATATATTTGGACGTGTACTCAAAGATGTCTGCGATAATTTTCATCGACATGTCAGGTGGATAAATATATGTGTTTCGGACCATGTATTCTTTTAAAATATCATTTTGGATCGTGCCAGAAAGTTTATCCTGTGTTACACCTTGTTCTTCTGCGGTGACAATATAAAACGCCATAATTGGTAAGACCGCACCATTCATCGTCATTGATACCGACATTTGATCAAGGGGGATTCCTTCGAAGAGTTGTTTCATATCAAGAATCGTGTCAATGGCAACGCCAGCTTTCCCTACATCACCGACAACTCTAGGATGGTCAGAATCGTAGCCTCGATGGGTCGCCAGATCAAATGCTACCGACAGCCCTTTTTGTCCCATTGCCAAGTTGCGCCGATAGAAGGCATTGGATTCCTCAGCTGTTGAAAACCCTGCATATTGCCGTACTGTCCAAGGACGATTCACATACATTGATGGATAAGGTCCTCTCGTGTATGGAGCCAACCCAGGTAGACTTTTCATATGTTCAAGATTTTTACAATCATTTTGTGTATATAGCAGGCGAGTCATAATTCCTTCATTTGTTTCAAAAAGCAAATCATCGATGGATTGCTGAACAACAGCAGATGCTTTTACTTTCCAGGCGTCTTCTGTTCCTACCTTTTTAACTTTTGCAGGATTGATTTGATGAAAGTTAGGCTTAATCATGTTTGATTACCCCCAACTCCAATTGAAGCTGCGCTAATATTTCCAGAACATTCGTTTCCACTGTAATAAAGTCCTTCACACCTTCGCTTTTTAATCGTTCGCTTATTTCAGAAGATTGCTGGCCAGCTATGTAAAGAATCGTGGCAGGATATTTTCGTTTGATTTCTGTAACTATTTTTCCAGCATACAACTCATAATCATCATTGCTACCACACAAACAAAATACACGGATCCCACTTTGTTCAACAAATTGAATCGCATCTTGTTCTACTACGAGTCCTTGACTATCCCGTGTTTCTATCCCACCTGTTGCGAGCATGCCTTTGATGAAATCAGCCCGCAATTTATAAGATTTCATTTCACTAAGATTAAGTAAGCCAATTTTTAGACTAGTACCTATATTATTTTTATAAGCTTCACTGCGGGTTCTTATCCGTTCAAATGGCTCTGCCAGACGACACAATGATACGGGAGGAATAGGAATCGGATCACGTATTGTTAGATATGAATTCGTTACCGCACTTTCTGATTGCTTCAACATATCAGCTGGATTTGGATAAACATTGGTACCGATCATGCTATCTTTTCTTAGGGCTACATTTCGCTCTTTTTCTTTATAAACGGCTTTGATTTGCTCTTGAATCCTTCCTTCTTTCAATGAAGTAAGAATCCCCCCCGCTTCATCCAGTTCCAGAAAAGCAGTCCATGCCTTTTTAGCTAATTCATTCGTCAGCTGCTCGACATAAAACGATCCGCCTGCTGGATCTACCACACTCGCTAATTGAGATTCTTCACTCAAAATGACATGCATATTACGAGCTATTCGATCCGCCAATGGATCTTCTCTTCCTGATGCGTGTGAAAACGGGTGAATCTCTAAATATTGAATGCCTCCAATCGTGGCAGCAAAAGCTTGATTAGCTGTGCGTAACAAATTCACATGCTCGTCATACTTCGTTTCTGTAACTCGTGAAGTAACAGCATGGATGTTCATCTTAAAACTTTCACAATTGGCTCCATATGCCTCTGCCATCCCAGCCCAAAGTCTACGAGCAGCCCGAAGCTTGGCAATCCCCATAAAATAGGTTGAGTCCAACGCAAAAGAAAAGACAATTTTTTCCACGAAATCTTGGACTGCCAATCCCTGCTTTTGGGCTTCTTCAATATAATAAGCTGCAATCGATAAGCCAATCGCAATCTCTTGAACCGCATTAGCGCCAGCGTTATGAAAAACAGGGGTCTTAATCAAAACTGTTTTCATTTGAGCGGACTTTTCTTGATATTGTTTGATTTCTTTAAACCATTGAGAAAAAAAAGCATTCGTTTGGGAAGGAATCTCCCCTGCTTGTGCCCATTCTGAAATTGGGTCTTCTGCACAAACTCCCCTCGAGGTCACGCCTTGTTTTTTGCAGGCATTGATTAATCCTTTAAGAACTTTACTTTGCAAACCTTTCGTATCGATAAACAATGGTAACGCATCCAGGGCCAGCCCTTCAAACAAAGAACCGATATTACTTTCTTCATTAAATAAATCTGGTGTATACGTTAAAACATTTTGGCCACGTTTTAATGCATCCTTCATTTTTTTATTCGCATCAATGGCATTCTTGCCTGTGATTGGTTGTACAATAAGCCATGGCTGCTCTAAATAACCTGCTGGGTAGATCCCCCGAGTATATGGAAATAAACCAGGATACTCACTTGACAGCACATCATCTGTATAAAGTGGGTTTAATTGGATTCCTTCATATGTATTCGTTTTTAGACTTTCGACACTTTTCCCTTTTAAACTGGATTCAACGACTGCCTTCCACTCCTCATACAAAGGCCGAGGGAAGGTTAACTCTTTTACGTCCAGTAATTTCATGTAATCGCTTTCTTAACGATCCCAAGTGTCACCATTTCCCCTGTATACGATTAAGAAAGCTGCCTCCCTTCAAAGATAACTGAATAATAATAACATTCTAACATATCTATCTTAGGAAAAGAATACGTTGATTAAGAATCATAACTGAATTACACAGTTCTAAACTTTTACACAAAACGCCCTATATTTATTCAAATTTGATCTATTTCAATTAATTTAGTCTTTACTCTTTTCATATTATATTGGGCTTTTGAGTGTGATCTCTACTCTCTAAATAAAAAACGATTTATTCTAAAACTCCAGCCACGCTATAATAAATAAGACCTTGAAAGGCATTAAACCAATCAAGGTCTTAAAATATGTTTATAACTGAACAATATCGCTCGGTAGTTTTGCTCCATTATGTAAGGCGAAATATCCAAAGTCATCTCTAGCATTAACATTAGCTCCGTTGTCTAATAAAATCGATATGATTTCGTACAATCCGGAAAGCCGAGTGGGTTAATGGTGTTCTTCCACCTTCATCAACGGAGTCAATGTTTTCCCTAAAGAAATTACCTCTCGGAACTAGCATTGAAGATATTAGTCGATATTTAGATTGCCTACTTTTTGATTTAGATAGTTCATGCTCGCAAAGAAATCGAAAAAGTGATATAAGCACTTTACGGATGAGAAATAATCATTTCCGCTGACCCTTTTATGTGGAATTTCCCTAAGCCATTCGGTAAGATAAAATGACTTCCCTTTTCGAATGAATAGCTACCGTCTTCTGTCATGATTACACCCGATCCACTTATAACGCTGCCTATTAAAAAGGGTTTATCTTGTGTAAAAGTAGCTACACTCTCAATCTCCCATTTGTAGACAGAGAAATACTCACTCTGAACGAATGTTGTAATTGAACCGCCAGCGATTTCTTCTGTAGTAGGTTTGACAGATATATCACGATGTGGGATAGTTGTGACATCAATTGACTTATTAATATGTAAGTCTCTCTTGTTACCTTGTTTGTCAACACGCTCATAGTCATATACACGGTATGTTGTGTCTGAGCTCTGCTGCGTCTCTAAAATAAGAACGCCTGAGCATAATGCATGGATTGTGCCACTTGGTACATAGAAGAAATCACCTGGTTTTACTTTCACACGACGCAGTAGGCTATCCCATTCTCCGTTATTAATCAATTCAACAAACTGCTCTGTTGAATTCGCTCTATGCCCAAAGATTATTTCAGCATTTTCTTCACAGTTAATTACATACCAACATTCCGTTTTACCTAGTTCTCCACTTTCATTTTTATTGGCATATTCATCATTAGGATGCACTTGAATAGAAAGGTCATTATTTGCATCTAAAATCTTGGTTAGTAACGGAAATACTTCACCCTTGAGACTCCCGAATAATTCTCGATTTTCCGACCAAAGTTTACTAAGTGACTTCCCTTTATAAGATCCATCACTTACTGTGCTTTGACCATTAGGATGTGCGGAGACTGCCCAGCACTCTCCAGTCAATTCAGATTCGATATCATATTGAAATTCTGTTTTAAGCTTTTTTCCACCCCAAATTCTTTCTTGAAATACTGGAAGTAAAAAAATAGGTTGCTTCAATTAAGCCACTTCCCTCATTATCTAATTGTTTTAAATGCAATTTCATACATTTTTGGTAAAAAATGTAAGTTCATGTGTGCACGAATGATCTTTCTTATATAAAATTCTACCGATCTATAAACCTATCACTATATAAAGTAATAGATGATTCCTATAGAAACTTTCATTGCTTTACATAATTTTACTGAATATTCAGAAAATTATACAAGGCACCAACTTGCCCTGCAAGATTTCTAAATTTACATACATCAATCTCAGTAATTTCAACGATTTCCGGACGAATTTTCTTTAGACGCTTGTTGATATGATTTGTGAATCCTGATTGTTCACTGATTCCGCCCCCATACAAAACCTTTTCAGGTGCCAATGTATGGATTAAATTAGCCGTTCCTATTGCTATTGCATCAAAAAATGCTTCTACTTCTTCTTGTACACTATGGTCTTTTTTATTATAGCGATCGATTAATTCTTCACCGGTCAGCTTTTCGCCTGTTTTAAGACATACTCGATTTAGTAAATTCCAAGTAGATCCTAATCTACTAAACGTACTCGTTTCAACCAGAGTATCTAATGATTGGGTTGGACTCATGATCATGAGTCCAACTTCTCCAGCCATCCCCATTCTTCCACGTCTCAATTTTCCGTCTAGGAATATTCCTCCACCTATGCCAGTTCCTATT
Organism: Peribacillus sp. JNUCC 23; assembly: GCF_053653995.1. The sequence goes on from NZ_CM132202.1 coordinate 2,908,242, forward strand.
GTCATACATATGAAACTATTACATTCTTGCGCATTCCCTTTCCACTTTTCGGCTAAAGTTGCACAATTTGCATCATTCTCTAGCTCAATAGGTAAGCCTATATCAACTAGTTCTTCCTTAAGACTTCTTCCGATAAAATCAGTTACTTGACCAGCATAATGAACATAACCGGTCTTTACATCAACTGCAGCTGGTACACTTAATGCAACTCCACTAAGATCCCATTTATTTTTATACTTTTTCGTCGTATCAATGATAAATTTATATATTTGTCCGTCACCTTGTGGAGGCGTGGGGCTTGAAGAGCTCTCTAAAACATTAGCATGTTCATCCATAACTGAATATTTTACTGATGTTCCACCAACGTCATAGACTAGATACGTTTTCATAACATACTCCTCATTTCAAAACCCATTGTTATCCACTAACTTCTTGAACCATTTACCACTTTTCTTAATTGTTCGCTTATAGTCATTCTGTAAGTCGACTGATATTAAACCATACCGATTTTTATAGCTGTTTAGCCAAGACCAATTATCCGTAAAGGTCCATACATGAAATCCTTTTACATTTGCACCTTCGTTTAATGCTTTATGTACCCACTTTAAATGATCCTCATAAAAGGTAATTCGGTAATCATCCTGAATCATTCCATTCGCATCCTTAAAGCGTTCTTCTGATTCTACTCCCATACCGTTTTCCGAAATGAAGCATTCAATATTTCCATAGTTTTCTTGAATGTTTTTTAAAATATCGTAAATACCCTTTTCATAAATCTCCCAGCCTCTGTATGGGTTCAACTTTTTCCCTGGCATATCATAATTATCAAAGTACCGCTCTGGCATAAATGGAGCATTCGGATTTGGCATATTTTCCTTCGCCTTAACTCTTCGCGGTTGATAGTAATTAATCCCTAATAGGTCAACGGTATTTTCACGGATTATGTCCAAATCTTCTGCTTCATACTTAGGTAAAAAGTTTTCTACCCGTAACATGTCAATTAACTTTTCCGGAAACGTGCCTTTGACTGATGGATCTAGAAAAGAACGGTTAAATAGCAAATCAGCTTTTTCTGCAGCATCTAAGTCAGCAGGGTGATTGCTCCTTGGATAGGAGGGAGTAACATTCAATATAATTCCAATTTTCCCTCCAAGCTCTTTATCATGGTATACCTTAATTGCTTTTGCCGAGGCTAACACAGAATGGAATCCAACTTGAACAGCCTTTTCAAAATCACAAAGTGCTGGATAATGATGGCCATATAAATAACCGCATTCTACAGGTACGATTGGCTCATTATGTGTGAACCATTTCATTACACGATCTCCAAAATGATCAAAACAAGTAGATGCATATTCCACATACGCCTCAACTACAGAGCGACTTTCCCAACCACCCTCATCTTGCATAGCCATTGGCATGTCAAAATGATAGAGATTCACAAAAGGCTCAATCTCATTTTCTAGTAAAGTGTCAATAACAGTGTTATAAAAATCAATCGCCTTCTGATTTATGTCTCCACGCCCCATTGGAAACATACGGGACCATGAAATCGAAAAGCGAAAGCTTTTATGTCCCGTTTCTTTCATGAGCTGAATATCGTCAATAAATTTCGTATAAAATAGTGAAGTGTTATTAGGTCCGATTCCCTGATAAAAACGATTCGGCTCTGTTTCATACCAGTAATCCCATATATTCTTTCCTTTTCCCTCTGCTCCTGAAAATCCTTCCATCTGTGTTGCAGATGATGCAGATCCCCACCAAAAGTCTTTCGGAAACATGTATTTATTCTTTTCTACATCTGTACTCATTTTAATAACCTGCCTTCCATTAAAAGAAAGCAAGTCGGAAAATAAAGCTTCCGACTTTGTCCCCTTTGTTATTTGTACGGAATCTTTTAATTATTTTTCTTCCACTCATCATATTGTTTTTGAATTTCTTTAAGTACTTTATCTAATCCTGCATCTTTAAACTTCTTATTAGCTTTTGGTAGATATACCTCAGGGTCAACACTACCAGTTAATAGAGCAGGTGCAAATTCACTTGCAACGTTTGAAATTGCAGCGATTTCTGTACGAACAGGATTCGTATCAAAATAGAAACCTAAGGTTGGTGCTTCTACAGAAGCATCATTGAATTTTTTGAACGCTTCCCATTTATCTTCAGGATCATTTTCATATAACTTAAGAATGAAATGGTTTCCTAGAGAGTACGTTGGCATGTTATAGCTTTCAACACGAGCTGGAAGATCATTAATTTTACCATTAGCATCCTCTTCGTAATGCACACCTTCAATACCACGATCAATTAAGTTACGAAGATATGGATCTGTATTTAATAGATTTAAGAACTCCATAGCTTTCTCTGGATTTTTTGAAGTTGCTGAGATAGCTTGGATAGCTCCTGTTACAGAGTTATTAAATGTAATCGGATCATGCATTGGTTGAACTGCTACATCATAACCTGCTGAACGAGACCATATTAGTTCCGCATATGGCTGGTACATTTCTTTACGTAAGAACCAGTTTTGTACTTCTAACGGCCATGGATCTGTACTTGTTGCAGCATCGGCTTTTATATAACCAGCTTTATAGAATTTGTGCATTGTTTTTAACGTTTCCATCATAATATCTGATTCAAAGATATTAACTACCTTATTTTTATTTCCTTCTAAAGGAATCGCAAACGGCAGTTCATCTTCTAATATATAATCAAATGGTAAATACGGTTTAAAAGTGGCAAGCGGTGTAAAATCTGGCTCATTCTCTTTAACTGTTTTTAATAACGGTTCTAAATCTTCTAACGAGCTAATGCTTGAAATATCCATTTTGTATTTATCGACTAAATTCTTATTAAAAACGTACACACTTTGCTGTCCAACTTCTTTGTTAGAAGGAATACCATAAAGCTTTCCATCAATTTTAGCTCCTTCTATGAACGCTGGATCAAGTGTTGCTTTTAATTCTTTTCCATGTGTATCAAGAAGTTCATTTAGGTCTTTAAATGCTCCTTTTTGTGCATTTAACACATAGTTTCCACCACCGGTATAGGCAATATCAAATGATTCACCTGAAGAAATCATCAATTGCATTTTTTGATCATAATCACCCCAGTCGATTTGTTTCAATTTAACGGTTGCGTTAATTTTCTCTTTTGTGTATTTATTTACTTCTTCCATTACTTTATCAACATCTTTTTGGGGTGTACCAATCGTGTACCACATAATTTCATACGGTTTATTTTTATCGGCTTTACCGCTTCCACTCGTATTAGCTGATTTACCTCCACCACATGCAGCTAACAAGGTCGTTAAACTGAATAATAGTACGATCATAAAAGCAAATTTCTTATTAATGGTAATTCCTCCCTTTTAATTATCTATTTCAAAAAGTATTTATTCCTTAACGCCACCGATTGTCAATCCACTAACAAAATATTTTTGGAAAAATGGATAGGCAATCGCTATTGGCAAAGTGGAAATAACAACCATTGCCATTTTTGCAGCATCTTGAGGGATTGCGCTTAATAAATCATTTTGCGCTCCACCTGCTAATGAATTTTGTCTTAAAAATTCTATGTTGTTTTCAATTTTCATCAGCATAGACTGCAGTGGAACCAAGTTCGGTTCATCAATAAACAACAGGGCATTAAACCAATCATTCCAGTAACCCAATGTACTAAAAAGGGCAATGGTTGCAAGACCTGGTAACGAAAGTGGAACAACAATTTTGGCAAAAATTCGTAATTCACTTGCTCCATCAATCCGAGCAGATTCCAATATGGATTCAGGTACAGACCTTTGGAAAAAGGTTCTCATGATTAAAATGTAGAATGCGTTCATTGCAAGTGGTAAGATCAAAGCCCAAATAGAGTTTCGTAAATGTAAAAACTGTGTTGCTACGATATAGAAAGGAATTAGTCCTCCACTAAAGAGCATTGTAAAGAATGCAATAAAAGTGAAGAAACCGCGGTATTTGAATTGCTTTCTAGAAATAGCATAGGCAAATAATGCAATCATAGCTACACTGAAGACCGTACCAAGCACTGTTACGACTATCGTAATCGTGTAAGATTGAAGCAATTGATCCTTCATTTGCCACAAGTATCGGTATGCTTCAAAACTCCAAATTTCAGGTAAAATCTGATAACCATTTCGCGCTAAGGTTTTCTCATCCGTTAAAGAGATGATGATTACATATAGAAATGGAAAGATGCACATTAAAGCAAATGATCCTAACAATATATTCATCAAAAGATTAGGAAACCCACTTAGTCCATGTACTGTGTACTTTTTCTTACGCTCACTTTTTTTGTTCGGTTGATTCAGTTGATTTTGCACATTCCCTTTATGTAACGGAGTAGGCGGGGAGCTATTTTGATTGATTTTCATTGTATTTTGCCACAAAATTGCGGCCACCCTCCTTTCTCTCTCGATTTTTTAAAATAGAGCATATTCTTTATCAACCTTCTGAGCTAGATAATTTGTCAGCATGACTAATGCAAAACCTACAAGTGATTGGTAAAGACCAGCAGCAGTACTCATACTAATGTCACCCATTGTCGTTAACCCTCGGTATACATACGTATCAATTACATTCGTTACTGAATATAACGTACCGGAATCACGAGGCACTTGGTAAAACAGACCAAAGTCTGCGCTGAAAATTCTACCAACGTTTAAAATAGTTAAAATAACAATAAGCGGTGTTATCATCGGGATTGTAATATTACGGATTTGCTGCCACTTATTTGCACCATCAATCATAGCAGCTTCATAATAGTTTTTATCAATCCCAACTATGGCAGCTAGATAAACAATGCTGCCGTATCCAATACCCTTCCACATGCTTGTTAGAACGATAATGAATGGCCAATATTTTGCTTCGTTATACCACGAAATAGGGTCGTCTACTCCGAACCAACCGAGTATATTATTAAGAAGACCTCTATCCACGCTTAGAAACGTGAATACGAAATAACTAACAACAATCCATGATAAAAAGTGTGGAAACAGCATTCCTGTTTGGTATATTTTAGACAGCTTCTTATTTGCGAGTTCACTTAAAACAATTGCTACAAACACTGCTAAGATAAGCCCTAATACGATAAATACTAAATTGTATAGTATCGTATTTCTTGTAATGATCCAGGCGTCATTTGTATTAAATAAAAACGCGAAGTTTTCAAAACCAACCCACTCACTATTTTGGATACTTGCAAAAAAACCATTCGGATCATAATGAAAGTTTTTAAAAGCAATGACCGTTCCAAACATCGGAAGATATGCAAATAACAATAGCCAAATCGTTCCTGGTAATACCATGAGAAGCCACACACGATTTTTATAAACATCTTGGAAAAAACTCTTGATACGATTCACGAAGCCCCTCCTCTCTTGTAATGAAAACCTTTACATCTTTATAATAAAGAAAAGTCAAAAATGTATATAGTTAACAATATTAAGATTTACTGTACTTATTAAACATTCGGTAGTTCATCCACCACTTTTAATATTCGTTGATTCTTTTGGGCCGAGATATGGCCCTCTACAACAGAAAAAATCCCGAATAACGGGATATCATGACTGGATATTCATCGTTCTCCAAGCTGACGGAGTAATCCCCACCACCTTCTTAAACTGTTTATAAAAATACGCAGAATCTGAATAACCCACTTGTTTTCCAATTATTCCAGCTTTTAAATGTGTGCCTCTTAACAATTGCTTAGCTTTTTCCAGTCTTAAATGGTTCATATACTCAGAAAATACTAAGCCAGTTTCTTTCTGGAAAAGTTGGCCTAAATAAATGGAGTTTATATGGAATTTATAGCTTAAAGTTTTCAAAGAAAGTTCTTCATGAAAATGTTCTTGAATATATTGCACTACGCTTTGAATAATAGGACTTCCATGCTGTGTTTTTTGCTCTAATGTTCTAAAAATCCCTTCAATAAAATCAATAAGAATGTCAACTAAAAGTTCCATTGAATAGGCCTCTAAGATACGCTTTACAATACCTACTGTTTGATCATTTGTATGTGACGATACATCTTTTTGGATGGACGTAACTATATCGATAGCGAATCCTCTAATAATAGTAGGAGCAACCTTTTTAGTAGATTTATTAATTACAGCAAAGGCACCTTTGATCCACAAAAACGCTTTTTCTTGTTCTAATCCGACAATAGATCTCTTTAGATCATCCAGTTCATACGAAGTAGAAAAGCTTGCTTGGGTATACTGCATGATTGATTCATCTGTTATCAGTCCACTTTCTTTGAGTACTAATCGAAAGCTAGATAACTCTTTTGCACGTTGATAGCTCTTATACAATTCACTTGTGGAGCAAACAAATGATCCAACACTAATATGATACTTACAAGCAACATATCCAGCAAATAGCTCGTTCAATTCATCTAGTTTTTTCTTAAGTTCCTTTTCACATGTAGACGAAACTAAAAGGATAAGTTCGCCATCTGGATTAATAATACAGACAGACTGAAATAATTCCTCTACCCTTTTTCTAAAAAAGGATATGTTATCATGCTCAATCTCATCTGATACTTGCATTAAAACAATAGCTAGCTTATGACCACCAAACTTCAAATTATATAAGTCTACTCTTTCCCGCCATTCTTTAGCATCGATGTCTTGATTAAGACATCGCCAAATCGTATTATCTCTTAAAATCGTGTATGCCTCTTCATTATTTGTAGACTTTTCAAGTTTCTCTACACTATTTTCCAATGTTGAAATGAGTTCTTGCTCATTGACTGGCTTCAAAAGGTAATTTTCGATTCCTAGCTTCATTCCCTTTTTCACATATTCAAATTCTTCGTATCCAGATAAAACGATAAATTTGGTATGAGGTTGACGTTCTTTCAATATACTAATTAATTCTAATCCGTCCATTAAGGGCATCATGATATCAGTTAATAATAGATCAACATGACATGTTTCTAACTTTTTTAGAGCTTCACTTCCGTTAGAAGCATCACCAACGACTTTAAGTCCATAATCTTCCCAAGGTACCAAGGCTTTCATACCTTCAATAATAAATGGTTCATCATCTACTAAAAAGACATTATACATGTTGCAATTATTCACTCCTAGCTGCTGGAATTCTAACTTCTACAATCGTTCCTTCTCCTTCAATACTACTAATTTGAATGCCATAGTCTTGTCCATATTTTAATCGTATTCTTTGATGAACATTACTTAACCCTATTGAACCCTCAGAAGTGGTAGTTCCTGCTAATAATTTTGTATGTATGGCCAATAATTTATCTTGAGAAATACCTTTCCCATTGTCTTCTATTATAATTTCAATATCCCGATGAACTCTTTGAACTTTTATTCGTAATTCATTATGTATTGTTTCTTTTCGAAAGCCATGAATCAAATAATTTTCAATAAGTGGCTGAAGGGTAAATTTGAGCATTTTTTCGTCTAAACAAGTTTCTGGAATCTCGTAGGTTACGTTTATACGATTAGGATATCTAATCTGATTTAGACCTATATACTCCTTAACATGTTGGATTTCATCAGAAATTTGAACGATTTCCCTACTACTTAAAGAATAACGAAATAATTGCCCTAAGCTATAAATCATATTACTAGCTGGTTTAGATCCGTCAGCTATAGCTTTCATGCGAATAGCTTCTAATGTATTATATAAAAAATGTGGTTGTATCTTTGACTGAAGCGCTTCCATTTCAGCCTCTCTTTGGCGAATATTTAAAACATATACGTCCTTAATATACATGTTTAAATCATCTAACATATCATTGAAACTTTCTGATATGGTTGTTAACTCGTCTTTTTCTCTACTATCTGGGATTCTAATTTGTAAATTTCCATTTCGAACTTCGTGAATGGCCTTTTCTATTTTATGAATTCTTCTAGAATAAGATCTCATGGCAAAATAGGTTACAGCAATTGCTATACCGGAGAGTATAAATGTAGATAATAACATATACCTATGTACAATTGTTACTTTCTTCATATCATTCTCAGGGATGAACCCTACATACAAGTAACCCATCTGTTCATCAGCTAAAGTATTAATATAATAATTTTTTCCATCCCACTTTATTTTCTTAAAGCTCGTTCTAAATGATAAATCTTTCAATGGTTCTGGAATATTACTATTGTCTGACGAGTATAGATAATCCCCATCACTTTGAAATATATAGACTTTTCCTTTAAATTGGGATTTCCGTAATCGAATCATATCTTGAATTCCTGATGTATCATAAAAAACTGTAAGATCTCCTAATTTCTTAAGGGTAGCGGGATCATTAATAGAACGAGATATTTGAATATTATTGAAGATACTTCGTTCTTGCTCCCACTCAACATTCTGCAGTTGTAAGTCTTCAGGATGAAGACTTTTGCCTTCCAAATTTTCTTTCTTAGCCATATCTTTATTCCACCTATAGTGGTTATAAATATATAGATACTCTGTACCAGGGCTTGCACTTTTTAAACTCACTGCATTGATATCAGGATCTTGGCTAAAATATGCTTGGAAAAATGTATTAAGATTATTCGGAACAAATGAAGAGTTCTCACTGTACTTATCTAGTCGATACGATAGATATGTATCATAATCATGTTGCAATGCAAAGGCAATATCATTAAAAATCAGATCTGTTTTTAAATATAAGTCTTGCATAACATTTTGTGTATACTCATTTTTTCGTTGGAGATACGATTCCACCCGTTCTAGTGTTCGTGTACTTGCGTCCATTTCTTTCTGAATAATAACTTCTGTATAATAGCGTGATAATACAAGTAGTAATAGAAACATCGTAAGAAGGATTGTTGCGGAATAAGTGATTAATATCTTGCTAAACACCTTATTCGTTAGCCGCTTCTTCATTTTACTCAAGAACATTCCTTAGATCCTCCCATGCAAACTTACTTATCCAACTACTATTCTACTATATTTTCTGTTGGAAAAGTGAATTAATTCCACTTTTCCAACAGCTGGATAAATTATTTATCATGTATGATCTTATTTCATCAAGAAAAATAGACTAGTATAGTTTTAATTTCATATGGTTTTATTTCAAAATCAATACTTTGAGTTTGTTCCTTGCTATCAGCCTGTTCCATCAAATTTGTTTCATACCATTTTTTAACGTTTCTCGGGAATTCGATCAAGACATTTCCCCGTTGCCCTTCATACTCATGTAAGCGAATAATGACTGCGTCCTCATCTTCTTTTTTCTTAATCGCATCGACCTTAACATGATCGTTAGTTAGATTCATAAATGAGCTTTCTTCTGGTAAAAATCCACCCTTTACTACCTTCAATGGATTATTTAAAAACCAAGCTTGCTTGACTGTTTGCCCAACTCGCCAATCTCCTTGATGAGGTAGCAATGAATACGTAAACTCGTGTTCTCCTTGATCTGCAGTTGGGTCAGGGTAAATTGCAGCTTTTAACAAGGATAAGCGAATCGTTTGGTCTTTAATGTCATACCCATATTTGCAATCATTTAACAAACTCACTCCGTATCCAGTTTCAGACAGGTCTGCCCATTGGTGTCCAACTGTTTCGAAGCGCGCCATATCCCAGCTCGTATTCCAATGTGTCGGTCTCTTCACATTACCAAATTGTATATCATACGTTGCTTCGATTGAACGAATATCAACTGGGAATGCTACTTTCATTAACTTACGTTGCTCATGCCAATCCACTTTTGTTTTATAATCAATACGTCTATTTTGAGCATAGAAAATCATATCTTGTTCAACCAAAGAACTTTGATACTTCCATTTCGTCCGAATGACTATACGAAGCGGACCGTTTTCAACAACTTCACTAGATACTACTTCACGGATTTCCTCCATTTTTTCTTGGTAATACAAATCAATATCCCAGGCATCGTGTGCCAATGGTTTATCTTCAAAAATCTGAAGAATATTCCCCTTTTCCTGTTGTGCTAGTACTTCACGATTAGCTTCCTTATCAAATAGACGCGTCAATTGAAGGGAGTCATTCCATTCAACTAGATAAAAAGGTGTTTCTAGCGACTTTTCATTAATAACAAATGGTGTATTATTTTCTAGCATAGGATCTTGTTTGACTTGGATTTCTACTGCACCAAATTGTTTAGTTTTATCTAATTCTACTAACCAACCAGTTTCAGTTCGTTGACAATTTAGATTTTCACCTGAACCTGAAATCCACCCTCCAGCTACATCATTCGTTTGATCGTATGGGATGAATACATTTTGTGCATCTTGCCAATTAGTTGCATTGAAGACTGTATACGTTTCATACTTAGGTTCAATAAACTCATTGAAATTATTTTGATCAATTTCAAGTTGGATATCTTCTGCTTGTTTATACTCCACTGCTGCATCTTCATATACTTCCTTAATGGATGAACCAGGAATAATATCATGGAATTGATTTCGTAAAATAATCTTCCATCCTTCATCAAGCTGTTGCTTCGGATATTTCACCCATGAAGATAATAGAGAGTTCCATACAGACAACCATTCTGATTCTCTATAACTCAACTCGAGTTTTCGATTCATTCGTTTTGTATATGCTTGACTTGTATAGGTTCCTCTGTGATATTCAAGGTACAATTCTCCATCCCAAGTGTGGACATATTCATTTGTATTTTCAATATTTTCGTGTAATTTCCGGAAGAAATCTCCAGCTTTTGTCGTTTGTACCTTTGGTAATCCTGGCATATTTTCGAACCTGCGACGAAGCTCAATCATCTCTCGATTGACTCCACCACCACCATCACCATAGCCATAAGAAAGCAGTAAATCTTGGTTAACATCTTTATTTCGGTATGAATTCCATGCACCGTTTACAGTCTTTGCTGTAATCAGCCCATTGTATGTATAAAACCATGAATCATCCGAATTCCAAGGTTCTGGAGTGGTTACAAAATGAGTGAGGATTTCAGTCCCATCAATTCCACGCCATTGGAACGTATCATTTGGCATGCGATTGTACTGATTCCAGCTAATTTTTGTAGTCATAAATGTATCGATTCCTGATTTTTTCAAGATTTGTGGAAGTGCCCAGCTATAGCCAAATACATCTGGTAGCCATAAATATTGGCAATCTACATCAAATTCCCTCTTGAAAAATTCTTTTCCGTACAAAATTTGCCTTACTAGTGATTCCCCACTAGGAATATTACAATCTGCTTCTAACCACATTCCACCTTCAGTTTCCCAACGGCCTTCCTTTACACGTTTCTTAATCGATTCATAGATTTCTGGATAGTCTTCTTTAATATATTCATATAACTGTGGCTGTGTTTGTAGGAATAAATATTCAGGATATTGTTCCATTAATCTTAAAACAGTAGAAAAAGATCGAGCAGCCTTTTCACGTGTATGTTTTAAGCGCCATAGCCAAGCAACATCAATATGTGTATGTCCAACACAATGAATGGTTACAGGATGATGTTTTTCGATTTCGTTAAGACTTTTATTCAATTCCTCACTAGCAATCTCACAACTACTATAAAATACGTCATCACCCGGTTTACTCCAATTGATTTGCCTAAAAGCTTGATTTAATGCTGTTACAATTGCATGCTTTTCTGGTCGGTCATCACTAAGTTCTTTAATTGTTTGCCACGCTGCTAAAGATGTATAGTATAAATCATCGCAAGCCTCGTCTAACCAAGCCACTTTGGCCACCTCAAGTGTATAAGTTTGCTCCTTTGGCTCTCCACCGCCTTCAAGCCCAGACCAAAGTCTGAAGTCTAATTGAACAGTGCTTCCTATTTCGGTTGGTGGGAAAAATACTTCCTGATGGTTAGAATCAACGCCTTGGTATGGATTTCCATTTAAGAATAATAATGATTCGAATCCAGAATTGTTTCCTCCGCCAGTACGTCCAAAGTCAAATAAACCAACTACTTTTCGACCCGTCCATTCTGCCGGAAGTTGAACATCTGCACTTAGCCAAAGATACCGGTCTCGACCCGTCCATTGGTCTCTTAGTTGTAAAGTTGAGTCCCCCTTTTCAATAGGTGGATATGTACCTACTTTACCTTCATCCTCAATTGTACGAAACTGACCAATCTCCATGCCATCTCGATAACGGAACTGCGCCAATTCTTGTATTCTTGCTTCTAGCTTTCTTTCTACTAAAAACATATAAATCCCCCATTCGTATATTAATTTACGCTTTCCTTGAACTTCATTTGTTTATTTACTTGTGATTGCTGCCGTTCTAGAGTATTAAATCTATTTATACAAACATTCATAATCCAATAGGCAGGCAGTACACCTGAAATAAATGGTAGAAGTCCCAGCATATTTGTAATTAAATAGCCAATAAAAAACAAACCAATACCAATCAATAATGTGGAAAAAGGACTAATAAGTGAAATAATAAAGGATTGTTTGATGTACTCCTTTATTGAGTAATGATAATGTACATAGACAGGGAAAAAGTGAATAATAGTATTCAGATATAAAAGAATGATAAAACTAATAAAAACATAAAGAATAACAGAAAACGTTCCTTCCATGTTTTCAGCAATTCTTAAATCGACATATAAAAAAAAGCCAATCGCCGCATAAATTAGCCCAATACAATTTGAACGGACAAACTCTTTTTTAAAGGTTTCTTTATATATCTTCAATATGGAAACGTCTAGCTCTTTCATCTTCCACTTTCGTGTCACAGCAAATAAAGCAACAGTAGCTGGCATAATACCAAAAACACCTAGTCCAGCCACGATAAATACAAACCAAAGAATATTCGTCCAAACTAACCTAACAATCCATTCACTTACTTCTTGTAACATTCTCCCCATTTTTTTCATCCCCTACTATTATGGTAAGAAACATCCTTGAGCGTCTGATCCCAACCCAACGATGAAAAAGGTTCTCAGGTTCTAAAAACTGTATTACCTAATGAAAGTGGCGGTGCGGAGCTGATTTTGCGAAGCCCCGCCACTTTCCCACAAAAAGGGGGAATAACCCCATTTCCGATTATCATACTTAATATCCATATGCCTCGAATTCAAATATTCTTGTCGCTTGGTCCCCACCTTGTGTTGGTTGTTGGACAGATAAGCGAATATATTGAGCTTTGGTCGTTGTAATGGGATGTTCTGAAATAGCAGCTGTATTATTTGTGATATTTACGGCTTTCGTCCAATTTTCCCCATCAAGACTTATCTCAACTGTGAATGCCCTTGTATTAAAGGCTGCTGGCTCTCCGCCTGCTTCGGCATGTTTGACAACAAATTTTGATAAATTAATCGCCTCACCAAAATCAACTTTTAACCAATGATTTGTACCAATGGCACACCATTTACTATTATTCGTTACATTCCCATCAATCGCGTTCTTTGGTCCTTCAGAAGGAGAGCATTGTCCACTAGCAGTTGCAGTTTTATTCAGTGCAACGTTCGTAATGTTTTTTGCATCTTTTGAAACTGTAATAAAGCCTTCTTTTGTAAGAACGTCTTCTCCCTCGCTATTTTTAGCGATCAGGGTAACGGAGTACACCCCTTCTTCTTCATACGTTACAACTGGATTATGCTCAGTACTTACTGTAGGTGTGCCACCTTCAATCTGCCATTGAACTTCCTCTGTCGCTTCTGATGAATTGTTAAAGAATTGGATTTTTTCACCTGGTGCTACAACTGTTTGATTTACTTTAAAGTCTGCCTTTGGTTGTGGGTATGCAGGCCATTTAAACTTGACCTTCGCAGCTTCACCTCGAACAAAATCAGTCGTTACAGCTACAATTTCTAGGGAAGTTGCTGTTTCCTTACCACTTCTTCGTAAGTTCGAAATATAGTAAGCATTATTTGGAACTGCCCCGATAAATTCCTTTTCTTTATTAGGAAGAGTGCGATAAATTTCATAATGCTGAATATCACCTTCCACAGACTCCCATGATAATTCTAAATCCGTATATAGTCCTTCATTGAAAGTTGGATTTTTCACCTGAGCTTTCTTTGGTATATCTGGGATTTCTTTATCGCTATGTTTATTTGTAACTTTAATTTCTCCGATGTTAATTTGATAATCTTCAATTGCTTTATCACTTTCGAAGAATAGAGAAATCGTCGCAATTCGTTTTCCCTTATACTTGTTTAATTTAACTGTTTCTTTCATCCATTGATTTCGGCTCTTTTTCTTAACATCAAAAAACACAAAATCATCAGGCTGATTTACAAAGCTTACACCAAGTTTCATGTTAGGCTTTTTCATATCAGTTTTGTAAGTTACCGAGATCTCAGTATCTTTTTCAACTAGGAGATTCGTTTTATAAAGCTTCACATGTGTGGCATTTTCTTTCGTTAAGTTTCCAGAAACATTCAAAGAACTTCCACCGTAAAATGCTGTATCCCAATCGAAGTCAACATCTAGAGGTTCTCCTTCGCTATCCTTTAACCAGCGCCATGTAGGTAAAATATCTTGTAAACTACGATTATTCCATTCTTCTTTACTTTGTATAGCACCATCTACTGCAAAGAATTTCCCACTACCTGTATTAAAGTGGGTCACAAACGGAAGCTCTTGAACGGCCGTTTTTGCATCAAAATAGTGAGCCATCCCTTTCCAGTCTCCATTTTCACCAGTCTTGCGAGGATCCCCAGCTTTTCCAGTCCAGAATTCCTGTTCTTTTTGATAGAACGCTTCCATTGTTTCAGTTGTTTTAAAAGCCCAGTCTGGACGGTAAATCCCTAATGAAGTCAATGGTTTTTGTCCTTCTGGGAAAATGCCTTTCCATGGAATGTTTGTGTTCGTTCCATTTGCCTCGACATCAATGCCAGTATATAGTTCATATGGACTTCTACCAATTTCTAGTGCCTTATCATGAGATGATTGTTGATTCGTCCACCAGAAATTTAAAAACATACTGTCGGAAATTTTGTCATTACCATCTTGCAAAAACATTTTATTACGATCTGTTAAGTGATTTTGCCAACTAATTGCTCCGCTTTCAACCATTGAGTCATACCACATAATTTGCATATTTTTTGGCTTATTATCTTGAAGATATTTTAAAAACTGTTTTGTTTTTTGAGCAGTTTCTCTATTTCCACCTGCTGTTTCTTGGTTGATAAACCAGCCATCAAATCCGTAATATTCAGCAACCTCTAACAGTTTGTCAGCAGCAGGAAATGATCCATCCTCACGCTGTACAAGCATTTGGTCTACCCATTGTGCTTGTCCCCCGTAAGCTGTTGGGGGAAAGAAAACATTTCCTAAGATTGGAACGCCATTTTTATGAGAAGCATCAATTACATCAGCACTTGGAGGAGTAATAATTCCTTCTCCAGCAGAACCCGCCCAATACACCATTAAATCAACATACTGCCAGTAGCTAAAAGTATTGGCAAAAAATTCATTTCCACCTTGAGATGGGACCCCACTCGTGTTGGGATTTAATGCCGATAATGCAACCAATTTTGCTTCTGACTGTGACGTTTCATTTACACTGAAAACAACTTCTCTATCAGCTAATGGAATAGTACTTTTGTTATATACAGCGTCAGGATCACTTTTTGGACTCCATTTTAATAATGTTCCAGGATACCAATAAGATGATTCCGGCTGTTTTGCAAAACCTGTAATCGGAAGTACACACACTATAAGCAAACTTAAGAACGCAGTGATAAGACCATATCTAATTTTCAACAAATTCCCACTCCTGTTATTAAGATTATTTTTTTCCAACCTCTGTAACAACCAAGATGCGGTAATGTTTCTTAACTTATATGCTGTTTTCTTGTAGCTTTTTATAAAGCGGACTTCCTTTAACTGCAAAACCACATAAACTTAATACAAATTCACTAAACATCGAATTTGCCCATGAGAACCACTCTCTCGTAAATTCTTCTGGTTGATCTGCATTAAAGCCCTCATGCATAAATCCAGTTCCTCCATCTGACTGCTTCATCATCTCCAAAATTCTCTTTTTATCAGAAACATCTGTAGATGTCATCCCCTCAATTGCTAATGCAATATGCCAAATATAATGATCCGGTGTATGGGGACTTCCAATTCCATTGGCCACTTTTCCTTCATAAAAGTATGGATTATCCCTACTTAATAAAAAGTTACGAGTATTCTGATAGGTTTTATCATCAAATTGGCACCAGCCAAGATATGGAGCCGCTAGTAAACTAGGAACGTTCGCATCATCCATAAGATGATACCTACCCATTCCATCTGTTTCATAGACATATAAATCTCCATAAATCGGATGTTCTAACACGGCAAATTTTTCTATTCCTTCTTTTATCTCAGAAGCTAGTTGCTCACATTGTGTTGCAAGACTTTCATCTTTTAAAACTTCTTTACAAATCTCTGACGCATAACCTAGTACTACGACCGCAAACATATTTGCAGGTACTAAATAACCATATAAACAAGCATCATCACTTGGTCTAAATCCACTCCAAGTCATTCCTGTTCTCACAGTTTTAGATCCTTTTCCATCTCTGTTCAGAGTATCTGATTGTCTTACATCCATTCTTTCAAAGCTATATGTTGATTCATCCTCATGATTTTGTTCAACTTTCCAAACATGCAAGATCTGGTTTAATGCTTTTATAAATGTGCCATCAAAGTAGGATGTTCTTCCAGTTGACTTCCATAAAAGATAAGCAAGTTGAATCGGATAGCAAAGTGAGTCAATTTCATATTTACGTTCCCATGTCATTGGGGACATATCCGTTTTATCCTCTTGATGGCCTTTTCCATTAGCAATTACATTGAATGCATTTGCATATGGGTCATGAACGATATAGTTCATTTGACGGCGGACAACACCTTCAATTAGTTTCGCCATTTCTTCGTCCTCTTCAGCAGCAAGTAGATATGGGCGTACTTGGGCAGCAGAATCTCTTAACCACATTGCTGGTATATCACCTGTAATAACAAATGTTGTTCCATCTTCTTGTGGCTTTAATGTTGTTTCATACGTATTCACAAAGCATTGTTCAAACATTTCCTGAAGCTTTTTATCTTCAGGAAAATGTTCCTTCACCTTATCAATTAATTGTGTTAGTGATTGTGGGATTGTAGTCTCAGTAATCATTTCCTTCACTCCTTCACTTGCCAACCAAGGCTAATAATTTCAAACGGTTTTACTTTTTCTTGAATTTGCGTATTTTCATACTGCTCTTTCACACTTTCAATGATCGTACTCTTATAACTAGTTGTACCTTGCATTGGTTGAGCAATGACCATTGTTTCTTTTTCAGATGTGTTAAACCATCGAGCAATTACGTCATCTCTTTCCTCCGCTAACTTGATAGATGAGATTGCTAACGATTTACCTTCCCAAGTGAAAAATGTCTTTTCGGTTGGAAGTATCCCCTCATGCACATCTGTTTGCACAACAATCACAGGCACTTGGAAGTCATAGGCCTCTTTGAATGCCTCTGATTCAACCACTGTCCCTTTATGAGGGATAACCATCCACTCCGCTTGGTACGTTCCGATACATTGAGCCTCTGGTGTCGGAAATAGACCCCAATCGCCTAATTCAGAAGTTGAACGCAGAATCGTAACGGCTATAGTTTGTTGTTCCTCAAGGATTTCATACTCATGTAATCCTTTGTTCGCAATTGTCATCCCATGCTCTCCGTCTGTTACACTTACAAAAGCCTGTTGATGATGATCAAAGCTAGGGTTCTCCCACTCTCTTTCAGGTGTATTAGGACGCTTTACTACTTCAAAAATACTATCTGCATAATGTTCATTCGTAGCTAAATCAGTAGGGAAAAGCACACGTAAACGATGATCCTTTGCTTGGTTTTCAATTGTAACCTTAACAGAAGGTCCCTTTGCTTTTCGATCTAACTGAATATGTGTAATTAAACGAATGGTTACATTTTCAGAAGATCGACCTGATTGTCTGTCCTTATGCCAAACTAATCGTTCTTTTTCTTGTTGAAATTGTTCATCGGCTTCTTTTGGAATCTCCCACTCATGAACAAGTTCTATAACAGAGCGTAATGAATGGTCTTCAACTACTCTTATCTGCGCTTTCAAATCTTTCGTAGTAAGAGGAACTTCACCATTCGGTTTCCTAAACATATATTCGTTACCGATGTCCCCGCTATTTTCATAGATTCCTAGATTTCCGAATACTTTCCCAGTCTCTTTATCAGTCAATGTATACGAACCATTTTCATGAATCAATAAATGGACATATTCATTCTCCATTTCATGAGCACTTCGATTAATCGATGGCTGTTCATTCAAGTTCGTTTCTGTGGCAAGTTTAATATAATATGTTTTATACCCATAGCCCGGAAGAGATTCAGCTAGGAATGTTAATTTGATCGTTCTTGCATAATATGGACGTCGGAAACCATTCTCAGGTAGGTCATATCCAAACCGAATACCAAGATCCTCTGTTTTACAGACATGTTCCGTGCCATTCTTATCAACCAAATGAATACTAGGTAAATCCTTCGAACGAAGAAAATTTGGAATCTCTGAAAAAGGCATCTCTGAAAAATAGACTTTTTCTAGTTCAACTTCCTTTTCGATAACCGCATCTCGTGTATTTCCTGATGTGTTAAAAACGACAACTGGAATCATATCCTCATCAACACCACTTTGTTTCGTTGAAATATGAGATACAACTTCATTGGCTTTTTCCTCGATAATAGTTTCTGCAGTCTGCTGAACCTTCTCAAAACGAGTTACCATTTCTCGATGTACTTCATCTACACTACAACCGCAAATACTGTCATGTGGATGATTTTCCATCAAAGTTTTCCATGCATAACGCAAATAATCACGTGGATATTCATGACCAAGTAAATATGAAAACACAGATAGTGGCTCAGCCACTTTTTCTAATAGTGTTTGACTCTCTTGATTCATCTGCTTTAAATAAATTCGAGCAGAGGCTGTATTTACAAGCGTTGACCATCCATCTGTCAGTTGATTTCGCAATTCACCTGAAATCGTCTGGAGTTGTTCTGGTAATGAGCGCTGAAGCGCTTCTAAATATTCATCAAAACTAGAATGTATAAATGTAGTATCTGGGAAAAGTTCTTCAGCCACTTTGATTGCTTCACCTATATCCACTTGAACTGGTTGATGATCACACCCATTCATGAAAAGAAGATGTGGCGTTGAAGAATATTTCTTAGCATCAGCTAGCTTTGTTTCCCAATACGTTTTAGCACTCTCTTTATCTACAGGTACTTCATTGCCGTTTGAATACCAATTCGCAAACAATACTCCAAGCACAGCCGAACCATCTGGCGACTCCCACTTAAGTTCTGAATATGGCGATTCAAATGTTTTCGTATCGCTCACCATATTATTAAAGCCTGTTGGTTTTACACCTCTCCCAAACGCAGCCGTTTTAATATCAGCTTGCAGAAGCAATTGAGGTGCTTGTCCGTAAATACCAAATGTATCCGGGAAGTACCCTAACTTTGACACAGCACCGTATTCCTTCGCATCTTGTAAACCGTACAACATATTTCTGACATTCGCTTCTGAGCTTGTTAAGAATGCGTCTTGTAACACATACCAAGGACCAATATGAAGCTTTTTTTCTTGTATTAACTTCTTAACTATTTCTTTTTTATCAGGACGAATTTGGAAATAATCTTCTAAAATAATCGTTTGTCCATCCAAGTGAAAACTCTGAAAATCTTCTCCCTTTTCAAACAAATCGATTAGTGTATCCATTAACTTTACTAAGTAGTAACGATGCTTTTCAAAAGACATATACCATTCCCGATCCCAGTGGGAGTGAGAAATAATATGCGCAGTAGTCTTAGATTCCATTTTGTTTCCCTCCTATATCTCAATCCTTCGACAGGATCGTAGCCGCAGCTCCTTTTACTCCTGCTAATGCACCATGACTGGCTTTTTCTATCTTTAGTAATTGACTATGTTGGTCTAAAAGGTAATTTGGTAGTTTTTCACTAACCATTTTATAAAATACTGGCTGTCCGATGATAACTCCACCACCTAATATGAGTAGCTCAGGATTCAGCGCTTGTATTGCTTGGCTGAGCCCCAATGCTAAATGAGTGGAAGCTTCCTCAATAACCAATTGGGCAATATGGTCATTTTCATGGAATTGAGCAAAAAGATCTTTGCTGTTCCAATTAGGATCTACTGGCTTTCCTTCTGCTGCCATTCTATCTTTCCAAATACGGTTCAGAGCAGTCCCAGATGCAAGTGTCTCCAAACATCCTTGTTTGCCGCAGCCACAAACGAGACCTTCAGGCTGGATTACGCTATGCCCAATTTCACCAGCACCAGATAGGGCACCTTCATATAACGACTCATTTATTATGATTCCCCCACCAATGCCAGTGCTAACTGTTACATAGAGGACATGTTTATATGTATCTCTATAAGTAAAAAAGTACTCTCCAAACGCGGCTGCATCGGCATCATTCAAAATTCTTACCGGCAATCCGAAAACGCTATCAATTTTATGTACTATTGGATAACCATGCCACGATTTTAGATTGGGTGGATTTAGTACGATTCCTTGTTTCGAGTCTAGCGGACCCGGAGCACCTATACCTATTCCTCTAATGGCTGGGAATTGTTGCATGAATTCTTTCACACACGAAATAATCAAGTCGGTAGCGTAATCTGGACCATATTCAACCTTGGTCGGAAATTCATGTGTTGTTAGGACGTTTCCATCCTCTTGTACAACGCCAATCGCTATTTTCGTTCCTCCAATATCAATGCCAATAGCAGTTTTCATGTACAATCTCCTTCTTCTAATTTTTCTTCCCATTAACGATATGTTTCAGCAAGTTAATAGTCAACAATCCTGGAGATAGTGATAAGCTTTTTCCATATAATCTAAAATTTATCCATAATTTCTAGGTTGGTGGATTTTTTAGATTATGACTTGTTCAATGTGGAAAGTAAAAATGAGCCGAGCAGATCCATGCAATGAATTTTCGAATAATCGAACGTATGCTATAAATACGGTGAGTAACGGAGAATCGAGTCAACTTAGGATGTGAAAGACATCTTCACTGGCTTTTTTGACACTTATTATAGAATTAATTTCTAACTTTTGTGAGAGGTACAATACTCGCTAATGTTGATGAGCATAGGTTATGTATGTGGAGAATTTCGAAAACGATATCCTGTTTTTAGGAAAGTCATCAGCCTAGTTGTCAAATAGAAAAGATATGTTACTGATAGAGGTACTATTCTACATGTTTCTGTAGATAGCTAAAGTTACTGCCTTCGGGTTTTTAGAACGTATCTTCAAAGTTCGCGATTTAACGTTTTTTCGACAAATACTTTGGACGTCATTTTATAAGTATTTTCTAATAAAGATCGTTAAAACCAAGAAACGATTCATGGAATTACCCTTGCTTTTTGGCTAATGGTTCGTATATCCCACAGCTTATAGCCAACACTCACATCGAGTTGATAAAACTATATCTGCGCACAAAAAAGTCGGTTCAAGTATTTCTTGAACCGACTTTAATCATTAATAAATAGTTGTATTTTCCGGAGTCGTTGTTTCGATAATTTCCTTCACCCGTGCAAGGAACCTTCCGCTAACGAGGCCATCGAGAATGCGATGATCTAATGATAAACAAAGGTTAACCATATCGCGAACGGCAATCATTCCATCAATAATAACAGGTCGTTTTACAATTGATTCGACTTGAAGGATGGCTGCTTGTGGATGGTTGATAATCCCCATTGACTGTATTGAGCCGAATGAACCAGTATTATTGACCGTGAACGTACCACCTTGCATCTCATCGGATGTAATCTTGCCAGATCTAACTTTTTGAGCAAGCTCTGTGATTTCCCGGGCAATCCCCTTGATTGTTTTTTCATCAGCATGTTTAATAACGGGTACGAATAAAGCCGTATCTGTCGCAACAGCTATGGAGATATTAATATCTTTTTTCTGGACAATCTTATCTCCTGCCCACATCGAGTTGATTTCAGGGAATTCCTTCAAGCTTTGCGCTATCGCTTTTACGAAGAATGCGAAATAGGTTAAATTATAGCCTTCTTTTTGCTTAAACTCCTGCTTTATTGATTCACGATAGCGAACTAGATTTGTTGCATCCACTTCTACCATCATCCAGGCATGTGGTATCTCGTGTTTACTTTTTTGCATATTTGCTGCAATTGCTTTACGAACACCACTGACAGGAATTTCAATGTCTCCCACTGCAGTATGAATAGCAGGAGCTTGTGTAGTTTGAAGCGAACCTTGCTTTAGTTCAGGTACAGAGACTGATGGTTGATTTGAAGCCGGTTTTCTTTCAGCTGCTTTAGGTATATTGCCTGATTCAATCAGCTTTAACAGGTCCTTCCTCGTAATCCGACCTTCTTTTCCAGTTCCTTTGACCTGATGCAAATCAATGCCATTTTCCTGTGATATTTTTAATACTGCTGGAGAATATCGGGCTTTTGAAATACTTACATCACCAGCTACTACTTGTGTTGTGTCCTCATTTTGATCTTCACTATGGATGGTTTCGTTTGCTTGTGTTTCGCTACCTTCAACTTCAATTGAACAAATCACTTCGCCAACCGCTAATGTTTCATCCTCTGCAGCCTTTAATTCTTTGATCACACCTGTAAAAGAAGATGGGATTTCCGCGTTCACTTTATCAGTCATCACTTCGGCAATTGCCTCATATTTGTTTACAGAATCACCCGGTTTAACTAGCCATTTACTGATTGTGCCTTCTGTCACACTTTCACCAAGCTGAGGCATTTTCATTTGTTCGATTGTCATAATTCTTACCCTCCTTACTGATGTCCCTTAATATTCAGCAAGCTCTCTCATCGCTTTTTCTACTTTATCCGGATTGACCATAAAATATTTTTCCATCGTTGGAGCATATGGCATTGCTGGAACATCTGGACCTGCGAGTCGCATAATTGGTGCATCAAGGTCAAATAAACAGTTTTCTGCAATAATCGCACTCACTTCACTCATGATGCTTCCTTCTTTCGTGTCCTCTGTAATCAGCAATACCTTCCCTGTTTTCGCTGCTGCTTCTATAATTGCTTCTTGATCTAATGGATAAACCGTTCGTAAGTCTAGTACATGTACAGAGATTCCATCACTTGCTAATTTTTCAGCAGCTTGAAGGGCAAAATGAACGCAAAGTCCGTATGTAATCACTGTAATATCTTCACCTTGCCGTTTCACATCTGCTTTTCCAATTGGCAATACATAATCATCATCAGGGACTTCACCTTTGATCAGACGGTACGCACGTTTATGTTCAAAGAAAAGCACTGGGTCATTATCCCTGATTGCTGCTTTTAATAATCCTTTTACATCATAAGGCGTTGATGGCATAACAATTTTCAATCCAGGCTGATTGGCAAAAATGGCCTCAACCGATTGCGAATGATAAAGTGCCCCGTGAACACCACCGCCATAAGGGGCACGGATTACGATTGGACAGTCCCAATCATTATTAGAACGATAGCGAATTTTTGCCGCCTCGGAAATGATTTGATTGACTGCAGGCAAAATGAAATCAGCAAACTGCATTTCGGCAATCGGTCGCATTCCGTACATAGCCGCACCAATTCCGACACCTGCTATAGCCGATTCAGCAAGTGGAGTATCAATCACTCGTTCTTCACCAAATTGATCATATAAACCATGTGTTGCTTTAAACACGCCGCCTTTTTTCCCAACATCTTCTCCCAAGACGAATACGCGTGAATCACGCTCCATCTCTTCACGTATTGCTGTTGTAACAGCATCAATATATGAAATTACCGGCATCCCATTTCCCCCTTACTTTTCGTATACGTAGTCTAGTGTACTTTCTGCTTTTGCATATGGTGCATTTTCGGCATAATCCGTTGCTTCGTTGATCGTTTTCATAATGTCATCATCCATTTGCTTTTCAAGTTCGTCATTTAATAGGCCGATTTCCTTTAAATAAGCACCAAATGTGATGATGGCATCTTTCGTTTTTGCTTGGGCCACTTCATCTGAAGTACGGTAACTGCTATCATCATCGTCACTTGAATGCGGAGTTAACCGATACGAAACCGTTTCAACAAGGGTCGGCCCTTCCCCTCTATGGCAGCGGTCTGCTGCTTCTTTAACAGCACGATATACCGCTAATGGGTCATTTCCGTCGACGGTAACCCCTGGCATCCCATAGCCAATCGCACGGTCTGAGATATTTTCGCATGCGAACTGCTTTTCAATCGGCACGGAAATGGCATACTTATTGTTTTCACACATGAAAATAACTGGAAGTTTATGTACACCTGCAAAGTTCGCTCCTTCATGGAAATCACCTTGATTGGAAGAGCCTTCGCCAAAAGTTGTAAACGTAACGAAATCTTTACCTTCCATCTTGCTAGCTAAAGCAATTCCAACGGCATGTGGAACCTGGGTTGTAACAGGTGATGAACCCGTTACAATTCGATTTTTCTTCTGTCCAAAATGCCCTGGCATTTGTCGTCCGGCCGAGTTTGGATCTTCTGCCTTAGCAAAGGCTGATAACATCAACTCTCTTGCTGTCATTCCGAATGTTAAGACCACACCTACATCTCGATAATAGGGTAAGATATAGTCTTTTTCACGATCGAGAGCAAAGGCTGCACCCACTTGGGCCGCTTCTTGTCCTTGACATGACACAACAAATGGAATTTTACCAGAACGATTTAAAAGCCACATCCGCTCATCAATACGCCGTGATAACAACATTACCTTATACATTTCAAGTACCTTCTCATCACTTATCCCTAACTCTTTATGACGATTTTCAACCATTTTTTTACCTCCTCTTTAGAAAAGCTAAAAGCGCCGTGAATAACCTAAATATTAGCATATGACAAACAGGCCGAATGGATGGTGGTCACCCATCTCATCCAATTGTTTGGCTTGTAACCTCGTAGGTTTTGGCTACTATAGCTAGACATTAAAACTCATATTTAAAAATTTATTTTATTTCACCAAACTACTTATAAGTGAAGTGCTAAGCCATCTACTGCTAACGCTGCTTCGCCAATTGCCTCTGACAGCGTCGGATGTGGATGAATCGTTTTCGCGACTTCCCAAGGTGTCGCATCAAGTACTCGGGCTAATCCAGCTTCAGTGATCATATCTGTTACATGTGGTCCAATCATATGCACACCAAGAATATCATTCGTTGCTTTGTCTGCAATGATTTTGACAAATCCATCCGATTGTCCGTATACAAGCGCCTTGCCAATTGCTTTAAAAGGAAATTTTCCAACTTTTACTTCGTATCCGTTTTCCTTTGCAAAAGCTTCCGTATAGCCGACACTAGCAGCCTCTGGACTTGAATAGATACACTTGGATACAAGAGAATAGTCAATCGGCGCTGGATCATCTCCCTTGATATGTTCTACCGCTGTTATTCCCTCATGACTAGCTACATGGGCAAGTTGTAAGCCGCCGATACAATCACCAATCGCATAAATATGTGATTCCTTTGTTTGATAATATGAGTTCGTTTTAATGAAGCCTTTTTCCACGATAATTTCTGTATTCTCTATTCCAATCCCAGAAACATTTGCTGTTCTACCTACGGACACTAGGATTTTTTCAGCTGAAAATTCCTTCGTTTCACCATTGATTTCTGCAGAAATGGATGCTGTCTCTGATTTATTTAACGTTTCTGGTAACACTTTTGCTCCTGTAATGATCTTTACACCTTTCTTCTTTAACAGGCGCTGCATTTCTTTAGAAACATCATCATCTTCAGTTGGGATAATTCGATTAGCATATTCAATCACTGTAACATCGGCACCGAAATCGCAAAGCATTGAAGCCCATTCGATTCCAATCACTCCACCGCCTACAATAATAATAGATTGCGGGATTTGTTCGAGTTGAAGTGCTTCATCAGAAGTAAGGACAAATTGCCCGTCGATCTCAAGACCTGGGAGTGTTCTAGGTCTTGAACCGGTCGCGATTATCACGTTTTTGGGAAGTAGCATCTCGTTCTCCGAGCCATCATTCATTTCTACAGAAATCGTTCCTGGTATCGGCGAAAAAATAGAGGGACCTAGAATACGGCCGATTCCTTCATATATATCAATTTTCCCTTGTTTCATTAAATGTTGCACGCCACTGTATAACTGATCGACAATTTTTGTTTTTCGTTCTTGAACTTTCAAGAAATCTAGTTTCACTTCACCAGTCATTATTCCGTATTCTTCACTCTTTTTCGCGACTGTAAATACTTCAGCACTTCGTAATAATGCCTTAGAAGGTATACATCCCTTGTGAAGGCAGGTACCGCCAAGCTTGCCTTTTTCAACAACAGCTGTTTTTAAGCCTAGCTGTGTTGCACGAATTGCTGCGACGTAACCTCCTGTACCGCCTCCTAGGATGACGAGATCATACTCTTTGGCCATAATAGCCCTCCTTCATTTCATCTGTGCACATTAACAGCGTTTAGCTGTTTTCCTAAATACTCCTTCGCTGTCTCTCTGCCATCAAGTACTCTTAATGCACCTTCTGCTAACGCTTGTAATTCATTTTCTCCCGGATGAACAGTCACATCTGCAATCCAGCTGATTTTTTTGGAAATGCCGTTAACAAAACGTCTACTATAGGCAAGACCCCCAGTTAAAACAATACAATCCACTTTTCCGGAAAGCACGGTCGCAGCTGAACCAATTTCCTTTGCTATCTGATAAGCCATGGCTTCATAGACTAGCTCTGCATGCTTATCGCCTTGTTCTATCTTTTTTTCTACGATCATGGCATTATTGGTGCCAAGATACCCGACAAGTCCGCTTTGTCCTACTAATTTCCCCATTACTTCTTCACGGAAATAATCGCCTGAGAAACAAAGTCGCACAAGATCGCCCATTGGTACGGTCCCAGCACGCGCTGGGCTAAAAGGGCCATCACCATCAAGCCCGTTGTTAACATCTATCACTTTGCCATCTTTATGAACACCTATTGTGATTCCACCGCCCATATGGACAACAATGGCATTTAGTTCTTCATAGCTTTTTCCTAATTCAGTAGCAGCTTTTCTTGCTGCCGCTTTCTGATTTAGTGCGTGGAATATACTTTTACGTTCAATCAAAGGTGATCCTGATATTCTCGCAATCGGTTCGAGCTCATCCACTACGACTGGATCGACAATAAAGCTAGGGATATTTAAACCACTGGCTATTGCATAGGCAAGGATACCACCTAAATTAGAGACGTGCTGACCATTATAGCCGTTTCTTAAATCTTCAAGCATCTCTTTATTAACCGTATAGGTGCCACCTTCGATTGGCCGTAATAATCCACCTCTTCCACACACTGCATCTATTTTTGAAAGATTAATTTCTTCTTTGTCTAAGGCAGCAAGTATCATCTGTTTTCTAAAATGATCTTGCTCATTAATTGATTGAAATTCAGCGATTATTTCTTTATCATGCGCAATCGTTCGTTCCATTACAGGCAGATTATTTTCATATACGCCAAATTTCGTCGATGTAACAGCAGGATTAATAACAAGAATTCGATATCTAGATACTTGCAAAATCATGAACCTCCTAAGAAAAGCGCAAATATCTTATTAACCTAAAGGCTAGCATGCGGCAAACAAACTGTATGGAGAGTGCTTTTTTCTCCCCATCAGATTGCTTAGCTCATGGATAGAGTGGTAGGCTGCTTTCACTAGTCACAAAAAATAATTGAAAAAAGTTGTACGTTCTTACATGTTAAAAAAATCAGCTCCGGTCTTTGGTTACAAGCAAACACATTATATTAATTTAAGAGCTGTGGAGAGATGAAGTAGTCATACATCACCTATTTTTTCTTGATCCAAATTGAGATGTATGAACTTCAAGAAACATATCGCAGTTTATTTTCTACGATTTAATATATGCTTCTCATTTTGAAGAAATTGACTTCTAGAATTACTCATTCTCTTAATTCGTTCTTCAGCCATGCGGTCTGCAGCAAGGTAAGTCGGAATATTATCACGTTTTGCGATTTCAATGACCTTCTCGATGGTGTTATAGACGCCTTCTACCTTTTTCATGGCACGCTCGCGATTGTAGCCGTATAATTCGTCAGCAACGTTAATGACTCCACCTGCATTGATCACGTAATCTGGTGCATAAACGATTCCCATTTCGTGAATTTGATCACCATGACGTGGATCTTTCAATTGGTTATTTGCAGATCCAGCAATTACTTTTGCTTTCATTTGTGAAATCGTTTGATCATTGATAACAGCACCAAGCGCACATGGTGCATAAATATCACATTCTACCCCATAAATCTCATCCGGATTGACAGCACGAGCACCAAATTTCTCAACTGCACGCTGTACTGCATCTTTATTAATATCCGTTACGATCAGTTTCGCGCCTTCTTCATGTAAATATTGCAGTAAAGTATAGGCTACATTTCCAACACCCTGTACAGCAACTGTTTTTCCTTCCAATGAATCTGTGCCAAAGGCTTCTTTCGCCGCTGCTTTCATTCCTTGATAAACACCGAAAGCTGTTACTGGCGAAGGATTTCCTGAGGATCCGAACGCTGGTGAAATACCCGTTACAAAATCGGTTTCTTCATGAATCAAGTCCATGTCAGCCACTGTCGTTCCTACATCTTCAGCTGTAATGTAACGACCATTTAATCCT
Source organism: Peribacillus sp. JNUCC 23 (assembly GCF_053653995.1). The sequence goes on from NZ_CM132202.1 coordinate 2,936,860, forward strand.
TGAATATAACGACCAAACGCTCTGAACATTTCATCGTTTTTATCTTTCTTTGGATCGCCGATAATAACGGTCTTACCACCGCCGAGGTTTAATCCTGCCGCAGCATTTTTGTAAGTCATTCCTTTAGCAAGTCTCAGTGCATCCTCAATGGCCGCTTCCTCTGACTCATACGTCCACATTCTTGTACCGCCAAGAGCAGGTCCAAGCGTTGTATCGTGAATCGCAATGATTGCTTTCAACCCCGATTGTTTATCCTGACAGAATAAAAGTTGTTCGTAGTCATATTTCTCTAGGTAAGTAAAAATCTCCATGAATATTCCTCCTAAATAAAGTGAAACTTCAATCATTGGGCGTATTACAGCCTGTTAAACCGGGATAACGGAAGCAAGTTTAACATTTCCCACTTCACCGAATCCCGTCCCCAACCACCTTCTTGATTTTCAACACATTAAGTAGATATGCAAGATGCATGCCAATTTTATATGGCCGCTACAATCTGATTTGGATAACGATCTTTTAAAAATAATATGCAAATATTTGCACATCATGAAATTTATTGCGTGTCAACATTTTCAAGTCCATGCTTTTCCATTTTATAATAGAGGTTACGAACCGAAACGCCTAACATTTTTGCCGTATTTGTTTTATTTCCTGAGTTTTTCATTAGAGCTTGTTTAATGATCTGATATTCATAACGATCCATCTGTTCACTAAGGGGCTCATTCTCTGACTGTAAGTGATTTTTTTTTAATGGTGAGTCTTTACAGCCTTGATTATAGGATTCGATAAAATCAGGAATATGATGCTCTTCGATAATTGTTTCATTTAATTTCATAAAGATAATCGTCCGTCCAAGAATGTTTTCTAGCTCTCTTACATTCCCAGGCCAATCGTATTGTTTTAATCGTTCAATCGCGAGATCACTAATCCCTTCAATCATTCGACCATACTCTTGATTGATTTTTTGAATTAAATGGAGAGCTAGCTCTTTCATATCTTCCTTCCGGTTCCTTAAAGGCGAAATACGAATCGGCATCTGGTTCATTCTAAAGTACAAATCCTCGCGAAAGCTACCATCAGAAATTGCTTTTTCCAAATTAATATTCGTCGCTGCAATCACACGGATATTTATTGGGATCGGAGTTGTTCCTCCCACCCTAACAATTTCATTCTCCTGCAGCACTCGTAATAATTTTGCTTGCATATTTCCTTTCAATTCACCAATTTCATCGAGAAAAATACTGCCATTATTCGCTTCTTCAAAATAACCTTTTTTCCCACCGCGTTTAGCTCCAGTAAACGCCCCTTCATCATAGCCAAATAACTCACTTTCAAGAAGCGTTTCTGAAATCGTTGCACAGTTTACTCGAACGAATTTGTTATACTTTCTGTCGCTTGCATTATGTATCGCATGCGCAAACAATTCTTTTCCTGTTCCGGATTCACCACGAAGGAGTACTGTCGCCGGCGTTTTCGCACAAAGCTTTGCCTGTTCAATTGGTAAACTCATTCCCTCTGATTTTCCAATAATATCAGCAAAGGTATATTTTGCTTCCAAGGTTCTGATTATTTGCCTAGCTCGAGTTAATTCAGCCGTTAACTGCTGAATTTCTGTGACATCATGAACGACGCCGACACTTCCTTTCAGACGTCCATCGACAATCACTGGCGCAACATTGACAATCACATCTTTCCGATTAGGGCCCAATCTCATATTAATGCCTCTGACAGGTCTTCTCGTTTGTAAGACTCGCATATGCATGCTGTCTCCTTCATAAATATCCGCAGTTGCAGGTTTACCAATAATTTCTTTTCGGCTTAAGCCAGTAATTCTCGTATATGCGGGATTGATGATCAGCCCCCGCCCTTCCTCATCCACGACGGATATGGCATCATTACTTGACTGGATAATCGCCTCAAGCAATGTCTGCACTTCCTTAAGGTCCGTTATTTGCTCCGCTAAATCAACAGCTTCGGTAATATCCTTGAAAACTGCAAACGCCCCGATTATTTCATTTTGTTCATCAAGCAACGGCATTCGTGTCGTAATGATTTTCAGGCCATTTTCAAGCACTTGTTCTTTATTTACTTCGGTTCGATTCGTCTGAAGAATTTTTGGAAGCCTGCTATTATGGATTACCTCATGGATATGCATACCCATTACGTCTTCCCGTACCTTTTTTGTCATTCGTTCTGCACTACGGTTAAACAACATGATATAACCACGCTTATCAATAACGATCATCCCATCATTTGTCGTATTGAAAATGAGGTCATGCTTATACAATTGTTTTTCAAGCGTTTCGATTAGTAATTTTTTTTCTTGAAAAAGCTCAGATATGAGATATGCGACATTACCAGGAATCAACAAAAAGTCCCCCTGCCCTGCTTTCCTGATCTCTTGAAATACCTGTTCATATCCTGTTGCTTCGATAATCACATCAATCGATTCCATATTTACAGATGCCCAATCAGTAGCGGTTGGAATAGACAGTTTTTTTGCATACACCATCCCTTCTGCATTTTCATTGATATCAACAACAAAAGATACTAAAAACAGCGGACTTTCATGTAGCATTCGCAAAATTGCTGTTCCACACGGTCCTGCCCCAACGACCATTACTTGTTGCATGAATACCACCTCGGCTATATCTGCAATTTCCTTCACAATACACCCATTAATAAACGCAAATTTTTTCAACAATACCCTTATTTTAATGAATTAGTTGTCACTTGACAAATCTAATGCTTCCCTTATCATATAAAATAAGACATCTTATCATGATAAGGCACAATACTTAGTTCCAAATTTCTCAATTTGAGGGGTTTTTATTTATGAAACGAGCTATCGCTTTTCTTATCCTTTTCATACCCGGTGCACTTGCCGCCTACGGAATTAAAATAATGCGAGACATGGTGTTTGGGATCTCTCAATTTCCCTTCCCAGCCCTTTGGGTTCAATTTTTAGTTGGTTTGCTTCTAACCATTGGCGGGATTGGGTTTATCGCAGGATTTGTGCTCCATCGCGACCGAAAGAAAGAAAAGGTACAAACAAGATTTAAAGTATAAAAAAGAGGCTGTCCTAAAAAAAGGGGCTGATCCAACTATAAGCTTACAGTTTATCGTGATATTCACACTTCATTTAAACTGTATACACTAGTTGCTGGTCTGATCCTTTACTTTTTAAGACATCCTCTTTTTTTGTATGAAGGACATGGGGGCGAGGCTTCGCGATTTATTAATCTAGCCAATCTACCTAGCAGGTATACTTATTTTATCGAGAAAGTATCCATAATCCAGCTTCACACCGCCACCGTTGTGATTAGGCGAGCGCATCATGTTACAGGGTGAATTCTTCAGAGTAAATGGTCGCATTTTAACGCCATATTTGTTTTGTTCTTTTTCAATTATTGTGCTTCTATCGTATTTCGTAATTTTACTGCTCGCTCTGGAAAATCAGTTATAAATGCGCTGATGCCCATTTCTAAAAGATGTCTCATTTTATCTTCTTTATTAATCGTATAAGGACGGACTGCTACACCTTCTTTCATTGACGCTGCAATGATTGCATCAGGTGCCGTGTGAATAGAAGGGTGAATCGCTTTCGCCCCAATTGATGTAGCATATATCCATGGCATATATAAGCCATCCCGATAAAGTGGCGCTGTTTCAATCTCTGGGGCAAGTCGGTATGCGTGCACAAGACTATAATGATTAAAAGAAGACAAAATGACCCGATTTTCCATGGAGTACGTCCGCACTAAAGCGATAACTTTCTCTTCAAGACCTAAGTATGGATAAACGCCATTTTTCAATTCAATATTTAAAATCATATTCGTCTCTTGAATCCAAGCAAGCACTTCCTCTAGGTTAGGAATCGTAGCGTCCGCGAACTGCTTCCGAAACTTATATCCCGCCCCTAATAATTGCAGATCTTTCCACAGATAATCTTTCACATTTCCTTTACCTGTCGTTGTGCGGTCCAATAATTCATCGTGAATCACAACCACTTCACCATCTTTGGAAAGTTGTACATCTAACTCAATTCCATCAGCTCCTACTCTGTAAGCCTCGCAAAAGGAAAACATTGTATTCTCTGGGTGCGTTCCGGCGGCTCCCCTATGAGCAAATATTTGAGTCATGCCTAATTCCTCCCAAGTTAAATTCATTTAAAATGCAAGTATTTGTTCCACTTAAGCAAGCCTCTTTTATCTTCTTGTTCAACTGGTTTTATATGTTTCTAACCATCTTTTCTCAACCAGCCAAATTTTCACATTACAGAATATCTATAGTAAAAAACATCATTTACATTGTAAAGGCGACAAGCACATCTTTGCCGTTCACAGTTTTTATTCCCTTAATTAATTCAGACTACATACCTGTTACCACTACAGCTTCATAAAGTGAAACTTCAATCAGTGAGGCTTTTCTTCATTCCCCACCTTACGCTTCTTTGCTTCCTTTAAGCCTTGAGGTGGGGTCTTACTGCCCGTTAAAACGGGATAAAAATATTGATATGCGCTTTTAGCCAGAATCTCGGCGACAAAACGGGGGTATTCACAAAAGGAGACAATCTTCCGTATATCAGCTACGGATGAGGCAAATATGTTATCAGAGACCATTCTTTAATTTTTTCCAACCCATTCCGCAATCGCTTTCTTTTATAAAAGTCATTTTTCGTTGCTTAATCCTTTCACAACCAATTGAATATATGATCTATTCGATTGTATGAAGTTTTTAGAACGAATCGTAACGGTTTACCTAGTACCCATAAAAAAAAGCAGCTTCGCCCATATCGGATAAACCCGATAACTCGAAAGTGCCTATAATTATCAGGATTACTTCTTAAGGGCAAGAATATCTAAATTCTAACCCTCTCAAGAAGCCTTATGTTCTAACCGCAATTTATCCGCTACCATGGCGATGAATTCCGAATTTGTTGGTTTTGCTTTGGACATGGAAACTGTATAGCCAAATAAGGAAGAAATGGATTCAATATTGCCCCGACTCCAAGCAACTTCAATGGCGTGACGAATTGCGCGTTCCACCCTACTTGCCGTTGTATTGTATTTCTTAGCAATATCCGGATATAGAACTTTTGTGATAGACCCTAGTAACTCAATATCATTATAGACCATTGAAATCGCTTCCCTTAAATACATATAACCTTTAATATGAGCAGGAACACCAATTTCGTGGATAATACTGGTGATGTTAGCATCAAGATTTCTTGGTTTGGATTCAACTGGGCGATATCCTAGTTGTGAAGATTTATTCGTCATTTGATTACTTTTTCCACTTACCTGGCGAATATGCCCTCCTAAGTTTTCCATATCAAATGGTTTGAGGATGAAATAGGCAGCTCCAAGATCAACCGCTTTCTTTGTTACGTCTTCTTGACCAAAAGCAGTTAACATAATGACATTCGGCATAGAACCACGTTTCATTTCCCTTAATTTTTCCAAAACCGCCAGGCCATCTAAATGCGGCATGATAATATCTAATATAAGTATATCAGGTTCGATATTTTCTAGAAGATTTAAACAGTCCTGTCCGTTATAAGATATACCAATTACTTCCATATCCTCCTGAGATGAAATATATTCATCCAATAAGGACACCAGTTCTTTATTATCATCCACAATACATACCTTAATTTTCTTCACTATTGAATTCCTCCTCAACTACAATTGGTCATTTTTTCTATTATTTCTAAAAACATTGTAATTGAAATTTTCGACATAGGAAACTAAATTCCTTTTAATTTTATAAAATTTATAAAAAATCAATATTTTTCTCATAAATTCACTTGTTTTCGACCGTGTTCGCTAAACAATATAGGCTTTGTCGAATATTCTTTATTTCTTATTTTATTCTACCATAATAAAGGAATAAAACGGATTGATATGCACAAAATATTTGACAATCCTTTTTGTGAACAGGAAAAGGAGCCCAGACTGGAGGCTCCTTTGTTCAACTTGCTTTCTCTTTGGGACCAGATTTTTCATATATATCAATGCCGGCCTCGTTTAGCATCCATTCAATATGAACACCATACCCACTCGTTGGATCATTGACGAAAACATGGGTCACAGCACCAACTAATTTTCCATTTTGAATAATAGGGCTACCACTCATTCCTTGAACAATCCCGCCAGTTTTCTCTAGTAACTTTTTATCAGTTACCTTTAAAACAATCCCTTTAATAGCTGGGAATTTTTGTGGTATCGTACTAACAATTTCAACATCAAATTCCTCTACTGTTGAACCTTCTAATACGGTTAATATCTTTGCTGGCCCTTCTTTTACTTCATGGGATAAAGTAATTGGCAGAGGTTGATCTGCAATCCCATTTCCGACTTCTTTTTTCATTTGTCCAAAAATTCCAAATGGACTATTTCTGTTAATATTACCGATTACTTCTTTATTTGACGAGAATCGAGCTAATTTTTCACCCGGATCTCCGTTGCTTCCTTTTTCAATGGATGTTACAGTTGATTGAACTATTTGTCCGTCTTTTACAACAATTGGTTTTTTCGTATCCATATCTGAAATTACATGGCCGAGTGCCCCATATTTTTTTGTTTCAGGATGATAAAATGTCATCGTGCCAATTCCAGCGGCTGAGTCGCGAATATAAAGTCCAAGCTTGTACGTGCCTTCATTTTCATCTTTTAATGGTAAAAGGGTTGTCTTAAAGCTTTCTTTCTCACGTGATATCACAAGTTGAAGGGGTTCACCTTTTTCACCTGCTTGTTGTACATAAGGGGTTACATCAGACATTTTTTTGATTGTCTGGCCATTTATTTGGGTAATAATATCACCTATCATGACATGTGCTGCTTCACCAGGTGATTTCTTGCCTTCACCTGTTTCCACTAGATGGTGTCCAACTACTAATACTCCGAGCGTATTTAATTTCACACCAATTGACTGTCCTCCAGGAATCACCTTGAAATCCTTTAATACATGAACATCCACTTTCTTGACTGGGAATCCAGCAACATTCAGAAGCAGTTCGCTCGTTCCAGGTTTATCTGCGTCAAGTGTCAGCAAACCCGATTCATCTTGAACAGTTATCCCTTCTTCATTTGAATGAGTTGTCGCATGAACAGCCAAATTATTACGGATGCTATATTGTTCACCTTCGAAAAGGACAATTTTTTTAGGAATTGAAAAATACTCGCGAAATGGTTGATACAATCCTAATGTCAATAGCGAAACAAGGAGAATTCCACCGATAATTCTTTTGATCCATTGTTTGTACAATCTTTTTCACTCCCCTCGCTTTTGCTTCAAATCCTAAATGGCTACACCTTTAATGTAGCCCTCACAGCAAGCATTTATAACTCTGGGCAAAAATAAAAGCTATCCGTTTTTGGATAGCTTTTCAATGAAAAATATTGTGAAATTACGAATAAAGTGAAACTTCCATTATCGGTGACTTTTCGCTAATGGTTAGTCCCGTTCTAGTGGCGCTAAATCGCAAACTACCGCTTCGATAAAGCGACACTACGAATTAAGGTTCAATGAATCACAGACTAAGTACGCCGCGTCCCCATGTCTTCGTCTGTGTGACTCACACCCTGCGGCTCAACTATCCCTTTGAGAAAACCACAAAGGTAAGTTTCACTGTATTTCACCAATCTGGGTTTACTTCAAAAAGCGAGGCAACTACCCAGCCCCGACAAGCATAAGATGGAATACGGCGTGGTGCAGTTTGCCACAGAGTATTACAACTTATGACCTCAGACGGGCTAGGAGCCGCAACTAGATTAGGCTGTTTGTCACCACCTATTCTTACACAATAATTGAGGTGGGGATATTACGGCCTGTTAAACCGGGATAAGACTATACCCCAGCAATCTGTTTAATTTTCTCCGTCTGTTGTAAAAGTTCTTCAGCATGTTGTTTGGTTAAATCGGTAATCTCAACACCAGAAATCATTCGACCAATTTCCTTTACCTTGTCGGGATACTTTAATGGATGAACAGATGTATTCGTCCTGCCTGCCTTAATATTTTTTGCTATATAAAGGTGCGTATCTGCCATTGCAGCGACTTGTGGTAAGTGAGAAATACAAAGTACTTGTGAATCAATGGCCACTTTATAGATTTTTTCAGCAATGGATTGGGCTACTCTACCACTGACCCCTGTGTCCACTTCATCAAAAATAATCGATGTAATCCCTTGATGCTTGGAAAAAATACTTTTTAACGCAAGCATAATACGCGATAATTCTCCGCCTGAAGCAATTTTAGACAATGGCTTTAGTGGTTCTCCAGGATTCGTGCTAATATAAAACTCCATCTCATCCAATCCGTTACGTCCAATTGTAGAGGAGTCCCCTTCACTAAACGAAAAAGCTGTGTGATGGAAATGAGCTTCAAATACCGTTTTTTGCATATGAAGTTCTTTTAATTCCTGTTGTATTTTCTTTGTCAGTTGTCTGGCATATTTTTCACGTAGTTCACTTACGTTTTTGGCTTCTAATAACAAATCAGCCTTTACTGATTTTATTTGTGACTCAAGCTTAGTGATATGGGTTTCACGATTCAAAAGTGTTTCAATTTCTTCTTCAATTGCGGCACCGTATACAACAATCTCTTCAATCGTGCCCCCATATTTCCGTTTCAGCTGATTAATTTCATTCAAGCGACTTTCAATAAAATCTAGACGTTCTGAGTCATATTCAAGAGCATCAAGCTGTTCACGAATAGAAGAAATTGCATCTTCAAGAACGTAATAACTATTCGAGACTGGCTCTGTAATGGTTTTAACCGTCTCATCAAGATCTGCGGCCTCTTCAAGGTTATTCATCGCAACAGATAGCCAATCAAGCCCTCTTTGCTCCCCCGATAATGCTAAATAGCTGGTTTGCAGGGCCTCATGAATTTTTTCAAAGTTATTGATTTTCTTTCTTTCTTCAGACAGCTCTTCATCCTCATTTAACTTTAAATTCGCTCGCTGAATTTCATCAAATTGAAATTGAATTAAATCCAAACGATGAACCATTTGTTGTTCGTTTTGGCTTAATTTCTGTAGTTGTTTCATCGCATGATCATATTCTTTATAGAGCTTTTGGTATTCCCCTAGTGCCTTGGCAATTCTTTCTCCGCCAAATTGATCGAGCAGTTGCAGATGAAGACGTTCATCCATCAGTTCTTGATGTTCATGCTGGCCATGAATATCGATCAGCGTTCTACCAATTTCACGTAGCAGTGCTATCGTCACAAGTTTGCCATTTACCCTGCAGACACTTTTACCATTTGTTGACATATCTCGGCGCAGCACGATCATTCCATCGCTAATCTCGATCCCTAATTCCGAAGCTTTTTGATAAACCGGATGGAGTTCGTCGTCAATTTGAAATAACCCTTCAATTTCCGCTTTTTTTTCCCCATGTCTAATAAACTCTGCAGATCCTCTACCGCCAACTAACAGGTGAATCGCATCGATAATGATCGATTTACCAGCACCCGTTTCTCCTGTTAAAACAGTCAAGCCCTTCTCTAACGAAACTGAAAGGGCTTCAATAATTGCAAAGTTTCTTATTGAAAGTTCTGTTAACAAACTCTCATCACCTCTTTTGTCTTCATTAGAGCATGTCTAAAAATCGATTAGAAATTTCCTCAGTATCTTCTGGAGTACGGCAAATGATTAAGCATGTATCGTCGCCACAAATCGTCCCTAATATTTCTTCCCAATCTAAATGATCAATTAAGGCACCTATTGCCTGAGCATTACCTGGCAAGGTTTTTAATACGAGAAAATGGCTCGCCGAATCAATCTTGACAAATGCATCTATCAGCATTCGTTTTAATTTCTGAAGCGGATTAAAGCGCTGGTCTGCAGGTAGACTGTATTTGTATCTACCATCCATTAGCGGTACTTTCACGAGATGCAGTTCCTTAATATCTCTTGAAATCGTCGCTTGCGTGATAGAAAAGCCAGCATTTTTCAACGCATCCACTAAATCATCTTGCGTTTCTATATCATTATTCGTGATGATATCTCGAATCCTTATATGTCGTTGACCTTTGTTCATCTATTTAAAGCACCTCTAAGTTAGCAGTCCAATTCACTTGGACGGCGAATATTTATTATATAAATAATGTTAGCGGATTTAGTTGAATTTGTACAATTTTTTCTTGTATTCGAAAGCATTTATTTGAATAAGTATCTGTAAAAAAAGCTCCGTCAACAGTTTTACTGCATCAGGAGCTCTCCTACTCATTCATCAGTTTTCGTTTGTTTTAATTCTTGATGAGCATTTTGAACAATTTCTTCAACCGACTGCTTCAAGAAATTCTCACCTTGATCTTTTTCACCTTGCCACTTAAGATGCAAAAGGAATTCGATATTCCCTTCGCCACCTTTAATCGGAGAAAAAGAAGCGTCATTAATATCATATCCCTCACCTTGAGCGAAATGAATAATTTTATCCATAACCTCACGATGAATTTTTACATCACGAACAATTCCTTTTTTACCTACTTGATCCTTGCCTGCCTCAAATTGAGGCTTAACAAGAGCGACAACATCACTATTAGCCACCAATAATGTTTTCAAGACAGGTAAGATCAATGTAAGCGAGATAAATGAAACATCAATGCTCGCAAAATTAGGCATTTCCCCATCAAGGTCAGCAGGTGTGACGTAGCGGAAATTTGTTCTTTCCATTACCTTCACTCTCTCATCTTGCCTTAGCTTCCAGGCGAGCTGATTGTAACCCACATCAAGTGCGTAAGACATTTGCGCTCCATTTTGTAGGGCACAGTCAGTGAATCCTCCTGTTGAAGCTCCAATATCAAGCAGTACTTTTCCTTCAACAGATAAATCAAACTGTTTCAACGCTTTCTCTAGCTTTAGCCCACCTCTGGATACATAAGGCATGACCTTCCCTTTGATAGTAAGTACTAAATCAGTTGAAACCTTTTCACCCGGTTTCTCTAATCTTTCCTCATTTCCATAAACAAGGCCCGCCATAATCATTCGTTTTGCTTTTTCCCGAGTCTCTGCCAGCCCAGATTCAACAAGTAAAATATCAAGTCTTTCTTTTTTCAGTTTCATTCATTCAAGCCCTTTTTTGCTTTTTCGGTGTAATTCGTTTGATGTTCCGCACCGTTTCTTCTACTGTCATGCCGATTTCTGCAAGTAATTGATCCACACTGCCATGTTCAATGAAACGGTCAGGAATGCCCATTCGGTCAATAATTGCTCCATGATATCCATGCTCATGAGCAAATTCAATCACCGCACTACCAAAGCCGCCTTGAAGAACAGCTTCTTCAATCGTTAAAATCGGCATCTTCTGCTCAAGTAATTGATGCATCATGTCATTGTCCAGTGGTTTAATAAATCGTGCGTTCACGACCTTAACGGAATACCCTTGTTTCTCTAACAACTCTGCTGCTTCCATTGCCATTGGAATCGTTGTACCAAATGTTAACACGCAAGCATCTCTACCCTCTTTTAACACATCCCAAGTTCCAATCGGGATTTCTTGTAAAGAATCGTCCATCGGAATACCATACCCATTTCCGCGTGGAAATCTCATTGCAATCGGACCATCATCATATTTCATTGCTGTATTAACCATATGCTGGCCTTCATTTTCATCCTTCGGCATCATCAAGACCATATTCGGAATATGACGCATAAAGGCGATATCAAACACACCTTGATGTGTTTCCCCGTCTGCTCCGACTAAACCTGCTCGATCGATTCCAAAAAAGACGTTCAGGTTTTGCCGGCAAATATCGTGAACCACTTGATCGTAGGCACGCTGTAGGAAAGTAGAATAAATCGCAAGAAACGGCTTCATTTTTTGCGTTGCAAGTCCTGCTGCAAAGGTTGCTGCATGTTGTTCAGCAATGCCTACATCATACATTCGTTCTGGAAATTCACTTGCAAAGCCTTCTAATTTAGAACCGACCGGCATAGCCGGTGTAATCGCAACAATTCGTTCGTCTGTACGAGCGAGTTTCCTTACCGTTTCACTAACAAGTGAACTCCATGCAGGGGCTGTTGTCGCTGTTTTAACAAAATCGCCCGTTTCAATTTTATAAGGTCCTGTTCCATGCCAGTTTCCGATTGTATCAGATTCAGCAGGAGAGTATCCTTTCCCTTTTTTCGTAATTACGTGTAAAAGGACAGGGCCTTTTGTTTTTTTAGCATAACGAAAATTCTCGAATAATTCATCAAAGTTATGACCATCCACAGGTCCCAAGTAAGTAAATCCTAACTCTTCAAAAAATACCCCTGAAACTAACAGATACTTTAGGCTATCTTTAATACGCTCAGCTGTAGCAGCGACTTTCCCACCGACTGCTGGTATTTTCTTAAGTAATAATTCCAGCTCATCCTTCGCCCAATTATATTTTCCAGCCGTACGCAGCCTTCCGAGTACGGAATGCAAGGCGCCAACGTTTGGGGCAATCGACATTTCATTATCGTTTAAGATGACAATCATATCTTTCTTTTCATGACCGATATGGTTAAGTGCTTCAAGTGCCATCCCACCTGTTAAAGCACCGTCACCGATAATAGGCAACACAAAGTTTTTTTCTTTTTTTAAATCGCGCGCTGCAGCCATTCCCATTGCTCCAGAAAGAGATGTTGAGCTATGACCTGTTTCCCAAACATCATGCTCACTTTCGTTCATTTTCGGGAAGCCGCAAAGCCCTTTGTATTTTTTTAATGTATCAAACTGACAAGCGCGTCCTGTTAGGATTTTATGAACATAAGACTGGTGGCCAACATCAAACAAAAATTTATCTTGTGGACTGTTGAACTCCTTATGTAACGCAATGGTCAGTTCAACCACTCCAAGATTCGGACCTAGGTGTCCACCGGTAATCGATAATTTCTCTATTAAAAACTTTCTAATATCGGCACTTAATTCTTTTAATTCTTCATTATTCATCGCTTTTAAAAAAGATGGGTCTTTTATAGATAGAAGATCCAAATTGGATCACTCACTTTCTGTTATTTCCAGGTCTTATCAGAGACCTATCGCTGGAAAATTCTAATTTAATTACTAAAGGAGGATGTTCAAAAAGTCCGGTAAAAAAGCTTGCAAATTGCTTCAAAGCTCATGAATGACCTTCTGTTAAAACCGCGCACATCCTGTGCAAGTCCGGTCCTCACACACGCAAGGTTTGAGACAGTCGCTTTTCGAACTTCTTGGCTCTTTTTATCCTCCTTTTTAAACACGCACTATAACAGCTGTCATTATTCAGCAAATTTCTGCAAATCTCTTCAAAAATAGCCGCCGATACCTTCTGATTTCGGCGGCTGTTAATTCCATCATATTATACCGATTTTCAATAAGATACGCCAGTTAAACAACAAAAGTATAACACAAATAGAATTTCCTAACAATTGTTGTCGTCTTAGGATTTACGCTTTGCAATCATATCCGTTATTTCATTAAGAAGAGATGTATCCAATTGAGTTTTTTCCAACTCTTCATGCGCCATTTTGATATGTTCTGCGAGCCTTACCTTTGCCCCTTCTAAAGTAAGCAATGAAGGGTACGTGCTCTTGTTGTTCGCTGAATCACTGCCAACAGGTTTACCAATTTCTCCTTCTGAGCCTTCAATATCTAAAATATCATCTCGGATTTGAAAAGCCAGCCCTAGATGATAGGAAAACCGTTTAAGTGCAAGAAGCTGTTCGGTACTTGCACTAGATAAAATCGCTCCTGAAAGGACAGATGCCATTAACAACTTGCCTGTTTTATGTTCATGAATATATTGGAGCTCTTCTAGTGATAGCTGTTTGTTCTCGCCTTCCATATCAGCTACTTGACCGCCAACCATCCCCTCAGCTCCCGCCGCTTTAGCGATTTCAAGGATTAAATTGAGCTTCATGTCTGATGTCACGCAAGGATGCTCCGTGTTGGCAATAAGTTGAAAGCTATATGTAAGTAATGCATCACCTGCGAGAATCGCCGTCGCTTCACCAAAAACTTTATGATTGGTTGGTTTACCGCGACGTAAATCATCATCGTCCATCGCTGGCAGATCATCATGGATTAAAGAATAGGTATGAATCATTTCAATCGCAGCTGCAGCCGGGACTCCAGCGTTCACATCCTTCGCAAATGCATCTAATACGGCCAAAACAAGTAAAGGACGTATTCTTTTCCCGCCTGCTTTCAAAGAATAAGCCATTGCTGCTTTTAAGTTATCAGGCGCTTTTAACTCTTCAACATATTCAATCACCTTTGTTTCAATGAGTTGTTTGTATGTTTCTGAAAACGTATGAAATGACGTTGCATTCATGTCTATTCCTCCTCTACTGCGAATTCTTCAAGTTCGCCATCTTCCCTAAGTATTTGCGTCAATTGTTCTTCAACAGATTTCAATTTTGTATGACAAAGTCTAGATAGGTCCATTCCTTTTTTATAGATGGAGATTGCTTCTTCAAGAGGTACGTCGCCTTCTTCTAATTTCTCAACAACTTGTTCAAGTTCTTCCATTGCCTGCTCAAAAGTCAACTCTTTTTCTTTACTCATTATCTTTTCGCTCCTCTATTTTTTCTACTTTACAATGCAAGGTTCCGTCGGTTATCTTCACATCGATATGATCTCCGACCACTACTTGTGATCTGCTTTTAACAAGTGTTTCTTCTTCTGTAAAAATCAGACCATAGCCCCGTTCCATAATTTTAAGCGGACTTAAGGCAGATAATGTTGTAGTAACTGAGACAAATCTTTGGGTGTGCCCTTTTAAAACTGTTTGCATAAGCCGATTCAACATTTTTTCGCTATTGGTTAACCGATCCGCTGCAATCGCTAACTGTTGGTTTGGATGCTGTTTTATTAATTGGGCTAATGTATTTTCGAGCATCTCGTTTTTCTTTTGAAAATATTTGGTGCTCTCGCGTTTTAATCGTTCCGACGCCCGGTCCAATTGTTCGACTTTTTGCTCGTACATTTTTTTAGGATAACGAAAAGCATAAGATTTTGCCAGTCGCGACAGCTTTGTTTGTTCAACATTCACTTGTTCATGAATCGTCCTTGTCAGCCTATTCTTTTGGTTCCAGAGCCGTTCGTAAATTTCTTGAAGATGTGGAACGGCCATTTCAGCAGCTCCAGTTGGTGTTGGTGCACGCAAGTCTGCTACAAAATCCGCAATCGTAAAATCCGTTTCGTGTCCAACAGCCGAAATAATCGGAATATCAGAGTCATAAATCGATTCTGCGACAATTTCTTCATTAAACGCCCAGAGCTCTTCAATGGAGCCTCCTCCCCTCCCGACAATAAGAACTTCAACCTCTTTACGTGAATTCGCTTCGGAAATCGCTTTAGCGACTGATTTAGGTGCATTCGTTCCTTGAACAAGCGCCGGGTATATGATGATTTTAGCAATTGGATATCTTCTTTTAATCGTAGTCAAAATATCCCGCAAAGCAGCCCCAGTTGGTGAAGTAATAACACCGACTGCATGAGGGTATTTCGGAAGTGGTTGCTTATGTTGAGAAGAAAATAATCCTGCCGTTTCGAGTTTCTTCTTCAGCTGCTCATAGGCTAAATATAAATCACCTACTCCATCAGGTGACATGCTCTTGACATACAACTGGTATTGCCCGCTTTGTTCGAATACAGAAATATCGCCTCTCACCAAGATTTTCATCCCATTTTCTGGAATAAACTTCATATTCTTATTATGGGCAGAAAACATCACTGCAAGTATTCTTGCTTTCTCATCCTTAATCGTAAAATACATATGTCCGCTTGAATGCTGCTTAAAATTCGATATTTCTCCTTTTATGTATACATTTTGTAAATGAGGATCCGCATCAAATTTACGCTTAATATATTTCGTCACAGCCGAAACACTTAAATATCTTTGCTCTTCCATCATTTTCTCCTTATCTAAAAAAGTGCACGCGCTCTGTTATGTTTTTTTGCCGTTCATGCCCTCTACTTACTATTTTTAGCGCTTACCCTCGGAATTAATTATCCTATACTTTTATTATAAAACAAAAAAGCTATCATTTGCCATTATAGAACAAGTGACAGCTTCTTCATAAAGTGAAACTTCCATTAGCCAAAGTTTTGCGCTAATGGTTAGTCCCGTTCTACTGTCGCTAATATCTCCGCTTACGCTTCGATAAAAGCGACACTACGAACCCGATTAGTTCAACTAAACCTCCGCTTACGCATCGGTAAGTTTCACTATATCTCACCAATCGGGGTTTTACAGGCTGTTTATCACTAGCTAGCTATTTTACTCTCGTGTAAGAATGAGTGTAGGGATATTACAGCCTGTTAAACCGGGATATTAGTGAAATTTCCATCAGTGGGATGGTTTTCACCACTGATGGAAATTGCTATTTATGCATCTTGTAGGGTAATCGATTTCTTAGCTGATTTAACAGTGTTTTCCAAAAGCATAGCAATCGTCATTGGACCAACGCCTTTTGGAACCGGGGTAATATATGAGGCAACTTCTCTTACTTCGTTAAAAGAAACGTCGCCACATAGCTTGCCTTCTTCATTCCGATTCATACCAACATCAATAACAACTGCACCCTCCTTAACATGAGCAGCCGTGATGGTATCTCTCTTACCGACAGCAACGACCAGTATATCAGCTTGCTTTGTATGATAGGCAAGATCTTTCGTTTTTGAATGGCAATACGTAACCGTCGCACTTTTATTCAGAAACAATTGACCTGCCGGCTTTCCGACGATATTGCTTCTTCCTACAACAACGACATGCTTACCTGCAATTTCACAGCCGATATGCTCAAGCATCACCATAACTCCATATGGTGTGCAAGGCAAAAACGCATCCTGACCAGTCATCATTCGTCCGATGTTAATAGGATGGAACCCATCGACATCCTTTTCAGGCGAAATGGCTTCAATGATATCCTTTTCTTGGATATGAGCTGGAAGAGGTAGTTGTACTAAAATTCCATGAACGGTATCATCATGATTCAACTCATCAATTTTAGTAAGTAATTCTTGTTGGGACAATGTCGCTGGACATTCAACTAAAACAGAATGTATGCCAATTTCGGCACAAGCTTTTTGCTTATTCGCTACATACGTTTTCGAAGCTTGATTATCACCAACAAGTATAACTGCAAGACCTGGAATTGTTCCTTTACTACGAAGCTGGTCCACTTCCTCACGAAGCGTATTTCTTACAGATTGAGCAATTTCTTTTCCATCAATAATTTTCCCTGACACATTCATCACCCTCCAAAGTTAGCTTAAGAAATCGACTGTCTTAAGGTGAGAATGATTTTAGCCGCTTGACCCGAAAATAAATAGTCTTCCCTAGCATGTATGCGATGCACTGGTTATTTATTAAGCTGAGTTTTAACTTTTGACAGAACTGCATTTACAAAGCGGCTTGATTGATCATCACCGAAGACTTTTGCGATTTCAATTGCTTCATCCATAGCAACATTGACTGGAACCTGATCACTGTAAATCATTTCGTACACAGCGATGCGAAGCAAGTTCCGATCAATATTTGCCAATCGTTCAATCTTCCAATTGTCGAGATTAGCACAAATTGTTTCATCAATCTCTTCTTTGTTTTCTTGTGTTCCTTTTACTAACATTTCAAGATATTCATCACTCGGACGTCCGTCCAAAACACTATTTAGAGCATCTTGAATTTCTCCCTTACCAATCTCAAGTTGGTATATGGCCTGTAAGGCTTTTTCACGGGCAGTTCTTCTTTTCATAAAATTGACTCCTTTTATATCGACTATTATATATGAAAATCGCAGCACATACGAACATTAATTAACTAAATCACCATAAATATTAAGTTTTATCTTCAAAAAGAAATGAATCTAACCTTTATGGTGGAACTTGTGCTAATTTTTATCATAAAAAATCACATATGTAACACTCTAACAGAAAATAAGATTGAGTTAAAGTGAAACTTCCCTCAGTGGTGGGTTTCCACTGAGGGTTAGTTGAACCAATAGGGCATTTACGGACAGTTTACTCACTTCAAGTTCTTCTCATTTCTTTACACTAAAACTAGTTTGCAGACGCCACTGTCCGTTAATGCGGGGTAAAGTGAAACTTCTATTCTTTGTATGTCTCAACTTTTAAAGATTTAAACTCTTTCGTGTAAAAAGAGTTTTTTTCACGCAAAAACCCGGCTAAATGCCGGGCTCTCTTTATCCTTACATTTCTTGCTCAATTTCACTTTCTTGTTTTGATGCAGTTTCAAATTGAATACCGACAACATGAATATTCACTTCGGAAGTTTCGAGGGCTGTCATGTTCAGTAGAGCTTGACGAATATTATCTTGAACTTCCTGTGCGATCTTTGGAATGGATACGCCAAACTTCATGACACAATATAAGTCTACCTTAATGCCATCGTCTGCAAGATCTACCTTGACACCTTTTCCGTGGCTTTTCTTCCCAAGCATTTCGACAACACCCGTGGTGAAGTTCCCGCGCATATGCGCAACACCTTCAACCTCACTAGCGGCAATACCAGCAATAACTTCAATAACATCAGGAGAAATTTCCACTTTACCTAATCCATTGTAGGTATCGTTCACTTCAAGCATTTGTTCCATTTCACTCATTTTCAAAGCACCTCCTGTATTTTTCCATTATGAATCCATTACCTCATATAATTCAAGGAATTTTGTGTTAAACTCTCCAGAAACAAATTGTTCGTGTTGCATAAGCTTGCTGTGGAAAGGAATGGTTGTGTGAATTCCTTCTATCACAAATTCCTCTAACGCACGTCTCATCTTGTCAACGGCCTCAGCGCGTGTAGGAGCATGAACAATTAACTTCGCGATCATTGAATCATAATATGGTGGAATTACATATCCTGGGTACGCAGCAGAATCAATACGTACGCCATTTCCGCCTGGCGGAAGATACATTTGAATCTTCCCAGCAGAAGGCATAAAATTCTTTTCAGGATTTTCAGCATTAATCCGGCATTCGATTGCCCAGCCGTTAAATTGCACATCTTCTTGAGATAATGACAATTTCTCCCCTGATGCTACTAGAATTTGTTCTTTGATTAAATCAACACCAGTTACCATTTCTGTCACCGGATGTTCCACCTGAATTCTAGTATTCATTTCCATAAAGTAGAAATTACGGTTTTTGTAATCATAAATGAACTCAACCGTACCTGCTCCGGAGTAATTGACGGCAAGAGCAGCTTTTACTGCCGCTGTTCCCATTTCCTCGCGCATCTCTGAGTCAACCGCAGGAGATGGAGTTTCTTCTACTAGCTTTTGGAGACGTCTTTGGATCGAACAGTCTCGTTCACCAAAGTGAATGGCATTGCCATGTGTATCTCCCATCACCTGGATTTCAACATGTCGGAAATCTTCAATAAATTTTTCAATATATACGCCAGAATTTCCGAATGCTGTTAACGCTTCTTGCTGGGTGATTCTGATCCCATTCAATAAATCTTCTTCTGTTCTAGCAACTCGAATCCCTTTTCCACCACCACCTGCTGTCGCTTTAATGATGACTGGATACCCAATTTTTTCAGCAAGGGCAATCGCTTCATCCGAGTCTTTAATAATTCCTGTAGATCCCGGCACGATTGGTACGCCTGCTATTCGCATCGTTTCCCTCGCTACATCCTTCGTCCCCATTTTCGAAATAGCTTCAGGGGATGGTCCGATGAAGATGACATTACACTCTCGGCAAAGCTCTGCAAAATTAGCATTTTCCGCTAAGAATCCATAACCAGGGTGAATAGCGTCACAGCCCGTTTTCTTTGCAATGCTAATAATATTCGTAACGTTTAAATAGCTATCCTTTGAAGCTGTCGGGCCAATGCAGTATGATTCGTCTGCAAGCTGGACATGAAGAGCTTCACGGTCTGCTTCTGAGAACACTGAAACGGTTTCGATTCCCATTTCCTTGCATGCCCGAATAATCCGAACAGCAATTTCTCCTCGATTTGCAATTAATACTTTTTCAATCATTGAAAACAGCTCCTTATTCCGGCTTTACTAAAAATAACGGTTGACCGTATTCCACTAATTGGCCGTCTTGGACAAGTATTTCGACGATCTCACCGCTCACTTCCGCTTCGATTTCATTAAAGAGCTTCATTGCTTCAACGATACATACAATTGAGTCATTTCCTACTTTTGATCCAATTTTCACATATGGCCCTTCTTCTGGTGATGGCGAAGCATAAAATGATCCAACCATCGGTGATGTAATTTTATGTAAATTTTCTTGATTGCTTGCTTGTGTGTCAGTTACACGTTCAGCTTGTTTTGGTGCTTCTTGTGCAACCTCTGCCGCTTGCATAGCTGCAACAGATTGGACAGCAGGTGCAGCTTGATAAACAACTGGTGTAGCTTGTTCCTGTGTAGTCTTTTTCAATTTAATTTTCGTTCCTTCTTGTTCAAAAACAAATTCATTAATGCTAGATTGATCGACCAATTTAATAATCTCTCGAATTTCTTGTACCTTCAACATCTTGGCACCCCTTGTCTTATTTTATTGTAATAGTTAAGTTTTTTGAATGATTATAAAGTGAAACTTCAATCCGTGGGGGGCTTACTGCCCGGTAATGCGGGATAAAAAGCAAAGACTTCTGAAATAAATATCCAAATACCTACCGGATTAGCCCACGCTTTCCATTGCTGTATCAAAAAAATCATTATGACCAACTACTAATATCATACGATAATTCGTAGTGTGAATTCAATAAATGTTTTAGTGATGCTTACGACTTTTCTTTTGGCGTTCTTCTATCTTACATCTTATCACAATAAATGTGAAATTTTTTTCATTTTAAAGAAAGCGCTTTATCATTGATTACCTTTGATTTTGTTGGTTAACATATAAGAAAAAGAGGGGGTCCGATTAAAGACTCCCTCTTTCCACTATTTCCCTTCATTTAATTTAAATTCAACCGCCACATCTTCTACATCATCGATTTCGGTGTTTACGATCTCCATGATGTCTGCCACTTCTAACGCTGTCAATTTTTCGTCTGTTTTAACTGTGACGTCCACTTTGCTTCCATCAATGCGTACTAAAGCTGCCGGGTAATTCAGCTGCATAATTTCATATTCTAACACTTGTTCTGTCGTTGCTGTTTCACTAATTTTATTATTAGCTTCGACAGCCTGATTTTTTTCTTCCGCTGAAAGACTTGTGTCACCCATTTTATTTGTGAGATCTTCTCTTATTTTACTTCGCTCATCTTGAATATTAAGACGTAATGCCTCGAACTCATCATCTGATGAAGAGATGGCGACCTTTGGCACTTCCTTGTCAGAAACTTTAGCCGTTTCCGCTTTTGGTTTTGTTGTTTCAGTACTCTGTTTGTCCTTTTCTTCCTGTGAAATTGCTACATTAGATCCATTCTGATCTGGACCAGTCAAATAATACACCGAAAGTACAACGACCAAACTTAACATAGTTAACAGCCAAACAGTTTGTTTTTTTAATAACATGGTAAGAATCCCCCTTATTTTTTAGGCATAACCGAAACTCGGTGGCTCGGTACATCCAATGCTCTTGTAACAGCTTCAATGATCCATTTCTTAATTTGGATATTTTCAGCACCTTTGGCAACGACGAGCACTCCGCTTACGTTCGGTTTCTTCGTCTCGACAACGATTGGCCCCTCTTTATCGCCGCTTTTGAGAATAACAAGCTGTTCGTCAATAGATGTGTCATCGACCTCTCGCTTACCACCTTCCTGGTCCGTCTCCACAGTCTCTTGTTTTTGCGTTACTTTATTTTTTTCAAACACTTTTTTCTCAGAAGCATCGACATAGATCACAACTTTAACATCTGAAACACCCGCTATTGATTCAAGTGCTCCTTTCATTTCATTCTGCAAGTATTTTTCGTAGTCGTTTACAGAAGTAAACTGATTTTCAGCCTTTCCAAACGTCTCTACCTCTTTACTTTGGGAGTTTGTTTGATTAAATGTTGTAACAGCATCATTTTTCGACTCTTTATTTGTAAGCAAGCTACTCACCATCATGATGCCGACTCCTAATAAAAGAACAGTCAATACATAGGCATACTTAGAAGGTTTCTTCTCTTTATTTTCCTCTTCACCATTCGTTTGCTTAAAAAGGTTTTTCAGCCATGATAACGGACCTTTATCATTTTTCAATTTGTTAGCCACCCCTTTCTCCGGCAAATTCGATGATTTCTTCGTCTACCGCCCACTTTGCAGCAAGGAACCCTCTAATATGATCCAAGTCGCTAGACGATTTCTGCGATGATTGTTTCGTGTCTATGTCTACTTTAGCAACCACTTCAACCGACGCTGTCTGATCTTTTGTCTGCTGCAAGACGATTGAAATTTTTTGTAAATCATCCGGAAGGCTAGGCTGATCTTTGTTTTTTACTTCGAGATTCAATGACTGAATTTCCATTTTATATTGATCCATCAACTCCTCTTCCACCCCTGTCCTCATATCGACAGCCATTTGTTTTAAAATATATGCATCCTGTACGGCTTGTATTTCTTTTTTCTTCAATTCTGTTGAATTTTCTACCTGATGATTTGTTTTTTCATCAATTGAACTCGTTGCAATCTTCAATAGATCATCAAAGTCTGATTGAAATAGCTTTAGAATCGGCGAGATAATCACAGCAATCAGCAGTAAACCGATAACCATCTTTGCATACTTTTGCATGGCCGAATTCGGAAGTAGCATATCAATGACAGTCGCAAGGAGGACAAACACGATAATATTTGTAACCCAGCTCGTAATAAATTCCATAGATTCCCCTCCCTACCGAACCATCAAAGTAATATTACCAGCAGCAATGATAACGGTAACGCTGAGGAAAAACATCATCGATACAATCGCAAGTGCTGCAAAAATATAAATCATGCTTTTACTAATAATATCCAAACATTTAATAACAGGACCTCCGCCAAGCGGTTGTAATAATGCTGCTGCTAATTTATAAATAAAAGAAAGCATTAATATCTTTAATGCTGGAAATGTGATGATGAAGAGCAATATAATAACGCCTGCCATGCCAACTGTATTTTTCAAGAGCACTGACGCATTAATAACCGTGTCAGCCGCATCTGTGAACATCCTACCGATAACCGGAATAAAGTTGCCTGTCACGAATTTCGCTGTCCGAATGCTCACGCCATCTGCAACAGCCGTCGTAACGCCTTGTACGGAAATAACGCCAAGAAAGATAGTCATAAAAGCGCCTAGTAGACCAATTGCCCAATTTCGCAATAACTGTGCAAGTTGTGTTACTTTGTATTGTTCGGTCATCGTACTGACTACACTTAAAACAGCAGATAGGTAAAGCAGCGGTAATACAACATATTGAATTAATACACCGCTTGAATTCATTAAAAATAGAAGAATGGGATGGAAAAATCCTGCTGATAGTACCCCGCCAGAACTAGCAATCAAAGCAAGGAGTAACGGCAGCAGTGCCATTAGAAAGGCAATCATCGTATCAATCGTTTCTTGGGTATATTGAATGGCTACATGAAAGCTATTCAGCGCAAGGATAATTAACACTAAATAGACAATGGAATAGGCTACCTTGCTAATCGTGCTTTGTTCAAACGCATTTTGGAGTGTTTGTAAAAACATGCTGAATACGGTTAACAAGATGAGCGATCCGAGCAGCTTACCATTCACTAGAAGCTCATGAAAAACAAATTTTCCAATCCCTTTCATCCATTCTGAAAAGGAAAATTTCTTCTCACCGCTGACAAAATCCATAAAACTCCCTTTTTGACTTTCCGGCAAAAAACCACCATATTCCGTGACAATACTATCCCAAAATCCCTGCAGCTCTTCGACACCGAGCCGATCCATCTGAGCTTGTACCAAATCGGATTGAAGAACATCCATTTCCTGACTAGTTTCTGAGGCAAGTACCGCATCACTATGCATAAAAAAGAGAGCGATTAACAAGAAGGAAAAGTAGAACGTTCGCTGCTTCATAGATTCACCTCATAATTGCCGCAGGTGTCTACCTGTCAGCTCGGTATCAATTGAATGATTGTTTCGATGATGACTGTCAAAATCGGGATAGCCATGGCTAGAATTAGAATTTTTCCGCTTAGCTCAATCTTTGAAGCGATTGAACCAAGGCCGGCATCTTTTGTAATCTGGGCAGCAAATTCAGCGATATAGGCGATCCCGATAATTTTTAAAATAGTTTCTAAATACACCATATTGACATTTGCATTTACGGCGAGCTTCTCGAGCATTGTAATTATTTCGTATATTTTGTCAACGAGAACGAGAAAAATGGCACAGCCAGTAAAAACAACTAGTAAAAAGGCAAAATTCGGTTTTTGTTCTTTTACAATAAGTGCTAAAAAAGTGGCGATAAGTGAGATCCCGACAATTTTTAAGATTTCAATGGCCGATCCCTCCTACTGGAAAAGAAACACAGATTTAATTTTTTGAAATAAATTTTCAACGATGCTGGCCACCATAAACAAAATATAGATAAAACCAAAAAGAGTAACCCACTGCGCATACTCCTTTTTTCCGACTTGATCCAAAATGGTATGGAGAAATGCAACAACTATGCCAACACCTGCAATTTTAAATATGATATCTACATCTAAGCCCATTTAAGGCCCTCCATTCCTGCTACAACAGCAAAATGATTATCAACACACCCGATAAAAAGCCGAAGCTCTTCATCATCTTTTCATACTTATTTTGACGGTCTGTGGCATCACTTTCTTCTCTTTCCAAATGAATCATGGCCAATTGAATCTGTTTCTGCTGAGAAAGACGATCATGCTGACCAAGCGTCTCACCGAATTGGACAAGTATTTCGTATTCACCTTGCTTAAGGGCAAGTTGTTTCCATACTCGTTTTAAACTCGTTTCCCAAGCAGTCTTTACTGTCGTTTCACCACCTGACAGCTTGTCAGCAAAGCTTTCAAAAAAATGGGATAGAGGCTTTGGCAATTGCTTAGAAAGTTTAAAAGCAGCTTCCGTTAACGGTGTTTGTCCATACATGATTTCCGCTTCCAGAGACTGAAGCGCTGACTTAAGCTGTCGTAATTCTCTTGGTCTTTGTCTTAACACACGGGCTAATTCAAACCCGACCCAGGTTGTAGCTAATACGATGAGCGCTGCACCAATGAACTTAATCATTCTTTGACACTTCCAATGTCGGGACAGCATTTCCTGTCTCATCAAGGACCTTACAGCCCCAGCCAGATTTATCTCTTCTATTTAATTCGATATAGCGTTCAAATATGTGTTGATTAAGGATTTGTGCCATATACGGACGTTTTTTTAAATCAGCCAATGTTCGTCCATGTGCAGTGATCACGAGCTTAATTCCTGCATTAACCGCCTCCAACACCGCAGCCGTGTCCTCAGGGCGACCGATTTCGTCAACGATTAACACATCTGGCGACATGGAACGAATGAGCATCATCATTCCTTCAACCTTTGGACATCCGTCAAGCACGTCCACCCGCGGCCCAAAATCAAGCTGGGGCACCCCCCGAACGGACCCGGCGATTTCAGAACGCTCGTCAACGATACCGACTTTCTTAGGTGGGATATTTCTGCTTTCACATCCAGTTGAAATAATTCTTGCTATATCACGTAAAAGCGTCGTCTTTCCTGTTTGAGGAGCACCGATGATGATCGTATGATGCCATTCGTCAGTGTATAGACTTGGAATCAATTTCTCTGCCGTCCCAATTTTCTGTCTCGCAATTCGAATATTAAAGGACGACACATCTCTGATCGCTTTTACCGCTCCATTTTCAAGAATAACCTTACCTGCAAGTCCAATTCGATGACCACCACTTACTGTGATATACCCTCGTTTTAATTCCTCTTCTAAAGCATATAAAGAAAATTTACTAATATGATGAAGCAGCTGCTTAGCGTCTTCATCATGAACCAAATATGGTAAAAAGGTTGGTCTACCTTCGATAATCACTTCAAGAGGTCGTCCAATTCGAATCCGTAGTTCTTCAACTTTATTTGCCATTGACAGTGGAATTTTCCTAAATTGCTCCTCCAATTTCTTCGGCAATAGAGTATACACCGTATCCATGCCCGAAACCTCCTATTTACAGCTAATCATTTGTTAAAATGTATGTTTGATTCATGAATTTATGACAAGAATTGGAGATAACTCTTATTAACTTACGCCACACTTTTAAAAAAATTAAAAAGATATTCCATGAAGTGAAACTTCAATCAGTGGGGGTTTTACTGCCCGTTAATACGGGATAACAAAAAGGGTCAGACCCCGCGACACAATATACAGTTCAATGAACTGTGTATTGTGTGCGTGGTCTGACCCTTTTAAGACACCCACATTAAGCCTTATGCACGAGATACATAAGATCCTTCAGTTGTATTAATAATTAACTTGTCGCCTTGGTTAATGAAAAATGGCACTTGTACAGTTAGACCCGTTTCAAGTGTAGCTGATTTCGTTCCACCAGAAGATGTATCACCTTTAATTCCTGGTTCTGTTTCCGCTACTTCAAGCGTTACGTTTTTTGGAAGCTCAACACCAAGCGTTTCTGTTCCAAAAGTCATAACATGTACTTCCATGTTTTCTGTTAAGTATTTAAGCTCATATTGGATATTTGTTTCTGGAAGCTCAATTTGTTCATACGATTCGTTGTCCATGAAAACATGAACATCTCCACTTGCATAAAGATATTGCATTTTACGGTTTTCAATATGTGCTTTTGCTACTTTTTCACCAGCACGGAATGTTTTTTCTTGAACAGCTCCAGAACGAAGATTACGAAGCTTAGAGCGAACAAATGCAGCGCCCTTACCTGGTTTAACGTGTTGGAATTCCATAACTTGCCAAATGCCATTATCTACTTCAATGGTTAAACCTGTTTTAAAATCATTAACTGAGATCATTTTTTTCCTCCTGCTTGCTTATAAAATAATTAATTCTTTTGTTGAATGTGTTAATGCTTCATTACCTTCCACTGTAATGATCGTATCATCTTCAATACGAACACCGCCTAAACCAGGCACATATATTCCCGGCTCACAAGTTACAACCATTCCTGGTTCAAGAATTGTTTCGGATTTGAGAGAAAGCGCAGGACCTTCATGCACTTCAAGCCCAATGCCGTGTCCCGTTGAATGGCCAAAATACTCACCAAAGCCTTTCTCAGCTATGAGGTTTCGAGTAAGGGCATCCGCTTCTTTTCCAGACATGCCTGGTTTAATTCCAGCCATACCCCGTAACTGTGCTTCTAAAACAATATCATAGATTTTTTTTAGCTCTGCAGCTGGTTCTCCAACTGCAAGTGTGCGCGTAATATCTGATACATACCCGTTATAATAAGCACCGTAATCAAGCGTGACAAAATCACCGTTTTCAATGATTTTATCTGTTGCAACACCATGTGGCAGAGCCGATCTTTTCCCAGAAGCCACGATGATATCAAAGGATGAAGAAGTGGCACCTTGTTTTCTCATAAAGAATTCAAGTTCATTTGAAACGTCCAGCTCGGATATCCCAGGACGAATAAATTCAACAATATGTGTAAATGCAGCATCTGCAATCGCAGCAGCATCCTTTAATATATTAATCTCTGAAGAAGTCTTTATCAAGCGTAAATTCTCGATCATCCCTGATACAGGTACAAGTTGGGCATTTACTAAAGCTTCATATGCTTTAAATGTCGCAAATGTCATATGGTCTTGCTCGAAACCAAGTTGTTTAATCCCCATCTTCTTCGCTTGATTAGCCACTTCCTCGATGATCGTCCCTTTGTGCTGAACAACCTCGTACCCAGTCGCTTGATTACCTGCTTGCTCCACATAGCGGAAGTCTGTAATAAATTTCGCTTCATTTGCTGATATCAAAGCAAGACCTGCGGTTCCGGTAAAATTCGTCATATGGCGCAGATTGTATGTACTCGTAATTAAAAAGCCATCCACGCCTTTTTTAGCCAATTGTGAGCGGAATCTCTCTAGTTTCTCCATAACTATCTCTCCTTTATCCTGCTTTAATGGACAGTAAGCCCCCCACTGAGGGAAAGTTTCACTTTATTATCGTTTCGATGGCTCTTAAGGCAAGTAGATAGCCTTTGACACCTAAACCGACAATTTGTCCAGCTGTGACTGGGGCTGTTACAGAAACATGACGGAAACTTTCCCGTGCATGGATATTAGATATATGTACTTCGATAACTGGAACATCAATTCCTGCTATTGCATCACGAATTGCATAGCTATAATGTGTAAATGCTCCAGGATTGATAATAATCCCTGCAAAACCGGCATCCTCTGCCCAGTGTAGTTTATCGATAATATCCCCTTCATGATTAGACTGATAACAGCTTAGTTCAAGCTTCAACTCATCAGCCAAGTCCGCAACACTCTTCTCCACATCACGTAATGTCACTTTTCCATAATGCTTAGGTTCCCGTTTACCCAGCCTATTTAGATTAGGCCCATTTATTAACAAAATTTTCCCCATGTCCCACTCCCCCCTTAACTCCAACTACCTTTTAGTGCTCACCATCCATATTCTATCATAATTGCGAATTATCTTACTACCTTTTACAAATTTCAGCTCGTCTCCTCCTCAGATTTATCCCTATTTAACGCCCTTTGTAGTTCCCCATATTCATAAGAAATTGAATACCCTACAAATACCCCATATAAGATAAATAAACATATACTTGTAATCCCTGTATCTGCTGTCATTTTTGAAAAAGAAGGCAGGTCAGGAAAGATCGGTTGAAGGATCAGGATAAAAATAAGCCATAAAAGAGCTCCGTACACAATCCCAGCAGAAATATGATTCACTTTACGAAAAAGGGCATAGTACAGGTACGCAAAAACAATGGATACAATACTATAAATAATGAGAGTCACCACTGCCCCAAGCCAAGTATGAATCCAAGCAGCATTTGACCAAGATGTAAAAATAAACTTTGGACTAACATCCATAAAATGAAAAAAAGCAGCAACAAGTCCGACCGCACACCAAAGGAAACCTCCATATACGCCAATAACAAAAACATCCCTTAAGATTGATTCATGGTATACGACGCCGTTCACTTGTTTCGGTCTATTCGACATACACATAACACCTCCGTTACTAGTATGTCCCATAAGCGATGGAATCATTTCCGCATTTTTAATTCGCAGGCTCAAAATGGATTTTTTCCATCTGGTGTATATCAGCCTATGCGTGAAGGTCTCATAATTGGACTTGGATTGGAAATGACCGATTTTAGCAGAGATTTGTTGTTAAGCGCCCATTCAATGCCACCGTTATTTTTCAGGGTATTGACCAAGCATTTTTTTCTTTCATTATAAGCACGTCGTTATTGCAAAAAACTGGTTAGTTTTGTATGATTAAGAGAACATCAAAATGCGTGGAGTTTCTTCTTAGAAGGATGTTTGATCTTATCAATCAATAACAGGTTTATTTACCATATTACTTCATAAATAGAGCGACCTGTTCATACATGAATAAGAGAGTAACACTAGATGAAAAACCAGTAAATATAAGGATAAGTTGGTGTCTACAATGTCTGATACAAAAAAACCTGCATATGGCGGGCAGGCCGTTGTTGAAGGGGTTATGTTTGGCGGCAAACATCATACCGTAACAGCCGTACGCCGGAAAGATTCAACCATTGACTACTATCACCTGCCGCGACAAAGCAAGCCCCTCCTGCAACGTTTTAAAAAAATTCCGTTTCTGCGCGGTATTGTGGCGATTATTGACTCGAGCGCTACCGGATCTAAACACTTAAATTTTTCAACCGAGCAATTTGAAGAAGATGCACCAGAAGAACCCGGAAAAGTAAATGAGTCAAAAAAAGAATCTAAGCTTGCAATGTGGCTAGGTGTCGCTGCCATCGGAATCATCTCCTTTCTGTTTGGTAAGTTTATTTTCACGCTAGTTCCCATGTTTTTAGCTGAGCTAACTCGACCGATTTTCCAAAGTCATACTTCCCAAATTTTAGTGGAAGGAGCTTTCAAACTACTTCTATTACTTGTCTATATTTATTTTGTATCCTTAACGCCGCTGATCAAGAGAGTATTTCAGTATCACGGTGCAGAGCACAAAGTGATCAACTGCTTCGAAAGTGGTAAGCCTCTAAGTGTTGAAAACGTTCAAGCTTCTTCTCGGCTTCATTACCGTTGTGGCAGTAGCTTCATTCTTTTCACAGTCGTTGTTGGCATCTTTGTTTATATGTTTGTACCAACTGAACCGCTTTGGTCAAGAGTCGTCAGTCGAATTGCCTTAATTCCAGTCGTCCTCGGAATATCTTTCGAAGTTCTTCAGCTTACGAATAAATTAAGAGATGTACCTGTGCTTCGTTATTTAGGGTACCCTGGATTATGGTTGCAATTGCTGACAACGAAAGAGCCTGATGACACACAAGTTGAAGTGGCACTTGCTTCCTTTAACGAGTTGATGAAATTGGAAAGTCGTACTGAACAAGATTTAAAAAACGAAGATATCGTGTAAAGTTTAAGAGAATATCCCATGACAGGAAAATTAATTTTCCTTCGGGCGTTTAAAATGACTTAGATTTGCTCATGATGCTCTTAAGGAGGTGTCTTTGTTGAATCGTTCATTGTCTTATATAATTTACGGAATCATCGCCTTGGGAATTTTCGGGTTATTTGCCAAAGTCGTAAATGATCCAGTTGGTTTTTTGCGAAATATCATCGTCATGATCGTTATTGCTTGCGCTATCTTTTTCATATATCGCATGATTACACAAGACAAACATGGGAATGCCGGGCAAAGAGCTTTTAAGAAAGCTGCCAGAAAGACAAAGAAAAGAACAAAGAGTAAAAGCAATATCACTAGTTTTTCAAAAGCTGCAAACTCAACAAAGAAAAATCGAATCAGAAAGAAATCTGATATCCATTTGACCGTGATTGAAGGTAAAAAAAATAAAAAGAAAAATCGGGCGCATTTTTAAGCAGTCCGATTTTTTCTTTTTCTATAGATAAGGTGCGGGCTTCGCAAAATCAGCTCCGCACCGCCCTTCATAGTGATTCAATTTGAAAATCTGAACCTTTTTTATCGTTTTAGTTGGGAAAGATGCTCTTTGAGTTTTATAGCGGATGTTCAAATAGTCCGGTAAAAATGCTTGCGCATTGCTTCAAAGCTCATAAATGACCTTTCTGTTAAACCGCGCACGTCCTGTGCACAACACAGAAGTCAGCACATCCTATGCAAGTCCGACCCTCTCGAGATACGCTCCTCGAACTTCTCGGCTCTTTTTATCCTCCTTTTTGAACACACATTATAGAAAATTAATACGTCCAGCTTTTTAAAAAAGTCTCTGCACACTTTCTCCCTCGCTCAACTAACATCTCTTTATTGTCTTCCGTTAAATGAAAATCAGTAGCCGATATCCCCGTCATCGGAATAAACAAGATATTTTGGGCTACTTTTTTCGATATATATCGAGAATCGTGTGCATCTCTCATTGTTTTAAAAAGTGCTGCAAACATTTCCACAGCGTTATTGATTTCATCTACTTTTTTGCCAAGCCCATCCCCTCTTAGATTCATTCCGATAACTGGACGCGTTTTCTTACCTTCTTCAGTTTCAAATAGCCACATCGGAAAATTACTTAAAATCCCGCCATCTACAAATAAACTGCTCGACTGACGCCATTTTAATTTAACTGGCTCAAAAAAATAAGGAATGCTACAACTCATCCTCACAGCTTTTGCAACTGGAAATTCAAGTGGATTTACGCCATACTTATCAAGATCATCTGGCAATACCGCTAACTGTCCATTCGTAATATCACTTACAATAATCCGTAATGATTGATATGGAATATCGCCAAACGTAACAATGCCGCGCTTAGCAAGCTTAGCTGCAATCCATTTTTCAAGTGCATCCCCTTTAAATAATCCCATTTTCCGATACAGCATCAGCCATTTCACAAATGGAATAGGTAAGATTCTCCGTGGATCCAATAGCTCTTCAATATTCGTTTCATTCAAAATTTCTTTCATTTCCTCACCCGTATACCCAGCTATCAGTAAAGCCGCAATGATTGACCCTGCACTCGTTCCTGCAGATTGTTTAAAGACAAACCCTTGTTCTTCCATCACCTGAACGGCTCCAACTAAAGCAAACCCCTTAATTCCACCACCGGAAAATACCCCATCAATAATCATTGAAGTCCTCCCCCATCATCCGGTCTTGTTACATTTTTAATCCGGAGCTGAGGATTTTATTACTGTTTCTTTTGATTAAATGATGGATTTGTACATCCGACTTACAATAAAACGAACATACATTCCGATAATTAAAAAATAAAGGCTGTCCCACAACGAAAGGATTAGATTCTTTTTCAGGAAACCTCGCTTTTATACTGCCGAAGGTCCTATTTCTTTCTCTGGTTTACTCTTGATAAACTTAAATACTAAAAAAAGAATGCAAATACTTAAGACCCCTGTAACAATATACGTCATGTTCAAATAATTCTTCATAAGCAATGACATCACCGGGGGGCCAGCCGCAACTCCGATAAAGCGAGCGGAGCTATAGAACGACGAGATCGTTCCTCGCTCATCTTTCGCAATATTTTCGGTAATCATCGCATCCAGTGCTGGAAGAATCGCTCCGATTGCTCCCCCTAAGACACTTGTGATAACGAGAAGCAAGAATAGTTTTTCATGTGTATAGCCTACAAAAACGACGCTAATAGCTAAGAGAAATAGACTAACCATTACGATTTTCCGCATCATAGCAATATTCCCTTTGATTGCTCTTCCTGTCACAAATGAGGATATGCAAAGTAGAGAAAGTGGAATCGCTAACACGAAGCCTTTTCGCACACCTTTTATGTGATGAATTTTTTCTAGATTTTCTGAAAGAAAGAATAAGACACCGAATAAAACGAGCATAACAAACGCACCAATGATAAAAATGGTACATAGCCATTTCCCTTCAATTTTAAAGGTTTGCTTTGTCTTTCGCATAAACTCTTTAAATTTTCTTGGCTCTTTTTTCTCCTTTGGACTCTTAATAAAGAAAAAAACGAGCACAATCGAAATGAAGCTAAAAAAGGAAATAGAGAAAAAAGGCAGAAACCACAGAAAAACTGCAAATAGTGAGCCTAATATCGGACTTAGTACTTTTCCGAATGTGTTTGAGGTTTCAATGATTCCTAAACAGGAGCTAGTTTTTTCATCATCTGCTTGATATAAATCCCCTACTAAAGGCAGCACAATCGGCATGGCGCCTGATGCACCGATTCCTTGAAGGATCCGGCCGATAATGATCACCATATATGGATTCTCCAATTTCCATGAAGCAAAACCAGCAATCAGCCCGCCAATCAACGCTAAAATCAAACTTGGCACTATCACTTTTTTTCGGCCGATTTTATCAGACAAATAACCGGCAACTGGAATAAGAAAAATCGACGCAACTGAATAACTTGTAATAATCATGCTCGATTGAAACGAAGTAATTCCTACCTTTTCCTCAAAAACGGGCAGCACCGGAATGAGCATTGAGTTTCCTAATGTCATCACAAGCGGAATCGATGCCATACTAACAATACACCAAGTGCTAACTTTATGATCACTGAACTCCTGGTTTTCCATCAATTAAAGACACCTCTTCTAAGCAAACAATACTTCTATTCTGTCCGAAATCTCAGAAGAGTCTCATGGGAAAAAGAAACAAAATAAAAACCTGCTTAAGAAGTTCCATTGTTAGATCATAAAAAGACAAATTATCTGACAGATTATATCGAAAACTGATTCCTGAATGAATTCACAGTGAACCTTATTTAAACTAGTAACATGTCGCCTAGCTATGCACAGCTGGTTCTCCTTTAGTAAATCGCCTAACATAATTAAAATATTTTTGTACAAAGACTTGATTACTTTTGTCAAAGTTTGTAAAACTGATGAATGAGTCCAATATCAAAATAAGAAATGATTCATACTCTATATTATTATTCAGTTGATGTGGAGGAAAAAGTAAAAATGGGGAATGCTAATAAAAAAACAAATAAGAATATATTCATACACAATGAGGTAGTAAAAAAGCAAACGCTTGGAAACACAAGGCTAATAAAAGAACAACAGGTTGCATATAAGCCGTTAGGATATAGACAAATAGTTGATAACAAGCAGTTAGTAAAAAGACAACAAGTTGAAATCGAGACGCTAGAAAATAATCAGCAGATTGAGATCGAGCCACTAGATAATAGCCAGCAAGCTGAGATCAAACCACTAGATAATAGCCAGCAAGCTGAGATCAAGCCACTAGATAATAGCCAGCAAGCTGAGATCAAACCACTAGATAATAGCCAGCAAGCTGAGATCAAACCACTAGATAATAGCCAGCAAGCTGAGATCAAGCCGCTAGATAATAGTCAGCAAACTGAGATCGAGCCACTAGATAATAGCCAGCAAACTGAGAACTACGAATTAATTGTCAAAAATAAAGAACTGAATAACATAAAAGTAAGTATTATTATGCCTTCATTTAATAAATATGAATATGTTTCATTGTCGCTTTATTGCTTGTTAAAACAAACCTTTGATTTCTCTGAATTCGAGGTAATCTTAATAGACGATTGTTCCAATGACCAAACGGCTAGAATTCCTAAAGAATTCGATCCTCCCTTTAAATTTAAATATGTTCGACCTTTCATAAATCAAGGTAGATCGCGTGCCCGTAACTTAGGGATCAAACTTTCAGAGGGAGAAGTCATTATCTTCCTCGACGGAGAAATGCTAACAGAACCTGATTTCGTTGAAAATCATTATAAACACCACGTACATGATAAAAATGTAGTAGTAACTGGTGCCATGCACTATCGGGGGATCTATACTTTTTTAACTTCTAACTTCAATAGGCAGCAATGGGAACATATTGATGACTTTGTTCCACGCGATCCTTATTTTATTTTTCCCTATAAGGAATATAAAAAAAATCATCACACTTCCAACATGTCATTCCCTCTTATCACAAAAAAAGACATTGATGAAAATCGCTTTAAAAATTTATCCTTTCCAAACTGGTATTTTACTCAGGTGCTAACGAATGGATTAAATCAATTTGGGATGGATTTAAGTGATTATACACTACCTTATATTGCCTTTCTAACAGGTGATGTATCAGTCAGCAAAGAACAGCTTGATAAAGTTGGGTATTTTGATGAATCATTTCTTGGTTATGGGGCAGAGGATTGGGAACTTGGCTATCGTTTTTATAAAGATGGTGCTCGCTTCATAATTGATCCTTCAACATTTTGCTATCATCAGGAGCACCCGACATCTTCAAATAATTTTCCTGAGGCAATGGGTAATTTATATAAATTCATGGAAAAATTCCCTAACTTTGATGTGCTAGCATTAGCATTAGAACATAAGCCCCTTAATTTCGTCCAAATTCATTATGTGGTCTCACAATATAATGAATTATGTGAAAAACACCCGCAAAAATATAGAGAATTTAAAGAAACCTACCAGAAGATGCTATTTAAGATAGTCGAAAACTTGAAAAATAGTAAACCACTAACAAAATTCCATGTGAGCGACAGTATGTTGTCAATAAGACTTACGGAACAATTAAATGAAATAAAAGCACAGCATTGGTACGCTCTTGCCGATTCTTTCGAAGAACTTTATAGTCAATAATGAGAATCTAAAAAAGCTCAACACCTGAGAGTTAGAACAGATTTGGATCAAATAAGTAGGCCCATGTTCACGTACAACTGATAATAAATAATGAGAGACCAAAAGGGTCAGACTACGCACTCTATACACAGTTCATAGTGGTACTTACGTTTAATGTGAACTGTATATTATGGTTGCGGGGCTGACCTTTCGTTATAGGAAACCCACATTATCAATGTGAATCCTATGGAGAAGTCATTGATTGAAAATATTGCAAGTGAACCGATGAAAAACCATAGGCCATTTTTTAATCCGATGTTTCATCTTATCTCATAAAGTTCCATTCATCTGCTTCATATTTATCTTGCGCTAAGTTAGTTACTTCTTTTTCTTGGTCTTTTGTCAGGATGAGAGGCTCAAGATTAATATTCAAACCAGTAGCAAACCCTTGGTGAAAAGCATCCTTTGCCTCATCTAAGCTTATTTTTCTTGTGTGTAAGTCATTGATGGCAACAGCTTTACTTTTAAAGCTTTTCATCATCCGTTCCTTCACTCGTTCATTCGGAAAATTAAAAAGACTAAACAGTTTCTCATCATCCATATCGAGCAAGATCGATCCGTGCTGCAAGATGACTCCCTTTTGTCTCGTCTGGGCACTTCCCGCTACTTTCCTGCCTTCAACGACAAGCTCATACCAGCTTGGCGCATCAAAGCAAACTGAAGTTCTAGGTTCCTTCAATGCTGCTTTTTCCTTTTCAGTAGATGGTACGGCAAAATAGGCATCTAGCCCAAGATTTCTGAAACCCATTAGAATCCCTTCTGAGATTACTCGATATGCTTCTGTCACATTTTTGGGCATGTCTGGATATTCTTCGTTCACAATTACACTATATGTAAGTTCATGTTCGTGTAAAACAGCCCTGCCCCCTGTAGGCCTGCGTATAAAGCCTAATCCTTGTCTCTTTACCTCTGCTATGTTTATTTCTTTTTCCGCTCTTTGGAAATAGCCGATCGATAAAGTTGCCGGATTCCAACCGTAAAACCTTACGACTGGTGGAATCTCCCCATTACTATGCCAATTCAACAACGCTTCATCCAATGCCATATTAAACGCTGGTGTGCTGTTTCCTGAATCAATAAATGCCCACGTTTGCTTTCCCATAAAATCCTCCCATAGTACATCTGTCATTCTCTATTGAATAATAGGAAAGACGTAAAATAGAATACTCATCCATACCGTATAATTGTATCAACATTTACCAAATATCAAAAGAAATTCAACTTTAACAAACATTCCTGCCATTTCAGGAAAAATCTTTTGATTAAGTCTCGTTTCAATTATATAATAAGTAATGTCTATATGTGCGTGTTCAAAAAGGAGAATAAAAAGAGCCGAGAAGTTCGAGGAGCGCATCTCGAGAGGACCTGCGCGTATACAGTACTACGTAAGGACTGGAGAGACAGAGCTTTGAAGCAATTCGCAAGCTTTTTTACCGGACTTTTTGAATAACCTCTATATGTTGCTTAGTCTAGAAAGGAGTTTTACCGTGAGTTGGATTATATCACTCGTTATACTTATTGCACTTCTTGCTTACGCACTTTTCAATTTTTTCAGTCAGCGTCGTGCAGTTAAACCGCTTAGCCAGGAAGAATTTATTGAAGGATATCGTAAAGCACAACTTTTTGACGTTCGCGAACCGAATGAATACGAGGGCGGTCATATACTAGGTGCAAGAAACATCCCTTTAACACAAGTTAAGACACGCCTTACAGAATTACGTAAAGACAAGCCTATTTATTTATACTGCCAAAACAGTATGCGTAGCGGAAAAGCTGCTCAAATATTACGCAAAAAAGGGTACACGGACATCTACCAATTAAAAGGCGGATTTAAACAGTGGACTGGAAAAATTAGAACAGGCAAATAAGAATCCATCTTGTATGGGTTCTTTTTTTAATTAGGAAAACTGATGTATTCCTGATGTTATGACATTTCGAGTAGATATGAGGGGGATTTAACAAATAACTATCGGCAATTCACCTTTCAATTTGAACTTTAGCTGGTTTATTAAAATGGTTTTGTAAAGAGCGAGGCAAGAAAAAAAGGGGGAGGATTTTTATTAAATCCTCCCCCTTTTTTCCTGATGGTAGTTCAGTTTTCACTTGTGGTTTCGTTAAGACATCCCTTTCAATTCAACTTTATATTATGCTTTATTGAGGTAAGGCCAATAGGATGAATACTCCCGCCACTTCATTTTCTAATAAAATTTGAAGTGGGGGTTTCTAACGTATCGAACATTTCTGAACGCTTAACGTACGTTGCGTTGGCACAGTGGTGTGCTAGAAACACCCAACCCCTCTATCCCATTGGTCTTGCCGTTGGGACTTCTTTTTTCAGCTTATTGGGTTCACACCATTGTGTGCCTTGGCTGTTAGTTTTACCTTGAACATTTTACGGTACAAAGCCTTTCTCGTACTAACCTCATATGTTCAGTTATTAATGAACAATCTGTTCAGGAATATTGTATCACGAGAACAAGTGTTTCTCTATACAAAAAGGCCACTCACCCCCTCCCTTCACATTCCTTGAGTAAGAGGTGCTCTTACCTGAAGTTGATAGATTAGACAACGAAAGTAAAGATAATTATCGAAACAACATCACAACCACTTTTCACTTTACGTATCTCAACTTATCCCGCATTAACGGACAGTAAAACCTTCATTTTAAGATTTTATATAGAAAAAATTGAAGAATTTGAATAATAACACTGTCCGTAAATGCCCGATTGGTTCAACTAACCGTTAGCGAAAGCCCATCGCTAACGGAAGTTTCACTTTATCTTCCCATCCAACCGCCATCAACTACTAATAAATGACCGTGAATGTAATTCGATGCATCAGATGCCAAGAAGACTACAGATCCCATAAAATCCTCTGCCTGTCCCCATCGACCTGCTGGAATTCGCTCTAGAATTTGGCGATTTCTTGTTTCATCTTGTAATAATGCTTCATTCATATCTGTCGCAATATAGCCAGGAACAATGGCATTGACATTTACATTTTCTTTCGCCCATTCATTGGCTAATGCTTTCGTTAATTGTGCTACTCCGCCTTTCGCTGCGGCATAGGCAGGAACGGTTAAACCTCCTTGAAAGGATAATAAAGAAGCCATATTAATAATCTTCCCTTTACCTTGAGGTACCATGAATTTACCGGCTTCCTGACATAACAGCCAGACACATTTTAAATTCACATTGATTACGTCATCCCAATCCGTTTCAGAGAATGAAACAGAAGGAGATCTTCGTTGAATACCTGCATTATTGACTAGAATATCAATTTGACCAAGTTCCTTGACAACAGTCGGAATCGCCGCTTTCACTTGTGCCTGATTTCCCAAATCACACGGGATGATGACACTTTTTTGTCCCAATGCTTCAATCTCTTTTTGTACAGTATCATCACTCGTATTCCTTTGAAGTAAGGCTACTGTAGCTCCTGCTTCTGCTAAAGCTAAAGCCATTTTTCTACCTATCCCTCTTGTGGCACCTGTAATCGCGGCAACTTTACCATCTAATCGAAACATGTTCTTTTCCCTCCATTATTATGCATGTGGTCGAAATAATACTTTTAATGAATCTTCTGGGTTAGTCATTAATTCAAACCCTTTTTCAATTTCCTCTAATGGCAGTTCGTGTGAAATCAGCGGTGTTACATCAATTTGGCCACTTGCCATCATACTGACCGCCATGGCAAAATCTGCTGAACTGTAACATCTAGTCGTTGTCAAAGATAATTCGCGGAAATGCATAGCTGCTAGATCAACTGTTGGTGGTTGTTTAAAGACACTTACGACGACAATTTGTCCTTGTGTACGACAAACATGAAGCATTTGTTCAACCGTTACTCTTGTGCCGGCCACTTCAAAAACAACATCTGCACCTACACCATTCGTAGCCTCTTTCACGTGCTCGACTACATCTACTTTTTTACCGTCAAGAGCGATAAATCCCATTTCTTCGGCCTTACCTAATCGGTATGGACTAATATCAGAAATAAATATTTTACCCGCTCCAGCCAATTTTGCCGTTAAGGCAATTAATAAGCCAATCGGACCTGCCCCTAATACAACAACAGTATCCCCCACTTTAACGTTAGAACGTCGGACAGTATGGATGCCTACTGCAACTGGTTCTGCTAATGCCGCATGTATATCGGATAACGAATTCGGTACTTTATGTAAACGGTGTAGCGGTACAGCCACGTATTCGGCAAACCCTCCATGTGAATCAATCCCGATTAATTGTAACGTTCTACAAACATGTGAATTCCCTGATAAACAAGCGTCACATTTCCCACAGCTGATCGTCGGTTCGATGACAACGCGATCACCGATATTAAACGGAGTTTCGCCATTGATCTCTTCGATCATTCCACTAAATTCATGCCCCATTGCCAGTGGAGCTTTTGCCCGTGGGTGTTTACCTGAATAAATCATCATATCGGTTCCACAAATACCAGCATAAGCTACTTTAATAAGAGCTTCATTTTCCTTAATAACAGGTTTCGCTAATTCTCCAATGCTTACTTTTTTTTCAGATAGATACAAACCAGCTTTCATACTAACCGACTCTCCCCTATTAAGCGTTTTTATTTTCTGTGGAAAGGGGCGGGGCTTCGCAAAATCAGCTCCGCACCACCACCTTCATAAGGTGATGCAATTTTTAGAACCTGTACTTTTTTCACCGTTGGGCTTTAGATCAGATGCTCAAGGTGTTTTTTATTATTGTAAATCATCTTTCATTAAAGAATCATAGACCGTTGTTCTCGTATCCTGGAAATGTTCGAGTAATGTCTGTTCGATTAGATGATCATCCTGTGAAAGGAGCGCATCGATCATTAATCTATGTTTGTCTATTAATAGTTGGATCTCATCAAAATCCTTTTCAAATCGCTTTGTTGTCGCAACGAGTAGCGCTGTCAAAACTACTGGCTTTAAACTATACCAGACTCTCAATAATCGTTTATGCTTCGATTCAATGACGATTAATTCATGAAAAAATAAGTCCTGATAAGAAAAGTCAATCGAATTTCGATGTTCCATCGCCAAAGTCATCTTGTCTATCACTTTTGTTAGTTCCAGACTTAAATTCGTTGGATCTGTTTTACTTAAAGCTTTAAGTAAATATGTCTCAATTAAAATCCGAACATCATACAACTCTTCCATATCCTTTTTACTTAAGCCTAATACAACTGCCCCCATTCTTTCCAAGCGGATCAGACCTTCATTCGCAAGTACGCGTAATGCGTCTCTCACTGGTGAGCGACTAGCACTAAATTCTTGTGCCAAGTGATTTTCAGACAAAACTGATCCTACAGCAATATCACCCCTAATAATTTTTAGTCGTACTTCACAGGCTATCTTCTCGCCAATCGACACGCC
This sequence comes from Peribacillus sp. JNUCC 23, assembly GCF_053653995.1. The sequence goes on from NZ_CM132202.1 coordinate 2,977,922, forward strand.
CGTTAACCAAGATGTAGGATAATTCATTATATATAGATCACTCTCCTACGAAAATAAGTTGTGTACTTGTATACAAGTACATTTTATTATAAACATTGACAATTGTAAACAGTTTCATTTTGATTTTTAACTATTTTCTGAATTATACAATCGATTCGCAAAACGATTTGGCACTAGAAGTCAGCCAGACTTGTCTAATTCTATCAAGAGAATGAAATATTTTATAGAAAACAACCATGAGCGTCTGCTCCAAACCCTACGTTGAAAAAGGTTCAGGGTCTCAAACTGTATCACGGTGGTGCGGAGCTGATTTTGCGGAGCCCCGCCCCTTTTCCACAGAAAAAAGGTCAGACCCCACACTCTATATACCGTTTATCGTGTTAACGACACTTCATTAAACGATAGTATAGTAGATATGTGGTCTGACCCTAAAACCCTTTTTCAACTGATGAAGTTTATGAACATATTCGTTTCTCACTTTTAAACAACTAGTACTACATATCTAATTCCTTTATTCATCATCGAACAAAATTCCATCCACTTTTGTTTCCACTGTTTGAAACGACCTTCTCCGTTTACCTTTTCATATGTAGGTACTCCCCACTGTACCTTCATGAAACTGTGCGTAAACAGTCATCCAGAATACTATTTCACATACCATTCATGATTACATGATAAGAGTCGTCACTATTCCTACTATTCGCTAATTTAAGCGCTATCCTTTTTGCCCAATAAACCGATTACACTTTGTAAAAAAGGACGTCTTACCTTAAACAAATAAACTAAGAACTAAAACAAACGCAAGACCACATACAGAAATTAGTGTTTCAAGTACTGTCCAAGTAGCGAATGTCTCTTTCATTGTTAAGCCAAAGGACTCCTTAACAATCCAGAAACCAGTATCATTTACGTGTGATGCAATGATACTACCTGCACCTGTTGCTAATACCATTAATTCCATATTGACATCTGTTCCGGTCATCATTGGAATAACTAAACCAACTGTTGTTAACGCAGCCACTGTTGCAGAACCTTGAGCAAGTCTGATTACAGCAGCGATCAGCCAAGTTAAAATGAGTGGTGATATTGTACTACCTTCAAAAAGAACTGCTACATAATCACCAACACCGCCATCGATTAATACTTGCTTAAGGGAACCACCGGCACCTAGAATGAGCAACATCATACCGATGGATGCAATCGAAGCTTCTGCAGATTGCATCAGTTGTTTCATTGAAATTTTTCGTGCTACACCCATCGTATACATTGCAAGTAATACAGAAAGCAACATAACTGTAGTTGGTGCACCAATCATTTTCACAATGTCAATAAATAATGTTGGTAAATTCAACGCATCTTGAAATAAAGTAACGATTGTTGAAAATGCCATTAAAATAACTGGGAATAACGCTGTGAAAGCACTGATACCAAACCCTGGTGTATCTTCTATTTTAAATTGTTTTGCGTTACCTATGGAAGCCATACTTCCCATCGGTTCTTTTTCAAAAGCCGATGGTGCAAATTTTCTTGCAAATTTCGTAAATAGAGGACCCGCAATAATTACTGTTGGAACCGCAATAATGAGACCGTAAACTAATACTAGACCTACGTTCGCTCCAAATTCTTGAGCAATAACAGTCGGACCTGGGTGTGGTGGTAAGAATGCATGGGTAACTGATAATGCAGTCGCCATTGGCATACCTAACCATAAAAACGATATTTTCAAATGTTTCGAAATTTGATAAACAATTGGAATTAATAAGACGAGACCTACTTCAAAGAACAAGGCAATACCTAGAATGAATCCAGCTGCTACAACAGCCCATTGAATTTTCTTCTCACCAAACTTATCAATTAATGTCATGGCAATACGTTGGGCTCCCCCAGCATCTGCAATGAATTTACCAAGGATCGCTCCTAGCCCAAAGACTAAGGCGATACCACCTAGAGTGTTCCCCAACCCGTGTTGAACGGATGCAACAATCTCACTGATTGGCATACCTAAAGCTAAAGCAATCAAGAATGAAACAACAACTAATGAAATAAATGTATTCATATTAAATTTCATGATTAATACTAGTAAAACAATAATCCCCAATGCGACAATGACTAATGGCATAACTCTTTCTCCCTACTAACTATGTTATTTTTACTAATACAAGACTTATTAAAACTCTCCGTCTATGTTTCTTTGATACATTGCGATTTGCTCATATTCTTTTTCTAATGTACGAGCAACATTAATAAAAATAGGCATTAATTTACGGTATTCCTTCACATGATCAGGATTAGGTTTATGTTCATGTGTTTGTCCAATTAATTGTTCGACCACATCAAAATCTTCAATTTTACCAAGTCCATATAAACCTAAGATACAAGCACCTAAACAAGAAGACTCATAACTTTCTGGTATGATAACTTTTTGATCAAAAATATCAGCCATCATTTGACGCCAAACATCTGATCTGGCAAATCCGCCTGTTGCTTTAATACTTGTAACAGGCTCATCCATTGCCTCTACTAAAGCTAAATATACAGAATAGAGATTAAAAATAACGCCTTCTAGAGCTGCTCTAACCATATGTTCCTTTTTATGACTTAAAGTTAATCCGAAGAAGGAACCACGAACATCTGAATTCCATAATGGTGCCCGTTCCCCCGATAAAAACGGATGAAATAAAAGACCATTGGCTCCAGGTCTAACTCGACTTGCAATACGTGTAAGTACTTCATATGGGTCAATCCCTAATCGTTTCGCCGTTTCAACTTCACTTGCAGCAAATTCATCTCTTATCCAACGTAAGATCATCCCGCCGTTATTGACTGGACCACCAATTACCCAGTGGTTTTCAGTTAAAGCATAGCAAAAAATTCGGCCTTTTGGATCGGTCTGTGGTTTCGGAATCACCGTACGAATTGCCCCACTCGTTCCAATGGTTATTGCTACTTCACCCCCTTTTATTGCATTAACACCAATATTAGATAAAACGCCATCACTTGCTCCGAGAACAAAAGGTGTCGTTTCTAAAATACCCAACTCTTGAGCTAGATTTTGATAACAACCAGTCATAACTTTAGTAGTGGAAACGAGAGTTGATAATTTATCAGCTGTAATCCCCGCTACTTCTAACGCTTCTTCATCCCAGTCTAGTTTTTTAAGATTTAATAATCCCATTGATGAAGCAAGCGAATGATCGACTACATATTCGCCGAAAAACTTGTGAAATAAGTATTCTTTAATCCCTATGTATTTTTTTGTTTTGCTTGCAATTTCCGGACGATCATGTGTTAACCAGGCAATTTTACTCAAAGGAGACATTGGATGAATCGGTGTCCCAGTTCGCAAATAAATTTCATGACCGTTAAGTTCACGTTTTATTTTCTTTGCCCACTCTTCACTTTGATTATCTGCCCATGTTATGCAACGTGTTAAAGGTTTATCAAATTCGTCCATCGCGATAACCCCATGCATAGCAGTACTAAAAGAAAGAAATGATAAATCTTTAGGATCAATTTTTGATTTCTGCATGACATTCCGAATAGACCGTACGACCGCATCAAAAATCTCTTCTGGATCTTGCTCTGCTGTTGAAACATTTGGTGTGTATAATTGATAGCCATTGTTTTCTTGAGCGATAATTTCACCTGTTTCACGAAACAAAACTGCTTTCGTACTCGTTGTGCCTACATCTACACCAAGCATATACTTGTTATTGTCCATTTTTATTCTCGCCTTTCCTAACATCCTTGTGATTTATTATTTTTAGTAAAGTGGAAATTTTCGAATAACTAATTCACTATTTTTTTGATAATTGCTTCCTGATAAAAGTCTTCTTAGTTCATCAATAAACCGTCGTCTCATTAATAGATTTATGCATGCCAGTACCAGCTGGCATTTTGACCGCATGTTTAGTAATCTATTATGTTTGATTACATAAACGATTAATACTTGATCTGTAATCCTTGCTCTACATCATTTTCATTATTCTAAAATATGGTGACGCTACCAAAGTAACTAGAAATAATATTAAGCTTTACCACTTTTGGCAGTTAACTCTTTTAAAACGATTTCATTTTCAAACTAACTTGTATACAAGTATACTATAATACATTTTTGTTAATGTAAACCCTTTATTTCATAATTTTTTTGCAATGGATCAGCTGTAAAAATCAACCAATATTCTAAAAGACCTTGAACGAAGTATGGATCGATCTTTGATAAACTACTTCCACTTGTGCATATTTTCACATGTGTACAGTGATAAACGACAGGTAAAAAAATAGAAGCTGCCGAGGGGTTCTCGACAGCTAGAGAAGGTTACCCTTCCTCATTTCTTAGTCAAAAATAATGACAGCTTTCCTAACTTTCTCAGGGTTTTTTTCTACAAATTCAAATGCTTCTTTTGCTTCACTGATATGAAATTTATGCGTGATTAAACCATCATGCGTTAATTTCTTTTCATTGATCAATTGTACAACTTTGCCAAATTGATTGGTTTGAAGTCTAGAACCCGTAATCGTTAATTCTTTTTTCGTAATCGGCAATAGAGCGATAGAAGACGGTTTCTCATTGAAACCTAATGTAACCACATTACCAGCAGCAGAAGCTACATTAACACTTAATTCAAATGTTTGTGGTGTACCCACTGCATCAATAACAATATTTGCCCCTTCGTTGTTGGTAATTTCATAGATTTTACTTTCTAAGTTGACTTCAGTAGGATTGATCGTGTAGTCTGCACCATTTTCTTTAGCAAATTCCAATCTATTATTCGTAATATCTGAAATAATAACGGTTGCTCCATTTAGCTTAGCCATTTTTAAAACACAAATACCGATTGGCCCTGCACCTTGAATAAATACAGTATTTCCTTCTTTTACATTCCCTCTCCATGTAGCTTGGGCGCCAATTGTATATGGTTCAGCCATTACTGCTTCATCCCAGCTAATTTCTGGATCAACTTTGTGTAATTGTTTTTCTGGCAGGACTACAATTTCTCTCATACCACCATCTTCATGAACACCGAAAACCGATACCTCTTTACATACATTCGGTCTTCCACTTCTACATGCATAACATGTACCACAATAGCTAATTGGTTCAATGACAACATGGTCACCGACTGTTAATCCATTAACAGTAGAACCAATTTCGATAACTTCACCAGTCACTTCATGCCCGACAATCCGTGGGTATGTAGCGAGAGGATTCGTGCCGTGGTAAATATGCATATCTGAACCACAGATACCTACTCTTTTAATTTTCACTAGGACCTCATTGCCTTGTTTAATTTCTGGTTGAGGTACATCCAATACTTCAATTTTATGTGCTTCAGGAATCATAACAGCTTTCATTATCTTCTCTCCTACTAAAAAATTTTTTATAATTGCTAGAAACATTTATCGTGTATGAACAAAAATATGAAATGATCTCTTAAAATTTCCTTCTCAAGTTGATAGCCCTTTCAAAAGTCATTTCATTTAATTTGTTTAATAAACAAATTATTCTTTTACACAATATCATACACAATATCATTTAAGCTTTTCCTCGTCAATTGATAATTATTACTTCGTGGAAACCTTATTTAATAAAAGAATGTTGAAGATATTATGAAGAAGAACTATACGGTGAAGTTTTTATTCCTAATAGTGAGTGTTCAAAATGGAGGATAAAAAGAGCCGAGAAGTTCGAGGAGCTCATCTCGAGAGACCTTTCGCGGATGGAGTAATGCGTGAGGACCGGACTTGCACAGGTTGTGCTGACTTCTGTGTTGCGCACAGGACGTGCGCGGTTTTAACAGAAGGTCATTCATGAGCTTTGATGTTTTTTATCGGATTTTTTAAATAACCTCTAAAAGACTATTCAATGATTATTTGAATTAGGGTAAGAACCATCTTTTCTATTCTGCTCGCTATGTACCGTATTGTCTATTTTTATTTCCTTCCATTTTCCTGTTTCAAGTAAAGTAATGAGTAGAGATACCTATACCTCTAGAAAACAGAAAAAGAGGGTATCCAAAACGGAAAGGGTCAGACCCCACATCTACTATATATCGTTTAAACCGTGAACATGACACGATAAACGGTGCATAGAGTGTGAGGTCAGACCCTCCTAATTACTGCTACGATTGATAACGCAATATTGGTTTGCGGGCTGCTAGTGTTTCATCCAGACGCTTGATTACTGTCGTATGTGGTGCTTCTTGAACGATTTCTGGATTTTCTTCTGTTTCCTTGGCAATCTGGATCATCGCCTCAATGAATGAATCTAATGTTTCTTTTGATTCTGTTTCAGTTGGTTCGATCATCATACATTCCTCAACATTCAACGGGAAATAGATGGTCGGCGGATGATAACCGAAATCCAGCAATCTTTTGGCAATATCGAGCGTACGCACGCCTAGTTTCTTTTGGCGTCTGCCGCTTAATACGAATTCATGTTTGCAATGCTTATCGTATGGCAGGTCGTAATACTCAGCGAGCCTTCTCATCATATAGTTTGCATTTAGAACCGCATTCTCTGTCACGGCTTTCAAGCCATCCGGCCCCATTGAGCGAATATATGTGTACGCTCTAACATTAATGCCAAAGTTTCCGTAAAATGGCTTAACACGGCCGATCGATTGAGGTACGTCATATTCAAACGTATATTGACCATCTTTTTTAATAAGCACAGGCTTAGGCAAATACGGGATTAAGTCTTGCTTGACGCCAACTGGTCCAGAACCTGGGCCGCCACCGCCATGTGGTCCAGTAAACGTTTTGTGCAGATTTAAATGCACAACATCAAAGCCCATATCACCGGGACGCGCTTTGGAAAGGACAGCATTTAAGTTCGCACCATCGTAATACAGTTTTCCACCTGCATCATGGACAACTTTAGCCATTTCTAAAATATTTTCTTCAAACAATCCTAATGTATTTGGATTCGTTAGCATGAGTGCTGCTGTATCATCACCTACTACGCGTTTTAAATCCTCAAGATCAACCAAACCGAATTCATCGGATTTGACTGTGATCGTTTCAAACCCAGCAACAGTTGCAGAAGCTGGATTTGTTCCATGGGCAGAATCCGGGACAATGACTTTCGTACGTTTCGTATCTCCGTTTGCTTCATGGTACGCGCGAATCATCATTAACCCAGTCCACTCACCATGTGCTCCTGCAGCTGGTTGTAGTGTGACTTGATCCATCCCCGTAATTTCCACAAGATGTTCTTGAAGATCATACATGAGCTCAAGTGCACCTTGCACAGTGCTGGCATCTTGAAGTGGGTGAATATGGGCGAAACCGGCAATTCGAGCTACATTTTCGTTAATTTTAGGATTATATTTCATCGTACAAGAACCGAGTGGATAAAAACCTGAATCCACACCGTGATTACGATGCGAAAGTGCTGTGTAATGACGCATAATATCAAGCTCAGATACTTCTGGCAATTCCGCTTCCTCAACGCGAATATAGTCAGTTGGAAGCAGTTCTTCAAGTGAGATAGCTTCTACGTCCATTTCTGGTAGACTATAACCGATGCGTCCTTCGGTACTCATTTCAAAAACTAATGGTTGATCCTGATTATTCATGGCTATCCCCCAATTCTTGTACAAATGCATCAATTTCTTCTTTTGTTCTCAACTCTGTCACGGCTACAAGCATGTGATCTTGAAGTTCTGGGTACGTTAAACCTAGATGATAGCCGCCAATTATGTCTTTCGCAAACAATTGATCATTGATTTCACGATACGATGCTGGAAGCTTAATCACGAATTCGTTAAACGAAGGACCTTCGAACACGACTTCGATTCCTTTAGCTTGTAAAGCTTTTTTCGCATAATGAGCTTTTTGGATGTTTTGTACAGCCATTTCCTTTACACCCTTTTTCCCGAGTGCTGTCATAGCTACGGAAGCAGCGAGAGCATTTAGTGCCTGGTTCGAACAAATATTAGAAGTTGCTTTATCACGACGAATATGCTGTTCTCGAGCTTGAAGCGTTAATACAAAGCCACGTTTGCCATCTTCATCAACGGTCTGCCCGACAAGTCTACCTGGTACTTTACGCAATAATTTATTCGTTACTGCAAAATAGCCGCAATGTGGTCCACCAAATGCTGCAGGAATTCCAAATGGTTGAGCATCTCCAGCAACAATATCTGCGCCTAGTTTTCCAGGTGGGGTTAAGGCGCCTAACGCTAAGGGATTACTTGAGACAATAAACATCGCTTTTTGTTCATGAACGATTTTTTCAATCTCCTTTAAAGGTTCAATCCGCCCAAAGAAATTTGGATATTGAACGATGACTCCTGCAATATCGTCGCTGATTAATTCTTGCAGTGCATCCAAATCGGTTACACCATCAAGATGTGGAATTTCCACTACTTCAACACGCTGTCCCAACGCATACGACTTTACAACATCACGGGACTCAGGATGAACCGTACTAGAAATCAAGATTTTCTTACGTTTTGTATGCCCGCTACTTAGCATCGCTGCCTCAGCAAGAGCAGTTCCACCATCATACATAGAAGAATTGGCAACATCCATGCCAGTCAATTCACAAATCATCGTTTGAAATTCAAAGATTGCTTGGAGCTCTCCTTGAGAAATTTCCGGCTGATAAGGGGTATACGCTGTATAAAACTCAGAACGAGAAATCACATGGTCAACGATAATTGGTTGATAATGATCGTATACACCAGCACCTAGAAAAGAAGCATAGCGCTTTGCATCGGCGTTTTTCCCAGCCAATTTAGTAAGCTCTTTTAAAAGAGCTGGTTCTGATTTAGCAGGTTTAATCTTGTATTCACCTTGGAAACGTACGCTCTGTGGAATATCACTGAATAGCTCATCTATAGTAGGAACTCCAATTGCGGCTAACATTTCCTTTTGATCTTGGTCAGTCATCGGTAAATAGCGATGTTTAGTCATGAATTTCTCCCCCTCATCCTCTTGGTCGTTTATAAAATGGTGTCTTAGCCACTATGGCTTTCACGCGTTTGGAACGGATTTCAACTTCAACTTCTGTTCCAATTCCCGTATACTCTTTTTTCAATAAGGCAAGACCTACGTTTTTCTTCAATGTCGGCGATTGTGTCCCAGTTGTCACTTCGCCAATCAATTCAGAACCATAGTAAACAGAATAACCATGACGTGGTATGCCGCGTTCCATCATTTCGATGCCGACAAGCTTGCGCGGTGCACCATGTTCTTTTTGCTCGGCAAGAACAGACTTGCCGATGAAATCAGCCTCTTTGTCAACTTTAACCGCAAAACCAATTCCCGCTTCAATTGGCGAAATATTAGGTGTTAACTCTTGACCGTATAACGGGAGCTTCGCCTCGAACCGGAGCGTATCACGAGCACCTAGACCGATTGGTTGAACGCCTTCATCCTTACCTGCTTTGAGAATCGCTTTCCAAAGTATTTTTGCGTCTTCGTTATTACAATACACTTCAAAGCCATCTTCCCCTGTATACCCTGTGCGTGATACGACGAGAGCCGTGACTCCATTAAGTTCCATATTTTCTTTGAAAGTAAAAAAGTCAATCTCACTCAAATTTGTGTTTACAGCTAATTTCTGAAGGACTTTTTCAGCAGCTGGACCTTGAAGAGCAAGCAAAGCAACTTCATTTGAGATATTTGTCAGTTCAACATCTTTAATCAAGTGATCGTGCAGCCAATTGAAATCCTTCTCAATATTGCCAGCATTCACGACTAATAAATAGTCATTTTTCGCTTTCTTGTAAATAATTAAATCATCGACAACTCCACCATTTTCATAGCACAATGCGGCATATTGCGCATGCCCTACTTCAAGCTTGAGAATATCGTTCGTAATCATTCTTTGTAAAAAGTCCGTGCTTCCTTCACCTTTTACAACAAACTCCCCCATATGAGAGACATCGAACAAGCCTGCTTTTGTACGTACTGCTTCATGTTCTTCTTTAATGCTAGAAAATTGGACTGGTAGCTCCCAGCCACCAAAGTCAATCGTTTTACCACCATAATCTGCGTAAATAGTAAATAACGGCGTCCTTTTTAATTCAGTCATACTACGCCTCCTCACATTTTTTTGGGCATAAAAAAAGACAGAGAAGCTCCTCTTGAGCTATTTCTCTGTCCTGAAACCTGAAAGTTTACCTTTAAAAGGCTTTCCCCTTTGGTGGTCTTAAAAGCTTACGCCTTTAGACACTCTCCAGAGTTGCGTCCAACAAGGGTTCTTTTGCCTGAGAGATTCGCTGCTAAGCTTGCTCCTTCGGCGCTACAAATGTAGTCTCTCCCCCAGCCTTCATCCGCATATAATATTGTCTTTTTTGAACATACTATGTAAATAAGGGTTGAACAACTAAAACGGACTTTGCCGACTTTACACAATCTTTATTTCACAGAAAAAGAGGCTACTTTCACCAAACACCTAGAATTCTGTTACTACTATAGTAAATCAAACAGTGGAAGTCTTTCAAATAAAAATCATATTTATTAATAGAAAATTTCAAAATTTATTCGTTACGTTCATACTACCATTAATAATGCTTGAATCGCAATCATCTTTTCACAAAAAACCAAACTTTTTTTATATTTATCACCTTAATGTTCGTGTATTAGGTTTTTATATTTAGAAAGGAGCAATATTTATGCAAATTCGAATCAAATTTGACGATGAATGGTCAGAAGAATTTTTAGATAAAGTGGAGAATGATGGTCCTTGGGCGAATTGGGAGCTGTATAAACTTGCAGTTCAAGCGGAAAAGCATCTGGCCATTCCAGAATTTGAAGGACTGCAAGCACCTCATCATCTTAATCAGCTAACACCACTCCCTCATCAACTTGAAGCTGCCCGACAAGTCGTCGAGACTATGAATGGCAAAGCAATTTTGGCTGATGAAGTAGGTCTTGGAAAAACAATCGAAGCTGGCTTAATTATTAAAGAATATATGATTCGCGGTCTCGTGAAAAAAGTCCTGATTCTCGTTCCTGCTTCACTCGTTTCCCAATGGGCGTTTGAGCTAAATACAAAATTTCATATCCCCGCTGTTGTTCAGAGAAAAAGCTATGTATGGGATTCATGCGATTGTATCGTATCATCCATAGATACAGCGAAGCGTAATCCACATAGAGACATCATTTTTAAGCAAGAATACGATTTAATCATTATTGACGAGGCTCATAAATTAAAAAATAATAAAACGAAAAACTACGAATTTGTTCAAAGTTTGAAAAAGAAATTCTGCCTTCTCTTAACTGCTACACCTATTCAAAATAAGGTAGAAGAAATCTTTCATCTTGTTTCTCTTCTTAAACCTGGACATTTAGGAAATGCAGCTCTTTTTTCTGAAAAGTATAAAGGAAAAGGCCGCACCATCTATGAAGATGAACATCTTAAGGAGCTTGTTAATACGGTTATGATTCGAAACCGCCGTGCCGATACTGGAATCGAGTGGACGAAACGTCATGTTGAAACAATTATAATTAAATTCTCACCTACTGAGCAGGCTTTATATGACGCTGTAGCTGCGTTCCGATCGCAATCTGAAGGAGTGGGAAGTGCATTTTCAAGCCTAACCCTCCAAAGAGAAGCATGTAGCAGCAAAGAAGCAGTCTTTACCACTTTAAAAAACATGTCTCAAAAACATGAAAATCCTGCACCTGAATTCATAGAAAAGTTGAATAATCTCTTTGAGACAGCAAAGCAAGTTGAGCGCAATTCAAAGGCAGAGAAGACGTTGGAATTAATCCAGAAAATCAACGATAAAGTCATTATTTTCACGGAGTACCGAGCTACACAACTTTATTTGCAATGGTTTTTACAGCAAAACGGCATAAGCTCAGTACCTTTTCGTGGCGGGTTTAAGCGCGGTAAAAAAGATTGGATGAAAGAGCTTTTTCAAAATAAGATTCAAGTGCTAATTGCTACAGAAGCTGGCGGTGAAGGTATCAACTTACAATTTTGTCATCATTTAATCAATTTTGATTTACCATGGAATCCGATGCGGTTGGAGCAGCGAATTGGCAGGGTTCATCGGCTCGGTCAAACCCAAGATGTCATGATTTATAATTTCGCGACGGAAAATACAGTAGAAGAACATATCTTGAAACTTCTCTATGAAAAGATTCAGCTATTTGAAAAAGTGATTGGGGATTTAGATGATATTTTAACAAAATTAGATATCGGCAATATTGAAGATTATTTAGTGGATGTAGTAGATGGGTCAAAATCAGAAGGTGAGATGAAAATTAAAATGGATAATCTTTCTTCCATGATTCAATTCGCCCAAGATATGAAGGAGGGAAATCTTCATGCAGCAACAGGAAATTCATGATTTCTTGCTCACCTATTTCAAAGCGAATCATTGTGAAATCATAGAAAACCATTCTGCTTATTTAATGATTCAATTAACGATTGAACTCGATAAGGAATTGATGAACCGTCCCTTTTACTGGCACTACCTTGAAAAAACCGGTGGCGTTCCCAACCCATCTCAGCTTACCCTTATAACAGATCCACAACAGGCACCAGCTGACGTCAAAGGGGAACTGATCCATTTCGGATCACAACGACTACATCAGATTTTTGCATCTACGAAAAAGCTTGCCGGATTTATCCGCTTATACGAGGAGATTATCCAGCAGGACCATACGCAGAATCCTTTATATCCATGGCTTTCTATCAATGCAAAAGTTTCCTATCAAAGTGATCGCAAGAAAGATATTCTGTTGTCTGCAGGCTTAAATTTAATAACAGGAGAAATCGTCGAACAGTTTCATGAAAGGCTTTTACAAATACAAGTAACTCCAAAAATTCCAGACTACTCATTTACCTTATCGCCGCTCATCAAACCAAAAAGCGGTCTGCTCAGGCTTGACTCATATATTAGGCGAACTTTCGAAGGAGACGATCATACTTGGGCTGAAAGAGCGATCGAGCGATGGGAAGATGATTTACGGTTACTTGAAAACTTTTATCAAGACATGGAAGACAAAGCTGAGAGCTACTATACCGAAAAAGAAGCATTACAAAATCGCTATGAACCGAATATTACTATTTCTATTGTTAATGGCGGATTATTTTATTTATCCAATCAAGCGATTTAGTCTTCTAGTGCGTGTTCAAAAAAGATGATAAATAAAAAGAGCCGAGAAGTTCGAGGAGCGCATCTCGAGAGGACCGGAACGTATATAGTAATACGTGAAGGATGTGCTGACTTCTGTGTTGCGCACAGGACGTGCGCAGTTTTAACAGAAGGTCATTCAGAGCTTTGATGCAATTCGCAAGCTTTTTTACCGGACTTTGTGAACATCCTCTTCTAGAAACAAAAAGGGTCAAGACCCCAACACTCTCTAAACACTATTTATATGATGTGTACATGACACACTAAACAGTGTAAAGAGTGTGGAGTCTGACCCTATTTGGACAATCTCTCTCGTTTATCCCGGTTTAACTAACCATCAGTGGGAAAAACACTGATGGAAGTTTCATTTTATTTTCTTTTTAAAAGCATGCTAATTGCGAAAGGTACAATTCCAAACCATTGACTTAGAAATGTTGGTCTATTTTCTTTTTTATGTTTGCGTTGTTCCTTTCGAACGGTTTTTGGAACTTCAAAGTATTTTACTAGTTGCTGCGTTAAATATTTAATATAATCATTCGTAGACATAGACATCACCTACTATTTAATATGGACAAAATCAGCTTATTTATTCATATGATCGTTTAGAGTAAATACTTTTCCCCACTTTACCAACTCTCCCTCCTCTATGTCATAAAGGACATTCACTTTCCTACTCAGCCCTTGCGTGGTTAATGCAAATAATTCCAGCGAAGAATAGCGCTCTTCGCTGCTTATCATTGCATACTCAACGGTCCCATTTGGAAAATGAAGAACACCTCCATCAACATACGCATCATGAGCGACCATATTCTGTACTTCATGAGAGGCCAACAACAGAAGATGATCAAGTACTAAAACATTTTCAACATTTTTGTAAAACATTTTTTCAAGGTTGAATTTCTCTATGCTGTAAAAAGTGAACACAATCAAAATCGAGGCTACAACCATTGTGACAGGCAATACAGCCCCTTTTTCATTCTTGCACATTTTCAAATCCACTTGTCACGAAGGGTCTCAGCACCCTTGTAAACGTATTTCCTGCCAAATCTTTTACGGATATAACAATCTTATTTTCTTCCATCCTACAATGAAAGCTAGAAACGTTTTGAAGCATAATTTGATGTCCCGTACGATTCACCCGCCTTCGTAAAATATGATCATATTTTTCAATGCTTATAATATTTTCCCCTACAACCATATATATGCTGTCATTTAATATAGTCTGGCTGCTAGATTGCCAAAGTTCTCCCTTGATTTGTTGCAGAAAAATTTCCCATTCCATTTGATTGAGCCGTTTTTCCTGATAAAGTTCTTTCCCTACTACTACATAAAGCTGAACAATCATTCCAGCAATCAAAATAAAGATCGACAAGGACAGCAACATCTCAATGAGTGTGAACCCTCGATTATTCAACTGCGTCACAAACCGTTTCATATGAACCTTCTGCATTTTCATATTCAATACATCCCATTACCTTTGTCGATTCGTCTTCAATCGTCCAAGTGAAACGGTACTCGTCCGATAATTCCGGTGACAATCTTCCATCACCATCAAGATAAGCGGCCAATGTTTCATAAAGCAGGTGCAGGGCAACGGATCTAATTTTTATATTTGCACGATCAATTTTGACTTCATGGACGATAGGCAAAATCGTACTCACGATAAATAAGCAGATAACAAAAGCAATCATAGTCTCTAGAAATATATATCCGTTAGAGTTTCTCAATTTTCATCCTTCCTGCCCCTAAATAAATGGTGAGTTTATTTACTGAATTTTTCGTCCGAATCAACCAAGTACCTGACATTTTAGGTACTCCTTCTTGGTAAAAGGTAATTTCCAAATTCAGACTCCCTTTATCAATTTTTATGTCATTTGGAATCGATCGTTGAACAAGTATTTTCTCTTTAAAATCGGTGAATCCATAGTATTTTTTGTTTTTCGTATCAATCGAAAAAATCGTCTTCATATTATGAGTCATTGCATAATGCTGTATATAATGCAAATCATCAATCATTTGATCCATAAAGAGCTGTTTCTCCATGCTTTTTGAAAAGCCTGGTAGAAAGCCGACACTTAGAGAAACAATTAACATAAAAATAGACAGAACAAGCAACATCTCAGAAAGTGTATAGCCTTGTTCGTCACTAGTAATTGTCATCTCATTATTCATCCTGACTCTCCTTCACTAAGCTGACTTCTCCATCTGCGCTCAGAATAATATCTCCTTCCTTCTGGCAGTAGGTTTCTTTAAGATATTCCTTATCTTTCAATTCAGCTAGGCTCTCTGGTAATGCATGATGATCGATTTGATAAGCCTGTACTTGACTTTGAGCCATTTTCACATAGGCATCACAACCCTTTGACTGAATTGAATTTTGGTTTTTCAAAATGTTAGGGATCGTAATAATTAACAGGATAGAAATGACAAACAAAACAATGAGCATTTCAATGAGTGTAAACCCTTTTTCATTCATTTTTTTCCTCCTTAAAGTCCTTTCATAAGCGAAAACATTGGTAACAGAACAGCCAAATAAATGGAAACAATCACAAGACCAATTAGCGAAAATAAGGCTGGCTGAATAATCTGCATCATAAACTTCATCTTCTCTTCGGCTTGATCCAAAATAAAACGGCTATACATATATAATTCTTGCTCAAGCCTTCCCGATTTCTGACCGTTTGCGGTAATGACACTTAACCTTTTCTCGAAATAGGGCAGATCTCGAAATATGGCGTCAAGCGGCTTCCCTTCCGTTAATTCATTTCTTATTAATTGACAAACATCATGATAAAACGGCTGAACTCCACTCTTTTCGAATAGGGTAATACTTTCGTTAATAGATAATCCTCCTACTAAAAGGCCGCTTAATTGGCTTGCAAAAAAGTGGGTTTCGTACAATTTTATAAAGGTGCCAAGGAGGGGGATTCTTAAAAGCAAGCTTTGGCGTTTAAAAGGCGAGAGTTTCTTCAAATAAAATGAGTGAAGCAGCAGATATACGATAATCGCAAAAACGAGGAGGTAAGGAAGCAAATCCAATAAAGTTACAAATAAAACAATGATTTGTAATAACAACGTTTCTTCAGCATTCATCGTTTGAAAGAGAGCTTGAATTTTAGGTAGAAGCACGGTTTTCATCATATAAAATACAATTGTTACAAAGAAAATGAGGAAAAGAGGATACAGAAAGATCTTTTTTAATTTCTCAATGTCATCATTTCTTTGCCCCCAATACAGTCCTGCTTCCTGAAGTGCTTTAGGTAGGTTGCCGTATGCTTCTGAAAAGTAAATAAAGTGGACCAATTGAGGATGAAAATTCAGCATAGTTAAGACGCTATGAAAAGGATTTCCGCTTCGTAGCTCTGAAATCGAACGTTGTAAATCCGCTTCTTTCTTTTTAGTATGCTGAAGCATAAGAAATCGGATGGCCTCGGCAAGCGGGTAGCCAAATTCTAAAAGCTCTCCTAATTTGAGAAGAAATTGTGATTGCTCCTTCATATTCCAATTACTTCGTTTCATGTTCATACACCAATCTTGTAAATTCCTCTTGATTTACATACCCAAATGCAACTGCTTTGCCGATTTCATTCCTTAATTTTCGATAATATACGTCATTCCCTTCACCTTTGGCCGATTGCAATACTGCTGACAACTCTTTACCTGTAATAAGTTCGTATGCACTTGCTCGTTTTCTTCTCTTTTTAATACCACACTCGCCATCACATTCATTTCTCTTGCAGATTGGACACTGAAGTTCTAGCAATCTTTGAGCCGTCACAGCTAGTAAGGTTTGTTGAATTTCAATCCAACTGATTCCAAATTCGAGCAACCGGTATACGGCACCTTGGGCATCCCTTGTATGCATCGTTGTGAGTATGAGATGCCCCGTCATGGCCGCTCTCACAGCGATTTCCGCCGTTTCTACATCACGAATTTCTCCTACCATAATCACATCGGGATCGTGTCGCAAAATGGCTTTTAAGCCTACTGAATACGTAATACCTGCTTTTTCATTAATTTGGACTTGAAGGACTTGTTCTGATTCGTTTTCAATGGGGTCTTCTAAGGTGATAACATTGCGGTTAATCATGTCTTTTGCGTGGTGAAGCAACGAGTATAAGGTAGTGGTTTTTCCGCTTCCGGTCGGTCCGGTTAGGATCAGTAATCCGTGAGAGTGTTTTAACAGAGCTGATAGTTTATCCGCTGTATTCTTAAAAATGGAAAGCTGTTCGACGGGAAGAATATTTTGCTTAGGAATGAGACGAATCACAAGGCTTTCGGAAAAAGTGGTGGGTAGCGTAGATAATCTTAGACCAATAATTTTGTTGTCCAACTCAAGGGTAATGGCTCCGCTTTGCGGCCGTCTTTTTTCACCAATGTCCATCGAAGCAAGAAATTTCAAATGAGAAATGAGGCGATCACTTTCGTCTTTCGTTAACACTTCCTGAGGATGTAGCTTACTTTCAATGCGGAACTGGATGAGAGGACCATCTTTTCTAGGAACGATATGAATATCAGATGCTCCTAGACGGACAGCGCGCGAAAGGATATCGTCAGCTGTCTTTTCAATCGATTTCACTTACAATTCACCTCCTATTTTGGTTAATTATACATTTCGACGCCTTTTGGCAAAATCCTTCAAAAAAAAATAAAATTATTTAAAATATTTTTTTGAAGGAAAAATAGGATGACCGTCCATAATAATGCTACGAATATTTTTCTAACTGGCTTTAGATTATTGGGCTTGTTTAGATTACATGACTTGCTGATTCTTTCACTGCCATAAGAATTTCCATATATAATAATGGGCATAGTAAATAAGACTTAAAGTGCGTGTTCAAAAGGGTTAAATAGAGCCAAGATGTTCTGCGAGCGCATATCGGGAACCTTTCGCGTATGCAGTAACGTTGAGTACCGGACTTGCACAGGACGTGCGCGATTTTAACAGACGGTCAAAACTGCGCTTGGATACAATTCGCAAGCTTTTTTACCGGAATTTTTGAACAACCTCTATCTGTTTTAAAGCTTATCACCCTGTACATATTTGGTATTGCTTACAAACTAGACTTTACAGTTCGTGAGCAACTATTCTATAATTACGTTAGATGTAACCATCAATGGGAATTAAAGGGGGTATTAGAGTGGATCGTATGTATCGCGTTCTAGGTTTTTGGACAGCCATTATGGCAATCTTTTTCTACCTTGGAGACATGTATGCATTATCTTTACTTTTCTTCGGGCAAACTGGTTTTTTTGTACTTTTAAGTTATCTTCGTCTTTCAGAGCGTATGTATATCTATGTGTTTGGCGCTTATTTAACCGTTTTCTTTGTCGGATACAGCTACTACACAGTATTTTTACTGCCTGCGGGCGGGGCAGCGCATTAATTGCTACATAGTAAAAGGGGCTAAGGAGAGGGGCTGACCTCACACTCTATACACCGTTTATAATGTCATTCACACGACAAGGAAACGATCTATAGTAGATGTGGGGTCTGTGACCCTTTCTTTTTTTTGGAAACCCTCTTTTTTCATATTTTTTATCTTAAAATCCATTCAGAAACGGATTTTGATCCATTTCATCGGCAATGTTCGTAATCGGACCATGTCCAGGTAAGACAATCGTATCTTCTGGCAAAGTTAATAGCTTATCGTGAATGCTTTTCAGCAATTGCTGTTCATTGCCACCTCTTAAATCTGTGCGGCCTACACTTTGTTGGAAAAGTACATCACCTGCGAAAATCATACCTTCATCTCGTAAATAATAGGAAACACTTCCTGGTGAATGTCCTGGAGTTTCCAATACAATAAAATGGAATTCGCCAAGCACCAAGTCAAATTCTGTTGTAATCATTTGATCTGCAGGCTTTATTTCGATTGGGTTCCCTGGAGTAAATGATTTTGAGCCATTTAGATCTGCATCTGCAAGCCACTTTGCTTCCTTTTCATGTAAGTATACGGGAATCTGGTAATAATCTCGAATAACATCCACGGCTCCGATATGGTCAAAATGAGCGTGTGTTAATAAAATCGCTATGGGCTGCCACCTTTTAGTCTGAATATACTGAATTAATTTATTACCTTCTCCGCCTGGATCGACAATTACACACTTTTCTGCTTTCTCCATGACGTAGCAATTTGTTTGTAACGGTCCTAAAGGAATCTGGTTCCACTTCAATATCTTCCACTCCTATTCTAATTGCAAAACGTTTTATGATCATTTTACACAACTTATAAGACATGATGTTTCATATTAGATTCGCGAGAAACATATGACGATTTAAACCTATCATTTTTGAAAAAATAAAACCATTCATTTAACTTACAAAAAGAATGTGGCGTAATAACGCCATCATTTACCATGAAGCATCAATCTAATTACAAAACCTGAATGGTGTTAAGACGCCACCAGTTATTATGAAGGATAGTTCATTAAACACGCTACACTCGCCTAATCACAATGGTGGCGGTGCGGAGCCGGAATTTCGGACGCTTTCTTGATTATCTAAATATACTTGCTAAGTAAATTGGTTATAAAAGTAAGTCGCGTAGACCCGTCCCCATGTCCTTCATAAAAAAAGGTTCATTTTTAAACCTCGACAAACATCCAAAAAAACATTAAAATGTTAATATATGCAATCAAAATTACATATTCTAAAGTTCGTTATCAAATCTTTGGGTACAGTATAAGTAAGCAAAGATTGAGAACAAAGGGGGCAAAAACATGGGATTAGTAATTATTTTCGCTCTAGTCGCAATATTAGGACTAGCTGCTACACTACGTGCATTTAAAGATAAAAACATTCTAGCGATTTTGTTTGCTGGAGGAAGTACAGTTGTATTTGGCTGGTTTGCCATTATGACTGTCATTAACAACGGCTTTCCAACACTAGTACACTGATTACTTAAAGCGGTAAAAATAAAGAGGCTGCCAATCGGCTGCCTCTTTATTTTTAGCTAATTTCAAATAAATTTTTCACTGTTTTATTTTTCAAGTTAATAATTTTTTCAAATTGATTCCCATAAAGGCACCAAATACCGTTCGGCGAACAGCTTAATGGTTCGTTTTCCGCTTTCGTAAGAATCACTTCTTCTTTTCCAGTCTTCCAGTTGAATACGTGTAAGGAAAATCCCCCAGCATATTGACCAACATTCGCCGCTTTTTCTGGTATGAAAGAGATAAATTGAGAAGTTTCTTCTCTCATGTCGAAGTAAGGGATCAGCCAACTTGAATAGTTTTTTAAATGTAGTGCTGAAAAACTTGTAATAAGTTTGTTTTTATCAGTAAAAAAGCTATAAGTAGCTTTATCATAGTTCTCGCTTTGATCTTGAATCGTCATTAATGTATGCTCTGTTCGAGTAAAGTAAATAACGTCAAGCATCATACTTTCCCGCTGATTTGAACGAAGATTCTTTTTCATAAGTGGGGCTTTTAAATTAGGCTCATCTTCATCCCAGTCTAGATACAGCAGGTCTTCCTTACTTCCCCACTTCACAAAGGGCTGTGGAAATTCTATCATTTCAATCTTTTGTTCTTTCGTATTTACGATGTATGTTCGATATGACCAATCTTCAAAAAAACTAGAAAGAAACAACACACCTTGGTCATGTATATTCCATTCATAAGCTAACTCAATTGATGGAACAGAAGCAGAAAAAGCCATCGTGCCATCATGGTTTAAAACTTCAATCACTGCTTCATTAGCCAATGGAGCTAAATGAACGAGCACGTACGATCGATCTGGACTAATACTGACATCCACAATATCTTCGGTTGGTTGATAAAAAACGCTTTTTTTCTGCGTCTGAAAATTCCAGCTCATCACCTGTAATTGGTTATTTTTACCGAGTTTTTCCGAATAAATAATGGTGGAGGAATCCAACCAGCCATACACTTGTACAATCTGTTCGTGTTTGTCGATTAGAAATTCAGGTAGCTCATACTTGTCTTCAACGACAACGGGGTTTTCTAATTCTTTTTCTGGTTTCAGTGTTTCTTCATTCTTCGTGGCCTCACAAGCCGTTAGGAGAAGGAATATGGAGATGGTACATAATACAAAACAATTGTTTAACCGAATTGCCGGTAGTCCCGGTCGCAGCAATAGATGAACTACTGCCCTAAAAAATTTTTCAACCCCCACACCTCCTTTTTTACTAATGCTTTAGATATTCATTATAAAACAAAAAATCAACGAAAGCCCCCAAAAACTGTCACAAAATATTTTTTTATTATCATACATGACAAAAAGAATGCCCCATAACGAAAGGGTCAACCCCTTTCTTGGAACATCCTCTCATTGTGATGATTTATCAAGATCCATTAATTAGCGAAATGTTTTTTCACAAGCCATGCAGCTCCAATGACTCCTGCATCATTTCCGAGTGTAGCCATGCTAATTGTTGTTGATTTGCGAACCCGCTTAAATGCGTAGAATTCAAAATACTCCCGAACTGGTTTAAGCAGTAAATCACCCGCTTTAGAGACCCCTCCGCCAATTACGATTTTTTCCGGATTCAAGATATTACCTGCCTGTGCTAAAGCAAGGCCTAAGTACTTGCTAACTTGTTGAATAACCTTTAGAGATATAGCATCTCCTTCTTCTGCACATGTGAATAGTAGTTTCGATGATAAGCTTTCCCCACCATCTATTTTTTCTTGGAGCAAGGAAGGTTCGTTTGTTTTTTCCAGAGCTTCTTTTGCCAAACGAACGATTCCTGTCGCGGAAGCTACCGTTTCAAGACAGCCGGTTTTGCCGCAGTTACAAGGAGCACCTGCGTCTGTTACGACTGTGATGTGACCTAATTCTCCACCCGCACCGCTTACCCCATGAACCATTAATCCGTTAGCAATGACCCCGCCACCGACTCCAGTTCCAAGCGTCACGCAAACGATATCCTTTGCCCCATTTCCTGCACCCTTCCACATTTCTCCAAGTGCCGCTATATTCGCGTCATTATCAATGACAGCTGGTAGTAAAGTTTCCGTTTCCAGTAAATCCTTTAACGGATAGTTGTTCCAGCCAAGATTAATAGCTTCATAGATTGAACCATTTACAGCATTTACAGGGCCTGGTGCCCCCATTCCGACCCCAAGCAACTTACTTTTAGACTCTCCTAATTCCGCCAATTTATCATCAATCGCTTTGGCAATATTGGTGGTGATGCGCTGACCATTATCTGAAATATCAGTGGCAATTTCCCATTTATGAAGAATTTCACCGTACATATTAATAATTGCGAGCTTCGTTGTGGTTCCACCCAAATCTACGCCCATTAGCCATTTATCCATTTATGTCACCTTCTACTTTTTTATTGAATGTTTATATACATCAACCCGATTACTTCTCATTCCGAAGCCTGAATCTCTTGTCTTAACAACAAAATAGCCATCTGGAATTCTTTAGTGTCCATTATACCTAACTTGTAAATTTCTCGAATCTCTACTTCCATCAGTTCAAGATCTGCGATTCTGTCACCTGTATAGATGAACGTTCCAAATCTTCTTAAGTATGTTTTAATATCATAAATTGTTTTCATGAATGTCCCTTTCCTAAAGTTGCTTTACTTAATTTATATTCTAGTAAAAGTATAGCGAATACATGATTAACCGACAAGTGAAAGCGTTTTTTTGCAAAAAAACGGGGCGGGGCTTCGCGAAATCAGCTCCGCACCGCCACCTTCATAAGGTGATACAGTTTATAAAACCTGTGAACCTTTTTATCCCGGTTTAACAGGCTGTCCCCCCCACTAATGGGAGTTTCACTTTATCGATAGGCTTTAGAGCAGGAGCTCATGAATGTTTTATCTATTTGCAAAACAAAATATATTTTCATAGTTGTCCATCTTCATTCATAAGATAGAGTACCGTGATTTTTTTGGAGGTGCATGATGAAAATCGAATGGAAGCATACAGCCATTATATTAGTAACTGCTCTATTAGCTGCATTTTTTACCTTCGGATCAAAATCTGTCGAAGATACCATTATTTTTTTCCCGATAGACCCTGACCTCCGCTTTACTACAGCTGATACGAATTTACGTGCAAAGCAAAAAGGTACGTCACACTATCAAGTAAACTGGAAAGTCGAATCCACCTTAGCTCAGCCGGTTTATTTACGCCAAGATATTTCTTTATTATTTAGAAACGGCCGATTACTAGGACTTATAAAGGATTGGAAACAAGATCAAGCAAATTTATTACATACAAAATCTTTTTCTGAAAAAGAAAGTGGTCTCTTCGAAAGCGTCAGCTTCCATTATGGGGAAGTGCATCCGAAAGAAAACACCTATACAAGTGTGCAAAAAATGAGTAAAGATCATCTTTATGCAATCCTCTCTCTCCAAAAGGACTTTCAAACATTTCACGATCCGATCAATAATGAGCAAAAAAAATGGCAGCATACACTTGACAAGTACACAAGGTCTATTGTAGATACAGCTTATACAGACGCCCTGAAGCAATTCGGCATCCTAGAAAATCATTACACCGCATTACCGTTAACGGATTTGCCAAACAGGACCGATGAACTACTTAAAAGTTTTCCATCGGCACAGAGAGAAGAAATAATCGGAAAACTTTGGGAAGGGTTATATAAAAATTATCTTTTGGGAATACAAAAAGAAGACGGAAGCATCCTAAATCCAATTGGAAGTACTATCCCAATTGTACTTGTTGCAAAAAATCAAACGGAGCTTCTCATTCTATTGCAAACTAGCGACGGAACACCTATAGTGCTTCGGCAAAGTATATAAAAGTTATTTCTAAAGCACTCGCACGAAGAAAAATATTTATTCTTCATGCGAGGCTTTTTTCAAAGGTTAGCTTTAGTCAACTGTCTAAATCATTTATATACCCCACGTATTAATTGGTACGCAAAGGCTATAGAACATTTATTCCTAACCCCCTTATTATTTGCAAGATAGTGATACTTTATGGTGTTTCATTCAACTGATTCAATATTTTTTGATATTCTTCTTGATCTGGAGAAAGATCAACCGCTTTTTGAAACTGGCTCTTCGCTTCTTCCACCCGATGCAGCTTATAATAGCATAAGCCTAAATTGTAATGAGCTTCATGAAATTCCGGATTTTGTATTACGGACTCTTCGTAATTCATTGATGCATCTTGATAATTACCACGCTCAAATTCAATATTTCCTAATACAAATGAAGAAAACGGATGAGTTTCCATTTTATCAATACTAGTCGTTAACAGTTCGTATGCTTTATCACTATCTCCAGCAGTCATATATTCTTGGGCCAAACTCCCTGTCGTTTCATCAAAGTATACAGATTGATTCCTATCACTATAGGCGTATTGAAGCAATCCAAAGGTAAGGATAATCGTAGCACCCGCAAATAATAGTTGTTTAATGTTTGGTTTATGTTTAGGGAGATGGACGATACCAGCAGCCAAGAAGCCGCCGACCAACCCACCAATATGCCCGGCATTATCAATTCCTGACACTGAAAAGCCATAGCCTAAATTGATTGCAATCAAAATAATAATATTCATGCCCATCGTTCTAAAAAATAATTTCGGGTATATGATGCCAAAATAGAGTAAAGCACCAAAACAGCCAAAAATAGCGCCACTCGCTCCCGCAGAAACGGACGGCGTAATAATCAAACTGGCTAATGATCCACCAAAGCCAGCTACCAGATAAATGATTAAAAATCGGATATTTCCATAAAGCCGTTCAACTTCCGTTCCAATAAAATAGAGAGATAGGGAATTCATCAATAAATGCATAAAGCCAATATGTACAACAATTGGTGTAAAAAAGCGCCACCATTCTCCGGACAGAATATAAGGCGAATATTTAGCTCCGTAATCCACTAGTGTTTTTGTATTCGTACTTCCACCATTCATTTCCATTAATAAAAAGATGATAATCTGCATCGTCATAAAAATATATGTAAATAGAGGTTTCCCTCTTTGGAATAGCTGTTGTTCTTCCTTTGCTTGTTGAACAGAACCCGCTAGAGCAACTTGTTTTACCTTGCTAATCTTTTGTTCGTCGATTTCCTCATCAGGTGGAAATTCAATGGAAAGAGACTTAGTAAACATTGTTTCAAGCTCATTTATTCTGTCAGTATAGGCAGCTGTACTTACGATTTGTGAAGTGACTGTCGTTTTGTTTGCCATCCTTTTCTTGTCAATAAATTCATATTCATCTACAGGTTCAAACTCTGTAATATACACATTCAAAACATCCAAAGGCTTTTTAATAAGTTTTTTCCTTATTTGTTCGCCAATTAGAGTGGCTCTGTCAATATCACGCTTTAACCAATTCGCCCAATCAAGATCATGACGAATGATTCTAACAACAGGAAATGCCTTGTCTCTCTCTGTTTCAAGCCAGATTTCTTGATGATCGTCAGATATCGTAACCATTCGATAATGATATTGAACTGTAAGCTGTTTAATAATCGACCAATATAGATAATCCTCCTTAAATGCCAATACTTTCCCCACTTTCTTATTGCTAATTTATGTATTCTTGCTTACCCTTTCTCTTCACTATAGTAGATTTAATTGTAATTGTACAAACAAACGTACATGAATTGTTTCGTTTTTTTGTTATTCAAAAACAAGAGCCTTGCTCAATCTATAGGCATTGAAAAATATAGATTCGCATTAAATTGATTGGCTCTACTCTCGAAAAAATTGCTGTTCATAACGTTCTTCTTAACTCCTAAAAAGGGGCCGATCCCCACTCCTATAAGCTTAGGAGATACAGAATCAGACCCAAAACCTGCCTTACGAATAATTAGTACCATTTCCCCCACTAAAGAGGCCTTGCAACATCTTCTCACGTACAGCACGTGATCCAAATGTTCCCGAAACTAGCAATTTACGCAAAAAGGAATTGGCTAAGATCAGATTCATCAAGCGATAACGACAATGATATCCAAAATACACTACCATGCCAATCATCATTATTTTCATTATTGTTCGAAGCATATCCATCCCTCCTATCCCTAGTGTGGCGAAATCAAGAATTTTTATCCCGGTTTAACAAGCTGTAATACCCCCACCTCAATTTTCCCGAGAAAAACAAACAATAAATAGGTGGGGATAAACAGCCTGTAAATCCCCGATTGGTGAGATACAGTGGGACTACCGCTGTGCTCTTCGGCGGTTTAGTTGAACCAATCGGGTTTTCGTCCTGTCGATTGATCGAAGCGAAAGAGAAGGTCTTAGCGACAGTAGAACGGGACTAACCATCAGTTGGAGATGAAGAAAACCCCCACTGATGAAAGTTTCACTTTATCCCACTCTTGACGAGTAGTAAGACTCCCTCTTAGAATTCTGAGTAAACAAAAGAAGATAGAGGTAGGAGGATATCAACTGCCCCTAAAGGTCTGATTGGTGAGAGACAATGAAACGCACTGCTATGCTTTTCAGCAGTTTAGTTCATTAAATCGGGTTCGTACTGTCGATTAATCTAGGTTTCATTTTATGTGCGTGTTCAAAAAGAAGGTTAAAAAGAGCCGAGAAGTTCTGCGAGCGCATCTCGACAACCTTTCAAATATGTAGGAATACGCGAGAACCAGACTTTCACAGGATGTGCTGACTTCTGTGTGGCTCGTCATGACGTGCGCGACTTTAACAGAAGGTCAAAAATACGCTTTGATGCAATTCGCAAGCTTTTTTACCGGATTTTTGAACATCCTCTTTATATTCATAAGAAAAAGTATTAATTCTCGGCGCTATATACATGATTTGGTGTAATAATTTTTGAAACGGGGATATCATGACATTCGATAGGCAAGTATTCCATTAACTGAAGTTCGAATGCAAGTGACAGTAGCTTGCCTTTATAATCGGAAAGAAAACGGTCATAGTATCCGCCACCAAAGCCCAATCGGTACCCTTTTCTTGTAAACGCTAAACCCGGTACGATCAGTAAAGAGAGGTCTTCCTTAGTTGCCTGCTCCGTCGCCAATACGGGCTCCTGTAAGCCAAAATAAACCGTCTCTAATTCCGAGAAGCTGGTTATGTACCTGAAATCCAATTCTTTACTACTTGGCTTACATTTCGGAACCGCTACGCGTTTTCCTTCGAGCCAAGCTTGTTCGATAATAAATTTTGTTTCAGGCTCCGGATGAACCGCTACAGTAATACCAATCGTTTCTACCTGCTTCCATTCTTTTAGCGCGAACACTTTCTGTGCAATTTCACGCGAAAGCTGGGTATGCTCAATCGTAGACAAACTTGATAATCTCCGTTTCATTTCTTCACGAATTTTCCGCTTATTATCTGTCATGTAGAATACCGCCTTTCTTATGCTTTAACATGTAATCACTTAACTTAAATGAAAAGATCATTAGTTAAATTTCAATTATTCAGTTATTTTAACTCTTATTGTACTACGTTTAGTATAACTCCAACCATTTTTCTACAAAAAAAAACAACAGGAGAAAACCCTGTTGCTTACTTTGTTTCACGGTGTGTAGTTGAACGTTTTTCTCTTGAGCAGTATTTTTTAAGCTCAAGACGATCTGGATTATTACGTTTATTTTTTTTAGAAATATAGTTACGATCTCCACATTCAGTGCAAGCTAATGTAATATTCACGCGCATGTGTATTTCCCTCCAAACATATTGACGTTTTCACATAGGACTTTTCTATAATAGCATTTTTTCTATACAAATGCTAGTCTGTTTTTTGAGAAATATCATCATAAAATACTTCTATTAATGAGGCAGAGCAGAAAGTAATTGATCATGCATGAACAAGGCTTCCTCTTTGGTGTTTGTATGGATGACCCAAGCGACTGCTTCAATACACTCATCAGGTTGAATTTCCGGTTCTAAGGAAAAAATGCTGCTCACTTCTCCTTTTGCGAGCGGTGAATAGGAAAGTATTCCTTCTTTAAGCGATTTAAAGCAGCCATACTGATACAAGCTCCCTTTTCCTTGAATACAATATTGCGAAATCCCCTTGCCTTTTACTACCCCACCAAGCAAGGAGATTGATTTTTTGCCAATGTGTAAAATTGCCTTCTCTCCTGGGCAATAAAAGGCAACATTTTGAGGATCACGCATGTTTTCATAATGAAAGACCATTTTAGGTGATTTTAAAAAAGCAGATGTATTTTTAATCGTGCATCTCACAAATGATATATGTTGTTTTGAAAAAGATTGAATGAGAGAACGCATTTGTCCCCCTGTATTAACAGCCATTTCTTCCTCAGAATACCAGTCAAATTCTCCATCAATCCATATTCCAGCCTTTAATTGTTTCCGGAAGCCATGTGACTCAGATCCCTTGGGTAATGTTTCGTAAGCTGATAAAGTGTTCATCATGATTCTCCCCTTTTCATTTAATGTAAGCGCTTCAATATATTGGTATTTAAGTAAGACCTACAACCTTCGAGCTGTGTGTCTGTTTAATAGTTAGAATAGTCAGTTTTTTATTACTCTAATCGTAGCACTGAATAGCATTCCATACAATAAACGCATTTTGTCGAATTTCACAACTCCTTTTCCTTCTAGGTAAATTAGTCAAAAAATATTTTCTAAAACGTATTTATTAGATCTTTCCATTTAAATTCGACAACGTTTCAGTAACTGATTAGACAAATACCGGTTTATTTTTTATAATTATGCTCATTGTTCCAGAAACTTACCCAATTTTGCAAAAAAGTGTGGTAAATTAAGAATTGTGACCGAACGACTAAATAGCTAAATGCCTTTATCTTAGCCGTCTTTGATTCGCATCCTTAGTTCAAACGTACTTGTCTACTTTCACTCGAAGCGACGGTATCAAGGGGTTTAAATGATCAGAAAGACCCAATTAAAAAATGCAGAGGTGAACGTATGGAATATCTACTAATTGGTCTTTTGGTATTTTCCAGTATTCTTTTACTAATTTCCTTCTTCACAAAAGATCATGTAAAACTTGAAGAAGAAATAGAGCAAATGACCATTACGCATATGCAAGAAATGTATCAAATTAAAAAGAAAATCAAAATATTAGAAGAAGAACTACTTATTCAAGAAAACCCTCCATCGTATACAGTACATAAACCAAACAACGCTGCTTCACAGATCAATGAAATTCTTAAAAGCCAAGTGCTCTCACTGTATCAACAAGGGATATCACTTGAGCAAATTGCCAAACAATCTACCTTATCGATGGATACGGTCATCACAGTTATTGAAGATGCAACAAAAGCGAGGATCAAAACATGAATAAATCGACAATTCGAGCATTTGCAGCAGGAATCATATTCACGTCTGCTCTTGTTGGTGGCTATTCATATGTATTTCCTATTGAAAAGAAAGCCTCTTTAACCCTTGAAGAAGCGAAAGTGATGCTGGAACATAACGGATACAAAATCCAATCTGCTGAAACTAGCAAAAAAGAGGCTACAAGCAAGCAGCAGGCCAGTGAAACCATTTCTGATGCTAAGAAACGAGCGATACCTATACAAGCTGAGAAGCCATCTGCTGTTTCTTATACGTTAACTGTGGAATCTGGGATGACACCTGAGAAAATAGCAGAGGTTCTTGAAAACGAGGGCATTTTCGAAAATGGTATAGTGTTTCTCCAATACTTGAAAGAAAATCAATTAATCAAGCGCATTCAGATTGGACAATATACATTTACACCTAATATGGAACTTACCGAAATTGTTAAAATGCTGACTGAATAATGAAGAGAATACCTCAAAAAAAGGGTCTGACCCCGCAACAACTCAATACAGAGTGCGAGGTCAGACCCTTTTCATTAACCAAATCTTCCACTAATATAATCTTCTGTCCGTTTATCAGTTGGGTTTGAAAAAATTGTTGTTGTATCACGATATTCGACAACCTCACCGCTCAAGAAAAATGCCGTACGGTCAGAAATACGTGCAGCTTGCTGCATGTTATGCGTAACGATGATAATACTAAAGTCATTTTTTAGTTCCTGAATTAATTCTTCCACTTTTAAAGTCGAAATAGGATCCAGTGCAGAAGTTGGTTCATCCATCAAGATGACATCCGGCTCAATGGCAAGGCAACGAGCGATACAAAGACGTTGTTGCTGTCCACCTGAAAGGCCATACGCATTTTCTTTTAGACGGTCTTTCACCTCATCCCAAATCGCTGCACCACGTAAACTTTTCTCAACAATTTCATCAAGAACCTTCTTATTTTTGATTCCATGGATTTTGGGACCGTACGCTATATTTTCATAAATAGACTTTGGAAATGGGTTTGGCTTTTGAAACACCATTCCTACTTGAGTACGTAAATCTTCCACACCGTATGATTTATCTAGAATATTACGACCTCTGTATTGGATTTCACCAGATGTTTTTACACCAGGAACCATTTCAATCATGCGGTTTAGCGTTTTAATATACGTCGACTTTCCACACCCTGATGGGCCAATGATAGCCGTAACTTCATTTTCATACAAATCCAAGTTGACGTTTTTTAATGCATGTGTGCTACCATACCATAGGTTCAAATCTGTTGTTTTATAAACAAACTCTTTTTCCTCATGGGTCTTTGTAGTTATTCCGTCTTGTTTATTTTGGGATCTTAATACTGTTACATTCATTTGCTGCTTCCTCCCTTAATATCTTTTCTGAAAATGATTTCGAATGAATACCGCAATCGAATTCATTAGGATTAATAAAACAAGCATAACAAGAATACCAGCCGCTGCTACGTCTTGAAATTCTGCTTGAGGACGGGATGTCCAGTTGTAGATTTGCATAGGCAATACAGTAAATGTGTCCATGATTGTTTTTGGCAAAAAGGCGACGAACATCGGTATCCCGATGACGATAAGTGGCGCAGTTTCGCCGATCGCTCTTGACAAGGCCAAAATCCCACCAGTTAAGATTCCAGGAATCGCAGCAGGTAAAACAACTTTTAAAACAGTTTGCCATTTTGTTGCCCCCATCGCGAAAGATGCTTCACGAAGTTCTTTCGGAACAGAACGAATTGCTTCCTGCGAGGCTACAATAATAACAGGTAGAACGAGAAGACTCATCGTTAATCCTGCAGCTAGTACAGAACGTTCTAATGCCAATGCTCTGACGAAAATGGTAAGTCCCAGTAGCCCAAATACAATCGAAGGGACGCCGGCAAGATTAGAGATATTAAGTTTAATGAAAGATGTGAATTTATTTTTTTTCGCATATTCTTCTAAATATATTGCTGTGCCGACACCTAGTATTAACGAAACAGGAGCCACGACGATCATAAGCCAAATTGTACCGATGAAGGCAGCTTTGATACCTGCATCTTCCGGTCTTCTTGATGCGAAGTTCTGGAAGAAGTCTAAATTTATATAGCCAATTCCTTGGGTAATAATTCGATAGAATAATACCCCGAGTACTAATAAACCAAACAATGTGGAAAGGAAAAACAATCCTTTAAACACTCGGTTTTTGATAATCCTACTCGCCATTTTTTTTGCAACTATTTCTTTATCCACTAACTTATTCATCAATATTCCTCCTTAAACTTTCGTGTGATGAACTGTGCAAATAAGTTCATAAACAGTGTAAAGAGGAACAAAGTCATTCCTACTGCATATATACTATAATAAATGGTCGTTTGATACCCAGCATCACCTGTGCTCACTTGAACAATATACGCCGTCATCGTTTGAATAGAAGATGTGACATCAAAACTTGCATTCGGTGTTGACCCACCTGCCACTGAAACGATCATCGTCTCCCCAATTGCTCGGGATAAAGCAAGAACAACCGATGCGGTAATACCAGATACTGCTGCAGGTAAAATGACCTTAATTGTCGTTTCTAATTTAGTGGCTCCAAGTGCGAAGGCTCCTTCGCGAATTGAACGTGGTACAGACGACATGGCATCCTCTGATAAAGAAGCAACCATTGGCGTAATCATAATTCCCACGACAATCCCTGGGCTTAACGCATTAAATGTTTCAAGACTCGGAATCAACTGTTTCAATATTGGCGTAACAAATGTCAGTGCAAAAAATCCATACACGATGGTAGGGATACCAGCCAATACTTCTAAAATTGGTTTAATGATTCTACGTGCTTTTTCAGAAGCATATTCACTCAAATAAATGGCAGTTGCCAAACCAATAGGGACTGCAACGATCGCTGCAATTCCTGTTACTTTTAAAGTACCCACAACGAGCGGCATAATTCCAAATGATGCATCTGTCGCGGAAAATGGATACCATTTTTTATTTGTGAAAAATTCAATGATTGATACTCGGTCAAAGAAGATAAATGTTTCAAATATTAATGTGAACACAATTCCAATTGTTGTTAAAACGGATAAAACTGCAGTTAGTAAAAGTAGTCCAGGAATTAATTTCTCAAAATTAAAATTGTTCTTTTTCTTTAATCTTTTCTCTGTAATCATTTGCTGCACTGAGTATTCTTTATCGTTACCGCGTGGCAATCTGAAAACCCCTTTCATCATAGCCAAAAGGATGGCGGGTTCATCCAGGTTGTACCCGCCATCTTTTCATTTTTTGTTATTCTTTTATATCTGAAACTTATTTTGTAAGTTCAGCTAGTTTTTCTAAATCTTTTTTATAATCTTCTTCGGGTAAGCTAATATAACCAACCTCTTCTGCCAATTTACCAGCATTTTCGATTGTGAATTTTGTGTAGTCTGCAACTTGTTCTTTATCAGCTACTGCTTTATTAGATACATATGTGAAAACTGTTCTTGAAAGTGGTGCGTAGTCCCCGTTTCCAATTGTTTCATGAGTCGGTTCAACTGGACCATTTCCATTATCAATGCTTACATCTTTAAGCTTGTCTTGGTTTTCAGCGTAATAAGCATAACCGAAGAAACCAATCGCGTTTTTATCACCTGATACACCTTGAACAAGGATATTGTCATCTTCTGAAAGTGTTGCGTTTGAAACGATCGGTGCATCCTCTAAAATAACTTCGTTGAAATAATCATATGTTCCTGAATCTGTACCTGGAGAATAGAATTTAATTTCTTCTTTCGGCCACTCTGGACGGATATCAGACCACATTTTTGCTTTTCCGCTATCTACCCATAATGCTTTTAATTCTTCAACTGTTAAATGGTCAACAAAATCATTTTCAGGGTTAACAACAACTGTTATACCGTCAAATGCTAATGGTAATTCAGTAAATTCGATTCCGTTTTTATCAAGCTCTGCTTTTTCTTCATCTTTCACTGGGCGAGAAGCATTGCTTAAGTCTGTTTCTCCTGCAATGAATTTCTTAAATCCGCCACCAGTACCTGAAAAACCAACAGATACTCTTACATCTGGCTGAACTGCTCCGTATTCTTCAGAAACAGCTTCCATGATTGGGTATACAGTAGATGAACCATCAATAATAACTTCTCCAGAAAGTTTTTCAGCTGTGTCCCCAGTAGTACCAGAAGTGCTTTCATCTTTAGTAGTGTCTGAGCCGCATGCTGTTGCTACAGCCAAAACTCCTGTTAACATTGCTGTTAAAGCGAAACCTTTAAATTTCTTCATTTACTTATTCCCCCTGAAATATTCATTGTTTGTTTCTACAAACTAAGATTACTATCTTACTGTTAACGAACATTAAACCATTTGTAAATTTTGCGTAAACTTCTGTGCGAATTTTGTAAAGAACAAACAAGAATTGCGTCGAATAAACGAGAACAAACAATTCTCTTCTTTAGAAATCCCCCCTTTTGCACCTTCTATACATGTAGACAATAGTAATCAGTAGAATTGAAATGCAAAAAAAGCTATCCTAAAAACAAAAGAGCCTAACCCACAGACCCTATCAATAGCACAAAGTGTATGTACTATTGATAGAGTATGAGGTCAGACTCTCTTGGGACATCTTTTTTTAAAAGCGTTTATTCATTATTCTGCTTGTTCTTGTTCGTTTTCCTTACTATTAACAACCTTATTCTCTGAAGTTGCTTCCGTTTGGCCTGCCTGTTGACGAGTCTTTTTCAAATCGAAATAAGTATCCAGAGCGAATTCAGCCAGTTTGCCGTTCAACCCATTGCTTGAATGGCCTTGATAAGCCCAAGGAACGACAACGGCAAAAGCAACTTCAGGATTCTCTGCCGGAGCATATCCAACCATACTCAGGCTCATAGTTGCTTGGAGACCTTTATATTTATCTTTGTTTGGTCCATCATAGAAAGCTTGTGCTGTACCTGTTTTTGCAGCGACTGTATAGGCTTTGTTCTTTCCGCCGAAGTATTTATAAGCCGTTCCCCCTTTTTCCATAGCAACCATTTTAAAGCCAGTCTGAACACGATCAATCCAGCTATCTTTCATGTCCAGTTTATTCAGGACTTTTGGGGTTATTTCATTAAATACAGCACCAAGTTGTGTATTATCATCAACAGGATCATGAATTTCTTTGACTATATGAGGCTCCATTCGATAGCCGCCATTCGCGATTGTTGAGACATATTGTGCCAACTGCATCGGTGTATAGGTATCATACTGTCCAATAGCAAAATCGAGTAATTTACCAGGATTATTCGTATCTTGCCCGACGAAACCAGTCATTTCATTCGGCAAATCAATCCCTGTCCGTGCCCCTAAACCAAATTGGACAAAAGAATGGCGCATCGTATCAAAGTCCTTAGGTCCAATATTCAGCCCCCTATTTGGTGAATATTCTGCACCAGCTATCGCAATTGCCGTTAAAAACATGTATACGTTGGAGGATTTTTTTAACGCTGTTAAATCATTAATATTCCCCATATTTGAATACGACTTCTTTTGTGGCGTATTTTTAATAAGTAAGGGTCTATCATAGAAATACCGATTCGGCTGAATGGCACCTGTTTGATACCCAGTTAAAATCGTTGCACCTTTTACACTAGACCCTACTGTATAGGAAGACGAAATATTACCTAGAGCATAATCATTGATCGTTGGTTTGCCTGTTTCCTTATCAATGGCATATTGCTTTCCGGCCATCGTCAAAATTTCCCCTGTTTTTGGATCCATTAATACAACAAAAGCCCGATCAAGGAATTTTGTATTGCCTGCTTTTTTTGCCTGTAGTAATTGCTTCTCAATTTCATTTTCGATTGCTTGCTGAAGATCCATATCAACGGTTAAGACTAAATCCTTCCCACGCTGTCCCTCAGAAATAATTTGGGATTCAACAACATTTCCGCCCTTATCTGTTATATTCTTCACTTTCGCTTTATTTCCTTGAAGCACATCTTCATACTGCAATTCGATATAGCTTTTCCCTACCCGATCATTCCGGCTGTACCCGCGTGAAAGGTAATAATCAAGTTTTTCACTCGGTAAACCTTCGTCCGATGATGATACCTTACCGAGGACGGATTTCAACGTTTGACCAAAAGCATATGTTCGATCCCAGTCAGTAGTGATGTTTACACCTGGCATTGAATCAAGGTTTTCACTTACTCTAGCGAATTCTTCTTCGGTTACGTCTTTGTTTTTAACAATTTGTGGTGTTAGCGCATAGCCACTCGAAAATTCACGATAAATGGCTAGCACTTCAAGCTCAGGATCTGTGAAGGAATTGATTTCCTTCTCAGTAATTCTTTCAATTTGAAGCTTGTATAAATCTTTTTGTTCAAGTTCGCCTTCCGTGACCTTTTTTCGGTCGGCATCGGTGATTTTGGCTTCAGCCTCATCCGGATGTTTAAGAATCCAGAAATCTTTTCTATCTCGTACCGTTATCTTATCCGTTTCTTTATCAATTAATTGGGCTAGTTTTTCTGCAGTATCCAGCATCTCCGTTGCCTTTGTTCCCTGGCTTCTCGTATAAGTAATAGCATTCAACGGCTCATTGTCGACCATCACCTTTAAATTTCGATCATACATTTTCCCACGAGGAACAGGATTATTCACAGTCACTTCTTCTGTTCTTTCAATTTCTCTTTTATAATCATCTCCATAGACGATTTGAACAAGTCCAAGACGGAGAATGAGCACTGAAAATAATAGGAAAACTGCAAAGAAAAGTAAATTTAATCGCAAAGGAACATGAGTCTTTTTCTTTTTTTCTTTCGTCACGCTAAGCCACACATCCTTTTATAAAAATAGTAATCTATCTTATTCTATATAACTTGAAAGAGAATATCTAGTTTTGTTAATGCAAAATTACTTATTTATTTTGCCTATGTAGCAGGTGCTTTTAATCCTCTTTCCGTTTCTGAGCTTTTCTCTGCAAAAAACATTTTTTTGGTGCTGAAATTATGATTTACATGCAGGTTTCATCTTTTTTGAGCGAGATTTGAAATTTACGCGACAGATTGTCCTCTTTTGAGCCGGAACGAAAGAGGTAGGCGCCTATAGGAGTTTCTTTCATTTTAGAATAAAAAGATGTAGACCTCGCGTTTTTTATTTTCACACTTTATTCAGTCGCGAGGCCTAACCCTTTCTAGATATCCATATATCATGCGGGGTGGTCCATATTAATTTTTCTAACAAATAAATAAATAATTGTATGTCCTGATCCAACGATTAATAAAAAGATAGGTAAGCTTTTTACCGGGTCAAAAAACATGACGGTAAGAATAAAGCCCGCAATTGAAACAATCCGCCCGAGCAGAATGTAGAGTTCTCTAACTACAATATATTCAATTCTTAACTCTGCCGCCTGCCACGCACGGCCAATAATATCGTAAGTCAAAGACATGTACGGTACAAGTAAGATTGGATAAGCAATTGCGATCGTCGCAGCATAAAAAAGCAGCTTGGCATAGGTGACATCGAAAGCAAGTAAGAATACGCCTGCATATAAGAGTATTCCGCCAAGCAGGATTGATTTCTTCCTCATTTTTTGCTTAATATATCTTGCTGCGAAATAATAAGCGATAAACGAAAGGATTGAATTCACCATACTGAAATTTCCTAGCGCAAGTTCACTTCCCGTTTGAATGAAAACCAAAATCGAAACGACAAACATAAATGTTCCTTCGCGTAAACCTTGAAAAAAATGTGCATACGTAATTAGCCGCCAATTATCATTATTTTTCCTTTCTTTAAGCGTACGGAAAAATAAATATTTACCATGAGCTGGCCGTCTTTCTAAAGAAAAACTAAAATATACCGCTATCGCAAATAATAACAACGATACCCCAAATATGATCGAGTACCCTGTAAACTTCTCCATTCTGGATATAATGAAGCCCGCGAAAATAGGTCCGATTATCCCTCCTGCAGAAGTAAGCAACCCTAAAAAGCCATTGAAAAAATCACGTGTTTCTGGTTCTGTAATTTCAAAAGTCAACACGTTAAAGGCAAGCCAGTAGAACCCATACCCGATCCCAAGTAATCCACCTAGTAAGATAAGAAAATGTGTGGCCTGTGTGCCAATTAAGAGAACAGCTAAATAAAAAGCAGCTAAAAATATGACGCCGAGCCTCAAAACAATAATCCGATCTACCTTTTTGGCAATTCTACCTGCAAACACAAATGTAAACGGCTGAAAAATTGCCACGGCCAAATTATAAATTCCGATATCTACGTAATCTCCAGACTGCTTCCACAGAAATACATTTACAAACGTATTTGAGAGCGCAATACTCATGCTGTACAGTCCGCCGATAATTAGCAGAATCCGTAAATCCCGATTAATCTCCATGTCTCCAGTCCATTTTTTTATAATGCCCATATTTTAACTCTCCTTTAATTACTTTTATAGTGTTTGAAGAACAATGGACATTTATTTAAAGGAGTCGATATTTCAAAATTTTTCCTCTAGCAACTAAAAAAACAGGGATCCCTTTGTGGAATCCCTGTTTTTTTAGTTGCTATCTTATTTTGCTGCGCCGAAACGGCTAGCTACTTCATCCCAGTTTACAACGTTCCAGAATGCGTTGATGTATTCTGGACGACGGTTTTGGTAGTTCAAGTAGTATGCATGTTCCCAAACGTCTAAACCAAGTAAAGGTGTTTTGCCTTCCATGATTGGAGAGTCTTGGTTAGGTGTGCTTGAAACCTCAAGCTCACCATTGTTTACTGAAAGCCAAGCCCAGCCCGATCCGAAACGAGTTGTAGCTGCTTTAGCGAATTCTTCTTTGAAGCTGTCAAAGCTGCCAAATTTAGAAGTGATTGCATCCGCTAATTCACCAGTCGGCTGCCCGCCACCATTTGGTGAGATGATTTGCCAGAATAATGAGTGGTTCGCGTGTCCGCCACCATTGTTGCGTACAGCAGTGCGTTTCGCTTCAGGAACTGCATCAAGGTTTGCAATTACTTCTTCAACACTTTTGCTCAAAAGTTCTTCATTGCCTTCAAGAGCAGCGTTTAAGTTTGTTACATACGTGTTATGGTGTTTCGTGTGGTGAATGTTCATTGTTTCTTTGTCGATGTTTGGTTCTAACGCATCATATGCGTACGGTAATTGTGGAAGTTCGAATGCCATAATAAAATTCCTCCCTATGTAACTAATGTTTTTTTGGACGAAGTAGCATTGCACATGCAAACACTATGCTCGTTTCAATTAGAATATCAAAGTTTTGGTAACGTTTCAAACGTTATGCCTCATCATTTTCAAATTCTTCATCCACCTAAAGCGAAAAGGCGCCCATTTATCGGCGACAAGCACGAGACATGACGGCATGGAGGTTGTTTCTTTGGCCTTCTTGTTGGCTTGTAGCCCCAAGCCGATGACGTCTATAGCTCACCAAACTAATCCTCATTATTACAAAACGACGAACAAGAAGTAAATAACCATAAACAGCTGGATGATGCTTTTGGTTACAACACTCCCAACAAAGCCCATCACTGAACCGAAGCCAATTTTTGCAGCTACGACCGGACTTTTCTTGTGAATAACCATCTCCGCTATGATGGCCCCTAAGAATGGTCCGATGATAATCCCTAAGAACGGAATGACAAACGGACCGACTAAGATACCAATC
The DNA here is from genome assembly GCF_053653995.1 of Peribacillus sp. JNUCC 23. The sequence continues at coordinate 3,016,876 of NZ_CM132202.1, forward strand.
GTACTTCCCCATACGCCCGCCCTAGACCCCCCGAACTTTTTCACACCTGCTAAATTAGCTACATAATCTGCACAAAATAATAAAAGGACTAATAAAATTTGGATGGTCCAGAATATCCAATTAAAAGACTCAAAGGAGTAAAATACTCCATATAACAAAATACCACCCAAAACAAACAACACACTTGGGATAATGGGATAAACGAGACCAATAAACCCAATAATAAACATGACAACAATTACGAGCCAATACATTACATCCATTTTCATCCTACTTTCTAAGAAAAACCACCACAGCGCCTTGGCTATATTCTACTATAAAGTGAAACTTCAATCAGTGGGGGTTTTCTTCATCCCCCACTGATTGTTAGTTGAATCAATCGGGCTTTAACGTATTGGCCTAGGTAGCACTCTAATACCCATTGTAATAAACTTATACACTTATCATTGAAAGAAAAATTCTTTCAAATACATTCTAACGAATCTTCAATGACTTTCTGTTGTGTTCTTCTGGACACCTAGCTAAAATGAAAAAGACATATAGAAACCATTTCATAAAAAGGGCTGTGAAGAATGAATATTTTCAAACAATTTATTTTAAGTTTGTACTCACCGAAAGACATCGCAAGTTTTCGAAACCAAGGAATCGGAAAAACGATCTTGTTCGTCTTCTTCCTTTCTCTCGTTTCCATTATTCCCTCTGCCTATTATTTCAGTACGGCAATCCAAGCAAGCATTCCTGCAATTAAGACAACATTTACGGAAGATTTGCCTGATTTCACAATAAAGAATGGAACACTAACGGATACTAGTGAAGAACCTGTTATTATCGAGAAGAATAATATGACAATTTATATGGATGACAGCGGTGAAATAACTGCCCAGCAAATTGCTCGAGAATCTATCACTGCTATCGGATTATTACAAAATGAACTTGTCTTCACGACAGGCGGAGAAATTCAAACAGGTCCCTACTCCTTACTTGAAGGGCAATCGATCTCAAACAAAGATATTGAAAAGATGCTAGACACTGCTACATCCCTTTTGCCTGTAGCGATTGTTGTGTTAGTTCTAGCAATGTTCCTGTTTACATCAGCGTTATTATTTATTAAAGTGTCTATCTTTGCTATGTTTGGTTTACTTTTTAATAATTTGCTTGGCCGTGGTCTTTCCTATCGTCACCTTTGGAGAATTACAGCTTACAGCATCACATTGCCGACGATCTTTTTCACAATTATGGCGGCTTTTCAAACGATTGTCCCATACGGTTCAACCATAAACTGGTTCGTTACCATTTTCATGTTGTATTTATCTCTAAAAGAGGTACCGAATAACAAAGATAGAATCGAACGTATTAACTCTAAATAATTTCTTAAGGGACATCGATATATTGGTGTCCCTTTTTAATTGCTTCATCCTACATACTCTATAACCAGCAATCATTAAATTCTCCTTCATGATATTCCCTTAATGGGGGTAACTTTCTCTTCTTTAGCTCTCATTTTCTAACGTAGCGGATTGCCTGTACATTTGAAACATAGAAATCACAGGTAAAAAAACTGCCCAATTTTAGGCATAGTCCGAATGGTTTCACATATACATGAAATAAAGACGAGACGAGCTGGGGGATGTTCATGAAAAAAATGCTACTTTTCTTATCGATTTGTTTTACCGTTTTTATCATTTATTACGATATAACAAAAGGAACGCTCCCTGCTAAATCAACTGTGAAAACCATTGAGGCTAGTTCGACTCCTGTTTCAGAAATTATCCCAATTCCATATAAAGAAATCAAGATACGTGCAGGGGATTCGTTATTATCCATCATTAAAAAGCAGGAAGGTACACTTCCTCTTTCCATCGAAAACATCATTTCGGATTTTGAGAACTTAAATGGAATTAAACCTGAAGCCATGCAAATAGGCAATACGTATAAAATCCCCTTCTATAATGAATAAAAGATTCAATCCTTGTCAACATACTCATAAGATTGTTACAATGGGTAAAGCGGTCATTAAGACGTACCGAAATATGATTTTTTCCTAAAGGAGAGAATTCCACGTGAGTGAAATAATACATCGAACGAAAACTCGTCCAATTAAAGTTGGAAACTTAACAATTGGCGGAAATAATGAAGTAATTGTACAAAGTATGACAACAACGAAAACGCATGATGTTGAAGCTACGGTTGCGGAAATCCTGCGTCTCGAGGAAGCTGGATGCCAAGTTGTACGTGTAGCCTGCCCTGATGAACGTGCAGCGAAAGCTATACCAGAAATTAAGAAAAAAATTAACATTCCACTTGTCGTCGACATTCATTTTGATTATAAGCTTGCTTTATTAGCTATAGAAGGCGGCGCAGATAAAATCCGCATCAATCCGGGTAATATCGGTCGTCGTGAAAAAGTAGAAGCTGTTGTAAAAGCGGCAAAAGCAAAAGGGATTCCCATTCGAATTGGCGTAAACGCCGGATCGCTTGAAAGACGGATTATTGAGAAGTACGGCTACCCTACAGCTGATGGAATGGTAGAAAGTGCTCTTCATCATATTAAAATTCTTGAAGACCTTGATTTCCATGATATCATCGTTTCTATGAAAGCATCTGATGTAAACTTAGCCATTGAAGCATATGACAAAGCTTCTCAAGCTTTTGATTATCCACTTCACCTTGGAATCACGGAGTCAGGGACATTATTCTCTGGAACTGTGAAAAGTTCAGCAGGACTTGGTGCCATTTTAAGCAAAGGCATCGGCAATACGATGCGTGTGTCTTTAAGTGCTGACCCTGTTGAAGAAGTAAAGGTTGCTCGTGAGCTATTGAAGGTATTTGGTCTTGCTTCGAACATGGCCACACTTATTTCCTGCCCAACATGTGGCCGAATTGAAATTGATCTCATCAGTATTGCTAACGAGGTTGAAGAATACATTCAAACCATTAAAGCACCGATTAAGGTTTCTGTTCTTGGTTGTGCGGTAAATGGTCCTGGGGAAGCGAAAGAAGCAGATATCGGGATTGCTGGAGCACGCGGTGAAGGACTACTATTCCGTCACGGAAAAACCGTCCGTAAAGTTCCTGAAGAAACAATGGTAGAAGAATTGAAAAAAGAAATCGATCTAATTGCTGAAGAATATTATGCGAAACAACGCGCTGAAGCAGAAGCTGCGAAATGATCAAGATAAGGCCTGGAATGATCCAGGCCTCTTTTTTTGCCCCTAAATATCGTCTTTTTAAAAAAACGGCATGATAAAGATTCCTACGATAATGGAAACCACCCCAACACCTATTGCCCATGCACCAAGAGTTGATGCCCCTCTTCTGCGAGCAATGAATCCAAGAATAATCCCGGCAATTCCTAAGAATACTGGCATGAAGAACAGGGAAAGAATAGACACAATCAAAGCAAATGCGCCAAATCCTGTACCTGTTTTTCCATTAACATCATCACGGTCTCTTACTGAGTAAGCACGGTTACCCATTGGCTCAGCAAATTCTGCAGATGTTTCCTCATCATACCGGTGGGAAGAAATGTCTTTCTTCTCAGTTACTACAGGCACCGCCTCAGTAGCTACTGGTACAGTCTCATAACTGCGATTTATATCTGATATGACTACCTGATCTTCCTCGCCCAGTGCCGTTGTATCTAAGTGATTCTCCACTGTCTCAAGCTTCTTGGATTTTCTCTTTTCATCATCCATGCTGGAATAACGATCTTCTTCCATACGTGCATCCCTCACTTTCGTTTTTAGGAGCATTTATAGTGTATGTGATTTCCGTCAAAAACCTCATGAAAATTATTTCTTTGCATGGTTACATTTACTAGTGTTACACTTGAATTTAGACTTAATAAGGGGGATAATTAGCTTGCGTAAACGACTTGGTATTGATATTGATGGAACGATTACTAGACCTGATACATTTGTTCCATATTTAAATAAAGCTTTTCAATTATCACTTACATATGAAGAAATGAATCAATATGACTTCAATCCTTTTGTAAAAGTTCCCGAAGAAGAATTCTCTAAATGGTTTATCGAGAATGAACCCATTATTTATGCTGACTCCATTCTTGTAGACGGTGCAAAAGAAGTTTTGCGTAAATGGGCTAGTACGCATGATCTTTACTTTATTAGTGCTAGAAATAATGCGATGTTGGATGTAACAGAAACTTGGTTTTCAAAGCAAGAATTACAATACAAGCATATTGAATTGATTGGATCACACGATAAAGTAGCCACAGCGAAGAAATTCGAGGTCGATCTTTTTATCGAAGACAAGCACGACAATGCTGTAGCTATTGCAAAAGAATGCAATATTCCCGTATTATTGTTCGATACACCTTACAATCAAGATCCCATTCCTGACGGCGTTATTCGAGTTTATCATTGGCATGAAGTGGAAAAATGGGTGGAGAATTGGTTGAAATAAGAAAAGACCAAATACCTAAAAACAGCTTCTGAAATACGTAGGGATTGAACCAAGAAGATATTCTCTATCTTCTTGATTCAATCCTCTTTTTTATAACAAGGAGCTAGACGGTTGTGTTAGACACAAAAACGTATTAATGCCTTTCTTGTGAAAAAAAACCATCACTAGATGGTTTTTTAAAGATTAACACAACTCGGACATTTTCCATAAATTTCAAATTTATGACCAGAGATATCATAATCATGCAGACTTTCATTTAAGCCATTCATGGGACAAGTTTCGATCTCCTTCGTTTTACCACACTCTAAACAAATAAAATGGTGATGGTGGGAATTATGGCCACAAGTGAAACGGAAATGCTTCTCACCTGCTAATTCTGTTGTTTCAAATACCCCTAAATCCACAAAGAGAGAAAGATTACGGTAAATGGTATCAAAGCTAAGTCCTGGGTAATCCGATTTCATATTCTCAAGGACATCCTTCGCAGTTAAATATTTATCACTTGAAGAAAATAATTGAAGCATTTCTTCTCGTTTCCCAGTATGCTTATAGCCTTTATCTTTTAATAATTGCATCGCTGTTGTTACGTTCATAATAATCACCCTACCTTATGCAAAACGTGTTTTGATTTTTCCAATAAGAATCGAGAGAACTAATATTAATACAGTAAGCATGACAATAGTACCACCAGGTGCAAGGTCGAGATAATACGATAAAAACAGACCAGAAATGACTGAAATCTCCCCAAATATCACAGAATAAAATATCATCTGTTTAAAGCCTTTGGCAAAGCGGAGACTAGCCGCAACCGGTATCGTCATTAGTGATGACACAAGCAAAATACCAACAATCCGCATCGACGCAGCAATGACAAGCGCAACCATAACAATGAAGATAAAATGAATGACTTTTGAAGGAATTCCTGATGCCTTTGCATGCTCTTCATCAAAAGACAATAAGAATAGTTCTTTATATAATAAGACTAAAGTTATGATCACAAAGATAGATACAACAATAATAAGTTGCAAGTCTGTTCGGCTGACGGCACTAACACTGCCAAATAAATACCCATACAAATCTGTATTAAAGCCGTTTGCAAGTGAAATGAAAATTGCACTTAAACCGATTCCACTCGATAAAATAATCGGAATCGCAAGTTCTTTAAAGTGTTTGTAGACATTTCTCAGCTTTTCAATAAACAAAGAACCTACAACCGAAAACGTCATTCCCATATACAATGGATTCAGACCTGCCATTGCAATAAAGTTCTTTTCTAATAATAAGCTAAATGCAATTCCTGCTAGGGCGACATGGCTGAGAGCGTCCGCGATCATCGACATTCTTCGTACCACTACGAATACCCCGATTAGTGGAGCCAACGCACCAATAATCAAGCCTGTTAGAAATGCATTTTGTAAAAATTCATACTGCAAAATACCCGAAATCATGGGTGACCTCCAACCTCTTAATGATTATGACTGAGTAGCTGAACCCCATGACCGTATATAGAGGACAGTTCTTCTTCATTTAATTCGTTATATTCACATGCATCTCCATGGAAGTGCAGCGTTTTATTGATACACGCGACATGCGTCACCTTATCCGTTACAGTCGCAACATCATGAGTAACTAAAATAAGGGTAATCCCTAATTGTTTATTCATCATTTCAAGAATTTCATAAAATTGTTGGACATTGTTTTGATCAACACCTACTGTTGGCTCATCCAAAATCATCAATTCGGGTTCACTGACAAGAGACCGAGCAATGAAGACTCTTTGCTGCTGCCCACCGGATAGCTCGCCAATATTCCGATCCTTAAAGCTTAGCATACCGACAGACTCTAGCGCTTTAACAACCTTTTTTTTATGTTCTTTGCGTGGGATTTTAAATAAGCCTATTTTTTTGGTTAAGCCGCTTTGTACTACTTCAAAAACGGTTGCCGGAAAACCAGAATTAAAAGAATTAGCTTTCTGTGAAACAAAGCCAATCTTCTGCCAATCTTTAAATTGACGAATGGGCTTGCCAAATAATTCAACATTCCCTTTTTGTAGCTTCAATACGCCGAGAACTAATTTCAGCAATGTCGACTTTCCCGAACCATTCGGACCAACAATCGCTAAAAAGGCCCCCTGTGGTACATGAAGTGAGACATCTTCTAAAACCAGATCTTTTGAATATTTGTAGGAAACATCCTCAATCTTAATAATCGGCATCACTTTCTCATTATTCAATTCGATCACCTATTTTATTTTTATAAGAATCGTTACGATTTACTTAAAGTAGTATATAAGAAATACGGCAAATTGTAAAGAAACTAAGCCTACACGCTTAGAAATAGCCTGTATTACTTATAAAGTATGGTTCACTTAAGCCCACTTCCATCATATGTTATCCATATGGTAGCAAAAAGGAGGTTCAATAGATGAAATTATTTGAAACGATGATCAATCACAAAATTAATAAAATTAAGGATTATGAATTACAATCCATCGCAAGTCAGCATGGAGTTAGCCTAACCCAAAATGAAGCGTACAATATAAGCCGCATACTAGCAGGAAGAAATATTAATGTTTTTGATACAGTCCAGCGGCAAAATGTACTTAGCGAAATTGCAGAAGTAGCAGGTTCCAAAACAGCGAATCAAATTGGGAAGCTATTCACCCAACTCACAGCGAATTTCTAAAAATATAATTGGGTCTAGAAGTTAAGTTCCAACAGATGAACCCACACTCTACCCATCGCTCATTATGTCTATTCCATCATATAAAGTGAAACTTCCATCAGTGCGGGTTTTTCTCCCTCCCCCATTGATGGTTAGTCCCGATCTACTGTCGCTCTGATCCTCGCTTTCGCCTCGATCAATCGATAGTACGAACCCGATTGGTTCACCTATACCTTTGGAAACCCCAAAGCTAAGTTTCCCTATAGCTCAACAATCGGGCTGTTACGGGCATTTGTCCCCTACCTCATAAGCTTTTAGGTGGGGGGCTTACTGCCCATTAATACGGAAGAAACAATAGATAGTAGATGTATAGTCACCCTTTTCAGACAGTCTCTTAATCCTCCATTCAAGATAGGACTGTATCGCTTATAGGTACTTCACAAATTCAGCTACTGGTTTACGGTATCCTCGTGGCTTTCTACTCTGGATTTTTTCTTTGCCAATCGCAATCATTAGAACTGGTTCGTATTGATCTGATATAGATAATAATTGCTTTAACTGATCTGGATCAAATCCGATCATTGGGCAAGTATCCCATCCCTTACTTTTGGCTGCCAACATAAACAACATCGCTGATAAAGAAGCATTCCGAATCGCTTCCTCTCGTTGAAATACTTCTCCTCTGCTTTCATAGAGAGACATGACATCTTGAACTTCATGATCATATTCTTGTTTACTCAACATACCTAACATAAGAAGGCCTTCATAAATACGTGCAGCATCTTTAAATGCTTCTTTATCGCCCAATACGATAATAACAGCTGAAGCTGTCCCTACTTTGTATTGGCCATTGGCTGCCTTTTTGACACCTTCCTTCACTTCTGGATCCATCACAACTAGATAATCCGTATGTTGCAAATTGAATGCAGATGGTCCCATTTTTACTAGTTCGAAAATTTCGTTGAGTTCTTTTGCAGTAATCGGATAATTGTCTAAAAAATTATGTACCGAACGTCTCTCTCTTACTAACTGATCAAATGCTTCCATATAAATCCCTCCGATTTTCACAATACTCCCTATGGCTTACTATATTAGATCGTACATTTTTAATCATTTGAATTCACTTATCTTTAATTAATTCATTATTAATTAAAGATAATAATATCGTGTCTTTTACTACCTGTCAACAAACACAGATTAAAAAGGAAATGAAGATTTGTCAGCAAAACAGTTTTCATTGAGAGGGCTTTCAAAATTGTAATCGGCATCTACATAATAGTAAAAGGGTCAGTATCCACATTAATATACAGTTTATCGTGTTATAAACACTAATTAATACTGTATATAATGGTAGATTCTAACCCTTTTTTTAATGACTTATCGATTAATAGTCTTTTTAGGTGTTTTCAAAAGATGCCTAATACTGCATCTCTTTTAATTCTTCGCTAATTTCGTTGTTACCTTTTTATCGGACGGTTTTCTTGCTATTGTATCTTCCGCTTGTTTGGCCCTTTTTATAAAGAAAGCCAGAATTAGAGCAACGCCAGCAATACCAACAGTCACTAAGAAAGCATCATTAATTCCTTCTAACATTGCTTGCATCATAATTTGTTGTTTCATCTCTGCAGCTTGTGCAACGGATGGTTGCCCAACCACATTTTTCATTGCATTTGCAGCTAACTCAGTCGCATGCGTTTGGGTACGATTCGACATAATCGTTACCAATAATGCCGTACCTATAGCACCAGATACTTGTTGCATTGTATTGTTCATTGCTGTCCCGTGTGGGTAATAGCGCGCTGGTAATTGATTTAAACCATTCGTCGAAACTGGCATCATCACCATAGACATCCCAAACATCCGGGCTGAGTATAAAACCATTAAGTACGTATAAGACGTATCAAGAGTTAACTTACTGAAATAATAACTCGTGATTGTAGTAATCGCTAAACCAATGACGGCTAATATACGTCCACCGAACTTGTCAAATAACTTCCCATTAATTGGTGACATGACGGCCATCAAGATCGCCCCTGGCAACAACATTAACCCTGCATCCATAGGAGATATTCCACGAATCGTTTGGACATAAATAGGGAGTAATATCATAGCCGAAAACATAGCCATCGTAATCGTCATGGAAATGGCTGATGATAAAGCAAACATTGGATATTTATAGATTCTAAATTCAAGCATAGGTCTTTCTAATTTAAACTGACGTAAAATAAACGAAACCAATGCAACGACTCCAATGATTAGTGTTCCGTATACGTACGGACTATCCCAGCCTTTCGAACCAGCAGAACTAAAGCCATATAGTAACCCACCAAATCCTAGACTGGATAGAAGAACCGAAAATAGATCTAGACGGATATCCACTTTTTCCTTTTTATCTTTAAGCAAGAAAACGCCAATCAAAAGAACAATAACAGCAATCGGTGTCACAAAATGAAATAGCATTCTCCAGTCATAGTGTTCAATGATCCAACCTGATAAAGTCGGACCAATGGCTGGAGCCCCCATTAAAACTAATCCGAATACTCCCATTGCAGCTCCCCTTTTTTCCACAGGAAAGCTCGTTAACATGACATTCATTAACAACGGCATCATGATTGCAGAACCAGAAGCTTGAACCATTCTACCGATTAATAAAAGTGGAAATGCATGGGCAAATCCAGCGAGAATCGTACCGAGCGTGAATAAAGCCATCGCTACTAAGAAAAGACGGCGTACAGAATATTTTTGAATTAAAAAGGCCGTAGTTGGAATCAAAATCCCGTTTACTAACATAAAACCGGTACTCAACCACTGCACAGTCGATGTGTCCACATTTAAGTCTTTCATAATTGAAGGCAATGCGATATTTAGTAAAGTATTATTTAAAAAAGCTATAAAAGCACCAATCATCAGTACGGCAAGCATTCCGTACGGTGGACGATCAGTCCTTTTCATTGTATGATCCATTCTTTTTCCCCCTGTGAACTAGCTGTTCATTTTTTTGTACTTATGTTCCGATTACACATTATATAACAACCGTTCAAATTTTGCAATTCTAAAATAACCTAGTCATTACTAGATTAAACTGTAGAAGTGGTTTTTATACAGTTCGTTCATATGTACAAACTGGTGATATCTTATGAAGTATGTAGCTAAGGATCGTAAAGGTTTTGTAGTAAATGCTGGAGATCATTTCTTGAATAAATGATACGTCCATCAGTGAGGGGTTACTGCCCGTTAATGCGGCATAAATATCAAAGTAGAATTTTTTTAAGAACTCTTTAAAACACTGGTTTCCGTTGGTGTCATTCTGATACATTGCACTAAGATGCTCCTATTATGGCATCCATTTTATCAACATAAAAGGCGCTAGATTCTTTACATTTACCTGGAATAATTTATTCCAGGTAAATCGATAAGAAACTAACACCTTATAGAAAACCATACAAATGGTCTTTATTTACAATTAGTTTTTAGGAGCTTTTTCCCAATCAGCAGCAAATTTCTCAATGCCTTGATCTGTAAGTGGGTGTTTAGTAAGTTGCTCAATAACACTGTATGGAATTGTCGCGATATGAGCACCAGCCATTGCTACACGAGTTACGTGATCTGGATGACGAACAGAAGCGGCAATGATTTGTGAATCTAATTGATGAACGCGGAATAGTTCAGCGATTTTCGCTACCAATTGAACACCATCTTCAGAAATATCATCTAAACGTCCTAAGAATGGTGATACATAAGCAGCACCAGCACGAGCTGCTAAAAGTGCTTGGTTTACAGTGAAAATAAGAGTTACGTTAACTTTAACACCTTTTTCTGCAAGATAACGAGTCGTTTCTAGGCCAGCTAAAGTCATCGGAACTTTGATTGTTACCTTCTTATCCCCACCATTGATTTTGATCAATTCCTCTGCTTCTGCGATCATTTCTTCAGCTGAAACGGCAGCAGGAGTTACTTCTGCAGATACAGATTCAACAACTGGTACAGCTTTTAGGATTTCTTCAATACGATCTTCGAATTTAACGCCTTCTTTAGCAACTAAAGATGGATTTGTTGTTACGCCAGAAAGAACGCCAATTTTATACGCTTTTTTAATATCCTCAAGATTCGCAGTATCGATAAAAAATTTCATTATAAATTACCCCCATATTTTCATATAAATTATTTTCTGTTGAAAAGGGGCGGGGTTTCTAAAAAACCAGCTCCACACCGCCACTTTCATAAGGTGATACAGTTTTTAGAACTTAACCTTGTTTACCGTTAGGCTTTAAGGCAGACCCTCATGGATGTTTTGTTGTTGCTTTCTTACTTCTTCTCTACAGCATGTCCACCAAACTCATTGCGGAGTGCTGAGACAACTTTCCCTGTAAACGTATCTTCATCTAATGAGCGATAACGCATTAACAAGGACATCGCAATGACTGGTGTCGCCATTTGAAGGTCTAAAGCTGTTTCGAGCGTCCATTTACCTTCACCTGAAGAATGCATGACCCCTTTGATATCATCAAGTTTTGCATCTTTAGAGAAAGCATTTTCTGTCAATTCCATTAACCATGATCGAATAACAGATCCGTTGTTCCAAACCCTTGCAACTTTTTCATAATCATAGTCAAATTCACTTTTTTCTAGAATCTCAAATCCTTCACCAATGGCAGCCATCATTCCGTATTCAATCCCGTTATGAACCATTTTCAGGAAATGACCTCCGCCTGCTTTACCTGTGAAAATATAGCCGTTTTCTACAGAGGTATCACGGAAAATTGGTTCAACGATCGACCATGCTTCCGCATCGCCACCTACCATATAATTGGCACCATTACGCGCACCTTCCATACCGCCAGAAGTACCTGCGTCTAAGAAGTTTACCCCAATTTCTTTAAAATAATTGTAGCGGCGAATAGATTCCTTATAATGAGAGTTACCAGCTTCAATCACAATATCTCCAGGTTCAAGGAAAGGTTTCACTTCATCGATTACTGAATCAACAACAGAATGAGGGACCATAATCCAAAGAACCCTAGGTTTGTCTAAATTTTCAACAAGTTCTTGATAGCTAGATGTTCCCGTTGCACCAAAGTTTTTCATTTCTTGGACTGCTGTGGGATTTACATCAAATGCTACTACTTCATGGTTGTGATCCAATAAATTTTGACCGATATTTAACCCCATTTTCCCTAAACCGATTAATCCGACTTTCATGATGACGCCTCCTAAGATAGTACAAGCATATATATATATAAATCCCACGCTTTCTAATTTCCTTCTTTGACCATTTAATCAATTCGCTCAATTAGAAAACGCAGATTTATTATCATTCATGTGCAAATTCTTGATTAAGAATTTAGCAATTCTTTTGAGATTTTCACAACGTTCTCAGTAGTAAAGCCGAAGTATTCCAATACAGATGCTCCGCTACCAGATGCTCCGAATGTGTCAATCGATAAGATTCTTCCTTCATGGCCTACAAAACGTTCCCAGCCAAGAGAAATACCCATTTCTAATGCAACACGTTTCGTAACGGAAGCCGGTAAGACTTGTTGTTGGTATTCTTTTGATTGGCTATTGAAAAGCTCCCAACTTGGGATTGCCACAACACGAACCGATACATTTTCTTTTTCAAGTTCTTGCTTAGCACTAGCAGCAAGCGATACTTCAGATCCTGTAGCCAGTAAAATAAGATCTGGATTTTCATTTGTTTCCGTTAGTACGTATGCACCTTTAGACAGATTCTCAATATTGCCTTTTGTTTCTTCAAACACAGGCAAGTTTTGTCGGCTTAGAACTAACGCAACTGGACCATCTACGTTTTGTAATGCATATGCCCATGCACTTGCTGTTTCATTGGCGTCACTTGGACGGATCACTGTAAGGCCAGGGATCGCACGAAGAGCCGTCAATTGTTCGATTGGTTCATGTGTTGGACCATCTTCTCCTACCGCAACGGAATCATGTGTAAACACATATGTTACTGGAAGTTTTGATATTGCAGCTAAACGGATAGATGGACGTAAATAATCATTGAAGACAAAGAATGTACTAACAAATGGTTTTACGCCTCCGTGAAGAGCCATCCCGTTACCTGCTGCTCCCATTGCGTGTTCACGAACACCGAAGTACACATTTCGGCCAGCAAATGATTCAACAGCAAATTTCGCTTCGCCTTTAATATCTGTCATCGTAGAGCCTGACAGATCAGCACTGCCGCCAAAGATTGAAGGAACAGTCTTAACAAAGTGGTTAATGGCTTGTCCGCTTGCCACTCGAGTTGAAACTTCTTTATCCGTGTCAAAAGTTAAAATGTCTTGTGCTTCAATTAGCACTTTTCCATCAATCGCATCGGAAAGTTCACTTGCCAATGCTGGACAAGCTTCTTTGTAAGCTGCAAATAATGTATTCCATTGTGCTTCTTTTTCGCCACCAGCTTGTTTTAACTCTGCAAAATGAGCTTTTACTTCTTCTGGTACATAGAAATCTTCTTCATAATTCCAGTCATACGCTAATTTTGTTGCTTTCGCTTCTTCTGCACCAAGTGGGTTACCATGTGCTTTATTCGTTCCAGCAACTTTCGGGCTACCGAAGCCAATAATTGTTCTAATTTCGATTAAAGTTGGTTGATCTGGGTTTTGTTTTGCTTCTTCAATCGCCTTTGTGATTGCTTCAACATCGTTTCCATCTTCTACTCGCAAATACTGCCAATTAACAGATTCCGCACGTTTTTTTGTATCTTCACTATATGAAAGGTTTAATTCTCCGTCTAGAGAAATTTCGTTTGAATCATATAATGCGATTAATTTTCCTAGTTTCATATGACCTGCCATAGACATCGCTTCATACGCTACACCTTCCATTAAGTCACCATCACCTACTAATGCATACGTAAAGTGATCCACTACTGGGAAGTCTTTTTGATTAAATTTTGCTGCTAAATGTGCTTCTGCCATCGCCATCCCAACTGAAGTCGCAATTCCTTGACCTAATGGACCTGTTGTTGCTTCAACACCGTCTGTATGGCCCACTTCTGGGTGACCTGGTGTTTTACTGTTAAGCTTACGGAAGTTTTTTAAATCCTCGATAGAAACGTCATAGCCTGTTAAATGAAGTAAGCTATATAATAAACTTGAACCATGTCCTGCTGATAGGACGAAACGATCACGATTAAACCATTTTGAATGTGCAGGATTATGAGCTAAATGATTGGCCCATAAAGCATACGCCATTGGCGCTGCACCCATAGGTAGTCCAGGATGTCCTGAATTTGCACTGTTTATTGCATCGATTGATAGAGTACGAATCGTATTAACGGCTAAAGTTTCAATATTATGTGTCATTTTATTATCCCCCTGAATGATCTTTTATTTGTTAAACAAGTACAGCTTCCTTTTTCGAGTCAACAGTTTCTTCATCTAACCACCATTTAAAACCGGTGTTTTGTAATAATTGATCTGCTTCTTTTGGCCCGTAAGATCCGGACTCATAATGTGTGAGTGGCACAGAGCCTTCAGAAAAGGCGTCGATAATAGGTTGTACCCATTCCCAAGCCAATTCTACTTCATTCCAATGGGCAAAGAAGGTGGAATCACCACGAAAAGCATCATAGATGAGTCTTTCATAGGCTTCAGGTACATCTTTTTGGTCGGAAGTAAAATTCACTTTTATAGGTTCGATTTCCCCATTTAATGGGTTTTTGCTATTTAATTGTAAGGTTACATTTTCATTTGGATTGACTTCAATGATTAAGAGGTTCGGAGCCACTTTATCATTTTGATCCTTATAAAGTTCTTTTGAAGAGTCTTTAAATTCAATGACAATCCGGGTAGACTTTTCTTTCATTCGTTTGCCTGTTCTAATATAGAACGGCACGCCACTCCAAAATGAACTATCAATCCAAAGCTCAGCAGCGATGAAGGTGTCATTCATAGAAGTAGAATAAATTCCTGGCTCCTCTAAATAACTTTTCACCGGTTTCCCGCCAATTTCCCCTGACGTATATTGACCACGTATGACGTGTAATCCAACCTCTTCTTTTTTTAATGGGCGAAGAGATTCCATTACTTTTCTTTTTTCATTACGTATGTCACTTGCACTAATTCGGTTTGGTTGGTGCATCGCTGTCATCATTAACATTTGTAACATATGATTTTGAAACATATCTCTAAGTGCACCTGATTTATCATAATAGCCTGCTCGTTCCTCAACCCCAACCGTTTCACTCGCTGTTATTTGTACATTTGCGATGTGTTGATTGTTCCAAAGCGTTTGCAGAACTGGGTTTGCAAATTCTAAGGCCTCTAGGTTTTGAACCATTGGCTTACCAAGATAATGGTCAATTCGATATATTTCTTCTTCCTCAAACGCTTTCGTTAAGTTTGCATTTAAGAGGCGCGCCGATTCTAAATCATGACCAAAAGGTTTTTCAATAATCAAACGTTTCCAACCCTTTGTAGAACCTAATCCGCTTTCTTTTATATTCAAAGCAATAAGATCGAAAAACTCTGGACCAACAGAAAGATAAAACATTCTATTTTCAGGAATATGTAATTCCTTTTCTCTCTGTTCAACTAGGTCACGTAATGATTGATAGTCTTCAATCTTTGTTGCATCAAATTGGCTATAGCGAAAAGCACTAAGAAAATCTGCTAAACTAGTTTCATCATCTATTATACTTCTAGAAAAGGTTTGCAAAGATTGTTTCACATAGGTTTGTAAATCACTATCTGACATCTCTTTCCTTCCTACAGCGATGATGGAGATTTTTTGAGGCATTTTTTGATTTGCATATAAATTATACAAAGCAGGGAAAATTTTCCTCTTCGCCAAATCCCCCGTTGATCCGAATAAAACAAAGGTCATGGACTCCATCCCTTTATTCCCCCTTAATTAACAAAAACATGATTGATATCTTTGTACCAGGTTATAGTTCATCAAGAATAATTTACCAGGTACTCTTTATTATGTGAGTTACTTTATATAACCATGTTATACCTTGGATCATTTATAGTCAAGTAATTTGTGTCTACTTTGTGAACTTAGTTCAAGCGGTTCCATGATGTATTTTTCAAAACAACACCTAAAATAATACACAAAAGACATCACATAATCAATTTGTTATTTTTTGTAAACTATTAACAATAAATTTCGTTTTAGTAACTAACGAGAAACTTCGACTTCCTATTTCTCATGAGCATTTTTTATCACGATACTTTTTTCAGCATTTAAAGTAATCACAACATCTGCCATTTGATTAAACAAGCCATTTTCAACAACACCTGGAATCAAATTAAGTTTGTGTTCTAATGAGATAGGATCAAGTATATTGGGAAACTTTGCGTCAATGACATAATTCCCATTATCAGACCTGTAGGGAGTTCCATCGCTATAGCGAATCGTCGTTTCCGCTCCTAATAAACGAATCTGTTTATTTGTCATTTCCACACCAAACGGGACTACTTCAATCGGGAGAGGAAACGCTCCTAAATGGTTTACAATTTTAGCTGGATCAGCAACGACAATAAATTCCTTTGCAGCTCTAGCGATAATCTTCTCTCTCAAGAGCGCTCCGCCGCCTCCTTTTATAAGATTTAATTGCGGATCCACTTCATCTGCCCCATCAATCGCTACATCAATATAATCAATCTCGTTTATGTTAGCGAGAGGAATTCCACATTCGTTTGCTAGTTTTTCCGTTTGAATCGAGGTTGGGACTCCTTTTATCGAAAGACCTTCTTTCATTAATTGCCCAAGTTTAATAATCGTATAATAAACGGTCGAACCAGTGCCGAGCCCCACAGTCATGCCATCTTTTACAAATTCAACTGCTTTTTCACCAACGATTTTTTTTTCAATCACCGTTCTCGCTCCTTACATCATGTTTTCAGCAATGCCTTGTACCACTTTAAGAAATCAACTTTCGCTGGATAATTCCTTTGACCACTGTCGTATCGTTTTTTTTAAGTACATTCTCCACTATACATTTTTCAAATATATTTTCCAGTATAATTCTGTGTTTGAAACGATAAAAAAGAGATCAGCACCTTTTAGTTGTCATATTAATTAGAATATACGAATTGTATTAATAATAACATAGTAATTTTATATAACCTATTTTTTTGTTACACTTGTTTACTAAAATCGATAATAATGGCATTAAACATACATTTAAAAAGTATTATGTGTTATCATATGATTACATAGAATATAATTTATTATTGTTCAAAAATATTATTAGTTACTATTTGTTCCCTTTGTGATTTAGAATACACTAAAGATATGAGGTGATAAAATATGATTGAGGCAAAACAAGAAGAGAAGCTATGTGAAAAAGTAGAACAGTCCTATCATTTATTAGGGAAAAAATGGATAGGTTTAATTCTCTATACTTTGAAGGATGAGCCAAAAAGATTTAGTGAAATTGCTACTTATATCCCTAACTTGAGTAAGCGAGTCCTAAATGAACGAATTAAAGAGCTTGAGGATAGTGGCATTGTTATTCGTAATGTGATTGCAGATCGCCCGATTCGGACTGAATACTCTTTAACTAAAAAAGGGACCGAATTATCGAAAGCGCTTACTTCATTTGAAAATTGGGCCGAAAAATGGCTATAACGAACGGGTAGCATCTTCTTATTGGATAAGGAGATGTTTTTTCAGTTGTAAAAATCCACTTATACTTATTCCTTGATTCCACTCACACCTTTTTCGTTTAATCCACTTTTGCCTTTTATCTCATCCCCATGCTGCTTTCACGATAAAAACAGCGAACGGCTAACATCTACCATTCGCTGTTTTTTTACTTAACTTAATACAACTTTTTCAAGAAGACTGCTATCAAAGGAATCTCCCTTTAACATGTCAATTTCGAATTTGTATGGAGCTTTCTTATTTTTCTTATCTTCACCAACGAATGGTGTTTCAAGAATCTTTGGAATCTCTGTTAACTGTGGGTGATGAACTATATAGCGCAACGCTTCAAAACCGATATGGCCAAAGCCAATGTTTTCATGGCGGTCTTTGCGCGCGCCGCGTTCGTTTTTACTGTCATTAATGTGTAACACCTTTAAGCGATCAAGGCCAACGATTTTATCGAATTCATTTAAAACGCCGTCAAAATCTTCGATAATATTATACCCAGCATCGTGGATATGACATGTATCAAGGGTAACAGATAATTTATCATGAAGGGCAACACCGTCGAATATCATCGCTAGCTCTTCAAAGCTTCTACCACATTCAGTACCTTTTCCTGCCATTGTTTCTAGTGCAACTTGCACCTCTTGATCGGAAATGAGCACTTCATTTAAGCCTTCAATAATTTTCTTGATCCCCACTTCCGGTCCAGCGCCAACATGCGCACCAGGGTGAAGCACAATTTGTTTCGCTCCAAGTGCTGCCGTTCGTTCAATTTCACTTCGTAAGAAATTCACACCTAGCTCAAAGGTTGCCGGATTTTGCGAGTTTCCGATGTTAATGATATATGGGGCATGAACGACAATATCTGTAATCCCATGCTCGGCCATATGCTGCTTGCCTGCTTCAATATTCAACTCTTCAATCTTCTTACGCCTCGTATTTTGCGGGGCGCCCGTATAGATCATAAACGTATTCGAACCATAAGAAACGGCTTCCTCGCTCGCTCCAAGCAACATGCTTTTCCCGCTCATCGAGACATGTGATCCTATTTTCATCATCGTATCCTCCTAACCTTTATTCCGGTTTAACAGGCTATAATACCCCACTGAAGGAAGTTTCACTTTATTTTATTTCTTTCTTTGTAAGCGACGCTCACGTTTTTTGAAATTTTCAACTTCGCGTTGAACTTTCTTTTTATAGCCCGGCTTGACTTTATTCGGTTTTTTTACCATCGTTTTCGCTTTTTCGTCGATTTCGTTTCCTTGTTTTTTCCGTTGTTTTCGTTTATTACGAGCATCGATTTCCACCCAATCACCATTTACGATATCCGTATCATGGAAAGTGATTCCTAATTTCTCCAATCGGTTTAACGCATCCTCGTCAGAAACATCATAGATCGTGGCAGCGATTCCGGAATAGCCAGCACGTGCCGTTCTCCCTGTTCGATGAATATAGAAGTCAAGATCTGATGGTAGTTCAAAGTTAATAATGTGAGAAACACCTTCAATATCAATCCCACGAGCCGCTAAATCAGTCGCAACAATGTATTGGTAGTCCAAGTCATTAATTTGCTTCATCATTTTCTTACGATCACGCGGTGAAAGATCACCGTGAATTCTGCCGACTTTTAATCCCTTTTCAATAAGAGCATCCGCAACGGTGTCTGCCATTTTTTTCGTGTTGGTAAATATAATCGCTAAGTACGGATTATATTTCACAACTAAGTCGTGTAACAACTGTGTTTTATTACGATGACGCAATGGCACGAGGACATGTTCAATCTTCACTGCAGCTGCCTGCTTTGGATCAACTTGGACATGCTTCGGATTATTCATATATTTTTTCATAAATGGCTTTAATTTCTCAGGAATGGTTGCTGAAAAGAGCAGCATTTGAATATGCTGTGCCATTTTCGATGCAAATTTGTCAACATCTTCTATAAAGCCCATATCGAGCATTAGGTCTGCTTCATCGACAACAAGCGTATCAGCAGTGAAAACGCGGAGTGCTTGGTCCGCTACTAAATCCTTAATTCTTCCTGGTGTACCAATCACGAGCTGCGGTTGCGTTTTTAGCTTGTCAATTGTACGTTGCTTATCCGTCCCGCCAATAAAACAGCGAACCACAAGAGGTGATTCCTCTGGAAAATGCTCAGCAATCTTAAGAGCTTCTTTATAAATTTGGTTGGCAAGCTCACGTGTTGGTGCTGCAATAATCGCTTGCACTTCTTCTTTTGTGCTATCAAGTTTGTTCATAATTGGTAGTAAATACGCATGAGTTTTCCCCGTACCTGTTTGCGATTGACCAATTAGACTTGTCCCTTTTAGAACAGCCGGAATTACACGCTCTTGTATTTCCGTCGGTTTATCAAAACCTAATGCCTCCACGGCCTCTATCATATAGCTTTGCAACTTAAATCGTTCAAAATTGTTTTGCTTCATCTAAAAACTCCTTTAAATCGTCAGGCTTTCTAATCTTCATCAGAACCTTGACATATCTACTTATTATAGTTTAAGAGTAGTGTAATACGCAAGTATGCGTATATTATTTCATAATAATGATGAGTCGAATGGAACGAACTATTCAGTTTATACATACACTTTTCATATACAATCCAAAACAGATAACCTTTTTCCTTCTTATGCATAATTTATATAGAACACACATCGGGGGAAGTTTTTTAGAAAGGAGTGACAATATGCCTCCAAATAGAATGTTCGGGCAAGGCCCAGGATTCGGGCATGGGCGTGGGAACGGTAATCCGCAATCCTTCAGAGGCCAGAATGGATTTTCTGGGCCAGCTAGATTCGCCCCTTCACAGGCTAGAAATGGTATGAATCCCGGATTCGGATTTGGGCAAGGTCAGAGAAATCAGCAGCAACAGCCGACTTCATCGGGCGGACTATTATCCAAGTTATTAGGTAAAAATAAAAATAAAGCTCCTAGTAACCCATTCGCCCCTCCATCTGCTGCCGGTCAAGCAACAAGAGGTGGGGCAGCAACGACTGGCGCAGGTGCCGGCGGAATTCTGGAAACGTTAAAAAACCCAGGTGCCCTTTCAGGCATGTTAGCAAACACACAAAAAGTCTTACAAGCAGCCGAACAAGTGACACCGATGATTCAACAATATGGTCCAATCGTTAAGAATATCCCGTCCATGTGGAAGATTTATCAAGGTTTGAAAAGCTCAGGATCAACTGATTCAACTGAAGAAACACCAAAGGAAACAGTGGAAAATACAACACCCATAGAAGAGAGCAAAGCTATCACAGAGGAAACAGTTCCCGAAAAGAAACCGCGGAAAAAAAGAACAACACAAGGTGATTCGAGTCCTAAATTATATATCTAATCTGAATGCAGACCCTCTCTGCATTCTTTTTCATTACTTGAGCTTTTAATGCATTTCAAAAAGCAGGATAAAGTGAAACTTCTATCAGTGGGGGTTTTCTTTATCCCCCACTGATTGTTAGTCTCGTTCTACTGTTGCTAAGATCTTCGCTTTCGCATCGGCAAGTTTCACTGTATCTCACCAATCGGGCTTTTACTTCAAAAAGTGAGGCGACTGCCCAGCCCCGACAAGCATAAGCTGTAATACCGCGTGGCGTAGTTTGCCACAGAGTATTACAGCTTATGACCTCAGACGGGCTAGGAGCCGCAACTAGATTGGGCAGTTCTTCCTCGGTTCCTCTAAAGCCTTGAGATGGGGGTCTTGACTTTCCGTTAATGCAGGATAAATAAAACCGAGAAGTTGGATGAGCAATCTCTCCCCTTCCCTTATGCTATTAATATGAGAGGCCTAAGCTTGCACAATTCATTCATGATTTTGGAGGCCATCCACAAGCTTTTTACCACTTTTTTTGATCACTCTCTTTTCACATACCAACATTCTTTGTAATATCTCGTAACCTCTTATATAATATATAGTGTATCCATGGATTTCTTTTTCCATATAAGGAGGAACCACATTGAAAGTAATTAAAATATCACCGCGCGGCTATTGCTATGGCGTTGTCGATGCTATGGTTATCGCTCGGAATGCGGCTTTAGATAAAACATTACCACGTCCAATTTATATACTAGGCATGATTGTTCATAATAAACATGTGACAGATGCTTTTGAAGCAGATGGAATCATTACGCTTGACGGAAATAATCGGAAGGAAATTCTTGAAAAAGTGGATGGCGGTACTGTTATTTTCACTGCCCATGGCGTCTCACCTGAAATTAGAAAATTAGCTTCAGAAAAAGGACTTGTAAGCATTGATGCGACTTGTCCAGATGTTACTGTTACTCACGATTTAATCCGGGAGAAAACGTCTGTTGGCTATCAAATTATTTATATCGGGAAAAAGAATCATCCAGAACCCGAGGGAGCTCTTGGCGTTGCACCAGATATGGTTCATTTGGTTGAATCGGTTGCAGATGTAGAGAAATTAATACTAAAAGACGATAAAATCATTGTTACGAACCAAACAACAATGAGCCAATGGGATGTTGTAGAAATTATGGAAAAAGTGAAAGAGAAATATCCACATTGTGAAGTACACAAAGAAATCTGCATGGCGACCCAAGTGCGTCAAGAAGCCGTTGCTAAGCAAGCTGGTGAAGCCGACGTGCTGATTGTTGTCGGAGACCCTAAAAGTAATAACTCCAATCGCCTTGCACAAGTATCCATTGAGATTGCTGACACACAAGCGTATCGAATCGCTGATCTGTCTGAGCTTCAGTTAGACTGGCTAAAGGATGCCAAAACAGTTGGAGTAACTTCAGGTGCATCCACTCCAACACCGATTACGAAAGAAGTCATTACATTTTTAGAGAATTACGATCCAGAAGATGAGTCCACTTGGGATACGACAAAGAAAGTACCATTAACGAAAATCTTGCCGAAAATCAAGCAAAAGTCTTAAGGTAATCGTCAAAGTAAAAGGGTCAGACCCCACATCTACTAATATCGTTTATTTGAAGAATAAGTGAGTCAATAAACGGTGTATAGTTTGTGAGGTCAGACCCTTTTTTTAGATAAATGTAAATGGATCCGTATGAATGGCAGAGGCGATGAATTCAACAGCAAGTCCTTTTGCATCACAGCGAGCAGCCATGACGTTCGCTACTCCCTTTTTCATGACCTTTTCCACGTTATGTCCTGGATCAATAATGTTCAATCCCATCGCTTTTGCATCGTGCGCGATATGATAATACATATCACCCGTTACATATACATCGGCACCTTTGAATAACGCTTGGGTGAAATACTTATTTCCATCTCCACCTAGAACTGCGACTTTTTTTACCAATGCCTGACGGTCTCCTACCATGCGGACCGTATCAACTTCGAGTGTTTTCTTCACATGACCCGCGAATTGCTCGAGTGTCATTTCTTCCTTTAATGTACCAACCCTACCGAGACCCAATACTTCCCCAATGTTTTCTAGCTCATATAGATCATAAGCAGGCTCTTCATAAGGATGAGCTTTAAACAAAGCCGAGAGAAGTTTTCGCTCAACGGTTTCAGGATAAATCGTTTCAATACGCACTTCAGCAACACTTTCGATGATTCCTTTTGAACCGATCGTCGGATTACTTCCCTCTTGCGGTAAAAATCTTCCTGTTCCTTCCATCGAAAACGAACAATCACTATAGTTGCCAATCGCACCTGCTCCAGCTTTTCCGATTGCTTCTCTCACTATATCCGCAGCATCAACTGGAACATACACAGCAAGTTTCTTCAACTTCACTTCATGTGTAGGAACAAGCACTTCAGTCTGTTGCAACTCTAATGCGTCGGCCAATAAATCATTCACGCCGCCTTTTGCGACATCCAAATTGGTATGTGCAGCATAGACTGCGATGTCATGCTTAATTAATTTTTCAATCACTTGACCACTTGTTTCCGTCAGATCAATTTTTTTCAATGGACGGAAAATGAATGGATGATGCGCAATGATAAGCTCAGCCCCAGCCTCGATTGCTTCATCAACCACTTCCGGTACTACATCAAGTGCCACCAATACTTTTGTTACAGGTCTTTTCAAACTGCCGATTTGGAGGCCAATCGGATCGTTTTCCATAGCTGCGTATCGCTTTGGTGAAAACTGTTCAAATAATTCAATGATTTGGTGGCCATTTGCCGTTTTCATATCCCTAATTCCTCCTCCACCTTTTGAATTTGATCCATCAATTCCTGACGCTTACTACTTGTTGCAGCATGCTGACTTTTTTCATCCATCTCTCTGATAATTCTTTGCCAATGTTCCTTTTCTAGCTGCCATTTTTTCAAAAATACTTCATGACGCTGTGCCATTAAAAATGGTCCAAAAAGCAGAGCGGATTCAGCATGATTTGCATAAGGCTTGGCAGGTATTCCTCGCTCGGCAATTAATATTTCATAAATTTTTCCATCTTCTTCAAGAATTTCTTCATTCACCAATTCCCAATCATTTTCAAGCAGCCAGTTACGGACAACATTTGAACCGACATTAGGCTGAAGAACAAGCCTTTTTACAGCACCAAGCTTATCTTTCCCATTTTCAAGAATAGACGAAATTAATATTCCACCCATCCCGGCAATCGTGATGCATGTCGCCTCATTAGGGACCAACACGTCAAGGCCATTTCCTAATCGTACATCTATTTGATCTTCTAATTCCGTCTGTTCCACTTGTTTTTTTGCCGATTGAAAGGGTCCTTCGACAACTTCTCCCGCAATTGCTTTTACGGTGATCCCTTTCTGCACTGCATAACAAGGCAAATACGCATGATCTGATCCAATATCAGCCAACACGCTTCCTTTTGGTATATATGTAGCAACTCGCTCTAATCTCATCGATAGTTTTTCATGATTCATGTTATCATCTCTCTTTTCAATTTACGTCCAAGCTAGATTGGCATCGTACATAAATTATAACAAAAATTGATAAGAACTGCGATTATAAGAAAAGCTATCATCGATCCTTAATTACTTAAAATACGGATATCGGACTAGATAATCATTCTTTTAATATTGATGAAGAACGTTGTATTTTAAAAGGCTGTTCAAAAAGTCCGGTATAAATAGCTTCCGAATTTCTTCGTCGCGCATTTTTGGTCTTCCGTTAAAATCGTGCACATCCAGTGCAAGTCCGGTCCTCACTGCATACGTGCAAGGTTTGAGACGATCGCAGAACTTCTCAGCTCTTTTATCCCCCTTTTTGAACACGTACTTTAAGCATTAGGATTTTACTTTATTTATCATGTAAGTATACCAATAAATTGAAACTTCCATTAGTGAGTTTTTATCCCCTACCTATCTTTTCTCGGTTCTCTAAACAAAAATTGAGGTGGGATATTACAGTCGGTTATACCGGTATAAATGCTTCATTCATTTCTCTTTGACATTTTTAATAATTAGCGAATATAATTGTTACCATCAAATAAAGTTTCCTTAACGAAACTTTATCAGTTAGACGAAAAAGGAGGTTGCAAACATCATGGCTAATTCGAAGGGACTGTCAAAATCCGCTTCTCATTCATTACGAGGAGATGCTAAAGGAATGAAACGATTGTTGCCTTTTTTAGGCCCTGCTTTCATTGCAGCTGTCGCATATATTGATCCTGGAAATTATGCTACAAATATAGCAGCCGGTTCGAAATATGGATACACCTTACTATGGGTCATTTTCGCTTCTAATTTAATGGCTGCATTAATTCAAACGATGTCAGCTAAATTAGGAATCGCCACTGGGAAAAATCTCGCGGAGGTATCCCGGGAGCGATTTTCAAAAAAAACTTCCATCTTGTTATGGATACAAGCCGAAATTGTTATTATGGCTACTGACTTAGCTGAATTTATCGGTGCCGCTCTTGGCCTTTATTTACTCTTCGACCTTCCACTTATAACGTCTGCGATCATTGCCGCTATAGGATCATTTGCTATTTTAGAAATTCAAAGAAGAGGTGTCCGTACATTAGAAGCAGTTATTACAGGAATGATTTTTGTGGTTGTGATTGCATTTGGTATTCAAGTCTTTTTTGCACAACCTGATTCTTCCGCTGTTCTTTCAGGACTCTTTACACCTAAATTTGAAAATGTAGATAGCATTTTATTATCTGCTGGAATGCTTGGAGCTACTGTCATGCCACATGCTATTTATTTACATTCCGCTTTAACACAAAATAGAATTGTCGGCAAAAATGATATTGAGCGGAAAATGATCTTTCGTTTCGAGTTTGTTGATGTCATGATTGCCATGCTTATTGCTGGCGCAATCAATGCTAGTATGTTAATTGTATCGGCGGCTCTTTTTCATAAAAATGGTTTATTCGTCGAGGATTTAGATGTGGCGTTTAATCAATTTAGCCTATTACTAGGTCCTTCTGTAGCGATATTTTTTGGAATTGGATTATTATCGGCAGGACTTTCAAGTTCTTCTATTGGTACAATGACGGGCGATGTCGTCATGCAGGGTTTTATCAAAAAGAGAATACCGATCTATTTAAGACGAATTATTACGATGATTCCGCCGTTAGCGATCATTATGATGGGGGTTAACCCGTCTAAAGCTCTTGTTATGAGCCAAGTGGTCCTTTCCTTTGGAATTGCGTTTGCTTTAGTGCCATTAATTATGTTTACGAGTAACCAAAAAATTATGGGTAATCTTACAAACCACCGAATAACGACGATTAGTGCTTGGTTTGTCGCTGTATTAATTATTTGTCTTAATTTATTCTTGTTGTATTCTACCTTATTTGGCTAATTTTAATTGTCACATGATTACACGAAACCATCAATGTCAAAAACTACTCCTAGTCAAAAGAGCAGATCCCAAAAGTTTTATTGGGATCTGCTCTTTTTCAATTTGGCGCATCATTAATTTTTTTCGTCTATGTTCTATTTACACGGAATTCGCTGTATGTGAGTTGGTTCATCCAAGTGAGTTCGTCAAAATTCTTGTCTTATGAGCAAATTCCTAAAAAAACAGCAGCATTCCTAATAGAAATGCTGCTACTCGCTTACATTATTTCAAACCGTGAATAAATTCTGCCATCGCATCTATATTGTCTGCTGGAATCAATCCGCCCGGCATTGCGCCTTTACCGTTCGTGATGATGTCTTTGACTTCATCCACCGATAAATGATCGGCTACGCCAGCTAATTTAGGACCCATTCCACCTTCATAGTTTCCTCCATGACAACCGATACAACTATTGGTTTTATACAGTTCCTCTGGTGAAGCAGCAACTTGCTCCCCTGCTTTTTCGCTACCGCCTTCTTTTTCCTCAGCGATGTTTTTCGCATCACCAAGCCCCTTGAAAGAAAGCATGAACATCAAGCCAATTCCAAATACCATAATAAGAATAAACGGAATAACTGGATTGCGTTTCATAGAATTACCTCCCTATGTATTACTATTCTGTTCATAATAAATAAATATACAAGCATCTTTAGTTTACTAGAAAAAAGAAATAAGGAAAAGACCTAAACACGAATAACTTATATAATTTCTTATTTAAGGCAAATTTATCCTGATTCTAATTAAAATATTTGTAAACTTCTAGAAAAATCCAATAGAATATTTTCTATTTTCAAAAAATACTGTATAATCTAGCTATGAAGTAAAGAATTACTGTTAATCCCAAAATTCCCGAAACTAGGAAATGAGGAAATTTCATCTTTTTACCTAAAACAAACCAAATCGCACAATTGACGAGTAAAAGTATATATAGGACGATTTCTTGTCCAGAAGCCATGTACTTAGCTGTTTGGATCGTCGCTAACAGTAAAACAACCATAGAACCAATGAGTGGAAACTGATAGTGGATATTTTTCTTATAAAATAATATGGTGCAGCTAATTAAGGATAAAAGTAAAAAATAGGTCAGACCCATTTGCAAACCAACAGCAAATTGAGTAAAATAATTCAAAAATAGAGTAAAAAATAAAAGGAGTACTACGATGCCATACAGATAATTTGCTGTTTTTCTTGAAGGTGTCCTGGTTGAGTTGGTAAACTTCACTTCTTCACCGCCGCTGTAAAGCACGAGTAAATAATCACAATAGTGTTCTGGCAGTAATCTGTTCCTTTTCCAGTAAATAATTTCTTGGATAATAATTTTCTTTCGCGTTTCGTTCATATACGCACATCCTAAAGCAATCGTTTATTAACTATATCGGCAGATTAAATACACATATTAGCCCGAGCGCCAATATGTGTAAAAAACAAAATAAAGGCCAGACCTTCCATCTACTATATATCGTTTAGATGACACAATAAACGGTATAAATAGTGTTAGGTCAGACCCTAGGTTTTAAAAAGTTTACTTGATGGGATATCTTATTCTAAGAAGTCTTTCAAACGTTTGCTTCGGCTTGGGTGTCTTAGTTTTCGCAGTGCCTTAGCTTCGATTTGGCGAATACGTTCTCTCGTAACACCAAATACTTTGCCGACTTCTTCAAGTGTACGTGTACGACCATCATCAAGA
The DNA here is from genome assembly GCF_053653995.1 of Peribacillus sp. JNUCC 23. The sequence goes on from NZ_CM132202.1 coordinate 3,045,052, forward strand.
CCAAAACGAAGACGAAGTACGTTTTCTTCACGGTCCGTGAGTGTATCAAGAACATCCTCAAGCTGTTCTTTCAATAACTCGTAGGCCGCATGCTCAGAAGGTGATGTCGCATCTTGATCTTCAATGAAGTCGCCTAAGTGAGAATCATCTTCTTCGCCGATTGGCGTTTCTAGTGATACTGGCTCTTGTGCAATTTTCAAGATTTCACGAACTTTTTCAGGAGTCAGATCCATGTCTTCAGCAATTTCTTCAGGAGAAGGTTCGCGGCCAAGATCCTGAAGCAATTGTCTTTGAACACGAATTAACTTATTGATCGTCTCAACCATATGCACAGGAATTCGAATTGTACGTGCTTGGTCTGCAATCGCACGAGTAATGGCTTGGCGGATCCACCATGTGGCATACGTACTGAATTTGAATCCTTTACGATAATCAAACTTTTCAACGGCTTTAATTAGACCCATGTTTCCTTCTTGAATAAGATCTAAGAAGAGCATTCCTCGGCCTACATAACGTTTAGCAATACTTACTACTAGTCGAAGGTTCGCTTCAGCTAAACGGCGTTTTGCTTCTTCATCACCTTCTTCGATACGTTCTGCAAGGGCAACTTCTTCTACGGCAGATAATAAATCCACTCGGCCGATTTCTTTCAAATACATGCGGACAGGGTCGTTAATTTTCACCCCAGGTGGTACACTTAAATCATTTAAATCAAATTCTTCTTCTTTTTGTAGTTCTTTTTCATTTGGGTCATCGTCATCTTCTTCCTCACCATCAGTAAGAATTTCGACACCATGCTCACCTAAAAATTCGTAGAACTCATCCATATGATCTGAATCCAGTTCAAAGCTTCCGAGTCGCGCTGCAATCTTCTCAAGGGACAATGACCCTTTCTTCTTCCCTAACTCAAGCAGTTGTTCTTTCACCTGATCTAAATTCAAATCATTATTGTCAACCTCTTTGGAACGTGCTGATTTTTCAGCCATCTGTTCCCCTCCTTCCAAGACTTACACAAGTCAACCAACTATAATAATTTTCGTAATTGAATAATTTCCATACCAATCTGTGCCGCTTTAAGATGGTCACTGCGGCGTTCTGCTTCTTTTCGTTCTGCTTCTTTTTCTTTTATCATTAACATCTTTTCATATTTCAACACTTGATTTAGATAATCTGTCAGTTCTTTGTCGGTAACTTCCTCATTCACTGACATCATTTCTATTTCAGAAACAATTCTTCTCAAGTTTTGATCAGGCAGGTATGTTAAGAAAAAACTCGCATCTGGCTCGTGCCCGTCTTCATAAAATGCATATAAATACGTAATGATCGCTTGATGTTCATCCACATGAAAAACGGTTGTTCCGAGCAGTGCTTGAATTTTTGCGGTCATTTCCCTACTTTTTAACATATGAGCAATCATCATTCGTTCAGCGTTATAATGAGCAGGCCTAAGCTTTCGCTCATATTGTAAAGAATTCATTTTGACAGGAGCAGGAGAGGCGACATTCCCTTTCTTTTTTTCAGAGAAAAAAACTTGCCTTTGCTGCTGCTCTAATGCATCCAATGATAGGGAGAATTCAGAAGAGAGTTGACGCAAATAATGATCTCTTTCAACCGGATTTGCAAGCTTGGAAATCTCCTGTAATATATCTTCAATATATTGAATGCGATCTCCTTCATTATTTAAGTTTTTTCCTTTGCGAAGGAAAAGCATTTTAAAAGCCATATGTGTTAAACTGGCCCCTATTACTTCAGAATTAAAGCTTTTTTCGCCATATTTCTTTATGTAGTCATCGGGGTCAAGTTGATCAGGCATGACGGCTACCTTAACTTGAAATCCGCTTTGAAGAAGCATATTTAGTGACCTATTTGCTGCATTCATACCAGCAGAGTCTGAATCATAGCAAATCAAAACTTGGTCGGTATTCCGCTTTAGCATTTGAATATGCTGTTCAGTCAAAGAAGTACCCATTGTTGCGACCGATTGTTCAACGCCTGCACGGACAGCAGAAATGCAATCCGCAAAGCCTTCAAATATGACAACTTGGTCTTTCTTCCGAATATGTGGCCTTGCAGCATGAAAATTATACAAAATCTGACTTTTATTAAATACCGGTGTTTCGGGACTATTTAAATATTTCGGCTCATCCTGACCTAGAGCCCTCCCCGAAAACGCAACCGTATTGCTTTGATGATCCGTGATAGGAAACATGATTCGATTCCTAAAACGATCAAAGTAGGTGCCATCTCTTTCTCGCAAAATGGTTAAACCTGCTTTTTCTAAAAGCTCCGGCTCATATCCCCTTTTCGTGAGAAATTTATAAACAAAGTCCCATGAATCCAAAGAATAACCTATTTGGAATTTTTCAATAGCTTCTTCCGTAAATCCCCGTTGAAGTAAATATTCTAATGCGTCTTGTCCTTCTTTTGTATTAACAAGGAGATGATGATAGAATTTTTTCAAAAGATCATGTGCTTCAATAATCTGTTTAGATTCAACAGGCATTTGAGGACGGGATGATTCTTGGTTTATTTCGACATCTAATGGGATATTTCCTTTTTCGGCAATCTTTTTGGCGGCTTCGATAAAGCTATAGCCTTCGATATCCATTAAAAAGGTAAACACATTGCCGCCTGCCCCACAGCCAAAGCAATGAAAGATTTGCTTGTCTTGTGATACTGAAAAGGAAGGGGTGCTTTCACCATGAAACGGACAAAGGCCGAAATAATTTCGCCCTTGTTTTTTTAGCTGGACGTATTCGCCAATTAAATCGACGATATCCACAGCTTCTCGGATTTGATTTAATTTTTCATCTTCTATTCGGGCATTCGCCATATTTTCACCTTACATTTCGGTGATTGTTTTTAATTCGACATGGATTCGTTATTCCCTGCAAGTTTCGACAAAATTCCCATAAGTTTTTCAACATAGGCTTTTCTGTCTTCCTTCGTAAACGATTTAGGTCCTTTTGTATGCTTACCTTGCCTGCGAAGTTTTGCAGATTGATAACGCATATCAAGAAGAGACATAATTTTATCTTCTGTATATTCCTTTCCACGAGGAGAAAGTACATAAACTCGTTTAGCGAGCAGGGTTCCGGCTAATCCAATATCAGCAGTAATCACGATATCACCTTTTTTTACGGAATTTGCAATTTGAAGATCAGCTGCTTCTTTGTCTGCATCCACATAGATCCATTCACCTTCTGGATCGTTCATCATATTTTTATATGAAGCGACAAAAACAACCGAAACATCGAACATTTTTGCACAATGCAATGTTTCACTTTTTACAGGACACGCATCAGCATCTACATAAATCATTGGTTTTTCATTCACCATAAGTATTAATTCTACATCTTTCTGCATAATCCTTTTTTTCTCCTTCGATTCTTTGCCGAAAAGCATATCTGTCGAATTTTATCATGATGAAGTCCTTGACATTCTAATATTTATAGTCTATTCCGTATTAATTAATACTAAACCTAAAATTTTGTTTTTCTCACAACTTTTTATTATAGTACAATTGTTTAAAAGTTGCTACCATTTCAACTTAATTAGCTCGGAATCGCATGATTGAATTTTTTTTCGAATGGTTAAAATCTGATGTAGGGATAGTCTGTGCAAAATCTACTATGTATTTATTACTTTTTTTGCAAAAAAATTCTCAAACCATAAAAAGGAGCCGCCATTTGATATAGCGGCAAATGTTTATTTGCGATTATTTATTATATTAATAATGGTGTTAGCTGTCTCTTCCACCGCTTTATTCGTCACATCAATGATTGGGCAATTCAATTTTGCAACGATGCTGTCAAAATTCTTAAGCTCTTCTTTAATCCGTTCTACATTGGCATAAATCGCGTGATCACCTAATCCAAGCGATTTTAAGCGTTCTTTACGAATCGTGTTCAGCTTTTCAGGACTGATTTTCAAACCAAAACATCGCTCTGGAGGAACGAGATACAACTCTTCCGGTGGATCAACTTCAGGAACAAGTGGCACATTCGCAACTTTAAACCGCTTAAGTGCTAGATATTGTGATAATGGTGTTTTGGATGTTCTTGAGACACCGACAAGGACAATATCTGCACGAAGAATGCCACGCGGATCACGTCCATCATCATACTTTACCGCAAATTCAATCGCTTCAACTCGTTTAAAGTAGTTATCATCAAGTTTGCGAACCAGCCCTGGTTCATTCCTAGGCGATGTTTCTGCTCTCTGCTGAAGCATGTCCATAAGCGGCCCAATGATATCATATGCTAATATGTTTTCCTTTTCAGCCTGTTCTTTCATATATGCTCGAATTTCCGGTTTAATGAGTGTATACGCAATGATTGCCTGATTTAATTTTGCAAGGGCAATGACTTCATCCACACCTTGTTCATCTTCAATATATGGAATTCGTTTTATTGAAAAATGATTAGCTGGAAACTGGCTGGCAGCTGCCTTTGTGACCAGTTCTGCTGTTTCACCGATTGAATCAGAAACTACAAAAATAATCGAACCTTTCATTTCAATCCATCCCCTCAGAAAGTCTCTAATAGCTTTCATCAGCTAAAGCAACAAATGCTTTGGCTATATTCGTTTTAGTGATTCGGCCTACCACTTCAAAACCACTTTCAACTTCTTTCACGATTGGTAAAGCATCAATCTGCTTGTCAATCAATTTCTTAGCGACGTCGATCATTAAATCTTCTTTTGTACACATCGTAATGTTGGGCATTCTTGTCATAATAATATTGACAGGGATCGTAGCCAATTCTTGTTTACCGATGCTCGCCCTTAACAAGTCTTTACGCGAAAGAACGCCAACAAGCAACGCGTGCTTATCGACAACAAACATCGTTCCCACATCCTCAAGGAACATCGTTACAATGGCATCATATACCGAAATACTTTCATTTATAACGACTGGAATCGATTGATAATCTCTCACATAAATATTATTCAAACTATCGGTTAGGAGTTGTGTGCTCGATTTACCTGTATAAAAATAACCGACTCTTGGCCTTGCATCGAGAAATCCAGCCATTGTTAAAATGGCTAAATCTGGCCTTAGTGTAGCTCGAGTCAAATTGAGCCTATCCGCTATATGTTCCCCGGTAATCGGCCCATTTTCTTTTACAATTTCTACAATCAATTCTTGGCGTTTATTTAATTCGATTTTACTCACCACCCAACTGCTTAAGCAGAGAAACTTATTAGGCTATACTATTTATCATTATTATAACCTATTTCAATGAAAAGAGCACTGAAATCACTATGTAATAAGGTTTACACACCACAAGCTAGATTACTTTACCAGATCGGTTCCGTTCCCTTTTCCTTCATACAAAACTCCTATAGCGTTAAAACGCCACCATTTTCCATGAAGGATTAATCAAGTATCACGCTGCACTCACCGCATACAATGGTGGCGGTGCGGAGCTGAAATTTTGAAGTGTTTTCTATAATAAAAGAAGTATACCAGCTAAGAAGATTGGCTAGATTAGTAAGTCGCAAAGACCCGTCCCCATGCCCTTCATATAAAGAGCCAAAATGTCCTAGTACCATAAAGTGAAAATTCAATCAGTGGGGATTTTCTTCATCCCCCACTGATTGTTAGTCCCTTTCTACTGTCGCTAAGATCTTCGCTACCACTTCGATCAATCGACAGTACGAACCCGATTGGTTCAACTAAACCGCTGAAGATCACATCGGTAAGTTTCACTGTATCTCACCAATCGAGCTTTTACGGACAGTTATCCCCCACCCTACGCTTCCTCGGTTCCTCTAAAGCCCTGAGGTGGTGGTTTACTGCCCGTTAAAGCGGGATAAAGGGTCAAAACCCCGCAACAACTGCATACAGTATAAGATAAGTGTGCGAGACACTACATACTGATTTAGAGTGCGAGGTCAGACCCTTATAAGACATCCCCATCTTTTCGTTTTTATAAGGATAAAATTTTATTCACGCTGGCAAAGCTTTCTGCTAGTTCACTAATTTCTTTCATGAGTGACAAGCGATTTTCACGAATAGAGTCTTGCTCTGCCATGACCATTGTATGTTCAAAGTATTGCTCAATTTCCGGCTGAAGAGACACGAGTAAGTGGAAGCGAGTTTCCTCATCATCTGTTTCACTGTATTTCGTAGCAACTGTTTGATATTTTTCAAATAATGCTGCCTCTTCTTTGTTTTCAAATAACGTTGGATCGATCGTTTGTTTCTGCTCACATTTACTTGCGATATTCATTACCCGGCTTAACGCTTCGATATTCTTTTTAAATTCCGAGCTGTCTTTTTCTTTTTCAAGCACTAATGCCCGTTCTACTAGGGCTGATACGTTGCCAATTTCGTTGATTAGCAGTGCATCAATCAAGTCATAGCGAATGCCTTTTTCGGTTAATAAATGCTTCACACGTGCTTTAAAGAATTGTAACAGGTCCGCTGAAATTTCAGCGCTATCTCGTTTAGCAATTCCACGCGCTTCCATTTCATCTAGAGCGTATGTGAGTAATTTCTCTAGAGATATCGACCACTTTTTCTCTAATAAGATTTGAACAACGCCGCTAGCCTGCCTGCGTAATGCATATGGATCTTGGGAGCCTGTTGGAATGACGCCAATCGCAAAGAACGAAACGATTGTATCCATTTTTTCAGCGACACTTAAAACGGCTCCGATTGACGATGGCGGAACACTATCTTCTGCATGTCTAGGCATATAATGTTCATTAATTGCAGCTGCTACTTCTTTTGGCTCGCCTTTTAATAACGCATATTTCTCACCCATATAGCCTTGCAATTCGGGGAATTCGTAAACCATGTGACTCACTAGATCAAATTTGGCAATTTCCGCTGCACGTAAGGCAAGTTCTTTCTGATCGGAAAGTTCTACCTGATCGGCAAGTATGCCTGTGAGCTTCTGAACACGGGCCGTTTTTTCAGCCAATGTACCAATTTCTTCATGGTACACAATGGATTTTAACTTTTCTAACGCACTTGCAATCTCTTTTTTCTTATCTTCGCGATAGAAGAAATCCGCATCTGATAACCGAGCTCGCAAGACTTTTTCATTCCCTTTTGCCACATTGTCAAGATAGTCTGCATTTCCGTTACGTACGGTCACGAAATGGGGCAGCAACTTGCCGTCTTTACTTTTAACAGGGAAATAGCGTTGATGTTCTTTCATCGAAGTAATCAACACTTCTTGTGGAAGTTCCAAAAATTCTTCTTCAAAATTCCCGAATAAAGCAGTTGGATATTCCACTAAATTATTAACCTCTTCAAGTAAGTCTTGGTCAACAGGAATTTGCCAGCCATTCTCAACTTCAAGCTTATGAATTTGATCGAGAATCAACTGCTTCCGTTTTTTCGGATCAGCCATGACAAATTGTTGTTCAAGCGCTTTTTCATATTGATCAGGGGTGATGACTTCTACTGCTTCTCCTAGAAAACGATGCCCTTTTGTCATGCGACCTGTTTCTACTCCCGCAATCTCAAATGGGATTACTTCGCTACCGAACAAAGCAACCATCCATTTAACCGGGCGAACAAAGCGAAGATCCTGATCAGCCCAGCGCATATTTTTAGGAAATGAAAGGCTTGTGATGATCTCTTTCAATTCTGTTAATAATTGGAGAGTTGGCTGTCCTTTAATAAACTTATTTACATGAACATACTCCACGCCATTCATTTCTTTAAAATAAATGTCATCGACCGTCATTCCTTGACCTTTTGTAAAGCCAATCGCTGCCTTAGACCAGTTCCCTTCTGCATCTTGGGCAATTTTCTTGGCAGGGCCTTTTGCTTCTTCCTCAATATCGGCTTGAGCCGTTGCCACGTCTTGAATGTAAAATGCTAAACGACGGGGTGTTGAGAACACAGAGACCTCCCCAAAAGGAATTGCTTTTTTCGTTAACCATTTTTGCACTTTATCGGACAATTGTTCCATTGCCGCTGTGACAAATCGTGCTGGCACTTCTTCTAATCCAATTTCCACTAACAAATCTTGCTTATTCATGTTTTAGTTCTCTCCTTTCTCTTTTAAAATGGGGAAGCCTAATTTTTCACGCTCATCATAGAAAGTTTTTGCGATTTTACGAGCTAAATTTCGGCAGCGTGCAATATAACCTGTTCTTTCCGTTACAGAAATAGCCCCTTTTGCATCCAGCAAGTTAAACACATGCGAACATTTCAACACATAATCATAAGCTGGGTGTACGAGTCCTGCTTCCATTTGGGCGTGCGCTTCTTTTTCATACATCGTAAATAATTGGAAAAGCATTTCTAAGTTTGATGTTTCAAATGTATATTTGGAATGCTCATATTCTGGTTGACCATATATATCACGAACCGTAAAGCCATTTGTCCATTCAAGATCAAAGACATTTTCTTTTTCTTGAATATACGACGCCAACCGTTCAATTCCGTATGTGATTTCGACAGAAACCGGTTTACATTCTAATCCACCAACTTGTTGGAAGTAGGTAAATTGAGTAATTTCCATCCCGTTTAACCAAACTTCCCAGCCCAATCCGGCACAGCCCAGTGATGGATTTTCCCAGTTATCTTCTACAAATCGAATATCATGCTGAAGTGGATCAATTCCGAGTGCTTTTAAGGAATCTAAATACAACTCCTGAATATTATCTGGTGATGGTTTCATGATCACTTGAAATTGGTGATGCTGATAAAGACGGTTTGGATTCTCACCATAACGTCCATCTGCTGGGCGTCTTGATGGCTCAACATAAGCAACATTCCATGGCTCAGGTCCGATTGCCCGCAGGAATGTGTATGGACTCATCGTTCCAGCACCCTTCTCGACATCATATGCCTGCATTAAAATACATCCTTGCTCTGACCAATGCTTTTGCAGCGTTAAAATCATATTTTGAATATTCATACTGCGCCTCCATTACATATTATTTTTTCTAATGAAACACAAAAAACTCCCGTCTCTATGCCAGTAGCATAGGGACGAGAGTATACCCGCGGTTCCACCCTAATTGCCGCGTATATACACGGCCTCTTTTATCTGCAAATGCAGCTTATATGCTCCGAAACGCCTTCCTTGAAAGTCCATAGCCCGGCTCACACTATCCCAGGTTCGCTTATATGGAGAAAATCAAGTACTCCTTTTCTTCAACGCATTAAATTTGATTATGCTTTGAATTTTAACGAAGTGTTGCTCGGTTGTCAATCTTTCTAAAATAGATCTTTCATCGAATCCATCTGTTTTAAAAATTTCTTGGATTTTAAATGCAATCCAGAATATTCATCATAATAGGCGTCTATGATGGTCTGCAATTCTTTCTTCGTCTCTTGCTTAACAGAAATATTACCGAGACGAGATAAATCAAAATAATAAAATAAGCGCAACAATTTAACGGTCACAGGCGAAATTTTCATATGGTACTGATCTTTTCCGACACAGCGATGACAAAGAAATCCTCCTTCACGAATTGAAAAAGAGAATTCGCCTTCACTGTTGCCGCAACTGGCACATTGACTAAGTGTAGGACTTAGCCCATTCACCTGTAACATCTTCATTTCGAAGATGAACTTGAGAATTTCAGCATCATAGCCTTCATTTATGTAATGGAGCGATTGATAAAGCAACTCAAACAGAAATGGATTTGCCTTCCGATCATCAACGCTCTTATCTAACAATTCCACCATATAAGATGCATACGCTGTTGCGAAAATATCTTCCCTTATCGAGCGCATCGAATCAATTGTTTCACCTTGCTGAAGGCTCCCGAGACCGCTCGAAGGAGTGAAGACAAAATACCCGTAATAAAAAAGCTGTGTGACGGCAGCAAGTCTGTTATTAGGCTTTTTGGCGCCTCTTGCCATCACGCCTATCTTACCGAATTCCCGCGTGTATAGGGTAATAATTTTATTATTCTCGCCATAATCTGTCCGCCGTATAACAATACCCTCACATTTTTGTATCAAGCAAAGATCCACCACCTTTCATTCCAAAGCTGTATGTCGTTAAACGCCACCATTTACCACATATAATAGCACGCTACACCCACCTAATCACAATGATGGCGGTTCGGAGCCTGAATTTTGGATGTTTTCTTGATAAAATAAGTATACCTGTTAGGCCGATTGGCTATATGAATAAGTCGCGAAGCCCCGCCCTATGCCCTATATATAAAAACGCCACGAGCTACTTTAAAGGAAAGCTTTATCATACAAAGATACTAATACAAATAAGGTAACGGAGCATAGTCAGAATTTATCGATTCCCACTCAATATCTAGTTTACCTTGCAATTTGCTTGGTCACAATCTTTAAGTTAACGAATCTCCGGCACCTTCCAAAAAAGCACAAAGAACGCCTGACTCCCTCGAGCCACGGCGCCTTTAACTATTAATCGTGCATATTTAGAAATCAAGACAAACGTCAGGTAACAGGAAAATCAATTTCAGCTATCTCTTCGTCATTCTCGGCTCGACCGCGTTTTTCCACCTCTAATTCTTTAAAAAGAAGATAGGTATCAATATTACCGGTTTGACTAAACATTCCCCAGGTAAATTCTAACATCGTAAAGCCCACCTTTCGTGAGTAGCATGATACTTTTTTCTGACCTATTCATATCTTGACCCTTCAATCCATTTTCATAAGACGTAAATTTTGTTAATTAATATTCATCCTCGTTAAATCCATAATCACGCAGTTGGGACATTTTATTGCGCCAGTCTTTTTGAACTTTCACCCATAATTCTAGGAACACTTTGGAACCTAATAGGTTTTCAATGTCGACGCGCGCACGACTGCCGACTTCTTTCAGCATTTTCCCTTGCTTACCAATGACGATCCCTTTTTGTGAGTCTCGTTCAACTACAATCGTCGCCATAACATTAATCGTTTCACTATTATCCATTTTCTTGATTGAATCAATGACAACGGCAACTGAATGCGGGATTTCCTCGCGTGTTAAGTGAAGAACTTTTTCTCGAATTAATTCAGAAATGATGAAACGCTCAGGATGATCCGTCACTTGATCTGCTGGATAAAATTGCGGACCTTCTGGCAGATGTTTCTTAATCTGTCCGAGTAATGTTTCGACATTATTTCCTTCAAGTGCAGAAATTGGTACAATGGCTGTGAATGGGTATAGTGCTTGATATTTTTCAATCAGCGGGAACAGCTCATCCGGATGCAATTGATCGATTTTGTTTACAACTAGGAAAACCGGCGTTTTAACATTTTGCAATTTCTCAATAATAAATTCATCGCCGCGTCCGTATCCTTCAACAGCATTAATCATGAAGAGAATTAAGTCAACTTCCTTCAGCGTATTCGTTGCAACTTTCATCATAAAATCGCCTAACTTATGCTTCGGCTTATGAATGCCAGGTGTATCGATAAAAATCATTTGTGAATCATTTTGCGTCAGGACGCCTTGAACTTTGTTTCTTGTTGTTTGCGGTTTATCACTCATAATAGCAATCTTTTGCCCGATGACTCGATTCAAGAAGGTGCTTTTCCCGACATTTGGTCGACCAATAATCGAGATAAATCCTGACTTGTATCCTTTTTCTTGTGTATCTTCAAATAATTTATCCATTCAAATCCTCCGGTAAAAATGCTCCTGGCAGCAATTCTTCTACTGTTAATTCTTGTATATCCCCATTTAAATTCGTTAAAACCACTTTCATATCTCTCGGACATAATTCAGCAATTACTTGTCTGCATGCCCCGCATGGTGGTACAGGTCTTTTCGTATCAGCCACAACAGCAATCGCAGCAAATTTCGTATCGCCTTCAGAAACTGCTTTAAAAATAGCTGTACGTTCGGCGCAGTTAGTCATGGAGTAAGCAGCATTTTCAATATTACAACCATGGTACACTTTGCCATCCGCTGTCAGCAATGCCGCACCGACATTAAATTTGGAATACGGTGTATACGCTTTGTCTCTCGCAATTTTTGCTTCAGAGATCAGTTGAGATGTTTTCATTTATTGTCTTCCTTTCAGAATTGAGGTCATTTAGTTCGTTAACAGCTACATAAAGTGAAACTACGAACCCGATTAGTTCACCAATCGGGCTTTTACGGGCAAGTTACCCCACCTAGGCTTCGATCCCTCTAAGTCTTGTGGTGGGGTTCTTACTGCCCTAAATCAGCTCGGTTTTCAAGCTACTATTTTCGGCAAAAAAATGATGATTCCTATAATGACAGAGAATATAGCATATATCAAAACGGCGCCTGCTGCAAAATCTTTTGCTTCTTTTGCCAAGGGATGGATTTGATCTGTAGCCAAATCCACAGCCCTTTCAATGCTTGAGTTCACCATTTCTAGCGTAATCGTACCAGAGATCGCAAGCATAATGAAGAGCCATTCGATTCCTGACAGAGAAAAGTAAAAACCAAATCCGATCACAAGTAGTGCAATAACCACATGAATCTTCATATTACGTTCTGATTTAACTGCTGAAATGATGCCGCTAAAGGCGTAACCAAAGCTCTTAACTAATGACGACTTTGGCTTAGTCTCTTTTAAGCCCATATGCTTCTAGAATGTCCGTTTGACGCGAGAACATTTCCTTTTCATCGGCTTCGTTCATATGATCATAGCCTAACAAATGCAAAAAGCCATGCAACGCAAGAAATCCAAGCTCCCTGTCGAAAGAATGACCATACTCCAAAGCTTGCTCTTTTGTTTTTTCAATCGAGATGATAATATCCCCTAGCACTCTTGGTAGATGATCACCGACGATTGCTATTTCATCTTCACCCATTTCTTCAAGTGCAAAGGAAATCACGTCTGTAGCGTAATCTTTATTGCGATATTCTAAGTTGATTTCACGAATCCGTTCATTACTTACAAATGTAACAGATAATTCGCTGCCTACTTCAATTCCTTCTTTACTTGCAGCAAATTGAATCACTTTCCCAACAAGTTCAACGGCCGCTTTGCTCACTTCATTTGTCTCATCCAAAAAATCGATATCTATCGTCATATATTCACCTTCTGTTCCGTTTTATTCATTTCGGGATATTCTATTCTTGAGTGAAAGATGCCGTGTAAGGACTCACAAAGCGCCTCTCTTACTACATGCAATTCACGCATCGTTATATCGCATTCATCAAATTGATTGTCATTCAAACGATCAGAAATGATCGCACGAACGAGCGCTTCTATTTTGTCTTGTGTTGGATGATTCATCGATCTAACTGCAGCCTCGACACTATCCGCAATGCCGATGATGGCAACCTCTTTAGTTTGCGGCTTTGGCCCTGGATAACGATAGCTTTCCTCAAGTGTTGTTTCATCTTCCTTCAAAACCTTATGGTAAAAAAATTTCAGTAGTGTCGTCCCATGATGCTGTTCGGCGATATCAACAATTCCCTGTGGAAACTTATGCTTCCTAAGCATGGCTGCTCCATCTACAGCATGGGCAATAATGATATCCTTACTCGTTTCAGGTGGTAGTCTGTCATGTGGGTTCTCACTATTCATTTGATTTTCTATGAAAAAATGCGGCCGTTTCGTTTTCCCAATATCATGATAATAACAGCCTACTCTCGCAAGCAACCCATTCGCTCCAATCGCTTCACAAGCCGACTCTGCCAGATTTGCAACCATCACACTATGATGATAGGTACCTGGTGCTTCCGTCAATATTTTCCGGATCAGAGGATGATTTGGATTAGCAAGTTCAAGTAATTTAATGGACGATAAAATGCCAAATCCTGCTTCAAAGAATGGTAGTAAACCAATTGTTAACACAGCTGATCCTAACGCAGATACGATGGCCGCAAACGAATAAACCATAAACTCCATCTTCGTATAGTTTCCATTCGTAATAGACGTAATAGCAAACACGAGCAAAATATTAATCACTGACGATACAAGCCCTGCCTGTAAAATTTTCATTTGAAAGTTTTTTCGAGACATGATTATGATTGCGGCAATGCCACTAAATAATATGTATAACCCAATTGTATAGTTAAGATTACCAGGTGTCTCCGCATTAAAAATAATCGAGCCAAATGCACCTAGAATAATCATAATCGCCGCAGCAAATCGCTCATTCAGCAAGATTTTTAATAACATGGCCGCTAGTGCAGCCGGAAAAAAATACCCAATTTCGCCGTATTTAAGATCGCCCAGCAAACTGAATATTTTCATCATCCCGATACTTAAAATAAACACGAGGGCAAAAATCAACATTTGATTGGTTTTGCTTATCTCAAGATCATTGGAATGATAAAAGTAATAATAAAACCCTGCTAAAGAAATGAACACAAAGAGAACCAATCCAGCAAACGGGTAAATCGTATTTTCATTATTAAGAAAACCGGCTAGTTCAAGTTGTCGATAGACTTCACGATCTACAAGTTGTCCTTCTTCAACAATGATTTGTCCTTGCAAAATTTTTACAGGTTCAACCGTTTCTACTGCTTTTCTCCTTTGATCATCAGTCTTCTCTCGATCAAAGAAATAATTCTGGATGATTGCATTTCGTGCCAAAGAAACGGAAGCAGACTTTAACTCTGAACTAATACTAGCATACCTCAGCTCTTCTTCTGCCCTTTTCTTCGCGTTTTCAACATCATTAGCGGCAATTTTTGCGCTCATGACATTATTAACAGCAGTGATTGTCAAGTCCTTCGTAATGTTCAGTTCATCTTCGTCAGCATTGACAAGAGATGTCAGCACAGTATCACCAATTTCCCGACTTACATCTTCTGTTAATTTTTCCTTAAGTAAGGATAATTGATCTTCTGCTGAAACGGGAATAATTTTTCCATTTTCATCTTTTCTGATTGTTTCTTCTGCTTCTTTCTTCACTTCCAAAGCAGAATCGAAAATCGATGAAATTAAATCTACTTTATTTTGGGCATATTCTTTTTTTAGCGTGTACACATCTGATACTTGCTTTGTTGCTTCTTCTTTATCCTGTTCGGTTTTATACGTATCTTCAACGGTTTTCGTGGCTCGGATCGTTTGCTCAGAAGGCTGAAACAATTGGATATTAATTTTCTCTGGTTTTACATTTGAAAACATAATAAAGCAGCTATACACACCTAGTAGCACAAACAGTATAACCCGGATAAATCTATTTCCCAATAGTTCTCTTAATTTACGCACATATTCTTGAACTAGTCTCAAAAATCGCCCCTCCTATTTTGTTTCGCATCATATTATGTATACATAAGAATTGGCATTCGTCTATTATGTAAAATCATAACAGTTTTCAATCAGCATTTCACCCTCTTCTCATAGTTTACAGAAGAAAATTCATCTTTTTTCCTTTTTACCAGTATCGGTTATTGAACAAGCCTTAAACTCCTTTTTATAAAACTTATCACGAAAAAGGGGCAGACCTCATATCTCCTATACACTGTAAATCGTGTATAAAGTACGAGTTCTAACCCCTTATGTAACATCTTTATTTATCTTCTACCGTATCATAGGCGGAGATAATTTTCGCAACTAGCGGATGACGGACTACGTCACTCTGCTCAAGATATATGAAGGAAAGACCTTTCACTTCCTTTAATATCCCTTCTACTGCAATTAAACCGGACTTCATTCCTTTTGGAAGATCAATCTGTGTTCTGTCCCCCGTTATGACCATTTTCGACCCAAAGCCAAGTCTGGTTAAGAACATTTTCATTTGTGCTTGAGTCGTGTTTTGGGCTTCATCAAGGATGACAAATGCATCATCTAAGGTTCTACCCCTCATATAGGCAAGCGGGGCAATCTCGATCGTACCACGTTCCATCATTCTTTGCGTCTGTTCCATGCCAAGCATATCGTGGAGAGCATCATACAACGGTCTTAAGTAAGGGTCGACCTTTTCCTTCAAGTCACCAGGAAGAAAACCTAAGCTTTCTCCAGCTTCAACAGCAGGACGAGTTAAAACAATTCGCTTGACCTGACCGTTTTTCAATGCATTGATAGCCATCACAACCGCTAAGTATGTTTTACCAGTACCTGCTGGACCAATACCAAACACCAGATCATGCTTCTTAATTGAATGGATGTAATGGCGCTGTCCAAGCGTTTTGACACGGATCGATTTACCTTTCGTATTTTTGCCAATTTCTTCTTCGTATAAATCGGCAAAGTACTCCAGTGTTCCTTTTTTTGCAAGCTCAAGAGCATAAATCACATCTCGTCCACTTATATTGATGCCTTTACGAATTATGGTAAGAAGAGATCGTAGAATGTCCTCACAAAGAGCTGCACGATCTAGTTCGCCCGCAATCGTAATGCCTTCTCCACGTGTAATTACAGAAACCTGCAATTCTTCTTCAAGCATCTTAATATGTACATCCCCATTACCAAGCAGCGCTTGCGCTTCATGGGGAGATTCAAGCCTTACGTTAATTGCTTTGATATCTTCTGACATTCGCTAGTCTCCTTGAATAATTGGTTGCCCAATCGCAATGTTTTCGATAACCTGATAATGTATTGATAGTATAACTTTACCATTTCCGATGCTTTCACGCAAAATTTTTTCACCTATAATCTCCGCATCCTCTGGAAGTTCTTTTTCTAAGCTCACCTTTGCCATTTTTTTCGCTTCTTTCACCGCTTCATTCTTCGTATATTCCCGAACTAAATCTTCTTTGCTTCTTAATGTTTGCGTTTTATAGGAAATCGGCAATTTCCATTGTAAAAAAAAGAAAGGCTTGGACGATGTTTCTGTTACGTATTCTGGATAATCCGGATTCTTAAATCCCCAAAATGGAATAGACAGACTACCGACGGCTATAGAGTGTCTAGTTGATTCATCGCCATTAAAAACAGAAAAATTCGTTTTGAGAGGTACTTCAACCGTTGCCTTATACCATGTTTCGCCCATAATCTTGCCAATCGCCGGTACCATTTGCTGCTTATCCTCTTTACCAATTAAACCTGATACAAGCAGCTGCCCTTTTGTAACATAATCATTGATATTAACGATGGGCTTGCCTTTTTCAACGAGCATTTTCTTGATAACGGCTTTTTTCTTAGCGACAAGATGTTGTGGAGAATATGTTTTCACTTCTTCAGGTGTCTCTTTTTCAACAACTTGGAAGTGATAGGTTGTACCTTTTAAATCTACACCTACCCACGTTAATACGTCAATTTTATCTCCTAACTGCTTTTGGATCTCATCCACATCAAGCAACAAGAATTGAAGCTTGCCTTTTTTTATCCCCATCTTATCTAATTCTTTTCGAATCGCATGCTCGGTATCTGGGCTTGCTTCATGGACTTTGATTCCCCAGACCATATTAGACAGTACGAAAATCGTAATCAGAAAAGCCAAAAAGCCGATGACGAAGCCGCTATTTTTGATTAGCCTTTTAATTAAGAACGGACCACCACTTCCTTTTACAAAGGTAACTTTACACTCATTTTTCCGAACGGCTTTCCGCAGATTCGAAATTTCCTGCACATCCATACAAAAGACAAGAATACCAGGAGCCGTTCTCCTGATATCCCATACGGAAACCCCTTGTCTAATCAGTTCATTTATTAACCGCTCCGTTCCTTTCCCACTCGCCTTGACCTCTACAAACCCTGTGTACAAGTTTGTCCATTGATTCTTCATGGTTCTCCTCCCAAGCTTACTCGTTTATATAAGAAACCTGATCGATTTTACCTTCTAGCATGATTTCTTCGGGCAAAATCGTTTTGATTACAAATGAACGTCCTTTAACGAGTAGCTGCCCATTTTTTAAAAGAAGCCGGACTTCTGTATCTGTAAAGTTCAGTAAGCCTCTATGATTTTCAATATAAATATGTAATTGACCAATCATTGTGATTCTTGGCAGGTCCATCATGACATCTTGCGGCAGATCCATAGTTTTAACAAGAAGTCTTCTAAATCGCTGCCCCCATTTTTGTGCCATAAAAAAGAACCCCCTTTCATCTCAATGTATGAAATGAATGGGGGTTCTAGCACCATTATTTTACGCTCATGTATTCTTACATTCGACGACCCGAACGTCGTCTATTCTTGGCTCTTGGAAGGCCAAGAACTTCAGCCATGATAATGCCATCTAGTACTTTTTGCTGATTGATTTCAAAGGTGGTTTGATAAACTGGACTGTTATGATCAGAAATCTCGTTCCCCACAGCTGAAATGCTTTTAGGTTGCATTTTACGCGTACGTTCAGCTGCCTGCTGTCGCAGTTCTTGCTCTTTCGCCCATACTTCTGCTGCTGGTTTTGCTTCGGGTTCGATTTCAAGAGCAGCAGGAACCGGGGGCTCCATCGCCTTCTTTGCTTCCTCATAAAATTGGCGAATCGTTTTCGTAGGCTCATGCCTAGGTCGACTTTGTTCACGCACCGGTTTCTGGTTAATAGGCGTAGTAGGTGTCCCGGTACGCTTGGGTTCACTCTGCTGTTCCTTCTTCTTTTTAAACATACTGGACACAATCCCAATAATAATGGCGATGATCCAGATGTTGCCGAAGATTAAATCAAAGAGGGATTCCATATTAATCCTCCCTTCCTAATGTCTTACTTGTCATGATCCTTTGGGGCGTTAGACATTTTTCCAATGGAGCCACGCATGCCTGTGTCCGCTTCAATGTTTCGGATGTTCATGTAATCCATGACACCAAGATTGCCTGATTTCAAGGCGTCAGCCATTGCCAATGGAACCTCAGCTTCTGCTTCCACAACCTTCGCTCTCATTTCCTGTACGCGAGCGACCATTTCTTGCTCTTCAGCGACAGCCATCGCACGGCGTTCTTCCGCTTTTGCTTGCGCGATTTTCTTATCTGCTTCCGCTTGATCCGTTTGCAAAATCGCACCAATGTTTTTCCCGATATCCACATCCATAATATCAATCGAGAGGATTTCAAACGCAGTACCAGCATCTAAGCCTTTTGATAAAACAGTACGAGAAATTAAATCAGGATTTTCAAGTACATCTGTATGACTTTTTGAGCTACCAATTGTTGCAACAATCCCTTCACCAACACGGGCGATGATTGTTTCTTCACCAGCGCCCCCGACAAGGCGTTCAATATTGGCACGCACGGTAATTCTTGCTTTTGCTTTTACTTCAATCCCGTTGATTGCCACACCCGCAATATAAGGAGTTTCAATAACCTTAGGATTTACACTCATTTGAACCGCTTCTAATACATCACGGCCAGCTAGGTCAATCGCCGCACCTCTTTCAAAAGGAAGAGTGATGTTCGCTCGTTCAGCAGCGATTAACGCATTCACGACACGGTCCACATTCCCTCCAGCTAAGTAATGACTTTCCAATTGGTTAGTCCCTACACCTATTCCAGCTTTATGTGCTTTAATAAGCGGATTGACAACTCGGCTTGGAATTACTCGACGTAATCTCATTCCAATCAATGTAAATATGCTGACCCTTACCCCAGCAGCTAACGCTGAAATCCAAAGTGTAACAGGTACAAATGTAAAAAATACCGACAGTACGATAATAATTGCTATCGCAGCCAAAATAATAAAGATAATATTTGCGTCCAAATCATTCATCCTTTCAAAATTAAAATAAGCTCATCTAGATTTCACGAACGACAATTCGCGAACCTTCTGCCTTTACAACTTTAACCTTAGCGTTTTTCGAAATAAAGCTTCCTTCAGATACAACGTCCAAACGTTCCCCGTCAATCTCAGCCGTCCCTGAAGGTCTCAAATCAACTAGCGTGATTCCTTCCATACCAACCAATTCAATCCTGCTCACATTTGATACATATCCTTGCTCCGAGCTCGTTGAGTCTTTCAATACAATTTTTCTAAAAAATTTCATCTCTTTTCCAAACACCTTTACAAGTAGGATAAACACAAGTACAGATACTGCTATTGCAACCAGTAGAGAAATCCCTAATTGGACCGGATTGTTAGAAGCCAAGAACAAGCTGACGATAATCGCCGCCATACCAAGAGCACCAACAATCCCACCCGGTATAAACAATTCGAGGATACATAACAAAACACCCAATATAAATAAGACTAAAACTTCATAACCCGCCAAGCCTGCTACGAAATGGCCATAAAAGTAGAGCAATAAGGCAATGAGTCCAGTAGTACCCGGGAAGCCAAAGCCTGGAGTAAATAACTCCATCACAATCCCAACTCCAGCGATGATTAACAGCACCGGAATAATAAATGGATTTGTCAGAAAGCGAGCGATTTTTTCGGCGATGCTTTCATCAATTGACCGTATGTCAGCATCTTCTACACCAAGAATGCTGTATAATTCACTTTTTGCACGCACAGTTCCTTCACTATAGCCTGCTTTCCTTGCTTGCTCAGCTGTGAACGTTAATAATTTGCCTTTTCCCGCATCATATTCAGGCAAATTAATGTCCGCATCAGCCATTGCTTGTGCATAGATAGGATCTCGGCCATTTTGCTCAGCCGCTGTTTTCATTGCGGCACTCCAAGCTGATTGAGCCTTAAGCCCCGCTGCATTCCCTGCTGTATCGATAACAGCCGCTGATCCCATCGTTGCATTAGGAGCCATATAGATTTTATCTGTATTGAGCGATATATAAGCGCCTGCTGATAGTGCTCGGTTATTCACATAGGCCACTGTCGCAACTGACGTATTTTGCATACGTTTCGCAATCTTTGTCGCTGAATTAACTGCTCCCCCAGGTGTATCCACTTCGAAAATGACGACTTCTGCCCCATTCTCCTCGGCCGTTGTCAATGCACGGTCAATAAAAGCATACAATCCATCTTCCACCGTATTTTCAATCGGTACGAGATAAACAATTCCACCTTCAGCTTTTGCTTGATTAGGCTGAATGATCAACAAACTTGTCACCAATAAGAATAAGAAACCAATGATCACGGAACGCCAAATTCTCAAAGGAGGTTCCTCCTTTCCCTATTTTTTGCTTCCCCTCTTTATTACGTATGTATTGCCTAAAGGTTTCAGAATCTTTACAGCTATTTTGAGTATCGCCTATGAAGCTACAATCAGCAAGGAAAATCCCTTACAAACTGATGTGAATGTCCATAAACATATAGTGAAACTTCAATCAGCGGGGGGTTTACTGCCCGCTAATGCGGGCTAAAGAACGTGTGAGGGTTTTGCAATAGGTTAGGAAGCAGAAAGCCTTCTATATCTATACACAAACAAAAAGCCATAGACATAATGCCTATGGCTTTGGGTGTTTGAGTTTAAGATAGATGTTGTTGCACTAACTTATTTACAAGAGAACCATCTGCTTTGCCTTTTACTTTAGGCATTAGCGCTCCCATTACTCGGCCCATATCTGTTTTAGATGATGCTTTGACTTCTTCGATTGTATTTTTTACAATTTCGGAAATCTCTTCTTCTGAAAGTTGCTCCGGCATATATGCCTCAACGTAATCTATTTCGGTACGGACTTTATCCACGAGATCGATACGACCTGCATTTTCAAACTCTTGGAGGGAGTCTTTGCGTTGTTTTAATTCGCGAGAGAGCACTGTCAATTCTTCATCATCTGTTAATTCTTCACGCTTTTTCAATTCTTCGTTTTGAAGAGAAGATTTAAGCATACGAATAACAGATAGTTTGTCCTTTTCTTTGTTCTTCATCGCTTGTTTCATATCATTATTTAAACGCTCGAGAAGACTCATCTTTCCACCCTCTCTTAGAATTTACGTTTTCTTGCAGCTTCAGACTTTTTCTTACGTTTTACACTTGGCTTTTCATAAAATTCACGCTTCCTAGCTTCCTGAAGCGATCCTGCTTTAGATACAGTACGTTTGAAACGACGAAGAGCATCTTCAAGCGATTCGTTTTTACGAACGACGGTTTTAGACATCTCTTTCCCTCCCTCCGAAAACAACACACAAACTCAAGTTGTCAACATGTTATACATGTACTAAACCATTATAATATATGCATCTAATCAGGTCAACTGGTTAATTAAAACTATTTGTCGTTTACTGCGATATATCTAAACTTTTTTTGTGAAAAATTATTTTTTATTCATATCGTTCTAAACAAGCATGTCCCACGCAACTAGTCCATACACTTTAGCAGAGGTGAGTTACTTGAGGGATTTAGCCTTGTTCGTATTGTTTATTGTCATTTTTCTTACTGGAATGTTTGTTTTACGGGTCGGCTTATTTAATTTGTCTGGGATAAAATTAAAATCGATACTTGAAAAAATAACAAATCGTTCATGGAAGGGATTTTTAGCGGGCGTGCTCTTTACAGGAGTCCTCCAGAGTAGTTCAGCCGTCATGGTCATGACGGTCGGACTCGTTTCGTCAGGAAGCATTGCCTTCCCTCAAACTATTGGCATTATTCTTGGCACAAATATTGGATCCACCTTCACCGCAGAGTTCATGACCTTTTCACTTAACTCATATATTATTCCCGGCGTTATCAGTGGTGCGGTATTGTGGCTGCTTCCATCAACGCTCGCGAGGAGCCTTGGGACTGCTTTGATTGGGATTAGCTCCATTTTTGCAGCGATGAGCGGATTTAAATTTCTATCCTCCTCATTAGCCAACTATCCATTTACGAAGCATTTGCTTGCAGAAATGGACAGTCACCTATTCATTGCAATCTTAACAGGCGTGATCATTACAGCTATCATTCACTCAAGCTCAGCGGCCATTGGAATTACGATGAGTTTTTTGGCAGGAGGAGATATGGCTTTAGCAACCGCGATCGCGATTATGCTCGGTTCAAATGTTGGGACATGCATTACCGGTTGGATGGCAAGTATCGGATCTGGAAAGGAGGCATCACTTACTGCGTACGCGCATATTTGGTTGAATTTGCTAGGGGTACTGATATTTATTCCATTGATTCATTATTTAGAAACATTTGCACAAGCATTAACTTCTTCAAAGGATATGCAACTTGCCCATGCGAGCGTTTTATTTAATGTCATCACATCACTCGCTGTATTGCCTTTCTCTAAACAATTTGCAAACATTGTTTTAAGAATTCATACTAGAAAAAAAACATAAGGCCTTGCTTCAAAAACCGAGGGGGGTTTTTGAAACAAAGCCTTTTTTAAAAATTAATAATCAGAATCAGCCGTTAAACCATTCACAATCGCAATTCCTGCACTTGCACCAATTCTAGTTGCTCCGGCTTCGATTACTTTCGTTGCATCTTCTGTATTACGGACACCACCTGAAGCTTTAACACCGATAGAAGGACCTACTGTTTTTCTCATAAGGGCGATGTCTTCAGGAGTTGCCCCACCTGTTGAGAAGCCCGTTGACGTTTTCACGTAATCAGCACCTGCTTTTACAGCAAGCTCACATGCACGGATTTTTTCTTCCTCTGTTAGTAAAGACGTTTCGATAATGACTTTGGATAATGCTTTCCCTTTTGAACTTTCAATAACCGCACGGATATCTCGTTCTACTAATTCATCATCTTGATCTTTTAAGGCGCCGATATTGATCACCATATCGACTTCGTTTGCACCATTTTCAATGGCATTCTTCGTTTCAAACGCTTTCGTTTCAGGAGTGTTTGCTCCTAACGGGAAGCCAATCACTGTACAAACGACTACATCAGATCCTGCAAGCAATTCACTCGCATAAGTAACCCAAGTAGGGTTTACGCAAACGGATGCGAAGTGATGCTCTCTTGCTTCCTCACATAATTGTTTAATTTGTGCCTTTGTTGCATCTGCTTTTAATAACGTATGATCAATAAGGTTAGCTACATTTTTTGACATAATGATATCTCCTTCTAAACTAAGTATATTAGTTGTACGTACCTCTTCATCATATCATGTTTAGTCGAATATGACGAATATTAAATTTACATGTTTGGACTCTTAGTTATTATTGTGTGCAAGAACCTGGGAATTTATAAAAAACAAAGAAGGGTCAGACCCCGCAACAACTAAATTCAGTATATGATAAGTGTACGAAACACTAGATACTGATTTAGAGTGCAAGGTCAGACCCTTAGAGACGCCCTCTGCCTATTGGTTAACCTACAATTCCGGCTGTTACTTCAGAATCTTTCAAAACTGTCACAAACTGCCCTTCATTATAAGGGTAACCCGATTTTGTAATTTTCACTTTCACAATTTCGCCAACCATTTCTTCGGTAGCTTGGAAGACGACTTTTAAATAGTTATCTGTATAGCCTACATATAAGCCGCTTTTGGGATTCTCTTTGTAAAGCTCTTCTGGAATAACTTCTAGCACTTCCCCTTCAAAAAGAGAGGCATATTCTTTTGAAAGTTGCTCAGAAAGCGAGATTAAGCGATGTACACGTTCATTCTTTACTTCTTCATCCACTTGATCTGTCATTCTCGCAGCCGGAGTACCTGTACGTTTAGAGTAGGGGAAAACGTGCAATTCAGAGAATTTATGGTCTTTAATAAAATTATATGTTTCCATGAACTCTTCTTCCGTTTCACCAGGGAAGCCAACAATTACATCGGAAGTAACGGCAAGACCTGGTAAAGCTTGACGAAGTTTCACTAAACGGTCTGCATAAAATTCCATCGAATATTTTCTTCTCATTCGCTTAAGAACTGTATCAGATCCAGACTGAATCGGAATGTGTAGGTGACGTACGACTTTATTGGAATTCGCCAACACTTCAATCACTTCATCTGTAATTTGACTTGCCTCAATCGAAGATATTCTAATTCGTTTTAATCCAACGATTTGCGTTTCTAAATCTCTGAGCAATCTCGCTAAATTATAATCTTTCATATCTTCCCCATAGCCACCTGTATGAATACCAGTCAAAACGATCTCTTTGTAACCAGCGTCAACAAGTTGCTGTGCTTGATTGAGCACTTCTTTCGGGTCACGAGAACGCATTAAGCCACGAGCCCAAGGAATAATACAGAAAGTGCAGAAGTTATTACAACCTTCTTGAATCTTCAAGGAAGCTCGCGTGCGATCGGTAAATGCAGGCACATCCAATTCTTCGTACACGCGTGATTTCATAATGTTTCCAACGCCATTAATCGGTTGACGTTCTTGCTTATATTGCTCGATATACCCAAGCATCTTCGTCCGATCTTGAGTACCTACTACAATATCAACACCAGGAATGGCCATAATTTCAGCTGGCGACGTTTGTGCATAACAGCCTGTTACTGCTATAACAGCATCTGGATTTTTACGAATCGCCCGACGAATAACTTGGCGACTTTTTTTATCTCCCGTATTTGTCACTGTACATGTATTGATCACATATACATCCGCATTTGTTTCATATTCAACACGTTCATAGCCATCGTTTTTAAATAATTGCCAAATGGCTTCCGTTTCATAATGGTTTACTTTACATCCTAATGTATGAAAAGCGACAGTTGCCATCTTCTTCACCTCAATAATTCTAATTGATAAGAAACAGCGGCCAATGTATAGAGTGGTGCTGTTTCAGTTCGTAATATTCTTGGTCCAAGTCCACATAGGGTAAATCCCGCTTCGGTCAGTTTTGCGATTTCTCCCTCTGATAAACCACCTTCTGGACCAAATACAAAAAGTAGGGATTGACCAGGTTTCATTTCTTGTAAAGCAGAAACAAGAGCACCCTTCTCTCCTTGTTTTGCCGATTCTTCAAATGCGACCATTTTTACATCATACTCACTAGCATGATTGATAAGACCCGCTAAATTCAATGGTTCTGTCACATGAGGAAGTACGGTGCGATGTGACTGTTCAGCCGCTTCTTTGGCTATTTTCTGCAGGCGTTCGATCTTTTTCCCCGCCTTTTTTTCGTCCCATTTTACCACCGAACGAGCCGCAATGAAAGGGATAAACTCATGCGCTCCCATTTCCGTTCCTTTTTGCACGATTACTTCCAATTTATCCCCTTTAGGCAGACCGCTCGCAATTGCAAGTTTAATCGGTAGTTCTTTATCTTCCTTCAACCATTCAATAACAGTAGCTTGTATAGCTTCACTCGTCACATCTGCGATCTCAGCCAATGCCGCTTGTCCATCCGGTTTAACAGCAATCAACTGGTCTGTAGTCCCCATTCTCATTACCCTTGTAATATGATGAAAATCCGCTCCAGTGATTTGAATCTTTTCATCTACAAACGCATCTAATTCTAAGAAATATCGTTGCAAACAAACACCTACTTTCATACAAAACAAATATGGCATTAATACGCCACCATTTACCATAATGATAAATCATGTAGCACGCTATACTCGCCTAATCACAATGGTGGCAGTGCAGTGCCGGATTTTGAAGTACTTTCTTAATAATGGAAGGATATCTGTAAGTAGATTGTCTAAATTAATAAGTCCGAATCTCCATGTCCTTCATACAAAACAGGTGGCAACTGCTTTGCCACCTTAATGATTTCTCTAGTATGCAACACTTCATTGGTTTCTTTTGGCGATAAACGCAACCCAATCTTCCATTAAAAGCGTCTCTTCAATTGTGAATCCAGCCGCAATTATCGCATCTTTTACTTCTTGTTTTTTCGGTTGAATAATTCCTGATGAAATAAAATAGCCACCTGGTTTCACCACTTTTGCCACATCATCGGTAAAGCGAAGAATCACTTCAGCTAAAATATTCGCCACGACCACATCTGTTTGTTCTTTGATACCATCCAGTAAATTCCCTTGCGAAACATTGACTCGTTCTTGAACTTTATTAAGTTTCACATTGATAATCGCTGAACGGACTGCGACCTCATCTAAATCAAGACCATGAACGTTTTTCGCGTCAAGTAATGCTGCAGCAATACTTAGAACGCCTGAACCCGTACCAACATCCACCACGACATCGCCAGGCTTTACTGTACGCTCTAATGCTTGAATACACATAACTGTCGTTGGATGGGTTCCCGTTCCAAAGGCCATTCCCGGATCTAATTCAATAATCAGCTCATCACTGTTCACTGGTGTATAGTCTTCCCAAGTTGGTACAATGGTAAAACGTTCAGAAATTTTAACAGGATGATAATATTTCTTCCAAGCTGTCGCCCATTCTTCTTCATTCACTTCACTAATCGATATCGCATTTAAGCCTAGATCAATATCAAACACTAACAGATTATTAATGGATTCCTTAATCGCGTCTACTGTCTCACCTAAGAAACTATTCACAGGTATATATGCTTTAACGATAACGCCTTCTTCGGGATAATCGGCTGGGTTAAGCTGGTAGATTTCTCCAAAGACATTTTCTCGTTCTTTTAACAGTTCCAAAGGATCTTCAATAACAACTCCACTCGCACCCGCCTCATGCAGAATATTGGAAACAGGTTCGACCGCTTCATTTGTTGTATGGATTGCAATTTCAGACCATTTCATTTCTACCAACTCCCCTAATCAATTAGTCACCTTTAAATGCGCGTTTTACTTTAGCAAAAAAACCATCTTCCTGTTCATCCGGGGCATTTTGTCCACTAATATCAGAGAATTCACGAAGTAATTGCTTTTGTTTTTCAGTAAGCTTTCTTGGTGTAATGAGTAAAATGACAACATGCTGATCACCTTGACCATAGCCACGGACATTTTGAACACCTTTTCCTTTTAGACGGAAACGGGTACCTGTTTGTGTGCCTGCAGGAACTTTCAGCTTCACTTTTCCATGAACAGTAGGTACTTCGATTTCATCTCCTAGTGCTGCTTGAGCAAATGTAATCGGCATTTCACAATAAATATCATCGCCTTCACGCTCAAAAAACTCATGTTCACGTACTCGGAACACTACATACAAGTCCCCAGCAGGACCGCCATTGAATCCTGGTTCACCTTGCCCTGTAACACGTAGCTGCTGACCATCATCAATTCCAGCTGGAACCTTGACTTCAATCTTTTTACGTTTTTGAACCTTTCCAGCACCACTACATGTTGAACATTTTTCAGGAATAATTTTCCCTGTTCCTTGACAATGATGACAAGTACGACGATTGACCATACGACCAAACGCTGTATTCTGCTCGACATTTAATTGACCTGTACCATGACAATGTGAACATGTATTTACCTTTGTTCCTGGTTTAGCGCCTGAACCAGAACATGTATCACAGGTTTCTTCGCGAGGAATCTCGATTATCGTCTCTTTGCCAAATACCGCTTCTTCAAAAGAGAGTGTCATCGTATATTGTAAATCAGATCCCTGTCTTGGTGCGTTCGGATCTCTTCTTCTTCCGCCGCCTCCACCAAAGAATGTACTGAAGATGTCTTCAAAACCACCAAAGCCGCCAAAGTCCTGGCCACCAAACCCTTGATTCGGATCCGTATGCCCAAATTGGTCATAATGTGCTTTCTTCTGTTCATCACTTAACACTTCATATGCTTCTGTAATCTCTTTAAATTTATCATTTGCATCTTCCGCTTTATTAATATCTGGATGATATTGTTTAGAAAGCTTACGATACGCCTTTTTCACTTCATCTTTAGATGCTCCTTTGGAAACCCCAAGCACCTCATAATAATCTCTTTTACTCATACTCTTTCTCACTCCCGATCCTTTTCACATAAAGATTATTCTAACATCCATCGAAGATATAGTGCAATAAGAAAAACGCAAGCGCCTTGGACAGCTCGCGAAGAAAATGAGGATTGACGCATGATGGCATGCTCTTCGCCATCTTGTGGCAATCAACTTTTTCTAAAGCGAGCTAGGCGCTGTAGTTAGACAATAAGAAAAACGTAAGCGCCTATTTATGGAACTTTGACTAAAGTCCACCAACCATTTCTTATCTCAAAAAAGCCAAAGCCAAGATAACCTGACTTTGACTTTTTTTCAGAGAGTTGGCTCTTCGCTAATCAATTGCCATATCTCATTGTATTATTTTTTATCGTCGTCTACTTCTGTGAATTCAGCGTCTACTACATCATCATTTGATGGTTGTGCTTCGCCTTCTGCACCTTGAGCAGCTTGTTGTGCTTTTGCTGCCTCTTCGTAAAGCTTCATTGATAAAGCTTGAACGATTTCATTAAGCGCGTCTTTTTTCGTACGAATTTCTTCTAATTCGTTTTTCTCAATCGCAGCTTTAAGTTCGTCTTTCGCTTCGTTTGCTTTCGCAACTTCCGCTTCATCGACTTTACCTTCAAGGTCTTTCAACGTTTTTTCCGTTTGGAAAACAAGTTGATCGGCTTCGTTGCGAAGTTCAACTTCTTCTTTACGTTGTTTATCAGCATCAGCGTTTTCTTCCGCTTCACGTACCATGCGGTCGATTTCTTCATCAGATAGACCTGAAGATGATTTGATTGTGATTGCTTGTTCTTTGTTTGTGCCAAGGTCTTTCGCACGTACGTTTACAATCCCGTTTTTGTCGATATCGAATGTTACTTCAACTTGTGGAATTCCACGTGGTGCTGGTGGGATATCGCTTAATTGGAAACGACCAAGCGTTTTATTATCAGCAGACATCGGACGTTCACCTTGAAGAACATGGATATCTACAGCTGTTTGATTATCAGCAGCCGTTGAGAATACTTGAGATTTACTTGTAGGAATCGTTGTATTACGATCAATCAATTTCGTAAATACTCCGCCCATTGTTTCGATACCAAGTGAAAGTGGAGTTACATCAAGAAGTACAACATCTTTCACATCTCCAGTTAAAACGCCACCTTGAATTGCAGCACCCATTGCTACTACTTCATCAGGGTTTACGCCTTTTGAAGGTTCTTGACCTAATTCTTTTTTGATCGCTTCAACAACAGCAGGAATACGTGTTGAACCACCAACAAGAATCACTTTATCGATTTCAGATGCAGAAAGTCCTGAATCTTTCAACGCTTGACGAGTTGGTCCCATTGTACGTTCTACAAGTCCAGCTGTGATTTCATCAAATTTCGCTCTTGTTAATGTAACATCTAAATGAAGTGGACCTGCTTCTCCAGCTGTAATAAATGGTAATGATACTTGAGTAGATGTAACACCAGAAAGATCTTTTTTCGCTTTTTCAGCAGCATCTTTCAAGCGTTGTACCGCCATTTTATCTTTAGCTAGGTCAATGCCGTTTTCTTTTTTAAATTCAGCTACTAAATAGTCAATAACCATTTGGTCGAAATCATCTCCACCAAGTTTGTTATCTCCAGCCGTTGATTTCACTTCAAAAACGCCGTCTCCCAATTCCATAACAGATACGTCAAATGTACCGCCGCCAAGGTCAAAAACGAGAATGGTTTGATCTTGATCTGTTTTATCCAAACCATAAGCTAATGCTGCAGCAGTTGGTTCGTTGATAATACGCTCTACTTCAAGACCAGCGATTTGACCAGCGTCTTTTGTCGCTTGACGCTCTGCATCATTAAAGTATGCTGGAACTGTGATAACTGCTTTCGTTACTTCTTCGCCAAGATATTCTTCCGCATATGATTTCAAGTATTGAAGAATAATCGCCGAAACTTCTTGAGGTGAGTAATCTTTCCCTTCAATCGTTTCTTTATGATTTGTTCCCATATGACGTTTAACAGAGATAATTGTGTTAGGGTTTGTGATTGCTTGACGTTTTGCTACTTCCCCTACTTGTCTTTCACCATTTTTGAAAGCAACAACGGATGGTGTTGTACGATTGCCTTCTGGGTTCGGAATTACCTTTGGTTCCCCACCTTCAAGTACAGATACACATGAGTTCGTTGTACCTAAGTCAATACCAATAATCTTGCTCATAGTCACTTACCTCCTGCTATTTATGTAGTTTATTCACTTACTTTGACCATCGACGGACGGATCACTCTGTCCTTCAATTTATAACCTTTTTGGAATTCCTCCACAATGATATTAGAATCAACGTTATCGTCTTGTACTTGCATAACAGCTTGATGCATATGTGGATCAAATTCTTTTCCTACAGATTCAATCGCTTCGATGCCTTCTTTTTTCAACGCTTCTACGATTCCTTTGTAGATCATATCCATTCCGGCAAGCATCGATTTCGTTTCTTCATGATCGCTTTCGATTTTCATCGCTCTTTCAAAATTATCTAAAGACTGAATTAAATCGCCAGCAAGGCTTTGCGCTCTATATTTCAATGCCGCTTCCATATCAAGCTTGGCACGTCGTCTCGAGTTATCAAAATCAGCTTGTAAACGTAAATATTTATTATCCATTTCTTCTATCTTTGCTTCTAATTCTTCAATCTTGGCAGTAGCCGTTTGAAGTTCATCCATAGGAGCAACAGCTTCTTCTTCATTTGCCTGCTCAACTTGAACATCTTCCTCAGCAAAAATAGCTTCAACAGTTTCTTCGTTTACTGGTTGTTCATTATTTCTCTCTTCTGTCACAATCTCACCTCCTAAAAATGGGTGCTTTATATATGTAAGACATACTAGAGAACGGCAGAACAGAATATCCTGCACATCCCCCAATATTGCCTTTACTAATAATTTTGATACAGCTTTGTTAAAAGGGCTGTCATATCTTTTGAGAAGAATTCCAGCAAACTAATAACACGGGAGTATTCCATTCTTGTCGGTCCAAGAATCGCAATCGTTCCTACTTGTTGTTGCCCGACCGAATATGTAGCGGTAATCAAACTGCAATCTTCAAGCAAAACATTGTTATTCTCTCTACCGATTTTCACGTGAATACCAGCTGGATTTTGTTTCATTATCTCATAAAGGCCTTGTTCCTGTTCAATCAATGAAAGCAGTGAAGATACTTTATCAATATCATGAAACTCAGGCTGTTTCAACATATTCGTTTTGCCACCAAAAAATAATTTTGGAGGCTTCGCGATATCCAGTGTTTCTGCAAGAGAAGTCACTAACGTACCATAATTATGGATATGCTGACTAAGCAATACAGCTACTTCTTTATAAATCTTATCACGTAGCTCAGCAAGAGGGACCCCGACCAGACGATCATTTAAAATATTTGCCATCTTCTCAATTTCATTCATATCAAAAGATGGCGGAAGTGAAATGACCTTATTCTCAACATGTCCAGTGTCGGTAATAATAATTGCAATCGCCGTTTCCTTACTTAAAGAGATAATTTGAATCTTCTTCAGCTTGTTATCTTTGACTTTTGGACCTAAAACGATCGATGTGTAGTTCGTTAGCTCTGAGAGTATTTTGGCGGATTTTTGAACAATTTTCTCAAGTTCATAAATCCGATCTGCAAAAATCGAGCGAATAATACGGCGATCATCTGTTTTTAAGCTTTGCGGCGCCAACAAATGGTCGACATAATATCTATACCCTTTTTCAGAAGGAATTCTCCCTGATGAGGTATGTGTTTTTTCCAAAAAACCAAATTCTTCTAAATCCGACATCTCATTCCGGATTGTCGCAGAACTAAAAGCAATTCCTTCTTTTTTCGACAAACTCCGCGATCCAATTGGTTGGGCATTTCGAATAAAATCATCAATAAGGGCTTGAAGGATTAATAATTGACGATCCGTTATCATCTATGATCCCCCCTGTTAGCACTCTGTCCTCGTGAGTGCTAATATACTAATAAATTATCAAATGCCGGTAGTGATGTCAACGGTTTAGACCTAGAACTTTCTTCATTTTTTTTAGAGATTGCCCATCTTTATTCTAAACCAAGGAATTCCTGGAATACTTCATTGCCTAGTAGTTTGCCTTGTTTAGTTAATCGCACAAACCCATCCTTCTCTTCTAGCAAGCCTTTTCCAACATGTTTTTCGAGTGGTTTTGCAAAAACATCTGTCATTTCCACCCGAAATTTATCGGCAAATTTCGCGTAAGAAACACCTGCTGTTTTTCTTAACCCCAAAAACATTTCCTCTTCCATTTGTTCATGAATAGGGACAAGATGATTTTCTAGGACAGGGAGCTCGTTATCTACAAGTGGTGTCATATATTTCTTCACTGGCCCATGATTAGCGATTCGTCTACCCGCCGTATAGCCATGAGCCCCAGCGCCGATGCCATAATACTCATCATTATTCCAATAGGTTAGGTTATGACGACTTTCATAGCCTGGTTTTGCAAAATTGCTGATTTCATATTGATTGAGACCATGCTTATCCATCGTTTCCATGAGCTGCTCATACATGCGCGCTTCTAGATCCTGAGGTGGCAAGTTTAGTTTTCCCTTTTGCATTAAATTATAAAAAACTGTTTTTGGCTCGACAATCAGCGAATAACTAGAGTAATGCGGCAAATCAAGTGCAAGCGCTGCATCAAGCGTTTCTAGAAAATCTTCCATCGTCTGACCAGGAAGTCCATAAATTAAGTCAATACTTATATTCGTAAAGCCGACCGACTGCGCTTTTTCAATCGTTTCATACACTTCTTTTGCTCGGTGTGTTCGACCAATTCTTTTTAATAAATCATCATTAAAGCTTTGTACCCCAAAACTAAGCCGATTTACCCCGGATTGAAACATGATGGCCAATTTTTCACGGGAAAGATCACCAGGGTTTGCTTCAAAGGAATATTCTGCCCCTTCATTCATCGGCATCCACTCAGAAATTGAATCACAAAGGAACGCGAGCTGTTTTTCGTCTAATGATGTCGGGGTTCCACCACCAACAAAAACGGTATCAAGCCCAGCAGTTGGATATTTATTCACCTGTAATTGCATTTCTTTTTTCATCATGACTAAATATTCATCGACCGGCTGTCCTTTTAAAAATACTTTATTGAAATCACAATAGTGGCAAATATGCTCACAAAACGGGATATGGATATAAGCGCTTTTTATCATATAGTTCACAACCTTTTGTTAGTAATCCTTGTTTGCGTAAAAAATCAAAAAGAGGCTAGACACCGAAATTACCATGGCCTACCCTCTTTTTGAAACTCACTTTATTTTTTTGGCGTTGTGTCATCCATTTTTAGTACAGCCATAAATGCTTCTTGAGGTACTTCAACAGATCCGACTTGCTTCATCCGTTTTTTACCTTCTTTTTGCTTATCAAGAAGTTTACGTTTACGGGAAATGTCACCGCCATAACATTTTGCCAGAACGTTTTTCCGCATCGCACTAATCGTAGAACGAGCGACAATTTTCTGACCGATCGCCGCTTGTATCGGCACTTCAAATTGCTGTCTAGGGATTAGCTTCTTTAATTTTTCAACAATGACTTTCCCACGTTCATAAGCAAAATCATTGTGAACGATGAAGCTTAATGCATCCACTGTCTCTGCATTTAGTAGAATATCCATCTTCACTAGCTTAGATGGCTTATATCCGATTAATT
The DNA here is from genome assembly GCF_053653995.1 of Peribacillus sp. JNUCC 23. The sequence continues at coordinate 3,079,087 of NZ_CM132202.1, forward strand.
CATAATCAAATGAAGCATAGCCTCTTGTATTTGATTTCAATTGATCAAAGAAATCATAAACAATTTCAGAAAGTGGAATCTCATAATTGATGCTGACGCGTGTTTCGTCTAAATATTGCATGTCGATGAAATTCCCGCGTTTGTTTTGACAAAGCTCCATAATGGCGCCGACAAATTCAGTTGGTGCCATCATTGTCGCTTTTACATAAGGCTCTTCAACATGTTCGATTTTTTGTCCCTCCGGCATATTAGCAGGGTTATCGATTTTCAGTTGCGTACCGTCTGTCATAACGACATCGTAGATAACACTTGGCGCAGTCGTAATTAAATCGATTTTAAATTCACGTTCAATACGCTCTTGAATAATTTCCATGTGAAGCAATCCTAAAAATCCACAACGGAAACCAAATCCGAGGGCTTGAGACGACTCAGGTTCGAATTGCAAAGCTGAGTCATTCAATTCAAGCTTTTCGAGAGCATCACGCAAGTCGTTAAATTTCGCTGAATCAATTGGATACAGACCACAATACACCATTGGATTCAGTTTACGGTAACCAGCAAGCGCTTCAGTTGCCCCATTCTTAGCATTCGTAATCGTATCCCCAACACGTGTATCTCCTACATGTTTAATGGCAGCTGATAAAAAGCCTACATCTCCAATATTAAGTTCATCAACAAGTTGAGATTTCGGTGAAAAGACGCCAACTTCTGTTACATCAAATTCCTTGCCCGTCGCCATCATTTTTACTCGATCGCCGACTTTTACTGAACCGTCAATCACACGGATATAAGCAACAACGCCGCGGTAGGCATCATAGATGGAGTCAAAGATCAGCGCTTTAAGCGGTGCATCTGGATCTCCTTGTGGTGCTGGAACTAGTTCAACAACCTGCTCTAAAATATCCTCAATCCCAATACCAGCTTTTGCAGAAGCAAGAACCGCATCTGATGCATCCAGGCCAATGACTTCTTCAATTTCATTTCTAACCCGTTCAGGATCAGCACTTGGTAGGTCAATTTTATTAATAACAGGAATAATTTCGAGATTATTGTCTAATGCCAAATACACGTTAGCAAGGGTCTGTGCTTCTATTCCTTGCGCGGCATCGACTACAAGCACAGCACCTTCACAGGCTGCTAAGCTTCGGGAAACTTCGTATGTAAAATCGACGTGCCCCGGTGTATCAATTAAATGGAAAATATACTCTTCTCCATCCTTCGCATTATACTTTAATTGTACGGCGTTCAATTTAATCGTAATTCCACGCTCACGCTCTAAATCCATCGAATCGAGCAGCTGACTCTTCATTTCACGTTGCTGCAAGGCATTCGTCTTTTCCAAAATACGATCTGCCAACGTCGATTTCCCATGGTCTATATGAGCAATGATGGAAAAATTTCTAATTTTGGATTGTCTTTTTAATTTTTCTTCTCTATTCATCACGTTCACTCCTACTTCTCGACACAAATACACTGTTTTACATTATAACAAGAGAAAAAGCAATGTTCAAGGAAAAGCGGAAGCGCCTTGGTCAGCCCGGACAAGCATAAGGCGAGTAAGTGAGATGGAGAGCGGGTTTCTCTCCATCTCACTTACTTGGCTTATGACCTCGAGGGGCTAGGCGCTGGAGCTGGACTGTTGGAAAAGCGGAAGGCGCGGATTTGGGATCTTGTTACACTATATTCCGCTCTGGGTTGATTACACAGGATTTTGGCGGGATTGCTCTTCATTCTGGAGTGATTCAATGTAGTTCTGGCGCGATTTCTAGGTTTTGTACGACACAAAGAGACCTCGCACTTTAAAGCATACTGAATTTAAAGTGCGAGGCCCTATACAATTTATCTAGAGATCCGAGATGAATTGAAACGCTTTTTTAAAAACACTAGAAACAGCCTCACTCATCCCCTTCCCTACTGATGAGAAAAAATTATAGGCTTTCATTTCTTCAAGCTTTTCTTTTTTCTTAGCTAAATCATGACTTGTAACTGTTTCTCCAAGAATGGACGCATGAATGTCTCCTTCATCTGACTCTGTAACCGTAAAAGCATTATAGAAAGAAGGGTCATTATAGCCTTTCATTTTTTTCATTCCCGTATTCGCTTGTTGCATCCCGAGCAACACTCCGAAGAACAAAACTAAGACAATTAAGAAACATTTAAAAGAAAATCGAAGCACAAATGGCACTCCTTCCTATTACTTTTTCTCCGTAACCGGTACATTAACTTCCTTCGCATCCCAGTAAAATTCACTAAAAACATTGGCAAATGCATCAATGGTTAAATACATTTCTTCAAATGTATTGTCAACACCACCCACTTCAAGTAACATCGCATTCCCAGAGAGATCTTGATTGTAGACACCATTGTTCCCTTTGCCACCTTGTTTCAAAACTCCCCTTGATAATCCAGGATACTTTTTCTCAATGGCATGATGAAGCTTTGTAGCTAACGCAATATTTTTCTCAGGATTCGGATTATTCGAACCGATGACAAAGGCAATTTTTGCGTATTGTTTCCCATTAATCGTAATGGTTGTATTCTTTTTTCTTTTAGAATCACGATGAATATCAATTAAATAATCTAAATCACGATTATTATCCATCGCACTTACAGCAATCGAGCGTGATTCCTGGTAGGACTTTGTATATTTCAGCCCTTTTTTATTAAGGTTAGCCTGTACATCTGCTTTTTCAAGAGAAGAACCGATTCCTTTACTTTCTAAATCCTGAAGCAGTTTCAAACCAAGCTTCGTTATGTTGATTTGTGAATGATAGGCTAAATTCGGAGCAGTAACATCTTTTAAGTATGGTAAAAACGATTCTCGATTATGAGAATGGTAAATATAGACGACCTTTTTTCCATCTGTCGTCATTGCAGGTGTTTTTACAGGCTCTTTTTCCGGTTCAACGATTCCATCTAAATTCTGTATCGATGCTTCTCGTTCATCATTTAGAACATCATTCGGTGGCGAGGATTCATACGGCATATTCGTATAATTCGTCCCTTCACCTGCTACCAAAATCTCGCTATCAAAAATCGAAAACCCTGGAAGCTCTCGACCTAGAAGGCTACGCGGATCATCTAAGGATATATTCGCTGATAGTTTTAATATTTGCTGCGTGATATTCGAACTTGACTTCCCTTCAGGTAATGCTGAAAAAAAATAATGATTCTCATTTGCTAGTAATGAATACAACATTTTCCCTGAAATTTGATCGGTCATTGCATTCACAGACTCCGAGGATAGCCGATATTCAGGACGCAAAGAAGTCATGACTCCAATTATTGAAAATAGCAAAACCATCATGACGAGAACGGACAAAAACCCTTTTATAATGGTAGCTCCGTGGACAACTGTGATTATTCCGCCTGATCGGTTTCTTTTCATTTTTTCACCCTCTCTATTGCTTGTCTCCTATAAATATGACTTTAATAGAGAGAGTAGAACTATCAGTTTAAAAGCATGCTTTTACCTAGTATAGTACCCTGTGTTGTCTTGATTAATTGATCCATGCAACGCTGCATTCAAGCCATTTGCAATCAAGTTCGCCATATCTTCTATAAACACATCTACTTCTTTTGGCGTCACCATAAGATTATGACCAATTGGCGACAATACCTCATAAATTAGCTTGCGCTTTTCGTCATCTGGCAGTGTCCCGACGATGCCGAGAAAAGTTTGACGGTGCGATTCGTCAGGCAAATCCGCTTCTGTCAACTTCTTCTTTTTTCCAAAACTGAAGCCTGCTGGTGCCAGAGCCCTTGATGGTTGATCTCCCTCTCTCAACTCTTTCCCAAAATGCTTTAAAATATAATCAATCGTGTCACTTGTAATCGATACCGCATCCACAACAGTCGGAACGCCAATCGCAATAACGGGAATGCCAAGTGTATCCTCGCTCAATTCCTTTCGCTTGTTTCCCACACCAGAACCTGGATGGATGCCTGTATCGGTAATTTGAATAGTAGAGTTCACTCTCTCAATTGAACTCGCGGCCAGAGCATCTATGACAATTAGAAAGTCTGGCTTACTTTTATCAATCACTCCTTGAATAATATCGCTTGTCTCAATTCCCGTAATCCCCATAACACCAGGAGAAACTCCGCTCACTGGACGAAATCCTTCCTCAACAGATTCTGGCTGCAATTCGAATAAATGCCTTGTAATAACTAGATTCTCAACCACTGCAGGTCCTAATGCATCAGGCGTTACATTCCAATTTCCAAGTCCGACAACAAGACAACTGCTTTCTTTAGAAATGTTTCTTGCCTGTAAAAATTGAGCCAGTTCTTTTGCAAACACTTTTTCTACCATTTGTTGAGTCTCTGTATCTTGCTGGCGAATTCCTTGCACTTCAATGGTTAAATAACTCCCCTTTTTCTTACCGATTTGCTCGGCACCTTTCTCTGTCACCTCGACAAGGGAAATTTTTAAATCATTCTCATTTTTTTCTTTAATGATTACTCCTTCAATTTTTGAAATATCCTTCTCACCTGAAACCCCTTTGTGAGCTGCCGCTAATGCGGTAGCTTCCACTGCAAGATCCGTTCTTATCGAATACTGGCTTAAATCCAAATTCTTTTCCATTTTGACCTCCGTTATTTGTAATGATAGTTATCTTAAGAAGAATTGTATTAGTTTTAAAGAGATGGTTCCGCTTTTCTTACTGTCTAGCTCCACCACCTAGCTTCCTGCGAAATAGGGGATTTCGCTTTTCTTATTACCATTCTGCTAATATTTCTTTTTTCTTATTCATTTTTTTGGTACAATACTCTATAACGAGATAAAGTTTGCTTTTAGCGTCAATTATTCCTTTTGAAGGGTATTGCATTATAGAATGCATTCTGATAAAATATCACTTGTGCTATTTAAGTATAGAACTGATAAGTCGAGTTCATATAATCTCGATTTCTTAATGTAGGAGGTGAACGGAATGCCAAATATTAAATCTGCTATTAAACGCGTGAAAACAAACGATTCTAAACGCGTTCAAAACGCTACTGTAAAATCTACAATGCGTACAACTATTAAAAACGCTGAAGCTGCTCTAGCAGGCGACAACGCTACAACTGCAAAAGAAGCTCTTTTAATAGCTGCTAAAAAATTAGACAAAGCTGCATCTAAAGGATTAATCCATAAAAATGCGGCAGCCCGTAAAAAATCTCGTTTAACGAAAAGGCTTAATGCTTTAAACGCTTAATCAACAAACGAATGAACGATCCCCTGGATCGTTTTTTTACAGGCAAAAAAGGTGTCCGTTCATTCGGACACCTTTTTTCAATTTTTCAGCAAAACCCAAGTCAACGCTTCGTATCTTTAAGAGTTAGCCCATTTTCAGCATTAACAGTTCAAGCGTAATGGCTTTATCGCTTTGTCCTGTCTTCATTTTATAATCCGCTTCAGCTAGTTCATGCATAATCGTCATCAATTCACTTTCACCGAATTTCCCGGTTTTTTCAAGAGCGAGCTTCACTCGATACGGGTGAATTTTCATGGAACCTGCGATTTTTTGCTGGCTATAGCCTTGTCTTGCCAGTTCCTTAACTTGATAAAGAAGGCGTACTTGCCCAGCCATCACGCTCAATATTTTAATCGGTTCTTCATTTTGCCGCAGCAAGTCATGAAAAATAGTAATGGCACTTTCAATTTTCCGCTGTAGTAAATGATCGACTAGTGTGAAAATGTTTTGTTCCAATGATTTCGCCACTAATTTTTCTACAATCACAGCATCAATTCTTTTTTCTTCCCCTACATACATGGCCATTTTATCTAGTTCATTCGTTAACATCATTAAATTTGTCCCAGCCAATTCAAGCAATAAATCGATTGCTTGCTCGTCTATTTGAATCTGTGACATCGCTGCTCTATCCCTGATCCACACTTTTAGCTCATGTTCGTTCAACTTCTTCGCTTCAACAACAACAGCCTTGCGCTTCAGTTCTTTTGTAATTTTCTTCCGTTCATCCAATTTTTCATACGGTGCCGCAATGACTAAAATGGAATAAGGAACAGGATCAGCTAAGTAGGCTTCCAATCGTTTCACATCATGCTCAACCTTTTGTTTTTTATCACCTGCTGTCAAAAAGAAAGGATTTTGAACAAATACAAGACGACGCTCACCGATAAACGGCAGCGTTTCTGCATCCTCTAACGCTGTTTCTATCGGTGTTTCTTCAAGATCATATTGCGAGAAATTGAAATCAATTTCATCTCCAAGGAGAGCATGCTGCATCAAAAGCTGCTTCGTTTCGTTAATCAAATAGGATTCTGTTCCAACCAATAAGTAAATTGGTGCAAATTGCTTCTTTTTAATACTTTTCCAAACGTCTACTACCAAGGAATACCGCCTCTTTTTATGTAATCTCCCTCTTATCGTATAGATAACAAGAGACTTTGACAAGCTATTTAAAGGTAAACATTGATGCAGATAGGATGGGACAAGAGGCCGCTTCCGAGAATTAGCCCCACAAAAGAATGCGTATGTTTCTTTTTAGAAAATCCCCCCGAACTTTAGGGAATTGGCCTCGTGTTGACCAATTCCCCACTTTATATAAACGCTGTCAAGTAAGTTCCCGGGTTTAACTTTCTCTCAAGCGGTATTTGATACATGATAATAAGTCATGCGTCTTTCTTTGCTTTGTACATTTATTTTAGCCTCTTAAGCCAAAACTATTTGTGACAACTCTTGTCAGTATAGGAAGTTGATTTTCTACAAAAAAAGACGTATTACTTCTTACGAGCTGCTAATCCCGAATTACTACTGAAGACATCAGAAACCATTTCATTAAATACCATATTTTGAAAATGGTGTCCTAGATTTTTTCTTTGTAATCGCTTATACTATTAAAGAAATAGGAGGGGTATAAATGAACGAATTTGAAAAAAATTTGCAACCGAGATCAAACGATGTAAATGACTCTGCAATAGGTTTCATCGTTTCATTTGTGTTTTTTGCCGTTATTTTCGGAATTGCTGTAACCGTTCAGGTTATTGGTTCTTAATCTGGTCTACATAACAGCTCTCCAAACAGGCACAAAGACTGGGACTGCGTTTAGCAGTTCCTTTTTTTGTAAAACAGACTTGTTTTTCTTATATACTCCATCCTATGGCAACGCTGTGGAAAAGGTTCCATTTCGTTTCTGATAATACTGATAAGAAATGGCTCCATGTAGGTCCGTTCTGTAGACAGATATTCCTGCAGTGCTTAATATATCTAGCACTTGTTGATGCGGATGACCGTAACGATTATTCACACCAGCTGATATGACAGCTATTTTTGGCTTCAGACTCTCGATGAATGTGACAGACGAAGATGTTTTACTTCCATGATGACCAGCTTTTAATATGTCAACGGCTAACCCGGGATATTCCTGAATTAACGCTTGTTCCCCTTGCTCACCAAAGTCACCAGTAAACAACCAGCTTACCCCGCCCATTTCCGCATACAATACAATCGATGATTCATTCACGTCCTCCTCATCCCTGTATGGATTCAAAACGTAAAATGCAGCTTCACCCACTGACCAATGATCCCCGCGTTTTACAGACGTAACCTCACTCCCTGACACAAGGGCTGTTTGTATGAACTTCTTATTTTTATAAATTTCTTCACTCCCACCGCCGATGACAATTTTCTTCACGTGAATATTCTCAACAACATCATCCGCACTACCGATATGATCTGCATCTGGATGGGTCAAAATAAGCAAATCAAGTGTATGGATTCCTTTGCTTTTAAAAAAAGGGATTACGGTATCCTCACCAGTTGAATAGGTTTTCCGCCTATCTTTCCATGCCTCCTGTTCAAAACTAATCCTACCGCCCGTGTCAATTAAATAATTTCCCTTATTGAAAGGAAGCTTAATGAAAATCGAATCGCCCTGACCAATATCAATGAAGGTCACTTCCCCATATGGAGACAACTTCTGGATATTATATTGCAATAAAAGCAAGAGAGTCAGGACAAGAAATAAAATCTTTGTTTTTCGGTGATTATCCAAATCCCACACGGCAAACAAGGCAAGTATCAAGATAATTATCAATAAAAGAATGGGGAATGCAGGCTTGCCAAAGCTAATATAAGCAAATGGCAGGTCCGCTGTAAACCCCGCTATCGCATTACATAACACAAAGCTTTCATTTAGAAAAAACAGCAGAAATTCACCGAACGGATTCGCAAGAAGATGTATAAGTAGAACAAGGATCGAAAACGGCAAGAGAACGACAGAATAGATCGGAATAAACATCACATTCAAAAGCACACCGATTAACGAAAACTCAAAAAAGTGAAACAGTAAAATCGGAATGGCCGCAAGCTGACATAGAAGACTGGTAACAAGGAGTAAAACAAGTTGATTTTGAATTCGTCCAAAGATTCTAAGCGACATGATAATGGAAAAAGCAACAGAAAAGGAAAGCTGAAAACCAATATTGTAGAGATGGTTCGGGTCGTATAAAAGAAGGAGCAAATAAATACTGGAAATTGTTTCAGAGGCAGAAATATGCTTTTTGATAAAAGAAAGTAGAAAGAATAACATCGCCATGAAGCATGCACGAAGAACGGAAGGACTTGCACCAGAGAGGATGATATATATCGGCAAAAACAGGAGCATGACGAGAGACATCTTTTCTCGTGTTATACCGACCCGGATACCAAGATAAAAAATCATACCTGTTAAAAAACTAACATGCAATCCTGAAATCGCTAACAAGTGAACAATGCCCAAACGCTGATAGTCTTTTAGCTCTTCTTCATCAATCAACTTCTGCTCTCCAAATAGGAGGGCATTCACATACCCACTTGACTCTTTGGGAAAATGCTCATTTACATAGGATATCCCCTTATTCCTAAAATCCTGAATGGCTTGCTTAGCGGTGTGTTTTTTTAATATGCATTTCGCAAATTCAATCGAATCTGCTTTAAGAACCCAATGAATGCCTTGTCTTTTTAAATACAGCTGATAATCAAAGCTATTAAAATTGCGCATTCCACTCGGTACTTCCAGAACGCCCGCGACAGGACAAGACAAAGCAATTTTCATATGTTTTTGCAAGTCTATTTTTTCAAACTCAGAAGAAATCTTATACCGTAGCTGGAGCTTTTCGTTATGCTCAGCTGTCACAAAGCCTTTCATCATATCTCCGTCAATGTCGATTGAATCCGTAAAAGTAATCGTGAAGTTTGTTTCCATACCTGAAAGTTCCGTACGGTTGTTTTTTTCAGAAATAGTCGCACTGAGGAAAAATAGCAGAAGGACAAAGAGGTGAAGAGCTAAGATTTTGCTAGGAATTTGAAAATAAAGGAAGCCATAATAAAGGAACGCACAAACAAGCCATTCCCACCCGAAATAAGTGAAAGCTGTTACGCCAAATGTGGCAGATACGGCAGCGAATATGAGTTGTTTCGTCATAAGGCCTCCTTCAACTTAAAAGAAGAAGACTAAAAAGGGGTATCTCGTCCAAAGTGATCCGGATCATGTAATCAAAGTTGTCGTTTTCCCCCTTTTAATTTTTAGTCACTCTCCATCTTTTTTTAATAAAGTGAAACTTCAATCAGTGGGGGATTCTTCATCCCCCGCTGATTGTTAGTCCCGTTCTAGAGCCGCTACTATCTCCGCTTCGATAAATCGACTCTACGAACCCGATTGGTTCAACTAAATCTCTGCTCACGCATCGGTAAGTTTCACTGTATCTCACCAATCGGGCTTTTACGGGCAGTTATTCTCCACCTACGCTTCTTCGATTCCTCGAAGCCTTGAGGTGGGGGTATTACTGCCCGTCGATGCGGGATAAAAATAGTCGTTCTGCCTGTTTCTGAAGTTCATTCACTCGTTCAATCGAACCGCCAGCTTCTGACAGTGCGGTTAATAAATCAGCAACAAGATTTTGTTTTTCCTTACCTTTTAGGTCTATGATTTCCTCTGTTAAAACCTGTTCAACTGTAACACCCGCTTGCTCGAAAAGCTCTATAGCGTAAGGATGGTTTTTATAATTTTTTGCATAATAAACCGCCTTGATTCCCGCTTGTATTAATGATTTACAGCATTGCAAGCAAGGAAAGTGTGTGACATAAATTTCAGAGCCTTCAGTCGGTACACCGAACTTGGCACATTGTAAAACCGCATTCATCTCCGCATGAATCGTCCTGACACAATGATTATCAATCACATAGCAGCCATCATCGATGCAATGCGTGCCACCAGCGATTGAACCATTATATCCACCGGCAATGATTCGTTTATCACGGACAATCGTTGCGCCAACCGCTAATCTTGTACATGTACTTCTTAATGCTAATAAATGACTTTGCGCCATAAAATATTGATTCCAACTAATTCGATTCAACATACATTCCCCTTTTTCACTTTTAGTAGCCGAGAAGAAGATATCCCCAAAGGGTCTGACCTCGTACTCTATACACAGTATAGAGTCGTTGCGGGGTCTGACCGGACAGACCCCTTTCCGTAACCAGCAACACGTGTAGATCAGAAAACCAGAACTTTTTTTGAACAACCTATTCCGACATTGTCTACATTTTACCTTCTCTTCCCCCATTTGAATAGCTGATTATTTTACCTTTATCGAATCCTTTAATTTTTCAAACGTTTTATCGCCGATTCCCGATATCTTTTTCAAATCTTCCACACTTTGAAACTTCCCGATTTTTTCCCGATAGTCGATGATGCTCAGTGCCTTTGATGGGCCAACGCCCGTTAATGTTTCCAACTCTGCTTGTGTCGCCGTATTCAAATTTATTTTTCCGTCAGACGAACCTCCCAAGGATGTCTCCGGACCTGTTATTACCCCATCTACACTCTCATCACCAATTTCCGGTACAAGGATGACCATTTGATCTTCTACAACTTGTGCTAAATTCACTTGATCTTTATTCGCTTCACTTGTGAAGTCTCCAGCATCTGCAATAAGGTCAATCACTCGATCACCGCTATCTGCAATATAGACGCCAGGACGGTTAACCGCTCCTTTCACATCTACTTTAATGATAACCTCTTCTTGTTCCTCTTCCTCTTCCTCCTGCTCTAACGGTTCATCAAACACACCGCCCCCATCAGAAAAAACAGCTGCCGTTTCCTTAGGTTCCGGCTTTGAAGTTTGAAAATAAGCAAAAACGAGTAATAAAGCAATTCCTGCTACTATACCGATGATTATTTTCTTTTTTCCTTGAACGTCCATTGAAATCACCCTTCATTTTAATTTTCGTCATAACCAAGCAATTGGTATCATAGAGTTTAGGAGTAGTTCCGTTTAGTAGGAGGTGGCAAATTTTGAAAATTGGTGTAATCGGAACAGGAAATATGGGGACTGTTTTACTTGAATCATGGCTGGAAGCAAAAGCAATCACAGAAGAAGATCTCATCATCACGAACCGCACTCTAAAAAAAGCACTCGCTATCCAGTATCAATATAAAGGCGTAACCGTGGTAAATACCGCGGCTGATGTTGCAAAGCATGCTGATGCCCTCTTTGTCTGTGTGAAGCCTTTGGAGGTTTTGCCGGTACTTCAAACCATCAAACCTTATATAAATCAAGACAAATGTGTGATCTCGATTACAAGTCCAATCTCAGTCGACCAACTTGAATCTCAATTGGATTGTTCTTGCGCCCGCTTCATCCCAAGCATTACCAATCGCGCTCTTTCTGGTGTATCTTTACTCAGCTTTGGAAGCCAATGTCAAAGTGTTTGGAAAGAAACGATTACCGCATTAGCAAATAGTATGTCCGAGGCGGTGATCATTGAAAATGAAATAACACGGGCTGCTTCTGATATTGTGAGCTGTGGACCGGCATTTTTCACGTATTTAGCAAGAAAATTTATCGATGGGGCTGTTCAAACAACAAAAATAGACGAAGAAACGGCAAGGATCTTAACAGAAAATATGGTAATCGGCTTAGGGGACTTACTTAAGAAAGGCATCTACACTTTACCAACACTACAAGAGAAAGTAATGGTAAAAGGCGGAATTACTGGTGAAGGAATGAAAATTCTTGAAGCAGAAACAGGAGAAATGTTCGAGCATCTTTTCATAGCGACAAAGGAGAAGTTTACAGAAGACATTGAAGAAGTGGAAAAACAATTTAGGGCACCTTATTAGTATTCGTCATTGAATGTAGAAATCCTTTTCTTTTTTTAATTTTTATAAGAAACATCCATGAGCGTCTGCACGCAACCCAACGATGAAAAAGGTTCAGGTTCTCCAATTGCATCATCTTATGAAGGTGGCGGTGTGGAGCTGATTTTGCGAAGCCCCGCCCCTTTTCCACAGAAAAGAAAGGCTGTCCAATATCAATTGGGTCTGTCCCCACATCTACTATAATCGTTTATACGACGGAAACGATTATTGAGTGTGAGGTCAGACCCTTTTCACTACTTATTTCTTCTTTACTACAAATAAAATCCGCTCGGTTTGATCGTGAATCGGTTCATCCTCTAAGTCTGATAACAACTCAAGCACTTCAAAACCGCACTCTACAAGCTTTTCCTGATAAAAAGAAATAGGGTATGTGCGTTGATAATGGTATTCATCAAAGCGATCATACAGGCCATTTTCGGGATCACGGACAAAGAAACTTAAATCGTGTTCCACACTATAGGGCTCTTCTCCTGCATAACATTCCCAAATATATGAAACCTCTTCATCACTTATCGCAAATGTTTGGTTTTGAAACACATGCTCCATTTTATAGATGGAATGGATATCAAATAAAAACAAGCCATCCTGTTTCAGATGAGCATGAACAGAGCGAAATGTTTCCGAAACATCTGCTTCCTCGCGAAGATAATTTAAAGAGTCGCAAAAAAGGGTTACACAATCATAAACGCCAAGCCCGAAAAGCTGTGCCATATTTTGTTGATAAAACGGAATGGAGAGTCCTAATAAAGTTGCTTTCTCATTTGCAATTGCCAGCATTTCCTCTGATAAATCCACGCCGGAAACATGAAAGCCTAGCTTTGCCAGTTCTACTGTAAACTCACCCGTACCACATGCAAGATCAAGCACGTTTTGGCCACTTGCCTCGTACTGGGTCATTTTTGATAGAAGGAGCTCAAGCCATTTCTCATAAGGAGCATCCTTCATCAGTTCATCATACACATAGGCGAAGCGTTCATAACTCATTGGCTTAATTCGCTTTGCAAGTTCTCGATTGGAGCATCTCCCCATAGACGTTCAAGATTGTAGTACCCTCTTTCATCACGATGGAATACATGAGCAACCACATCCCCCAAATCAACAAGGATCCATTTTGCCTCGTCAAAGCCTTCCATGCGTCTTACTTCAACGCCATTTTCTTCTGCTTTTTGTTTCATTTCACGAGCAATCGCTTGGACCTGCTTATCAGAATTACCATGACAAATTAGAAAATAATCTGCAATCAAAGAAATTCCTTTCATATTTAATGCAAGAATGTCCTCTGCACGTTTATCATCAGCAGCCGTTGCTGCCGTTATTAATAGCTCTCTTTCAGTCATCAAATCTTCTCCTTATTGAGTTGTTCAAAGGTCCGAAAAAGCTTGCGAATTGCGGCATTGCTCCTCAATGTCCTTTTGAACCCTCACTTATGTTGTAAAATTAAAGCATTATAAAAATGAAACGTATCCGGGTACACCGCTTGGTTATTTTTCACCAAAAATGCAAGCGTATTGGAAACAGATTGTAATAACGCCGTATCCAAACTTTCTTTCGCCAACTGCCGTACTTCTGCTACACCAGGAAAAGAACGTCCCGGTTCAATATAATCCGCTAAATAGACAATCTTGTCAAGTAGCGTCATGTTCACTCTACCAGATGTATGGTGGGAAATAGCAGCTAACACTTCCCGATCGGTAATGCCCACTTCTTTTTGCACTAGGTACGCACCAACTGGGGCATGAAGCAGCTCGTCGCCATATTCAAGTAACTCAGAAGCCATATTCTCAGAGATTACAATCTCCTTCATTTCTTCAATCGGACGGAATTTCGCATAATCATGGAAGATCGCAGCAAGCTCCGCTTTTTCCTCATCTGCTCCATACTGTCTAGCAAGTTTAATCGCCGTTTCCATCACACCAATTGTATGCACGTATCTTCGTTCTGTCAGCTGTTTTTTTACGATTTCCAGCGCTTCCTCACGTTTCATACGATCCATTTCCTTTCATATATTCCCAAACTTGATCAGGAACTAAATAACGAATGGTTTTCCTTTGCTTGACCCGTTCCCTGATTAAAGAGGATGAAATCAGCATTTCAGGAATATCTACCATCTCCACAGGATAATTTGTAGAAACCTCATACCCCGGCCGCTTGACGCCAACAAAGGTAACAAGCTCAACCAACTCATCAATTCGATGCCAGTTTGGTAAATATTCAATCATATCTGCACCAATGATAAAGTAAAATTCTGTATTCGGCTCACGGTCAAGGAGGACTTGTATCGTATCAAACGTATAAGACGTACCTTTTCGTTCTAACTCGATCGTTTCTAGTAAAAATGACGAGTGAGAGTCGATCGCAAGCTTAAGCATCGCAACACGATCATCATCTGGGACATCGTCTGTTTTTATTTTATGCGGCGGCGTGTAATTGGGCATAAATCTGATTTCATCCAGTTTTAATGCATCCAGCACTTCATTCGCAATAATCAGGTGGGCAATATGTGGCGGGTTAAATGTACCACCAAGGATTCCGACCTTTTTCATACTCAAGGCAGCTTGATTTGTTTATTTTCTCTAGATTCTTTATACAACACAATCGTATTGCCGATGATTTGTACAAGCTCAGCACGTGCTCCCTTTGATAGCGCCATACCTACGTCATCTCGGTCTTCATCACAGTTTTGCAGCACACTCACTTTGATTAATTCCCGTACTTCTAATGCTTCACCGATCTGTTTAATCAGATTGTCATTGACGCCACCTTTCCCAACTTGAAAAATTGGATTAAGATGATGTGCCTTTGCACGTAAAAATCGTTTTTGTTTACCTGTAAGCATTTATTTTCCTCCTAATGTCGTTCGCATGATGTTTTTCATTCTAGTTGTATCCGGAGTAATCCCTGTCCAGATTTGGAAAGCTAAGGCAGCCTGGTAGACCAACATGTCCAATCCGTTTTGAACGTCGGCACCTTTTTGCTTTGCTTCTTTTAATAGCTTTGTTTCCAGTGGGTTATAGATAATATCACTCACAAATGAACCCTCTGATAAATTTCGAATGCTAAATGGCATTTCATCCAGATGAGGACTCATTCCAGCAGAGGTCGTTTGAATAATCACATCATAATCTGCTAACTGCTCTTCTGCCTGTAAGAGCGTTAGAGCAGTTGATTGTTTTTCAAATGGACAATCCGCTATTAGAGCTTCCGCCTTTTCTAACGTCCGATTCGTTATATCGACGGAGATAGCACCGTGCGAAAGCAGCGTAAAATAGATGGCTCGCGCTGCGCCACCAGCTCCAATTACTAAGATTTTCTTCTCTGTTAGATTTGAGATTTGATCAGATAGCGCCTTATAAAAACCCATTGCATCTGTATTATACCCGAAATACTTGCCATCCTGATAAGAAACAGTGTTAACTGCACCAATTGTAGCAGCAAGCTCATCTATCTCGTCAAGATAGGGAATGATGGTCGTTTTATGTGGAATGGTGATATTAAAGCCGGCAATACCAATCGCTTTCATTCCTTTTACCGCATCACTCAAGTTTTCTGGCGTTATATGGAATGGATGATAGATACAATCTAGCTCTTGATGAGTAAAAGCATCGTTTTGAATCGCTGGTGATATCGAATGCGCAATCGGGTCCCCTATAACTCCGTAGATTTTTTTCATCCTTTTCCCCCTAAAACCTCTCTAGTCTATCTAACTAAAATGATTCTTTGCTTCGTTCTTGTTAAATTAAAGATTTTCGTAAAATCACATTAACACCCTTTGGAACATGAGCAACAACTCTTGCACCTGGCTCATTCACCGTTACCCAGCCAAGACCTGAGAAGACAATGTCCATTTTCCCATCTTTAATCGAAAATTCATGAGCAACCAGTTCAGGAAAATCAGCCATACCTTCTCTGCGTGGAGGAGTTAAAAGCTCGCCTGCATGATTTTTATATAATTCATCCGCTTTTTCAAGCTTTGTACGGTGAATATTCAATTCATTGGATAAATAGCATGTGAAAGAACGGCGACCGCCTGACACATAATCCAATCGAGCCAAACCGCCAAAGAATAATGTTTGTTCTTCATTAAGCTGATAAATCTTCGGCTTAATTTCTTTTTTCGGTGTGATGAATTTTAAATCACGTTTATCGACATAATGAGCCATTTGATGATGGTTAATGATGCCTGGTGTATCAATCAATGCTTTTTCATCATCCAGCGGAATTTCAATAATATCAAGCGTCGTTCCTGGGAAATGAGATGTTGTAATCACATCTTCCTCTCCGCTTACTTGTTTGATCAGCCGATTGATGAATGTTGATTTACCAACGTTTGTACACCCAACAACATAGACATCTTTTCCGTTCCGATACTGTTCGATCGCGGATGCTGCTTCTTGAATTTGATTACCTTTCTCAGCACTCACCAATAACACATCAACTGGATTTAAGCCAAGCTCTCTAGCAGACTCCTTCATCCAGTGAATCAATCGATTATGCTTTACCGATTTCGGTAACAAGTCTACTTTATTGCCAATCAATAGGACATCATTAGAGCCAACAAAACGATGTAACCCAGGCAACCAACTGCCATTAAAATCAAATATATCCACGATCTTCACAATTAATGAATCAGTTTGACCTACTTGATTCAAGATCTTTAAGAAGTCATCATCTGTCAGAGAAACATCCTGTACTTCATTATAATGTTTCAATTTAAAGCAGCGTTGGCAAATGATCATTTCTTTTTCCAACGCTGACTTAGGCGTGTACCCCAAAGCTTTCGGGTCTTCGGTTTGGACTTTCACTCCACAACCGATGCAAGCTAGTTCTTCCTCGTGCATTACTTCTGATTGTCCCATTCTATCATTCCTTTTCTTCTGAAAAATGCCAAAATCCGTCTTTCTATTTTCCGATTAAACTTCGTCCAGAATCCATCTGTCTGTACAACCGGCACAACAAGGATCGTATGAAAGCCGCCTCGATTTCCACCCAACACATCTGTCATCAACTGATCGCCAATCACCACGGCCTCTTCTCGCTTAATGCCCATTTGTTCAGCCGCTCTGCGAAAAGATCTGCTCATCGGCTTACGTGCAAGTGAAATAAACGGGATCTGAATCGGATCAGAAAAGGACTTTACTCTCGTTTCATTATTATTCGAAACAATAGTGATTAAAATCCCGTGATTGCGCATGGATTCGAACCACTCCATTAATTTAGGCGTTGCTAAAGGCCTGTCCCATTCTACAAGGGTATTATCTAAATCTGTAATAATTCCCTTTACGCCTTTTTTTTTCAAGTCTTCAGGCTTTATCTCAAAAATGCTTTTCACATGTTCATTTGGTAAAAATAATTTAAGCATGATTCACCTCAATAACCTCTCTTGAATTACTGTTCAACCCTTTTCTTGTTTGTTACAACAAATTTCTAAAAGAAAACACGCTCTCTTCTTTAGTCTTGCCGTAAAGTTCCATCATAATATAAAAAAGCAGCGCTGGAAAGCAGCAAACCTAATGAATTTCGCTATTGCATGACCATTTACGATCCATCCATCCTATTCATATATTACGTATATTCCCAAAAACATTTCGACAAATTCTTTAATTATTTTCATTGTGGATAAAGTTATACACATTATCCCCTTAGATTAGCAGACCAAACAATCATTTATAAACAAAATACCCACAACTTATCCACGTCCATTGTGGATAACTAGAACGATTGTTCTCGATTACTTTTTCTGGTAAGGTATGACTATACCATAGATCACTTACCACTATATGCATGTGAAATAATTTTTATTCCTAGGAAAAAAATTGGAGGTGACCTGCCTTAGGGCATGCCAATGAATAAACTATCAGATGATTTATTAATCGAAGCTTATTTCAAAGCCATAAAACTGAAGTTAAGTTCAGACTTCATCATTTTAATCGAAACAGAAATTCAACGAAGATCTTTAACTCACAAAATTAGAGGTTCTTTAGCATAATGGATTTTAGAGGATGTCTCAAAAAAGGAGCCGACCTCACACTTTATACACCGTTAATTGTATGATTTACACTTCATATGAACGAGATATATTAGTTGTGGGGGGTCTTGCCTTTTCGATATAGACTCCCTCTGCTCAACCCTTTATCTTCCCAATTCGTTCTCCTACTTTCACTTCTTTTGGAACAATCAAATCTTCTCGTTTCTCAAAACTGCCTTTTTCAAAAAGCAACACAACCGTTGAACCAAAGCTGAAATAAGCAAACTCCTGACCTTTTTTTAATTGATTAGCTTCATCTGATATAACGATGGAGTTCACAAACATCGCACCAACCTTTACAATAGCAACATGTGCCAAATGATGCTGAACCTCCGTGATATTTCGATAATTCTTAGATAAAGGAGAACGACCATATTTCATGCCCAGTCGATTCACTGGATAGGATTTCTCCCCTTTTATCCACCGTTTCGTAACGTTCCCTGAAATTGGTGCATGAATCCGATGATAATGGCTCGGACTTAAATAGAGCACCGCAAAGCTGCCACCAACATACTTCTCGAAAACAGCTGTATCATCCAGCATTTCCTCGATTGAATACGTTTTTCCTTTGACCACAATCTCTTTATTCATAGTAATTAAACCATAATCCTCAAAAACACCATCTACAGGACTAACGACAGAATTAGGCTCTGAATCAATCACTCTTACGCCTTCTTTCAGCCTACGCGTAAATAAATCATGTAGAGTAGGATAAGTTGTAACGTTCTGCTCGCTTTCCTCGTGATTAATTTGAAAGATTTTCACAAAGGAAGGGATCACTGCGCGGCTCTTTGTAGACTGACTAAACTTCCGCAAAGTGCCTGAAGTAACTCTTCCATTTGTTAACTCAATAAATAGACGATATAAAGATTGGTACAAACACCACACACCACCATTTGTTAAATAATAGAAATAATTCTCGCATAAATTGTATCAGAAATAATATGATTATATAATCAATACTTTTAACAATACAGGAAGGGAGTGGATGATTTGTTTTTCCTGCATGCTTTGGATCTTACGTTAAAAAAACTGAAAGCACAAACGGCAAATATTATTACCCTTCTAAATTTATCACTTGGCGGATTTGCAATTATAGCTGTTTTAACGAATCAATTGAATCTTAGTCTTCTATTAATCTTTCTAGCCGCACTTTGCGATCGCTTCGATGGGATGATTGCACGAAAATTTAATATTGAATCGGCGTTAGGTAAGCAACTCGACTCTATGTGTGATATTATCTCATTTGGCGTCGCTCCAGCCTTACTTCTCTATCAAGGAATCATCTTTGATTTTGGAGCACCAGGCAGTTTCTTCACTGTTTTTTATATTGGCTGTGGAGCTTTTAGGCTAGCCCGTTTTAACATCAGTGAAAACAATGGCTATTTTACCGGATTGCCCATTACGGTAGCTGGCTGCCTATTGACATTAAGCTTCCTTGTAATTCAGTACGCTCCGCCCGTATTTTTCTTATTCTTCATGATTATATTATCTTTACTCATGATCAGTCCATTTAAACTTAAAAAAGTCTAGAATAATATCAGAGGTAGTTCAAAAAGTCCGGTAAAATCGCGTACGTCATGACGCGCAACACAGAAGTCAGCACATTGTGATCGTCCGAACGTAGCAGGTGTGAGGTTACACACTAAAACCCATAAAAATATTCTTCTTTGAATAAAAGGGCCTGCTCCCGAATTTCGATATACCGTTTAGCGATATACCACTAAATAGTATATAAAGTGCGAAGTCAGACCCTTTTTGCTTAAAATTCTTTGATTATGCTTGTTTTACCAGTGGATCCGTCAACTCAAAAAATTCCTCAATATCTTTAAGACAAGTGCCAACCGCTTCTTCCCAGAATTCACGTCCTAACAAGTTTACCCCTAAATGTTTGCTTGCCAAATCTTCAACCCGCATTGAACCCGTATCTTTTAGAAGGGCGATATACTTCTCTTCAAATTCTTTACCTTCTTTTTGCGCTTTCGCATATATACCGAGCGAGAATAAATATCCGAATGTATAGGGAAAATTATAAAACGGTACACCAGTAATATAGAAATGAAGCTTGGATGCCCAGAATGTAGGGTGATATTCATCTAATGCCTCTCCATACGCTTCTTTTTGGGCATCAATCATCAATTCATTCAATTTAGCACTACTTACTATTCCTTGTTTTCGTTCCTCGTAAAAACGTGTTTCAAATAGAAAACGCGCATGAATATTCATTAATAAAGCAACAGTACGTTGAATTTTGTCTTCCAAAAGCGAAATACGATCGCTCTCTGACTTCGCTTCTTTTACAGAGGCATCCGCGACAATCAGTTCAGCAAACGTAGAAGCCGTTTCCGCAACATTCATCGCATACGCACGGTTTAATGTATGTGTATCTTTAAGCGCATATGAATGAAAGGCATGTCCCAATTCATGCGCTAAAGTTGATACATTAGACGGCGTTCCGGAATACGTCATGAAAATCCGGGATTGACCAGACACAGGAAACCCTGTACAAAATCCACCTGGGCGTTTATTCGGACGATCTTGTGCTTCGATCCATCCTTCTTCAAACGCTTTTTTCGTAAAACTCTCTAACTCACTGCCAAACTTCCCAAAATGCTTTAGGATAAATTCAGCACCTTCCTGATAACTCATGACACTCGTTTTTGCAGACGTTGTAATCGGTGCATCCAAGTCAGCCCAGCTTAATTTTTCTAATCCAAGCAGTTCTGCTTTTCGTTTCAGAAATCGGACAAGTGGCTCTTTATGTTCTGCTATCACAGACCACATGCTGTCCAATGTTTGCTTGGACATCCGATTGATTTCAAGTGGTTCTCTATGTACGTCCTTCCAGCCGCGTTTTTCGTACACACTTAAGCGAAACCCAGCTAGATGATTTAACACTTTAGCCAATACATCGCTATGCTCTTTCCAAGCATGTTCCCAAGCAGTAAAAATCCGCTTGCGCACATCTTGATCAGGATCTGAAAATTTATTAGCTGCTTGCCCTACAGATAATTGATTCACTTTCCCATTCTCCTCAAATGGGATGTGAATCGTACTGACAACCGTATCATACAGTTGGCTCCAGCCATGATATCCATCCACTGCCAATGCATGAATTAATGATTCCTCTTCTACAGAAAGCTTCTCCATCGCACGTTCGCGACGTTCATTCAATATGTATTTTAATTCTTTTAATGGTTCTTTTTTTAGTAGGTTTTGGAAAAACTCCTCATCCAGAGTGACAAGTTTCTGATCAAACTTCGTTAATGCATTCTGGAAGATGGCGCTTTGCTTCGTTATTTGACCGCGTAATTCATTCGCTTTCTGATCTTTAACATCTTGTGCCTCTAAGCAGCTTACAAACGCTCCTGCTTGGCGCATTTTTTTACCCGATTGTCCAAATAACTCCATAGCAGTTTCAAGCAAATGCTGATCCTGCTCTACAGATTTCACCTTCCAGCCACTTACTAACCTATCAAATTCGCCTACATCCACTCGTAATTGATCTAAAAAAGCGGTAAATTCCTGTGAAGCGCTTCCACCCTTAAAAAACACATCTAAATCCCAAGTTAACGGATATGCCATAGATCCTACCTCCTTCTTTTTGATACTTCTATTATAAAGAACTTTTCAGAATTTTTCTAACTTAAAGGTGGTATTCCGCTACTACATGACATACTTTAGTAAAAAACGCCAATATTCACTTGAACCTGTTTAAGGAAAATGTCTATTTTTATTTCTGACATTCATGAAAAATCATGGTAAGATAGAAATAATTCAAAAGAAAAGGGGGCGGGTTACAGTGAAAAGATTATCCATTCTCATACTCGCCTTATTTTTACTCGGAAGCATTCAACATTCTGCGGTTAGCAAAATCCATGGCGGACTCACAGGACCTAGCCTACATAAGCATTTCAAAATGGTTGAAGAAGATCCCACAGTAGCTGTTGAACTTCAGATTGAAGCCATGCAGTTTATACCTGATTTCAGCTTAATGGATTTTACTGCAGTTGTTCTAGCAGTACTCACGCTATTTCTCTATAGCTTATCCTTTATTAAGCTCATCAGACGTTATGTCCTACAAGGTCCCGTCTTTTACAGATCGAATTACCTCATCTTAACTCCTATATTTTTTATTAGATAAAATAAAAAATAGGGGAGTGGACGAAATGGTATTTCGTTTCATTATGATCGCTTTATTTTCATTGACAGCATCTAGATTATTCCTTTATCAAGGTACTGAAATCTACCATGCCATCGTTGAAATGTTTAAAACCAAATGAACGAGCTACAGAGCGTGAAGCATTTGCTTTACGCTCTGTTTATTTTTTATGCAATCCATCAAATGTTCTAAATCCCAACAAGCATCTGATTAGGTAGCTACAGCTTATTTTCACTTATCCACCGCGTCGTTTCTCTTTTTCAGCTCGGTAAAACTCATGAAACATTTTCATTAATGCACGCTTTTCGATTCGTGACACATAGCTTCTTGAAATATTCAGTTCTTTGGCAATTTCCCGCTGAGTTTTTTCCTTTTTTAAGTCCAACCCAAATCGACCGACAATCACTTCTTTTTCACGTTCATCTAAAATATCAATATATTTTTTTACCTTTTCAATTTCCATATTCAACTGAATCGTGTCAATGACATCTTCAGACTCAGATTTCAGTACATCAATTAAACTAATTTCATTTCCTTCTTTATCTTGGCCGATTGGATCATGAAGCGATACATCTTTTTTTGTTTTCTTAGTAGCTCGTAAATGCATGAGTATTTCATTCTCAATACAACGTGCCGCATAGGTCGCAAGCTTCGTTCCTTTTCCATCCGAATAACTCTCGATTGCTTTGATTAATCCAATCGTGCCGATGGAAATAAGATCTTCCGTATCTTCGCCCGTATTTTCAAATTTCTTGACAATATGGGCGACGAGCCGTAAGTTATGCTCAATCAACATATTGCGTGCCTGGGCATCTCCTTCGGCCATTAGCTGTAAGTATTTGCGCTCATCCCCCGCTGATAACGGCTGAGGAAAAGCATTGTTCTTTACGTATGATACGAGCAAATAAAACTCTTTAACCATATAACCTAATGCAGTTAAAATATCCGGCATTCTCACACCCCCAGAGTTTCTCGTCATTCGCCTATATCTAATGCTTATGCTAGAAGGGACGTCTTTGTGTCTGTACAACTTAATTTCACTTTCATTACGCATTTTGTGATGCGTCTCACAGATTTCTAAATTCAGTGATAATGGGCAATATCCCATACACCTCGTCTTCACGAAGCATACAGTATAGGGGGAATTTCTATCCTAATTGGAGGTGATTTCATGGGTTATGGATATCCAGGTGGCGGTTATGGACCATACCAATCTTATCCAGCATTTGGACCTGGTATGGTGCGCGGAAGTTATGGCCCAGCGTATGCGTTTTTCATCGTACTTTTGATTCTTCTCTTAATCTTTGGATTCTGGTGGTTTGTTAGTTGTGGTCCTCTTGTCTGTTAATGAAAAAGGAGCAAATGCATTTGCTCCTTTTCTTTAACGAAAGGGTTAGACCTTACTCTACTATCTATCGTTTGTGTGATATGTAAGTAACACAATAAAAGGGGATTAGTGTGAGGCCCAGACCCTGCAAGAATTTTAATCTGAGTCCACTGTTACTTCTGTTGCAACCACAATGCCAATAACAGTGATGACAACGAGCACCATTACAATCGAAAACATGGCATACACTCCTTTTACTTGCCTACTTTAAAAGGTACCACGTTTTCCTTGACCAGAACGGTGTATATTATGAACAAATTTCATCTAATTGGTGGCAAAATTGTGAATGAATTTTACAATCATTTAAATCTTTGCTTGCCCGAGATCTTTCTTGCCCTGATTTGGGTCCCAAAGATACAGGTAAATCCTGATTTTACATAGTAGTATGCTCCTAGCAATACGTACTAGGTTCTGTTTAGTTTTGCAAGGCTTGTTTTAAATCATCAATTAAATCGCAAGCATCTTCAATTCCTACAGAGATGCGAATCAGTCCATCTGTAATCCTTAATTCAGCACGTCGATCAGCAGGGATGGAGGCATGTGTCATAAGGGCAGGGATGGAAATCAAGCTTTCCACAGCACCAAGACTTTCAGCAAGGGTAAAATATTTCACTTTACTTAGTACATCTGCCGCTTTTTCGGCACTGCCGACATCAAAGGACACCATACCGCCAAAGCCGCGTGCTTGTTTCTTGGCAATTTCATGATTTGGATGGCTTTCAATACCTGGGTAATACACTTTCGATACCGCTTCATGTTCAAGCAGGAAGTTTGTGATTTGTTTCGTGTTCCTTTCCGTTTCTTCCATGCGAAGTCCAAGTGTTTTGATGCCGCGAATTAATAACCATGAATCCTGTGGCCCTAAGACGCCTCCTGTTGAGTTTTGAACAAAGTGAAGTTCCTCTCCAAGTTTCTCATCATTCACAACGGCAAGACCGGCTACAACGTCACTATGACCACCAATATACTTCGTCGCACTATGAAGCACAATATCTGCCCCAAGTGTAATCGGATTTTGCCAATACGGCGTGCTAAAGGTATTGTCTACAATCGTAAGCAAGCCATGTTTCTTCGCGATGTTTGCTGCCCCTGCAATATCGGTAATTTTCAAAGTAGGGTTTGTTGGCGTTTCTATGAATAAAGCTTTTGTGTTCTCTTTGATATTTTCTTCAATGGAATCTAGATCACTTGTATTGATGAAAGTTGCCTCTAAACCAAAACGATTTAATACCTTCGTGATGACACGGTAGCTGCCACCATACACGTCATCCGTGATTAACACGTGATCACCTTGCTTAAACAACATCATAACCGCGGTCATTGCCGCCATCCCTGAACCAAATGCAAATCCTCGTTTTCCTTCCTCTAGGTCACTAATTAATTCTTCTAGGGCATGACGCGTCGGATTCCCTGTGCGTGAGTATTCATACCCGCGATGATTTCCCGGACCATCTTGTTTATATGTGCTCACTTGATAGATGGGAACAGAAACAGCACCTGTCTGTTCATCTCCAAAAATGCCGCCGTGAATTAACTGTGTCTTTTTTTTCATCTTACTCTCCCCCTTGATAAATGTGTTTACTTAAGTACCGCTCACTTGAATCTGGAAAAACAACGACAATATTTGTTCCTGGGACTGCCTTTTTCGCTTCCTGCAATGCCGCAAAAAAAGCGGAGCCAGATGAACTTCCGACAAGCAGACCTTCTTTATAGGCTAGTTCTTTCACCAAACCGAAAGCGTCTTCATCGCGTACTGT
The DNA here is from genome assembly GCF_053653995.1 of Peribacillus sp. JNUCC 23. The sequence goes on from NZ_CM132202.1 coordinate 3,104,571, forward strand.
GTAAATTTCATGAAAATAGCTTTCATCCATATAAGGCGGCAAAAACTCCATGCCAATTCCTTCCGTTTTATGCGGACCAGATTCACCGCCATTCAAGATAGAGCCTTCTGGTTCAACAATTACTGTCTTAACATGCGGATTTTGTTCCTTTAAATAAAGAGCCGTTCCCATGAATGTTCCACCTGTTCCTGCTCCTGCAACGAAGATGTCCGCATGTCCATCAAGCTGTTCCCATATTTCTGGGCCTAGTGTTTTATAGTAAGCAGCTGGATTGGACGGATTGGCAAATTGCTGTGGACAATAGGAATTCGGAATCTCTTTTAGCAGTTCTTGCGCTTTCTTGATCGCTCCAAGCATCCCTTCTTCAGTAGGCGTATTCACAACCTTAGCTCCTAGGGCACGCATCAATTCCTGTTTCTCTGCACTGAACTTTTCCGGCACACAAAAGATGACGTCAATGCCTTTGTTAATTGCGGCTAATGCCAGTCCAATCCCCGTGTTTCCCGCCGTTGGTTCAATCAATGTACCACCTGCAACTAATTCGCCGCTCTTTGTGGCGGCATCAAGTAATTCGCGACCAAGACGATCCTTTACACTTCCACCTGGATTAAAAAACTCAAGCTTTGCAAAAATTCGGACACCTTCTGGTAAAGAAAATTGAGTAATTTCCATCATCGGTGTATGACCGATTAATTCATGAATCCCATGGTAGACATTCATTATTTTCTCCCCCTCCTATTTTTTCTTATGTTTTTAGGAGTATTTCAGAATGTGAAGAGTGCGTTGAACGAAAGAATTGTTCATGACCATTCTTTCGTCCAACGAATCTCCAGAATCTAACTTAGTTTTTTTATTTAACTCACTTTCAAACGATCAATCATTTTCATAATCAACTGGCTTGAGTTTAATGCTGCCGTTTCTAGGAATTGATCGAATGAAAGGTTCGATTCTTTTCCAGCAATATCAGAAAGGGAACGGATGATTACAAATGGAGTACCAAATTGGTGAGCGACCTGAGCGATTGCTGCTGCTTCCATTTCTACTGCATAGAGGTTCGTGAACTTTGTGCGAACAAAGTCAACACGAACTGGATCGTTCATGAATGAGTCACCCGTTACGATTAATCCGCTTTTGACTTGGATATCGGTGATTTCTTTGGCAGCAATCTCGGCAATCGCAAACAGCTTTTCATTAGGGATGAACGCTGCTGGCAATTGCGGAACCTGACCGTATTCATAGCCAAAAATCGTTACATCCACGTCATGATGGCGTACTTCAGTTGAAATCACAACGTCCCCGACATTTAATGATGGTTCATACCCGCCTGCAGAACCTGTATTAATAACCGCATCTGGCTTGAATTTTTCTAATAATATAGTTGTTGACATGGCTGCATTTACTTTGCCAATTCCTGATTTTAGTAAAATGACTTCAACGCCGTTTAATGTGCCCGTATTAAATTCACAACCGGCAATCGTCATTTGTTCAAGGTTCTCTATTTTATCTCTTAGAATCGTTACTTCTTCTTCCATTGCTCCGATAATTGCTACTTTCATTCCTGTACCTCTTTCTATAATTTTTCAGCCTCCATAATCCAGACAAACGAGTTGCACTTATCGAATGATACAGTAAAGCCATTTTCTTTTAATATCTCTTCTAAAAACGGGATCGTTGTATAGTATTCAGTGGATAGATCGTTTGCTAAATTATGATACCCAGACGATTTTGCATCAAGTATGGCCTGTTTGTGATGAATATTTGTCAGATACATCGTATCCGCAAACACTATTTTACCACCAGTTTTTAATAATTGGCTATAGATTGCAATAGCTTTCGCCTTCTCGTCATCATTTAAATGGTGGAACGCATAGGTACTAACGATTGAATCCACTTGTTCGGGCTTAGGAAATTCAAAAAAATCACCATCTACTATTTCCGTGCGAGCTTGTAATTTTCCCATGGCCTTCTCTCTCATCGCAGGTGAGGGCTCCACAGCTGTCACTGTTAAGCCTGCATTCAACAATCTTTCTGTCAAATTACCCGTTCCGATCCCGAATTCGATCGTGTGACCATGGGCTCTGCTTACTACACTATCTAAAATCCGCTCATAGTTCAGAAACACTTCGCGGTATTCTACATCATGACCATCTACAGTATCATCATAGGATTTCGACCATTCTTCAAAAAGCTCGATAAATTCTCTTCCCATTTTTATCACCTTTTTATATTTAATTATTCCTATGAATATACTATGTTTTCGTTTTGAAACTGTTCTTAATCTACCACATCTTCTCCTTTCCTTCAAGTATTAGATTTCCCTGCGAATTAGTCTTTAAACGTGATAAAATAGCCCTATACCCTAAGCAAATGGAGGCATGACCATGAATTTTCAGCTAGATTTAATCCAAGACAAAGTGGAGTTCTTTGAAGCGGACACCATTAGAAACCTCGAAAAGCAAATCCAAACACAAATCGAGATCAACAAAGCCATTCTCCTTGAAGTACAGTCCGTTTCTCACCAAATGCACGTGGAAGAAGGACATCGATTTTACAGTGCTGTCGTGCATTTTAAGATGAAAAAATAATAAACTTTAATAAGTTCTATTTTAAAAAAGGGTCTGCCCTCGCAACTACAAGTAAAATAAGTGTTTATAACACATTACTACTGTAGTGTACGAGGTCAGACCCTCTTTTAGGCATCCTCTTTGTTTTTTGTTAAATCACTTTTTTTCCACTTTCACTGGTTTCCAGCCCGAGCCTTCCACCCACTCGATGTTGACGCTGTAAACTTGCTTTGTATCCTTTGCCGAAACGGTTCCAACGGCTTTACCAGGCGCTCCGCCATTTCCCAGCCACAAGACTGTCATATTATCTGTAGAGATACCAGCTCCTTGTGCAACGGCATTTTCCATTGCTGTCCAGTTAGTAGATCCTTTATCGAAATTTGTTACTTCGGCATTGGAAGGTTGCTTAGTTTCCACTGAATCCGGTGAGTCACTCGTTTCGGTATTCTCGTCATTTTCATCTTCAGATTCCAAAATGACTGTTGAATCATCTTGACCATTCTCATCAATTCCCTGCTCTTCATCTGTCTCGTCTTGATTTTCGGCATTCGAATCATCAGTTTCAGACGTAATGTCCTGATCCTCATCCTCCGCTTTGCTAGTCTTAGCATCACTTTTCTCCGTTTGCTTCGGTGTATCTTCTTTAACCGTCGTTGATGCTTGTTTCGTTTCGTCTTTACTAAATAGTATCGATGCTCCGACAATTAGGATTAACACGATTACAACAGTGATGGAAATATTATATATACGATTTGTTTTTCTCTGTTTGTCTTTGGTTGATGAACGTGCACCCGTATGAAAAGGTCCAGAATTTTTTTTCAATGTACTTCCTCCTCATTATTCAATACAAGGTCTATTTTAACACGTTCCCGTATCAGTTTGAAGGGAATACTTTCCCAATCCTTAATTTAGCGGTTACCCTTCTTTCGAACGATCTTCATGATTGACCGCATAGATCTCTTTTACCATTTCCGCAAAAACAGCTGCCATTCCACTCGTATTTTCCGTTGTATCCAAATTAACCGCTACTAACGCATATTTCGGATTTTCATAGGGAAAGTAGCCTGCAAACCATTTATTCAACTTGCCTTCCTTTATTTTTGTCTGCGCTGTTCCTGATTTCCCAGCAACGGTATAAGGCAAATCTTTCAATAAAGTACCGGTGCCCTTTGGCTCATTCACGACGCCTCTTAATAATTCTTGAAGCTTCATTGCTGTATATGGAGAGATCTTATTTTGATCTATTTCTTTTTCCGGGAAATCAATCGCAGATGTCCCGTTATTGAATTCGACCTTTTGTACCGCCTTCACCATTTGCTTTTCGCCGCCACGGGCAATCGTCGCCATCATGTTGGCGACAGCAAGTGGAGTCACTTGAACATTTAATTGGCCGATCGCTGTTTTGGCGACCATCTTCGGATCGTTCTTCAGTTCATTCTGATCCTTCCAGATGGTTCCTGCTTGCTCGCCATACAGTTGTTTAAAAGCTGAATGATATAAATCACCTTGCCAGCCCGAATACTTTGTGATCGCAAGTTTGTCGGCATATGTTTCAAAGAAGTTCGCATCTTTTTGGGCTATTTCTTGAGACACTTGTGCAAATGCCCGGTTACAGCTCTGCGCAAAGCTGTTCTGAAAGTTCAACATTCCGAGCGGTCTTTGTTTTTCTTCCTTGCCATCAATCGTTTGATTACAGTCAAACATTCGAGTTGGTGGTGCTGTTTCATAATCAATCGCCGCTGCAGCTACAACCGTCTTAAAGACAGAACCAGGTACATGTTGGGTGAACATATTGTTGATAGCTCCTTCTCCATTCGGTTGTTGCATATCTAAAACAGGACGAGAAACACTTGCTAAAATTTCACTTTTCTCAATATCGAGTAAAATAAGCCCGCCTTTTTTAATTTGAAATTCATCCACGATTTTCTCTGCGGTTGCTTGAATTTCTTTATCTAGTGTTGTGATGACTTTTACAGGGTAAAGCGGATTGGCAGGTTCCACATATTTCACGTCAACTCCAAACATTGGCCCCCCATTCGCATCTACATGAAACACAAGCTTGGACTCGCCGCTTGATAAGAGAAACTCATCAAACGTTCGCTGTAACCCTTTGTCACCCACTCTTGTGTCAGGAAAAAGCTCAAGGTCCGGGTATCTTTCTTTTGACAATGAAGAGTACACCACCGTCGAACCAAGCAACTGGCTAGCTTGCATGCTTGCAGAATTGAATTTCTGTTTCACAGCGAATACACCTGGTATTTTTAAGTCATTAATCTCTTTCGACTGATACTCGCTTAATTCAAGTGGCTGCTTACCGCCAAAAGCAAATGGCTTCTTTCCGTTCATAATTTCCGCTCGTAACTGATCTTCTCGAATCCCGAGAATGGATGCAATTTGATCTGCAGGCCACTCCATTTTTTTTAAAAATGGAAATAAGACAAGCACTTGTTTCTCTTCATGAGTTAAAGGCTCTCCATCACGGTCATAAAACTTGCCACGTCCATCGTCAACGGTTAATACTTGTGATCTCTGCTTCACACTTGCTTCGATTAAGTTCACCTGATGTTTCGAAAACGACTCAGTGTTCCACAACTGAATGTCGACTAATCTCCCTATCAAAACGAGTAACAACACGATAATGAATGCGCCAAGCCATTTTATTCGTCGTATTTTCATCATCTAACACCTCATCCCTATTTTGGACGAGGTCTCCATTTTTCAAACAATTATACATGCATTTATTCACGAATTCATGATACAGTAGTCACAGAAGATTTCACAGGAGGCACATGAATGAGAAAATTGATATTGGCCGATGCGGTTAAGCTGAAAAGTGTCCTATCAAAGCGCATTCAGGAATTAGACACAGAAATGGACCTACTTGCATTTGTCGAAATTGAAAAAGGATCAGAGATACCAAGTCAGGTACGCAATCTCGTAGCAGTGGAACAAGAGCTCAAAGAGGTTCGCAGTGATTTTCGCTTACTTGATAAGCTCATGTACAAAGCGAACTATGAAAATGAAGTTTCCTTCGGAGAACAATCTTTAACGATTGTAGAAGCGATAGAGCTCGCCACCCAGCTACGGGCACAGGCACGTAAATACAAACAATACGGCACCTCTGTTAAAGAAGAGATGATTCATTCCTATAGTGAAGCCATCACTTTAGTCAGGGTTGCAACATTCGATCCGGAAGTTTATCGGGTAAAGGGTATTGAAACAGAAAGACAAGCAAACCGACTTTCGAATCTAATTAACGCGAAGAACTATCAAGTAGAACTTGATTTTGATAGCGATAAATATTTTTAAGCCTTGAATTGAGTGTTCAAAAAGGAGGATAAAAAGAGCCGAGAAGTTCGAGGAGCGCATCTCGTGAGGACCGGACTTGCACAGGATGTGCTGACTTCTGTGTTGCACACAGGACGTGCGCGGTTTTAACAGAAGTTCATTAATGAGCTTTGATGCAATTCGCCAGCTATGTTTACCGGACTTTTTGAACATCCCCTTGAAGTGGTGAGACTCCGCTTCAAGGTGCAGAAGGAACCTCTTAATTTGTGGTGGCATATGTCACGTGGAAAATGGCTAAACCAATGACCTATTCCCCGTTCCATCTTTACCGTTAACCAATCACCACCTATTGCAATGGATCTTAGAATCTTAGTTTTATATCCTTCTCCTTCTGTATTCCCCCAGGCCATATATTGGACTGGGGGATTTTAAATTGGCGGATATATCCAGGGAGTGACGCATATATTCACCCGTAGTTAACGGATCCGATTCCCAAATTCCAAGTAAAAAGGGGCAAACCCCGCTACTGAATAGTATACGAGATCTGACCCTTTTTAAAGCGGTTATGCAATTATTTAACACTAATGATTTTCACAGATATGTCCCCGCCTGGCGTGTTAACGGTTACGGTTTCACCAAATTTTTTACCAATTAAGCTTTTGGCGATCGGCGAATCATTTGAGATTTTACCTTCAAACGGATCTGCTTCGGCACTTCCTACGATCGAATACGTTTCTTCATCACCATCTGGAAGTTCAACGAATGTTACCGTTTTACCTAAACCAACAGTATCTGAATTTGTACTATCTTCAACGATGATTTTCGCATTGCGAATCATATTTTCAAGCGTGGTAATTTTCCCTTCAACAAATGCTTGTTCTTCTTTCGCAGAATCGTACTCTGAGTTCTCAGAAAGGTCACCGAAGCTACGGGCGATTTTAATTCTTTCGACCACTTCTTTACGCTTTACCGCTTTTAAATATTCAAGTTCTTGCTCTAATTTCTCTTTACCTTCTTTTGTCATTGGAAATACTTTTTCAACTGCCAAAACCTTCACTCCTTCAAAATTCTTCACGATGCTAAAAGCATGGTGACCGTTTATGTAGTATCTAGTGATCTACACTTTTCTAGCTGTAACGCTCGGCTGGCGAAAATAAAATATAAAAACAAGCAACAAATACATAAGCGCGCGTCCTTTTATAAAAAGGGCGCGCTTTGTACGTATTTTATTTTCCATCTAATTTTGCCAGTGTATAAATGTTTAGACTTTGTTTCGTATCTAATTTAGAGAAAGTCTAAACCGTGTAAGAAATAATTGCTTCTTATCTTTATCTATGTCATGTTATTACAAAAATGACTTTTGTTCAAGGATTGTTTGTATTTTTGTTACCATTAAATCGATTGCGACATAATTATGGCCACCTTCAGGAATGATAATATCCGCATATCGCTTTGTTGGCTCAATGAATTGATTGTGCATCGGACGGACCACATTAATATATTGATCCATCACTGAATCCAATGAACGGCCTCGCTCTTTGATGTCGCGGGACATTCTGCGAAGAATTCGTAAATCAGCATCCGTATCCACAAATAGCTTCATATCCATTAAATTTCGTAAGCGCTCATCTTCAAGAATCAGAATGCCCTCCAAAATAATCACATCTTTTGGCTCAACATGAATGATTTCTTCAGAGCGAGTATGAATATTGTAATCATATACTGGTTTCTCGATCGATTCATACCCCAAAAGCTTGTGTATATGCTCAATTAGCAAATCATTATCAAATGCAAGCGGATGGTCATAATTCGTTTTTAACCGTTCTTCAAGAGGGAGATTCGTTTGATCCTTATAATAATAATCTTGTTCTAGCATTAAGATGGAATGTCCTTTGAAACTTTCATAAATCGCGCGTGTTACGCTCGTTTTTCCTGATCCTGAGCCGCCGGCTACTCCGATTACAACTGGTTTCTTTTCCATGTCCGTTAGTTCCCCTCTCGCATCATGTTGTTGGCAAATCAGGTTCATCCTCATTTCTTCGGACAATTTTTTAGAAGTTGATTGCTAGCACCTACGTTCATTTCTTTACCGCCTCACACGGTTGTGGGAAATTCTAAGGTGCGCCCCCCTTAGCCCTCCTGTTCAAAAGAATAAGGCTACTCATCATTTCCATTCCTGCATATGCTTTATCATCTGAGAACTAACCCGGCGAACTAAAGAAAGCTCGTCTTTTCGCTATGTTTCCCGAACAATCGCTGCTTATACGTTTTGAATACTTCCTATTTTCGTATTAAGGTCCGTATATTATCCCGAGTTCACCGAGCCATTCTTATTTATTGTTAAAGAATCATTTATCCAAACTAAACTTGAATATGTCGTCTTATACTTGTCGGTATGACAAGAACTTCTGATTTCTTTATTTTCGTTGACCCCTATGCTTACTAATGGCGACACCATCACCAATTGGCAAAATGACTGTATCGTAATCAGGGTGATTGTGGAGCCAAACGTTATACTCTTTGATTTTCCGTACTAGACTGCGAATGCGCCTTGGCTCAATTTCTTCTTCCGGCACTGCCACTAAACCTTTAAACAACACATTGTCTGTCACAATAATGCCTGAATCATTCAAGAAAGGCTCATATAGCTCGAAGAATTTTCTGTACTGCCCTTTTGCCGCATCAATAAAAATCGCATCGAAAGTACCATAGTCTTTAATCGATTCTGTCACTTCAAGTGCATCGCCTTCGATTAGAATCACCCGATCTTGTGCGCAAGCTTTACTAATGTTTTCTTTAGCCACACCAATTCGTTCTTCATCACGTTCAATTGTGACAATTTTCACATTTGGAAATGCTTCAGCCATTCGCAGCGCCGAATATCCAATTGCTGCACCCACTTCCAAAATGGCTTGCGGGTTTTTTAGCCTTAAGATTTGTAGCAATGTTTCCATACCTTCCGGCTCCATAATCGGCACATTATGTAACCTTGCATACTCTTCCATCTCCGCTATCAAACCATTACGCTCTGGGATTAGCGATTGAAGATATTCATCTATGCTCATGTTTTTTCCTCCTACGAAAAGCGCAAACACCTTGTTACGAAAGAAGGTGTCATGCGCTACCACTTACATTCATTAAAGAGTTTAGCACTATAGAAAAGCACAAGCACCATGCTCAATTAGCTAAAATAGAGGGAGTTGACTATATGCACGAAACAGCAAAACACCTCTAGAAACTTATACTTCTTATTTCTCAAGAAAAACCCGGCACTTAGCCGAGTCCATACGTTTATGAACAAAATTTCTCTTGCCTAAAATTGCACTTTGACTATTTTACCACAAAAAGAGGGAGAATGTGAATATATCTCTCCCAATTGATGTGACATTATTTTTTATTTGTAATATATTTGGCTTTATTTTGATTATGTTGATCCAAAGTCTTTGCAAAAACTACTTCTCCTGTGCTCGTTGCCAAGAAATACAAATAATCGGATGTTGCTGGATTTAAAGCAGCTTCAATCGACACTGTCCCCGCATTGGCGATTGGTCCAGGTGTTAAGCCCTTATTTTTATACGTATTATAAGGGGAGTTTACTTCTAAATCTTTGTAAAGGACCTTGTCTTGATGCTGACCTTTTGCATATAAGACAGTTGGGTCTGTCTGCAGCGGCATATCAATTTTCAGTCTGTTAAAGAAAACAGAAGAAATCATATCACGATCAACCTTTGCTGTCGCTTCTTCCTCGATTAAGGACGCAAGAGTTAACATCGTATGATTTGTAAAATGCTGCTCATCCAACTCATCTTTGTATTGAGCAAGAACTTCTTCCGTCTTTTTCAACATTTCTGTGACAATACTCTCAAGACTCGGCTTTTCTTCATAAAAATCGTAAGTAGCTGGGAATAAGTACCCTTCGAGCGGGTATCGTACATTTTTGCCGTAAATTTCATCCGTTAGCAAGTCTGGATACTTTGCTCGCATTTTATTAATAAAAGCTTTATTATTCATCTGTTTGAATACATCGTCAGGATTCTCGTCGATTTTTTCAGCAATGATATTGGCAATTTGTACAAGCTGCTTGCCTTCTGGAATCGTTATTTTTAATTGCGCATCCATCACCACTTTACCCGTTTTCAAATTTTTTATGATTTCCGGTAAAGACATGGAAGGCGCGAGCTTATAGTTTCCAGCTTGAAAACCAGATTCGTTTTTAAATTTAATATAATATTTAAATATTTTTGCGTTCTTGATAATTCCTTGTTCTGCAAGAATTGTCGATATGTTACCAACAGAAGAACCAATAGGAACTTCTACCTCTTGTATCTTTTGATTATCTGGGTCAGCAGGTTTTAGGGCAGATTGCACATACAAATAACCACCGATGCCAACACAAGCTGCTACTACCACAATAACCAACATAACAATCATAATAATTTTTCTCACGATTCTCGCCTCACCTTGCTGCTCGAGCATTCTCTCTCGAATATACTGTATCTTTGTTTTATTCTTCTGATCCACTTATGTTCCCCCTCTAAGCAAACTGCTTATAACGGTATTTGCAGTCTTTCTCTGTCTGTAATGCTACACTCCGACTTATTATACTAAAATTCGCTAATAAATACAGAATTATATTGTAAAATATTATATATGGCATTAAAACGTCACCATTTACCATGAAGGATTCATCCTGTAGCACCGCTATACTCGCCTAATCACAATGGTGGCGATGCGGAGCTGAATTTTGGAGTATCTTCTTCATAAAGGAAGTAAATCAACATGGTAGATTGGCTATATTAGTGAATCGCGAAGCCCCGCCCCATATCCATAAAAAAAGAGGCTATCCCATAATAACGGGACAACCTCTTTTAGATAGATAAGCGATCAATTAGATCAGTCTTCGTCGCCTTCTTCATCAAGGAATGCAGAAAGCATTTCTTCGATTACATCCCACTCTTCTTCTGTTTCAACTGGGGATAGTTCACCGTCTTTATTGTCTTCACTTGGTACGAAAGAAGACGCATGAATTTCTATTTCTTCATCTTCGTCGTCTTCAGCTGAGATTGGGTAGTAAAGGACATATGATTTGTTAAATTGCTCAGAATCAAATGTGAATAATACCTCGCAAAGCTGTTCGTTTCCGTTTTCATCTACAATTGTAATGTTATTTTCACCATGTTCCATTTGTATGCACCTCTTTATAAATTTGTTTGTCTGTCTAAAAAGCCTTGAAGAATCATGACGGCAGCCATTTTGTCAATGACCTGCTTCCGTTTACTTCTGCTCACATCAGCTTCAAGTAAAACGCGTTCTGCAGCCATTGTGGATAGCCGTTCATCCCAAAGGTGAGTTGGCAGCTTGAACTTATCTTCGAGGCGCTTTTCGAATGCTTGACTCGCTTCGCCTCTCGGTCCGATCGTTCCGTTCATGTTTTTTGGAAATCCAATAACAATTGCAGAAACCTCGTACTCTTCAATAAGTTGTCCAAGTCGTTTTAAGCCAAAGTCCTTTTGGGCTTCATTAATCTTAATCGTTTCTATTCCTTGTGCGGTCCAACCCATTGCGTCGCTGATCGCAACACCAAGGGTTTTCGAACCTAAATCAAGCCCCATTGTACGCATTAACGACCCTCACGATGTTGTTTTAAATATGATTTTACCAATTCCTCAATAATCTCGTCACGCTCAAGCTTCCGAATGATATTCCTCGCATCCTGATGGCGCGGGATATAGGCTGGGTCACCGGAAAGCAGGTAACCGACGATTTGGTTAATTGGATTATAGCCTTTTTCCTGAAGTGCACCGTAGACTTGGAATAATACCTCTTGCACATCTCTCTCAAAGGGCTCTTCCGGAAAGTTGAATTTCATGGTTTTATCAAACGAACTCATGTCCTGCACCTCTTTTCAACATTCCATATTTCCGAACGGGTTTCCATGGATACATACATTGTACACTAGTCAGATTTATAATGAAACGGATTTTACCCATTCTTCCACAAAACTTAGCGCTTCATTCAATTTTGCCGGATTTTTTCCACCAGCTTGTGCCATATCTGGACGACCGCCGCCGCCGCCGCCGCAAATGCCCGCTACTTCTTTCAGCAATTTACCAGCATGATAGCCTTGATCAATATAGTCCTTCGTGACCGCAGCAATCAAGTTGACCTTATCTCCTTGTGCTGAACCTAACACGATAATAACGGATTCTAGCTTCTGTTTCAATTCATCTGCCATTGTCCGAAGATTATTCATATCTGTCGCTTGCACATTTGCCGTAAGAATTTTAATGCCATTTACTTCTTTCACTTGTGAAACAAGATTTCCTGCTTCAATATTGCCAAGTTTAGTCGCTAAGCTCTCGTTTTCACGTTGTAGCTCTTTCACTTCAATTAAAACAGATTCGATTCGAGCTGGAACTTCTTTTAGATTCGTTTTTAATTTGGCAGCCGCTTCTTTTAAGACACCAATTTGATCAGCCATTAGTTTATAGGCACCCGCTCCAGTGACTGCTTCGATACGACGAGTTCCTGCACCAATTCCACTTTCAGAGACAATTTTGAACAAGCCGATAACAGCCGTGTTCGGAACATGGCACCCTCCGCAAAGCTCTAGGCTATAATCGCCAACTTGAACGACACGAACGATTTTACCGTATTTCTCGCCGAACAATGCCATTGCGCCCATCTCTTTTGCTTCTTCAATGTTTTTGTAGTCAATATTTACAGCGATACTTTTCCAAATCTTCTCATTTACGATTGCCTCAATTTGCTCAAGCTCTTCTGCTGTGATTTGCCCAAAATGAGAGAAGTCAAAACGCAGACGGTCTGGTTCCACAAGGGACCCCGCTTGGTTTACATGAGTTCCTAACACATCTTTTAACGCTTGATGCAATAGGTGGGTCGCTGTATGATTTTTAATAATTTGGCTACGATTATCAGCATCCACAACTGTAATCACATTTGCATCTTGTGTTAATGTTCCAGCTTCAACCGTCACTCTGTGCAGATTTTGACCATTTGGTGCTTTTTGAACGTCTAGCACATTCAATTTTACGTCTTCGTTAACGATAATCCCTTTATCTGCAATTTGTCCGCCGCTTTCAGCATAGAAGCTCGTTTGGCTCAATATGACTTGAACTTCTTCCCCTTCATGCGCTTCGGCTATAAGGTCGCCATCTTTAACGATTGCAAGCACTTGTCCTTCTGTTTCTTGCTCATCATAGCCGACAAATTTACTCTCTACTTTAATGTCGCCAAGCGCTCCACCTTGGATCTGCATCGAATCGACATCTTGACGTGCAGAGCGTGCACGTTTTCGCTGAGCTTCCATTTCTGTATCAAAGCCAGCTTGGTCAACCGTCATCCCCTGTTCTTCTGCATATTCTTCCGTTAATTCAACCGGGAAGCCATATGTATCATAAAGACGGAATACGTCAGCCCCTGGGATAATTGTGCTGCCAGAATTCTTCGCTTTTTCAATCACATCAGCAAGAATTGATAAGCCATCATGCAATGTCTCATGGAAACGTTCTTCTTCATTTTTCACAACTTTCGCAATGAATTCCGCTTTATCTGTCACTTCCGGGTAAAAATCATACATAACCTCACCGACAACAGGAACAAGCTCGAACATAAATGGTCGATTAATATTAATTTGTTTCGCATAACGTACAGCACGGCGTAGCAAGCGACGCAATACATATCCACGTCCCTCATTTGAAGGAAGTGCTCCGTCACCAACAGCAAATGCTACAGTACGAATATGGTCGGCAATGACTTTAAATGCAACATCTTTTTCTACATCAGTACGATATTTCACGTCAGAAATTTCTTCAACCGCACGGATAATTGGCATGAACAAATCTGTATCATAGTTCGTTGGCACGTCTTGGACAACGGAAGCCATCCGTTCAAGGCCCATTCCGGTATCAATATTTTTCTTTGGTAGTGGTGTGTAGCTACCATCAGGATTGTGGTTGAATTGGGAGAACACTAAGTTCCACACCTCAAGATGTCGTTCGTTTTCGCCGCCTGGATAAAGTTCAGGATCATTCGGGTCATCACCATATTCAGGTCCGCGATCATAGAAAATCTCTGTATTCGGGCCACTTGGACCTTCGCCGATATCCCAGAAATTTTCTTTAAGACGGATAATGCGCTCAGCTGGAATACCAATTTTTTTATTCCAAAGCTCAAACGCCTCTTCATCTTCAGGATGGATCGTCACAGCTAATTTTTCCGGATCAAAACCAATCCATTTCTCATCCGTCAAAAATTCCCATGCCCATGTGATCGCTTCTTCCTTGAAATATTCGCCAATTGAGAAGTTCCCAAGCATTTCAAAAAACGTATGGTGACGTGCCGTTTTTCCGACGTTTTCAATATCATTCGTCCGAATCGCTTTTTGTGCATTCGTAATCCGTGGATTTTCTGGAATCACACGACCATCAAAATATTTTTTCAACGTAGCTACACCTGAATTAATCCAAAGCAATGTTGGATCTTCATGTGGCACAAGTGATGCACTAGGTTCAACGGAATGGCCTTTTTCTTTAAAGAAATCTAAATACAATTGACGGATTTGCGCGCCTGTTAAGTTCTTCATGCTATTTCCTCCTTATTTTTAAAAAGCGTCTTATCAGGTCTGACCTAAGCACTCTAAATCAGTATTTCGTGTATACGTATTTAATTGTTGTGAGATCTGCCCCTTAGCTTAGACACCCTAAATATTAGTTATTTCGTACTACGTAAACACCTTGTTTCACCCTTTTTTGGACACAAAAAAAACCCTAATCCCTGACAGGGACGAGAGTTTGCTCGCGGTACCACCCTGATTATGAGTGCAAATACGCCACTCATCACCTCAATCAACGCCTTAACGCGGCATACGGCAGGAATTAACTGCACTCCGGACTAGCTTTCCACTGTTCTTCATTCTGGCGTCCCTTTCAGCCATGGGGACTGCCTCTCTTTAAGAAGGGCTACAGCGTACTTGTTCCTTCAACGAGTTCTCGTGTAAAAATAAAGCATATGTATTGGATTATATTCACAAGATTTTCATTTGTCAATGGATACCTGCCGATACCACCATTTTTAATCGGTGGATGGGTTATTTTTAAAATGTATCCGTGCATGAATGACAAATACTTTTACGACAGCAAGAATAGGAACCGCAATGATTAACCCGATCACACCTCCTACTTCACCACCAACCAATAGCGCAAACATAATAAAGATCGGGTGCATATGCAAGCTTTTTCCAATAATAAGCGGTGAAAGGATATTTCCTTCTAAAAATTGTAGCACCAAGACAATGACAACGACGATCATAATCATTTTTACAGAAATAGAAGCCGCAATCAACGCCGCCGGAATCGCACCGAAAATCGGACCGAAATACGGAATAATATTCGTAATCCCAATAAGCGCACCTAGAAGCAATGGGTATTTCATCCCAACAATCCAAAACAGCAGTGAAGAAATACCACCGATTGCCGCACACACGATGATTTGTCCGCGAATATAGCCACCTAGCGAAACGTCGATATCTTTTAAAAAAGCAATCCCTTGGTTGCGCCATTTTCGCGGTGTTAAATATCGTGTCATTTTTTTCAATGCATCATAATCTTTCACAATATAAAAAGCAATAAATGGGATTAGAGCAATTAATAACACAAAATCAAATAGCTTCATCGAATAGCTCATGATTGTATCCATCAACGATTCCGATTTACCCTCAATCTTGAGGATAGTAGCATCTAATCGCTCATGAATGCCAAAGGGCCAATCCTCCGTCTTACGACCAATCCAGTCTGTCCAATCCCGATATTGCTCCGCTGCTTGTGGCGCATTCTCAGATAACTCTCTGATTTGTTCGGTCATGATCGGAATTCCTTTGTACACAGCAAAACCAAACCCACCAAAGAACAATAAATAGATAATGGCAACGGAAAGCCCTCGCTTCATCCCCTTTTTATGCAAAAGCTCCACTACTGGGTGCAAGAGATAACTAATAAACGCCGCAATTAAAAAGGGAATAAGCACCTTCATCCCAACGCCTACAATCGGTGCCCACATCGGCTTGAGCTTCATAAAAATATATAAAACAATAAATAATAGCAACAGAAATCCCAGTCGATAAAACCACTTCATTCGAATGTTCATACACCTCACCTCACGACTAGTAGTGTTCGTGTTTGAGGAGTAAAATATGTATATTTGATTTTGGGTTTACCACATAATCTGTTTATTTAAAACAGGTTAGCCAAAAAATAAAATTCACCAGATGTACTTTATATATATTCCCTTTATTTTGTTGCTTCATATAGTTCTATACCGCTTAATGGCACGCTACCATTTTCAACGAATACTGCCTTCGCTCCAGATCCTTTTGCGAAAATCCCACCATTAACAGTAAGGTGATTTATTTCGCCTTGTACGTGAAGACTTCGAACGTTAGACCCATTTGTAACAATTCTTCCACCAATTTCAACTTTATCGATTTTTCCGCCTTCTTTGACACTTAACCCATCGGCAGATAGTTGCGTGATGACTCCCTTTACTAAGGATTCTCCTTCTCTTCCAAACGTTTCAATATCTTCATGGACGATTAACGATCCTAAAGGTCGACTGACTTGAATCCCTACTGAAGCATTTGCATGTGTAATAATCCGTTTGAATTCTGCATGCTTTAAATTTCCATCATACAAATTAAATCCCCGAGCACCAACCCCACGAGTCTCAATATCACTAAGAACACGAAGCGTCCCAATTTCGTTAAAGTTGACAAAACCAATCCCACTTGGTCCATGAGACGTTATTCGGTCTTCTGCCACCCATTCTTTCACGATTCCCCAGTTATCTAACACCATATCATTGACACCATATGTCGTCACTGGACCGCGATTTACAACCTTTTTCACATGAGCACTGTATACGACAAAAACACCACCTGTAATAAGATCGGGCGTACCTTGTTTAATTCCACCATTTGAGTGTATCTCACCTGTTTCCAGTATATCCACTTCGAGCCTTCCGCCTACATCACCAGCCCCACTAATAAATATGCCACTTCCTTGTACCGGTTTTTTGTCACTACCAGCTTTCAGACCTAAAAGATGAGCGGAGATGGTCACGTTTGAGTCAGTTTGTTGATTCCATAATGTGAAGGCTCCCTGCAAGACATACACACCAAACCCATTGGGTCGCTCCTGCCGATCTCTCGTATCTGCTTCGATTACTTCCACATTCTGAGCAACGACATGCCCGGATCGTACAGATCCAGTAGCAATAAGTTGAATTTGCCCAATTGTTTTTACATTCCTTAGTTCCAAAGTTCCGAGTGATTCTACATCCGAACGGTTTAGTATTGCCCGACGGCTAGGTTCAACAATACAAGTTATTCCATCAATACTATTATCCCGACTTACCTCAATACCGTCTACGCCTCCTTTAAATTCAATAAGCGAATCGGCTTCACCAACTAATTGTTGTCCTGGTGACAAATGTATGGAAGGGCTCTCCTTTATCCTTCCTTTTACTCGAATCACTTCAATCGCTTGATTGTCCACTGCATTTACAAGTTCCTCTACTGTTGAAACTGTAAGTTCTTTCATTCTTTTCACCCTTTTTTATGTTTTTCTATACAACTTTTTAGCTAAATGCTCTTTACATTATCCCCAATATCCGCCCATTTACTTTTAAATCAAAAAAACACACAGTTAAAAAACTGTGTGTTTGATCCAACGGGGCTTTCCTATTAAAGCATCGATTTTAATTTTTTTCGCATCTTTTTCGTGTATTTTTTCATCATACCGGTACTGTTACCAAGGAAGCTTTTTGAACGTCCCCTCATTGCTGCACCTCTTTTCTCGCGTTTACATACTCAAACGGCGATCATCTTCTTCAAACAAGTCGTCCAACGAGCTTAAACTTCCGTCCTCCTCGACTTGATGGGTATTAATGATCCCTTTCATTACACTCATTTCAATGAAACAATTCCAACAATAGAACTGATTGACACCGATTTTACCTACATCTTTACTGTTACAATTCGGGCATTTAATTTCCAAAATGGACACCTACCTCTTCATAGACCGAAATGATCTTTCAACATTTCATTCGCTACGATTATGCCCATTTTTTCCATGATACATACCCTTATGCAAAGAAAACCTTTCCGAACATCTTTAGTATTTGTCTTTAGACAAACAAAGATGAACTGAAAGGTTTTCCATGTTTGGTTACATAAAATCATATGGTGTAACGTGTTCCATGCCAATCATTGGGTCAACCTTCATGAGCATTTCGAAAGGATCGACTGCTGCTTCAGTCTCTATAATCTCTGTAGTATCAGTTTCCTCCATGTCAGTTGCTTGTAGTTTTTGCATCAATGTCGTTTTGCGCTTCATTTCATTATTGCGTTCAATTCCTTGACGGAAGGCATCTTCTTCCCCGCATAAAATCAAGAAATTTTTACTTCTTGTAATCGCCGTGTACAATAGATTTCGCCGCAACATTCGATAATAGCTTTTGACGACAGGTAAAATCACAATCGGAAATTCACTTCCTTGTGATTTATGGATCGAGCAGCAATAAGCATGGGTAATTTGATTTAAATCTTGCCGCGTATAGACTACTTCGATTCCCTCAAACGAAATGACTAACTTATCGACGTTATCCGTATTTTCCTTGGCAAAAAGGACGGAGACTATTTCGCCCATATCGCCGTTATAGACGCCTTCTTCAGGTTGATTGACGAGTTGTAATACTTTGTCGCCACTCCGGTAAGCGACATCGCCAAATTTCAGCTCCCGTTTTTTCGCATCAGCATTGCCGTTGAACACTTCTTGAAGCATTTTGTTTAGATTATCAATCCCCGCCGGCCCCCGGTACATCGGGGCAAGCACTTGAATATCTCTTGATGTAAAGCCTTTATTACGGGCATTCGCGACGACTTTTTCAACGACTTGGGCGATTTGTCCTGTGCCACAGCGGATGAAGGAACGGTCGCTTTGCTGCTGACTGAAACTCGCAGGCAAT
This sequence comes from Peribacillus sp. JNUCC 23, assembly GCF_053653995.1. The sequence continues at coordinate 3,123,464 of NZ_CM132202.1, forward strand.
CTTCCTCGCTTAATTTCATGGGCAAGTTCAATAATCGAAGAACCATCTGCCTGGCGGTAAATTTGCTCAAGGCCAACCATCGGAACCGATTGTGATGCCAGTAAATCCTTTAACACCTGACCGGGACCAACCGATGGGAGCTGGTCTTCATCTCCAACCATAATAAGCTGTACATGTTCAGGTAAAGCTTTTAACAGCTGATGAGCAAGCCATGTGTCAACCATCGACATTTCATCAATAATCACAATTCGCCCTTCAATCGGGTTCTCTTCATCATGGGAAAATCCTTCACTCCCATTCCAACCGAGAAGCCGATGAATAGTTACAGCCGGCAAACCTGTGGATTCTGCCATTCGCTTTGCCGCACGTCCAGTCGGTGCTGCCAAGACAAACGGAAATGGTTCAGTCTCTTTTTTATAGTCGTGAATGTCCATGGACACACCATGGAGCTCTGCATACAGCTCAACGATTCCTTTAATAACTGTCGTTTTCCCCGTTCCCGGTCCTCCTGTCAAAATCAACATCGGCGACTGAAGCGCCGTCTGAATCGCTTCTTTCTGAGCCGGGGCATAATCGACGCCAAGCCGCTCCTCTAATTCACCAAGCGCCAGCAAAAATTCAGATTCAGGAAATTGATCTTCATACTCGGTTTGCGCTAAAATTCTCTTTATATTCGTGACAATCCCTTTTTCTGAGAAATATAAAGAGGGCGGATAAATCCGACGCTCCTCGACTTTGATTTTCCCTTCATCCTCAAGCTTCACAATTTCCGAAGAAATCGCTGTAAACTCAATTTCATCTCGTTTATTTTCTTCAAGCATGCTCTTAACTGCTTCTAGTAAATCCTCAGCCTCCATATACACATGGCCGTCTTGAAGACATTGGGCATCAAGCGTATACAAACAGGCTGCTTTAATTCGATCAGGATGCCCCCCTGAAATACCAAGCTGGAACCCAAGTTCATCCGCTCGGCCAAAGCCGATTCCTTCAATATCCTCGACAAGCTGATAAGGATTCTTTTGTAAAATCGACAACGTATCATGTTGGTACATTTGATAAATTTTCATCGAAAGCTGTGGTCCAAATCCATATTGATTCAACCCAATCATGACTTGTTCCAACCCTTGATGTTCAATCAATGTATCGTAGAAGCTTTTTGCTTTTTCAGATGATAATTTCGGAACCGTATCCAAGAGTGACGGATTGGCAAGTATTTTCGAAATGGCATTCTCGCCAAGTGTATCGACAATGCTTTCTGCCGTTCTTTTCCCAATCCCTTTAAACAAATCACTCGATAAATAAGCGACGATTCCTTCTTTCGACTGCGGCATATCTTTCCTGAAATGTTCGACATGAAACTGCATGCCAAACCGTGGATGATCCTTCATCGTGCCATAAAAAATATACGTTTCCTGCTCATGAATCTTTGGAAAATACCCTGTTACAACAGCTTCTTGCTCGTCGTATTCCAAATTCGTTTCATCGAGGCGAATCCGCACGACAGAATACAAATTTGACTCATTATGAAAAATTGTCACTAAGTGCCGACCTTTCATAAATTTCTTCTCTTCTGAAAAAAGATCCAACGCATCCTGCTGGCTCATACGGTTCCCCCTTTCCAAAACGATTTTATTCTTCGTTCAGCGTTTCCATCAATTTTTTTCCATGCGCTGCTAGCATATGATCAGGCTGCACTTCCAAAGCTTTCTCGAAATATTCAATAGCCTTCACAGCATTTTCTTTATAGCCACCAAATGCCACGCCAAGATTGTAGTAAGCGTCTGCATGCTCTGGATTCTGTTCAATCACGATTTCCAATTCTTTAATTAGCTCATCGTACAACTCCGCATTAGCTAAGCAAAGCGCATATTGAAAACGAGCATCGACATCATCCGGATTCAATTCAACCGCACGTTGCAAGTACGGCATTGCGAGTTTCCCTTGATCAAGCTGCATCAAAGTTATGCCAAGCATAAAATACGCATCACTCGTATCTAGCCCGGTACGAAGCGACTTTTCAAACATATCCTTCGCTTCGATTAGCTTGTCCATTTCAAAATACAGATTTCCTAGCGCATAATAAGCGGCCCCAGCTTCTTTATCGAGTTCAAGTGCTTTTTTATAGAAACTCTCTGCCTTCCCTGTTTCGCCAACCGCAGTTAAAACATTGCCAAAATTTATGTATGCTACAGGCTCTTTCGGACTTTCCTCAATCGCCTCGGAAAAAATCTTCACCGCTTCTTCATACTTACCTTCTTGCATATATTGAATTCCTTGTTGGTTTTTATCCATCATATTCACTCTCCATTTAATCTATAAAAAAGGGTCTGACCCTTTATTTATGGGACTTCCCCATTAGATTTCATTCTTTAGCAGTATACCATAAAGAAGTCGGCTCATCATTAATCGTGCGGTAGGAATGCGCGGTAAATGAATGGATGATCTATGATTCGTGAGTTCTGTACGATTCGTTTCATCCTACTTCGTGCGTAAACCTTCCTTTACAAAATTTGTGCGCCGAAAATCAATTTTACGAGCGGGAATTGCCTATTTGCGTGCCAGGTTGGGGTGTTTGCACGTCGGAATCTGTACGTTTCAAGCGGAATTTAAGATTTACGCGCTAGATCTCCATTTGATCCTCTCACCTAAACAGTAAAATCACAAAAACCCCAGCCAAACCACGGCTGGGGGTGTTCATTATCCGACATATGTCAGTTTTTCATTATTTTTAAACACTTCATCAATCGTACCGCCGCCAAGACACACATCGCCATCATAGAAAACAACGGCTTGTCCAGGCGTGATCGCGCGAACTGGCTCAGCAAAGATGACTTCAACATCGCCATTTTCAAGCACTTTCACATCCACTTTACTATCCGTTTGACGGTAACGGAATTTGGCTGTACAGCTAAATTCCGCGGCAGGTGCATGTTGGGCAACCCAGCTCATATTGACCGCTTTAAGTGAGTCAGAGTATAGCACATCATTTTCGAAACCTTGTCCGACATACAATATATTCCGTTTCAAGTCTTTGCCGACCGCAAACCAAGGCTCTCCACTGCCACCAATACCAAGTCCGTGTCGTTGACCGATTGTATGATACATGAGACCTTCATGCTTGCCCATCACTTTTCCATCCAACGTTTCCATATTACCGGGCTGTGCGGGTAAATAGTTGCTTAAGAAATCTTTGAAATTGCGTTCACCGATAAAACAAATGCCAGTTGAATCCTTCTTCGTTGCTGTTGCAAGTCCAGCTTCTTTGGCAATTTCTCGCACTTCTTTTTTATCAATGTGACCGAGTGGGAACATGACCTTTTCCAACTGGCTTTGCGTCAACTGATTCAAGAAATACGTTTGATCTTTATTCTCATCAATACCGCGAAGCATTTTATATTCTCCGTCACGGTAAGCAACCTGTGCATAGTGACCCGTTGCTAAATAATCGGCACCAAGGCTGACTGCATGTTCAAGAAATGCTTTGAACTTAATTTCCTTGTTACACATAACGTCCGGATTCGGTGTCCGACCTGCTTTATATTCCTCTAAAAAGTACGTAAACACTTTGTCCCAATATTGCTTCTCAAAGTTTACAGCATAATAGGGAATACCAATTTGATTACATACGGCAATTACATCATTATAATCATCTGTTGCGGTACAAACGCCGTTTTCGTCTGTATCATCCCAATTCTTCATGAAAATCCCGACTACATCATAGCCTTGTTTTTTCAAAAGCAGAGCAGCAACAGATGAATCAACGCCACCTGACATACCGACTACGACACGCGTGTCTTTAGGTGCTTTATTCATTATGTTTCACCTCTTACCTAATTCTTTATTTCAACAATCTGTTGATTATCTTAACCGTTTCATATGCCGCTTGTCTCACATCTTGCTCAGAGTTGTTTAAGCCAAAACTAAAGCGAATCGAGTTTTTCGTCCGTTCAGAATCTTTGTCAAACATCGAAACAAGGACATGAGAAGGATCGATAGACCCCGCTGTACAGGCAGATCCACTTGAAACAGCAATGCCTGCCAAATCCAAATTCACAAGCATCGATTCCACATTTGTTCCAGGAAAACTAATATTTAACACATGCGGCAATGATGATTCGCTAGACCCATTCACGATATAGTTCACACCAGCATCGTTAAAAATATCTAAAATAACTTTTTTATAGCTTACATACAGCTCATTTTTCTCCACAATTGTGCTTTGTGCAATGGTAACGGCCTCTGCAAAGCCAGCAATCGCTGGGACACTTTCCGTTCCAGCACGACGCTTTCGTTCCTGCTCGCCACCGTACAAATGCGGCTGATGTTTAATGCCGTCTCGGATGTAGAGAAATCCGATACCTTTAGGTCCGTTAATTTTATGAGCACTAACCGAAAGTAAATCAACATGAAGTTCATTCACATCGATTTTCACCAAACCGTACGCTTGTACCGCATCCGTATGGAAAAATGCTGGATGATTCTGTAATAGCTCACCGATTTGCTGAATCGGTTGTATCGTTCCGACCTCATTATTACCAAACATGATGGAAACGAGGATGGTATCATCCCGAAGTGCCAATCGCAACTCTTCAACCGAAACAAGCCCTTCTTCATTAACAGGTAAATAGGTTACTTCAAAACCAGATTTCTCCAAAAACTGGCATGTATGAAGGACAGCATGATGTTCTATTTCTGTCGTAATAATATGCTTGCCTTGATGCTGATAAGCACGCGCAATACCAATTAACGCCGTGTTATCACTTTCCGTACCACCACTTGTAAAAATGATTTCATTCGATAACGCACCAATGCTCCGAGCCATCATCGCACGGGACTCATCCAGCACATGACGCGACGCGCGGCCGTACGAGTGAATACTAGACGGATTGCCATACTCATCCTTCATGACAGCCATCATCCGATCAATCACACGCGGATGCATCGGTGATGTCGCCGCATGATCTAAATACACATTCTTCACGTTTCTTCCTCCGATATATAAAAGAAAATAAATTTTCCATGTCAATTTATCCTGAAATTTTCATGATGGTCATATTCTATAATTTTATTTGACATGATGCAAAACAATGATTTCACTAAACGACTTATTTTAAGGCTATGTTAAACAATATTGTTGTTAAAAAGATTTTTGGCTCATTCGTGTGAAACCCTAGTTTCACACGTCTTTCAGCTATGCTGAAAGGTAGAGCTAAAATGGGCCAAAAGTCAACAATGTTATATAATACAGCGTATTTTAAAAAGAAAAAAGGAGCTTAACTCCACAACTACCATTTCAGAAGATTGCGTATAAACAGCTTCTACGTAGTGTAGTCTTGGAGTTAAACCCTTTTTATCCCTTCACCGTTTTAAAGGTATTAAATATAAAACATATACGAATCATGTTCGCTATCATCTTTATAATTCGCTAGATCCTCAAGTGTCGTACTGTCTAGGACATCCTTTACTGCATCCCGAATCCGGACCCATAGTTGGCGTTTAATTGGTTCTTCATCCTCAATTCCTTCAACCGGGGTAATCGGGCCTTCCAGTACGCGGATGATATCACCAGACGTAATTTCTTTCGGTTCTTTCGTTAAAATATAGCCGCCATACGCTCCACGAATACTGCGAACTAAGCCAGCATTTCGAAGCGGTGCGATCAGCTGTTCTAAATAATGTTCTGATAAATTATGTGTCTGTGCAATCGACTTAAGCGATGTCGGACTCTTCCCCTCGTCATACTGCTTTGCCAATTCAATCATAATGGTTAAGCCATAGCGGCCTTTTGTCGAGATTCTCATCGTTTACCCACCTTTATGTTTTCCTTCAATTTATAACCTATATCATTATTTCATGATCGGATTAATATGCTTTAAAAATTATAGCATAATCCTAAGTAAAATGCATATTAGTGCATGTTCAAACAGGAGGATAAAGTGAAACCTCAATCAGTGGGGTTTTACTGCCCGTTAATGCGGGATAAAAAAAGCCGAGAAATTCTGCGAGCGCATCTCGAGAATCTTTCGCGTATTCAATATTACGTGAGGAACAGATCTTGCACAGGACGTACGCGATTTTAACAGAAGGTCAAAATTGCGCGACAAAGAAATTCGCAAGCTTTTCTTTACCAAACTTTTTGAACACACTCCGTTAGCCTATTTACGTTCTTTTTCGTGAAAAATATGATACCTTTATCTTACACAAAAGCTATAGGAGCGATGACAATGTCCATAAAACCACTTGCATTTAGGATGCGCCCCCGTTCTATCGAGGAAGTGATGGGGCAAGAGCATCTCGTTGATGAGGGAAAAATTATCTATCGAATGGTCAAAGCAAAACAGCTTTCTTCGATGATCTTATACGGCCCGCCTGGGGTTGGCAAAACATCCATTGCTAGCGCGATTGCTGGCAGTACCCAATTCGCCTTTCGTACTTTGAACGCGGTGACTAATAATAAAAAAGATATGGAAATTGTCGCTGCCGAGGCAAAAATGTCAGGGAAAGTCATTCTGTTATTAGACGAAGTTCATCGACTCGACAAAGCGAAACAAGATTTCCTGTTACCATATCTTGAAAATGGCATGATTACATTAATAGGAGCGACAACAAGTAACCCTTATCATGCAATCAACCCAGCTATTCGGAGTCGTTGTCAAATTTTCGAATTAAAAGCACTTGAACCCGATGACATTGTTACGGCTTTGAAACGTGCGATCGATGATGATGAACGAGGACTTGGGAAATATTCTACAGATGTAAGTGAGGAAGCACTCCTTCATTTGGCAACCGCCTCCAATGGTGACGTTAGAAGCGCTTTGAACGCCCTAGAGCTCGCAGTCATCTCAACAGAGCCTGACGACGATGAGACGATTACGATTACAGTGGAAATTGCAGAGGAATGCATTCAGAAAAAAAGCTTTTCTCACGACAAAGACGGTGATGCCCATTATGACGTGATTTCTGCCTTTCAAAAATCCATTCGTGGCAGTGATGTGAATGCCGCCCTTCATTATTTAGGTCGTTTAATTGAAGCAGGCGATTTAGTCAGCATCGCCCGTAGACTCGTCGTCATTGCCTACGAAGATGTCGGTCTCGCTAATCCACAGGCTGGACCTCGTGCATTAGCAGCAGTCGAAGCAGCTGAACGCCTCGGCTTTCCGGAAGCACGTATCCCACTCACTAATTCAGTCATCGAGCTGTGCTTATCCCCTAAATCAAACACAGCAATTATGGCGATTGACGCAGCACTTGCTGATATTCGGGCCGGAAACACTGGTGACATACCTGACCATCTGAAGGATGCCCACTACAAGGGGGCCAAAGAACTCGGACGCGGCGTTGAATATTTGTATCCGCATAACTATGAAAGTGGCTGGGTTAAACAGCAATATTTGCCAAATAAACTGGTTACTAAAAAATATTACCAGCCTAAAACGAGCGGAAAATTTGAACAAGCCCTTGCAGCTGTTTATGATAAAATTGAAAAAAACGCCAAGCCTAATCCTACACGGAAATAAAGGCTTGGCGTTTTTTATAACCTATATCAAACTACCAATTTCGGATTTGCGTGACTGAATACACTCCGTTTGCAATGGAAACGACCTGAATTAAGCTGGAATGCACTTCATTCGCGTCAGTTTCCGGTTTTGAACGGTATTAAGCTGCTACATCTCGTTTTACAAAAGCCCAGAATGCTACGACAAGGAAGATGATGAAATACACAAGTAGCACAATGAGCGAGAACGCTAAGGTCATACCTTCAACCATCGGTGTACCTGTTCCAAAGTACGGAAGCAAATTCGTATTTGCGAATAGTAAATATTTTGCCCAATCAAAGAATCCCGCAATGATAGATGTTACAATACTACCGACTAATAGTAGGAAGATGGATAGTCCGATAGCAAGGGAACTGTTCCGGAAAGCAGCCGAAATCATGAACGCCATCGTGGTAAAAATCAGCAAGCCAACCGAACTCAATGCGTATTGGGAAAGTAAAAATGGAATTTGTGCACGTTCAACAATCTGACCATCTAAATAGGCCAAATGTGGCTGGTTCTGCTCAAACCCAAAGAAAGCAGCTCCTAAAATAAAGCTTAAAACAAATAAAATAGCTAGCATAAATAGAGCATATAATAGGACCGTTATGTATTTACTCAACAAAATTTTCGCTCTATTAATCGGGCGAATCAGCAACAGTTTAATCGTACCCCAGCTAAATTCACTTGCCACGATTCCCGCCGCGATAATGATCGTAAACAATGCTACGATATCGACTAACCCCATCATCCCATTCATAAACGTCCATACGTTATAAGACGTCACTCTTGGCATTTCATGTGTGATGCGGTACTCATTCTCAGCAATGACTCTTTCAACCTCTTTTTTATAAGGACCTGGAGTTGACTTGAGCTCTTCCTTTAAGTCTTTATTTTCTGCCTCCAGTGCCGTCTTCCAGTTTCCATTATCGCCAGTTTCAGTGCCCTGGTTATTTATAAACGTCATCCCAATCGCCGCAACCAACACAATGATCGCAAGGATCCCAATCATAATATAACTTGATTTCCGCTTAAAAATCTTGATCCATTCATTTGCGAGTAATCCCATTAAGCGATCCCTCCTTTTTCACTTGTAATTTCAAGGAATTTCTCTTCAAGAGATTGATTGACTTGTTTCACTTCATAAATATCACATTGGTTTTCAACGAGTCGTTTTACTAGTTTCGGAACATCAACAGATTCACCTTCCACATGAAGGTGTTGCTTCGTCATTTTCACATTTATCCCTTCAAATGCATGTTGCAACACATTGAAAGCTTGATCAATCGGTTTTGCTGAAATCACATAGGAAACATTGCCGCCATTCACCATGTCATTCACAAGTTGCACATCAATCATACGCCCATTTTGAATGATGCCAATCCGATCACACATCATTTCCATTTCAGACAATAAGTGACTCGATACGATCACGGCCATGTCTTCCTCGCGAGCTAGTCGTTTCAAGTAATCACGGATTTCCCGGATACCGGCTGGATCAAGTCCATTCGTCGGTTCATCCAAAATCAATACTTTGGGACGATGAAGCAAGGCCTGTGCAATACCAAGTCGCTGACGCATCCCTAACGAATAGGTCTTCACTTTCTCTTTCATTCGATTCTGCAACCCAACAAGCTCTGCAACTTCATCAATCCGCTCTAGCGTTACGCCTTTTACCATCCTTGCATAATGCTTCAAATTATCATAACCAGACATAAATTTATACATTTCAGGATTCTCAACAATAGCGCCCACTTTACTGATCGCTTCTTCAAAATTAGCTTTCACACTATGTCCATCTATGAAAATATCTCCTGACGTTATCTTCATCAATCCAACAAGCATCCGAATCGTCGTTGTTTTCCCAGCACCATTCGGCCCAAGAAAACCAAACACCTCCCCCGCGTGCACATCAAAACTAAGATTATCAATAATCGTCTTACTACCAATTTTCTTCGTGACGTTATTTAACGAGACAACTACCAAATCAAATCCACTCCTTTTCAGCAAACATCGTATAACCACTCATTATTAAAGGAAATACTTATAAATTTTAACATTATCTGTCTAATATGTCACATTAAGATTCGCTAAATTTTCGTTAAGATTCGCCAGTCTAAGTCATTATTCCACCATAAAACACTATCCAATTCTAGTAAATTTCTATATAATGAATTTTAAGTCCCATTTCTGTAAATAGGAAGGAAGTACTAGATGAAACGTTCAAATAAAACAAAGAAGAAAAAGAGATGGCTGAAGATTATCAGTATCACCCTTCTCATTTTGGTAGTAGCAGGTGGCGCTTATGCATTTTCCGTCTATCATTCTCTTACAAAAGCGGTTAATACGATGCATACACCGATTGAAGATCGTCCCATTTCTGATAAACGACAAAGCGAAATCGTCTATACAAACCAGGAGCCATTTTCCGTCCTCTTGCTAGGGGTTGATGAACGTGATGGAGACAGTGGACGCTCTGATACGATGATCGTTTTAACCGTTAACCCAGAAACAAATTCCGTGAAAATGTTAAGTATCCCACGCGATACTCGAACTGATATTATCGGCAAAAATAAAGTGGACAAGATTAACCATGCCTATGCATTTGGTGGCGTGAAAATGTCGATGGATACAGTCGAGAACTTCCTCGATATTCCATTAGATTATTACGTAAAGATCAATATGGAAGGGTTTAAGGATATCGTAGATTCAGTTGGCGGTGTTGAAGTAAACAATGACTTAAACTTTAGCTATGGTGGAGATCATTTCCCAGTTGGAAAAATCGAATTAGATGGAGCAAAAGCTTTAAACTTCTCTCGTATGAGAAAAGAAGACCCACGCGGTGACTTTGGCCGTCAATACAGACAGCGTGAAATCATTCAAGGAGTCATTAATAAAGGGGCAAGCTTTGCTACATTAACAAACTACTCGACTATTTTTGAAGCATTAAGCAAAAATATTGAAACAAATCTTACATTCTCGCAAATGAACGACATCCAAAAACACTATCGCGCTGCAGCGAAAAGTGTTGAACAAATGGAGATTAAGAGTGAAGGTAAGAAAATCGATGGAATCTACTACGGAATTGTAAGTAACGAAGAAAAACAAAGAATTCATAACGAGCTAAACGTACATTTAGAATTAAAATAATGAAGAATGTCAAAAGGGTCTGACCTTGCACTCACCACACAGTTTATCGTGTTATTTACACTCCATTTAAACTGTATGAAGTAGTTGCTAGGTCTGACCCTTTGCTTTTGGTCCTCCCTCTTCATTTTTAGTTTATGAAAATAATGATTGAGCAAAAACAGACGATTGTTTGACAAAATACGAGTCTATGCAAAAAATTTGTAGGAATTTATCTTGTTTATATTAGCGTAATTCGCGGTATACTTTTGATAAGGAGAAAGTACTTTTTCCCTATAATTTGAAAAATAGGAGTCGATCGTCATGAAAATTAAAGCTGGCAGTTGGACAATGCTTACCTCACAAGAGAAAATGTTCATCCTAAAGGCAATTAGTAATCGTGCAAAGAGATCTATGTAAAACCTATTATCGTATTTTGAATGAAAAAGGAGAAGTACAATATTTCAGCTTTATTCTACACCTAAAATCGATAATCCCATAGGATGAGCCACTCTCCTTTTTCCTTCACAACATAACAGTTTTGTTGCATCGTAAAAATACCAAATTGAGAATGAAAAGTAACGTCAACCGGTACTTCATAGACCTCAGCAAACACTTTACCTGCTTTATTCATTCTCCATCCTTTCTTTTTCTTCGCCTTACCAATTTCATAGAAAAATGTATCAACGTCCATATGCTGCATAAAAACATGTGAACGAGTTTGGATATAATTTGCTTTTGGAAACCGAATCTTCATATCAGGGTGAAACAATGACCATGATTGATCAAAACTCCCCTCAGCTTCATACATATAAAAATCATGAACCACTTTTTCAGGGCTGCTTGGGAGCCTAAGCATAACAAAAAGGATCATTCCGATTATGATGGCCGAGATAACCAACAATACAATCCGCCTTTTATATCTTCTTTTCCTCACAACCTCCACCTGCCATTTCCTAAAACAAGCTCTTCTTCATATGTATGTCCGATCATGAAACAGATATGTCATAATTTGTGGCGATAAAAATATATTTAGTAACACGAAAAACCCCCTATCCTAAACAATAGCTTTATCATCCAAATTCTAGTAAAATATATACATATGAGGGGAATGAAGGAGGGCTTATAGATGGACAAAGCTTTAGTAACACAACGTCCTCAAGGTAAGGATAGAATATGGACCCGTGATTTTGTGATGATTTGTATCGCTAACTTCTTTATTTTTCTCGGCTTTCAAATGACATTACCGACCATTCCGCTCTTTGTTGAATACTTAGGGGGAAATGATCAATTAATTGGCATGGTCGTTGGGATTTTCACGTTTTCCGCCTTGATTGTACGCCCATTTGCAGGACAAATTCTTGAAACACGAGGAAGAAAGTTTGTATTTTTATTTGGTCTTTCTATATTTGTTCTTACAGTTGGAGTATTTGGTTTCATGGCCAGTATGTTTATGCTATTCGCTCTAAGGGTCGCCCAGGGCATCGGTTGGGGCTTTTCTTCCACTGCTTCCGGTACAATTGCAAGCGATATCATTCCTGCGAGCAGACGTGGTGAAGGGATGGGTTTTTACGGCCTGTCTGGAAATCTAGCACTGGCTATCGGTCCTTCACTCGGTCTAGCACTGGCTGGAAAACTATCATTTCAAACACTATTTCTTCTATGTGGAGCATTAGGACTAGTAGCCGTTGCACTCGCTTCAACCATTCACTACAAAAAAGGCGAAAAAGCCGCTGTAAAAACGACAACCCGTAAATTGGATCTTTATGAAAAAACGGCTTTGCAACCATCGATTTTATTATTTTTCATTACCGTAACATTCGGCGGGATTGCCACGTTTCTCCCACTCTATTCAATGAAACAAGGAGTCACAGGCATTCAATGGTATTTCCTCATCTATGCGATCGCTCTTTTATTTACACGTCTTTATGCAGGAAAACTATATGATACAAAAGGTCACAAATTCATTTACATTCCATCGGCTATCTGTATTCTCATCGCTATGCTGCTCCTCGCATGGCTTCCAAATAACATCGTGCTCTACACAGCCGCCATATTCTACGGTCTCGGCTTCGGAACGGTCCAGCCAGCACTCCAAGCATGGTCCATTGAAAAGGCGGAACGAAATCGAAAAGGAATGGCCAACGCGACCTTCTTCTCCTTCTTCGATCTTGGCGTAGGGATTGGTGCCATCACTTTCGGACAAATCGGCTACCTATTCGGTTATCGAAGCATTTATTTAGCATCAGCTCTTTCTATTTTTATTTCGATGATTATTTATTTATACTTTTTAAAGAAAAATGAACGATCGCTTGTGTAAAGCAGATTCTTGGAGTCTATGAAATGGTATTGCTAGAATATCAAGATCGTTTTAAAACGCTCATATCTTAATGGAGATCGAGACAGTACGATCAAAAGGCGACGCTTTCAACCAATAGTCTGTTACATAACAAATATAAAGAGCCTGTTATGAAAAAATTGCGATCATAACAGGCTCAAATTTCATGAATCAATGTATGAAATGCCTCGGCATCGCCTTGTTTAGGGCGCTTTACCACCTTCAATTTTGCAACCTTCTTTTCCCTTCACCCTATTAAAGAAAATGGTACAACAAAACGATTCAAGTTTGATAATTTTTTAAAAAAACCAGCTCCCAGACTGCAATGGATGCCTTTTGAATTGAAACACTGTATTTGACCACTCCCACAGCTAAAGCAGTGGGATTCTTTTTCGCAAACATTTCACTTACAAACTCCCAAAGGAAGTCGCAGAGGCAAAACTTTTAGCGAACAACTCTCGATAGAAAAACCGTCCATCGAAAGGGCAAGGTCTGTGCCTACTACGCCGTCCGTCCGGCGATACTTTTCTCTTTTTTCGGTTGATCTTTTGGATGTTTGGCTTTTTGTCTTTCTTCCCTGGACAAAAAACGCTTATTCCAAACCGGTTGCTTATATAAAACCGAAAGAAGTGATTTCGTTTCCATGTGATATTTCTTGCGCACAATATTTTGCGCTCCATTCACATCACGATGGATTTCTGTTTTATGAACAGAACATACGAAGGTTCTTCCGTTTGCTTGGTGTCGCCCCCCACAAAACGGACAATCTTGGGAGGTATAGCTTTCTTCTGTTTCTTCCATGCGGATCCCTTTTAATTGGGCTTTGTATGTCAACTTTTGTTTGATTTTCCCCTGATTCCATAACGATAATTGTTGTCGTCTTTTTTTATTGTTTTTCCGTTTCTTTTCCCTATTTTTCTTTGTATTTTTTTCAATACCGGATACGTTTCCAATGACAAAGTTTGTTACTTTTTCTTCTTCTAAAAAAGAAATAACTTCTTTTGTTGTCTTATGTTCCAACTCTTCAAGCTGATTTTTTGTCTTTTGTCGAATTCGTACGCTTGCCTGTCTATATTTTTTCCATTGACGAGAGCCCTTTTTACAACGAGACATTTTCTTACTTAAATCGGCTACTACCTTTGCACGGAATTGAGAAATACTACGCATCACTCGACCCGAAACTACTAATGCTTGATCCTCGGTCGCTACCGTTACGGAGTGAATTTCACCTAAATCTCCACCTGCCGCTTTAAAAGCATATGATGAAGTGTCTTTTTCTGGTACAGATACCGAATAACAAAACCAATACGCTCCGTTTCTCCACACTACTTCAGCATAGTTGCACGTTTCTAAGATTTCTTCTGACCGATTGGGAATAACAATCGTTACATTTCTCTTCGGCACCTTTTCATTCCAATTTTTATTTTTCTTTTTGGTTAATAGATCAGAAAGTTGGAATCCATATTCCACTTTTTTAATCGTAATCGTTTCTTTAGAGACATCCATTGACGCTTTTTTTAATGGAATACAATAATAGTACTTTCTTCGCCACGGATACCTTGCTTTTTTATCTGTTTTTCGCAGTTGTCGAATGGTTTCACGATTCGCCACATATTTATCCGCAATGGCCTGAACAGTTTGAGAATGAAGATGATACGTTTGTTTTCGGATTGTTTGGATTTCCGTTTTACTTAACCACTTTTTAAAGCAAATATAATAAGATGTTGCTTCTCTGACTATATCGTTCCAAACGGAAGCTGCTTCTCGCTGCATCAACCTTAACTCCGAATACAATTTTTTATCATAAAGTATTTTAAATGAATGAGTCACAAACACGGTGTTTTCCCCCTTCCCTATTATTTAAATAATTCCATAATTCAATTTTAAAGAACATACGTTCCATTTTCAAATAATACGTTCACTTAACGCACAAAAAAAATCGAAACATGAACATGCCTAATGACATGCCTGTTTCGACCTCACTACCATCCCACCTCTGAAGAAGTGGGTTTTCTCGTTCGGAAAAGTCTGTAAGATTCCTGAAAAATAATATTTTCTTTATCAGCTGAATAGGAAACCGTTATAAACGTGCGGTTCATGATATAATGATCATAGATCATAACTTACAAAAAAAGTTAAAATTAATCATTCCGAAAATTAAATCTCCTGAGGAGTCGATGAAAGTTGACAGTGGATAGTAAAGAACAAACGATTTTTAATCATATTGGCAATACAATCAAAACAGAAGATAGAGAAATTAATATCATTGCTAGATTAGAAGAACCACTAGTCGTAATTTTAGGAAATGTGTTGAGTGACGAAGAATGTGACGAGCTAATTAGATTATCAACTGACAAAATGCATCGTTCTAAAATTGGAGTGACACACGATGTTAATGAGATAAGAACAAGTAGTAGTATGTTTTTTCAAGAAAATGAAAATGACATCATTACCAATATTGAAAAAAGAATAGCAGCGATTATGAATATCCCCATTGAACATGGCGAAGGGATTCAAATTCTTAAATATACTCCTGGTCAAGAATATAAAGCTCATTTTGACTTTTTTACATCTACAAGTAAAGCAACAAATAATAATAGAATTAGCACAATGGTCATGTACTTAAACGACGTGGAGCATGGCGGAGAAACTTTTTTTCCGAAACTAAATTTTTCAGTCTCCCCACAAAAAGGAATGGCGGTGTATTTCGAATACTTCTATAACGACCAAAACGTAAACGAACGAACTTTACATGGTGGAGCGCCCGTTATTACTGGCGAAAAATGGGTTGCAACACAATGGATGAGAAGACAAAAATAGGATATTTTTTACCTGTATTCTTACGTTCCGAGACGGACAGATCCTCTCAAAAATCATGATAGGGCTTTAACTTAGTCGTTTCCTAAAAGACTATACTAGCACCACGTAACCCTACCAAATCGTTGGTCTATACCTTTTCTCATTCTATCTGTGCAATCCATTCATTTCATTCGATTGCACCTACCATTTCATATTGTGGCAGAAATTCAAGGAAAATTGAATTCATCATGCCCTCCGCAAAAATTTCCCGCGGCTTGAATTCGGGGCTGCCCCATAACAAAAGGGTCAGACCTCGCAACTACTTTATATTGTGATTAGAGTGCGAGGTCAGACCCTTTTAGAGCAGCCCCTGTTTCATTACCAGCTTGCTTTCTTCACGCCAGGAATTTGTCCTTTATGTGCATAGTCCCTAAAGGCAATCCTGGACATTTTGAACTTTCTTAAGAATCCTCTTGGTCTTCCTGTCACTTCACATCTATTTTTCAAACGTGTCGGTGATGAATCTCGCGGCAGTTTACTTAGAGCCACATAATCTCCTTTTTCTTTTAGATCCTGACGGATAGCTGCATATTTCATCACCATTTCTTGCCTTTTTTTCTCTTTTACAACTTTAGACTTTTTCGCCATTTTCCGATTCTCCTTTACTTACTTTTATTAAAACAAAATCATTACGTTTTATAAATTAAAACCTATTCACTCAATAATCAGCGTTATTCTTATTTTGTTTCTCTGTGCAAAGTACGTTTTTTCAATCTCGGACAATATTTCATAAGCTCAATACGGTCGGGATTGTTCCGTTTATTCTTCGTTGTCACATAATTCCGATCTCCTGTTTCTGTACATGCCAATATAATATTTACTCTCATCATGTTTCCTCCTCATGGATTTATCTAGATTTTATATATGAAACAAATATGGCGTTAAAACGCCACCATTTACTATGAAGAATCCATCCTGTATCACGCTACACTCACTCACCTAATCACAATGGTGGCGGCGCGAAGCCCGATTTTGGATGCTTTCTCGATAAAATCAGTATACCTGATAAATAGATTGGCTATATTAGGAAGCCGCGAAGACCCGCCCCATGTCCTTCATACAAATGAAGGCAGAGGATCGATAAATTTCGTCCAATCCTGGACCATCTCTTCTTCTGTAAGCAAGCATGCATCCAATGTCTGCTCGACTTGCTTTTGATCCATACTGATGCCGATCATGACTAATTCTGTTATACGGTCCCCATATGTATCATCCCAGCGATTGAGAAGCTCGGGTTCTTCTGCCAATAGTTGTTTTCGTTCCGCTTCCGGATAAGCTGCGATCCAATTTCCTGCTCCTTGAATCGTCAAAGATGGTCCTGCTTGCGATATTAGTCCAGAAATATTATTCCTAGTAGCTAGCCAAATAAATCCCTTCGCTCGAACGATCTCAACTGGCCAATCTTTTAGCCAAGTCATCAGCCTCTCAGGATGGAATGGCTTATGACGACGATACACGAACGAAGATATGCCATACTCCTCTGTTTCCGGAATATGCTCTTCGTTTAATTCTTTTAGCCAACCTGCTCCTTGGCTTGACGTCTCAAAATCAAACAGACCTGTGTTTAATACTTGATCAAGTGGGACCTTCGAATACTCACCCTCGATAATTTGCGCTTGCGGATTAAATTTTTGCAAAACGGCTTTTAATTCCTGAATATTGGAATGGGCTACTAAATCTACTTTATTCAGCACAATCACGTTTGCAAATTCAATTTGATCCATTAATAAATCAGCTACCTCCCTTGCATCCGTTTCATCAACGGCCTGTTTACGATCAAGTAGACTTTCTCCAGAAGCATAATCGTGCCAAAAGCGGTTCGCATCGAGAACCGTCACCATCGTATCCAGCTTGCAGTATTTAGACAAGTCGATTCCTAAACTTTCATCCACATATGTAAAGGTTTGAGCTACTGGAATAGGTTCACTAATCCCGCTTGATTCGATGACGATATAATCGATGTCACCTAGCTTGGCCAACTTCTCTACTTCAATTAGTAGATCTTCTCTGAGCGTGCAGCAAATACAACCATTTTGCATTTCCACCAATTTCTCGTCCGTTTTCTGGAAGCCACCTTGTTTAACTAATGCAGCATCTATGTTCACTTCACTCATATCATTGACGATAACAGCTACTTTCAATTGCTCACGGTTTGCTAAAATATGATTGAGCAAAGTCGTTTTTCCTGAACCAAGATACCCGCTCAGTACGGTAACTGGAATCTTTTGATTACTCAACATGTTCACTCCCTCACGCGAAATCCCCTCTGGATATTCCAATTAACAAATCAAAATCATTACGTTTTAAATTCTAAAAAAATGAGTAACGTTTCGATAGACCTAAAGAAAACCTCATTTGCGTTATATTTGCTTAATCATTATAAAACGTAACGGTTCCTATTTGCAAGCGATTTTTAAAAATAACGGCGTTAAACAATCCTGTTGTAAAAGAATATTTGGGCTCATTCGTGTGAATCCGTGGGCTCACACGCCTTTTTAGAAGCATGGTAACTAAAAAACAAAAAGAAGTTGGATATCTAAAAAAACGTCCACCTCCCTTTATTACTCAAAGTTATGATTATGTTTACTTCACATGAAAATGGTATTAAAAAAATGAATTATAACGTGATAGAATGATATTTAATTTAATCTAAATAACCTAAATTTGATAGTGCTAATAAATAATGTTCAAACATAATATTTCCTAACTGACAATCTTCTTTTTCAATTCCTGCTAGAATAAGTAATCGATCAAATAATCTTGAACTACTTCCTACAAGCTTGAGATCTTCAATATATTTGCCTTCCATTGAACCAATAAATACTACCAAATACTCCCCATTTTGAATACGAGTATATTCAAATTCAGTTAAATTATTAGGATCTGAGGGATCTTGTTCATTCATAATCTTCATGTGTATCAAACTTTGTTTTTCTTCTTCTGTAAATAATTTATCTAAGATTTCCTTATTATCTAACTTGTAACATTTGATGAAATTATCTACATTTTCTGGTTCTAACAAAAAGTCCATATCTTTTACATGGATTTCTTTTGATAAATATTCCTCTTTCATAACAACATCAACATCTGATAATTGGTATTTATTCGGTATATTCAAAAGTTGATATTTTTCATAAAGTTCTTTCATATTTTATCAAATCCTTTTATTAAACATAGAATGAGTGTCCAACTGTTTAATTGGATTTACTTTCTAATGTTGTTCTTAAATTTTGCCTTGCAAGAAAAGGAACTACCGTTATAGTTCCCTTGGACTAATATGATATCTGTTCACTTTCCTTGAATTTCTTAGATAGATAATATTCGACAAATATAAGCCCTGCTGAGGCCCCCAAGGCAATAGAAAATGCTGTTAAAACATTCAAATTAGGTTTGGAAATTGCGTTAACAATTAAACTACCATTAAAAAACACGAAAAATACATTAAAAACCTAAACATAGTGCGCTTCTATTGCTTTCCCTCAAGACATTATCAGTCTGATACACCTATCCAATTTATTAAATAAATCTTGCCCTTTAATAGAATTAGAAAAAGGTTGCCGCAAACAATCCCTTTACTGCTAGGTAAGGGGTTGTTTGCAGCAACCTTTCCCATTGCTCACACCGAACAACATGTTACTTTCACCACATATCAGTGTTCCACCTAGTCCAATTCGTACAATTCTATGTATTCTGTGAAGCGAGTAACGCACAAGAAATGAAATGAACGGCTATTGGGATTCACGCAAGTTTTTACTAAACCATTTGGTAAAACCGCAGTCAGCCTATATGTTTACTATCATAATTTTCAAACCATTTCTCAGCAAAATTAACTGCTTCTTTAAGTGAAAAAAGGCGACTTTTAGCAGAACCGACTAAACCAGATGTAAGATCATATTCTGCCTCAAATGCTTTACCGACTTCTTCAAAAAGTTCCTCTCTATATTCGAGGTCTTTATATTCTTTCCATAGCCTTTTGTCTTCTACTATCATAGGAGCACCTTTACTAATAACTTTCTGATTAGGAATCCTGTATTCAGCAAGATGAAAACAAGTATTACTATCAAAACCAGCACCTAATAATAAGACAAATGACTGACGCATATACAGTTTTCCTAAAGGAGATTGTTCACCAAGTCCAAAATTAAGAGATTGTTGATGAAGAATTTCATGTTTATCCTTTCCCCAAGCTATAAAGGAGTAATTTGGATGAGAACTTCTTAAAACTTCTGGATAAGACCTGAATACCTCAACTATTTTTCCCATCCCAGCAGTAGGGGTATAATCAGCATTGTAGGCCGGCATGCTTTCTTTAATTCCATGCCACCACTCCTCT
Organism: Peribacillus sp. JNUCC 23; assembly: GCF_053653995.1. Next base: position 3,143,655 of record NZ_CM132202.1, read on the forward strand.
GGTACGGGAGGGTATTGCCATTCTGAAGGATCGGATAATTCCACAGATTGAGAAGGCATCACGATGGTACCTTGTTCCGTAACCACATCCATTAATGCTTGAATAACAGCAACAGCTCCACCGTTTACCCATCCTAGAGACGATAAAGATGAATGTACGAGTACGGTCATTCCTTTATTTAATCCTAAAGCTCTCAAATCTTCGGCAATTGATTGTCTAGTTCTTGGAAAAGTTGTAGCTTCAATAATTGATTTCATTTCATTCGCATCTCCAATTCATAACCTGATGTTATACTTCATTTTCAACTGCCCTTCCCTCGTCAGTAAAAGAAAATCCACAGCAACAGCCTTCCATTATTGGACTCTTGCACCGTTTACTAGAATGACAGTGATCATTTATTTTTAATTTCTTCTAATAGAGAAATAACCTTTTCATTCTGTTCAATTATCGTTTGATTTTGCTGCCTAAATTTTGCAAAATCAAACAAAAATATAATTAAAATCGCTGGAACAAAGAGAACTAAAATAAGTTCAAGCATATCCCCACCTCCGAATCTCCCATTCATTCTAAATTATACCATTTTCGATTTCAATTAAACCGCTTACGTTAGTCGAAGTAGCAACATTCACAATCTATTAACTTATTACACTCAAAAAGCTTCTCGACTTTGAAAGTTCCTTTTGTTCCTTCAACAAATACTTACTTCTAAATAATTCTAAAAGCGCAGCTCATGTGCATATCTCAACAATTGCACTAGTACGATAAAAATTATTCGGAACATAAACAAAATGCAACAAACCGGCCTGAATAGACCGGTTTGTTGCATTTAACTTTCACCATCTGTTTTATCGTTCTGATCTTTATTTCTTTTATTTCCTTTACTGTTGTCCCCACTAACCGGAACTTGTCCGTGTAATTGTGGTGCATTTTGATTACGGCTACCTTTATTGAACTTTTTTGTCACGACTTGCATCTCCTTTCTTTTCAAATACAGTTTGTCCCTTTTTGGTGATCCTATGATTTTTACTTGAAAAGAAGCGCCATAATAGGTGATCGTTTATCGCTTCAAGATACACACATTACCCTGTTCAGGTACCCGTTAGCAAAAATATAAAGAATCTGTTCAATTTCATATTTCGGTTAATGGGCTACTTTCCTTTTGGATAATCCTGTAATAACCAAACACGTAATAAACGCAACTGTCGTAACGATTATAGCGAAAAATAATCCAATAGCCCTCATGAAAGTATCTTCACCTGGATAAGACGGTTTTATTGTCACGAACCAATAAACAAAAATAATGGTCAAGAACATATAAAAGCTGCTCCCGATCGTCCCCATCTTCCAACGGTTTCTTTTCGTACCTTGCCAAGCCTTATTTATTACGATCCATAAAATAATACTTCCGATTACAGCAAACAACATCACAAGTATATGAACAAATGGAATAATGAAATACATCAACACATAAAGCACAAGACAAGTTGAAAAAAATAGAACGGCATTCATGACGAATAGGAATATTCCAGCTAACCAATGATTTTGAAACCACATAGTACTTTTTAGCATATTTACCTTTTGGTTTTTCTCAAATTTGTCTATTATTGGATGTTTAAACAATATAACGAGTCCCACTCCAAAAAGACCGATTAATAATATCAATGTCATACTATCCCACCTAAAAGTTCTTGTTTTTCGGATAAAACAGAAGTCCCTTAATGCTTGTGTGTCTATGTACTTCTGTCTTCTAAAACATCACCAGGTTGACAGTCCAAAACCTTACATATTGCCTCTAAAGTTGAAAATCTAACGGCTTTTGCCTTGCCATTTTTCAATATAGAAAGATTAGCCATCGTGATACCAACTCTCTTTGAAAGTTCTGTTACACTCATTTTTCTTTTCGCTAACATCACATCAATATGAATAATAATTGCCATTTGGTCACGTCAGACTGTCAAATCGTTCTCTGATTTTAATTCCAGTGCACTTCTTAACAGTTCCTGGAGCACCGCAGTAAATAATGAAATAACCAGTGTTGTAAATATGATACCAGCACCAATCATTGCTATTCCAGGATGCAAAGCGTTTTGAAAGGCAAGAAAAAAGATCCCTGCTACATAGAAGATAATGATTGTAATGGCACAGTTCTTTATATGTCCTAACGACATAACAGCTAATTTTGAAAAAGCATTTTTACTTTCAATATACTTTAAAAGCTTTAATGATTGATACAAAGCAAGAAAAAGTGGTAGCGCAGTCATATACAAACCAAAAAGAACAGGAAATCTCAAATAAGCATACTCGGGATTCATCTCCGCTGCATCTCTTGCTAACCCCGGTAACACAAAGATACATAATCCAAGGAGTGTAAACCCAATAATAAAAGTAGTTACCTTTAAAAAAAGTATTGTTCCCCGTTTCATAAAGCACCCCACTTTATAAGTATTATCTAAATAATAATTCAATTATTATCGTTTTACAATAAAATTTTATTAAATTTGATTATATTTTTATTGTTAAAGTTATCTTGTGAAAAAGAATAGAACACAAAAAGAGCTACCTATAAAGGGTAGCTAAGATTGGTGAACGGCAAACCGGGCAACAGCTAAATACAGTAAAAGATTATTTCATTAAACACTACATACTGATTCAGAGTGAGCGTTCAAACTATAAGAGAAAATTGACGTTACCCTTCTTGACTGATTTGAGTATGAAATGAATAGTATTGTTTAAAGAAAGTAATTGCTTCCTGAGCATCTTGTATGTTCAGTTTTCTGCATAGATTAGCTAACGCTAGTAGTTTATCAGTCACGAATTTTTGTTTGTTCGTAGCTAGTACGTAGTAAATGAGAGTTTTTATGACAGAGGGTGGTAGCTTCATTTCGTTCAGCTTACGGAGAATATCTGATCGAGAACGAAGGGATGGCATGTATTCCTGGACTTCATTAAACACTTCCTCTGTTGAATGTGCTTCCAAAAATCGGGCTAGTTTTCTTTCCTTTGCTTCTAAAAGCTTACTATCATCACGCATTTCCTGTTCTCCTTCCAATCAACCGTTTCGAACTAATCTAGTTGGTTCTTAATAAAGAATACAAAATAGATGTCCCTCTTATTCTTAGCCTATTATTTCAGAAACAAGTCAAATGCGATGGTGATTAGCCATAGAACAGAAAGAGCACCCGATATATATATGCTTAAACTGAGTAAAATTTCCATCATAGCTCCTTATCCGAAGTTATCATCACAATTATTTAATTACGGTCGATTTTCAACTCCCTTCTTTTACAGCTAAAGCCAGTATAAACAAGCTATTTTTAAAATTTTGTCGATTCATCCAACATTTCCTATTTGTAATCGAACTGTTACCTTCTCTTAATAAAAGAAAACAATTTGTAATTTTCGTTACTGCTTTATGTCTAAGAAAACGTTCCCCTTAAAGTAGTACTACACATAGAAGCGTTGATTACTATAAAATTTAAAAGACTTTGTGAAAAAGTGGTTTACCTAGAGAACTTCTATTTAAGATATTATTATTGGGAGGGCATTTGGGGAAAAATTCGATAACCGAATAAACACGCTCAAATGATCAAACTTATTATAAAAAAAATCGAGCAAAAGGGTCAGACTCCGCAACTAGTATATATAGTGCGTGGTCTGACCCTTTTTAAGACAACCTCTAAATTACTCGCAAATTCTTATTTCACATAATCCTTAGATTCGTTTTTCGTAAATTGCGGCAACCAATCTCCATGTGCTTCAATTAACTCATCACACATTGAGATAATGTCATCCATGGATAGTTCCGCGCTTGTGTGTGGATCAAGCATAGCCGCTTGGTACACATGCTCACGTTTTCCAGTGACCGCGGCTTCGATTGTGAGGAGTTGTGTATTAATATTTGTCCTGTTCAGTGCAGCTAGTTGCTCGGGTAAATCACCGATGTAGGTCGGCATAATACCATTGCGATCGACAACACACGGTACCTCAACAACTGCATTTTCTGGAAGATTACTGATCAAGCGACCGGTATTTAACACATTTCCACCAAATTTGAACGGCACATTTGTTTCCATCGCTTCAATAATTCTTGAACCATACTCATGTGTTCGGCTATGTGTAAGCTGACTGTTGTTCACCATTTCTTCGCGCATCGATTCCCATCCCTCAAGTTGAGAAACACAACGACGCGGATATTCATCAAGCGGAATATTGAATCGTTCAATCAGCTCAGGATATTTGCTCTTGATAAAATATGGATGGTACTCGGCATTATGCTCGGAAGACTCGGTAATATAGTAACCAAACTTATCCATTAATTCGTAACGAACCATATCATCATGTTTTGTTTTTTGTTTTTCCTTTGCCCGGCGTTTGATTTCTGGATATAAATCCTTGCCATCGCGTTTGACCTCTAATAGCCACGCCATATGGTTAATGCCAGCAATCCGTTCTTCAATTCCTTCATGGTCCATTTCTAAGTCTCTAAACAAATGCTCGGTACAAACTTGAACACTATGACATAGTCCAATCGTTTTCACGTTTGTGTAGCGCAGCATCGCACCGGTTAAACTAGCCATCGGATTTGTGTAATTTAAGAAAAGGGCATCTGGACAAACCTCTTCAATATCCTTTGCAAAATCCAACATCACCGGAATCGTACGAAGGGCTCGGAAAATCCCACCAATACCTGTCGTATCGGCAATCGTTTGCTGTAAACCGTATTTTTTAGGAATCTCAAAATCGATTACAGTACTCGGTTTGTAGCCACCAACTTGGATCGCGTTGATCACATATTTTGCTCCACGGAGCGCTTCTTTTCGATCAGAGTATGATTGAATCGTCACATTACTATTATAGTTTTTCTTTAAGTTATTCAACATATTCTCAGAGTCTTGTAGACGTTGCTCATCAATATCGAAAAGGGCAAATTCAAACCCTGCTAATGCTGGTACAAACAAACAATCTCCTAGGACGTTTTTAGCAAAAATCGTACTTCCTGCTCCAATAAATGTAATTTTAGACATTTTTCATCTTCCTTCCTTATTCCTGTTTTTTTACAATTAACCTTTGACTGAACCTGCAGATAACCCTTTAATGAAGTATTTTTGTAAGAATAAAAATAAAATGGTCATTGGTAACATCGACATTAAGGCTGCCGCTGCTACTAAATTCAGTTTATTTTGATTGGCCCCAAAGAAATTGGCTAATGAAACGGTTAATGTATGCATCGCACTATCTTGCAAGAAGAAGATCGCAAACTGGTAATCATTCCAAATGTATACACAAGAGATAATTAGAATCGATGCAGTTATTGGTTTTAACAATGGAAACACGATTCTAAAGAAAATCCCGAGCGTACTAGCCCCATCAATCTTGGCGGCTTCTTCCAACTCCTTTGGTATCGTCGACCGGATAAAGCCTGCATATAAAAAGATCGTTAATGGCATAAACGAGGCAACATTATTGAAAATTGCCACTTCATACGTATTCATCATGCCAAAATCGACAACCAAATTGTACAATGGCACAAGTGCCGTCAACGGTGGAATAATCATAATGGCAATAAATAAGAAGTAAAAAAACTTATTTAACTTTGTTTGCCGACGTGCCAGTGGATAGGCGGCCATTGATCCTAACACAATCAATAATACGGCTGAAAACAGTGTGATAATTGCCGAATTGATAAACGAATTCCCTAAGTTGGTAAGTTTCCACGCTTCGGAAAAGTTTTCGAAACTGATTTGCTTGGGGAAAACCCATTTTGAACTAAAATCGCCTTTCGCTTTTAAAGCAGTCGTAATTAAAATATAGAAAGGTATGATATGAACAAGCGTAATGAAAATGGCTAACCCGGCAAACAATCGTTTCTTTTTCTTGTCTGTGTATGTCATTATGCTTCGACCTCTTTCCGTCTAAAGTAAACGAGAGCAGCTAAGCTTAAAATAAGAATGATCACAGCCATGAAAACACCTTGCGTTGCTGCGTAACCAGCATCCTGTCTTTTAAAATAAAGATCATACATAAACGTTGACATCGATTGTGAGGCATTTCCAGGTCCTCCGCCCGTTAAGGCAATAATCACATCAAATAATTTCAAACCGCCGATGATATTGAGCACCATATTAATCGTGATCGATGGCATTAACAAAGGGAGTGTAATATTTTTAAATTGTTGCAGGGAAGAGGCACCATCAATTTGCGCTGCTTCATAATAATCTTTTGAAATGCTTTGTAATCCTGCTAAATAAATGATCATGGCAACGCCCACATATTGATAGGTATTGACAAATACGATGATCCACGTATTCCATTCAGGATTTGCTAATGCATTGATTTTATCTAAGCCTAAGAAAAGCAAGACGTCATTCAGTGCTCCACCTTGATAGGCAAAGAAAAAGTACCAAATATACCCCATGATTAATGGACTAATAATAACGGGAAGATAAATCACCGTTCGGGTAATGGCTTTCATTCGAATGCTTTGATTTAGCAATAACGCATATAATAAGCCAATAATATTTTGCAAAATGGTACTACCCATTCCGTAAATTAAGGTATTTTTGACAACGAGCCATGTTGTAGGATCTGTTAACATTCGTTTGTATTGGTCTAAGCCTACCCAATCATAACTTTGCGAAAAACCGTTCCAATTTGTAAACGATAACTGAATCCCATTTAAGAAGGGATATAAAATAAACAGAAAAACGATGATCAAGCTTGGCGTATACATCCACCAAAGAGAAGATGGCTTTTTCTCTTTTCGCTTCGGTGCTTTCTTGGCAACGGCTACCTTTCTTCTCGCTACTAGTTCGCTCATCATATCAACTCCTTATTTAGACGTGCTAAAGCGTTTTGTGGATAAGGGAGTCGCCATCCTTCAATAACTCCCTTATTCGTACACGTAGCTACTGTTTTCTTAAACGATTATATTCTTCGCCCATTTTTTTCGATAACTTTTCAGGTGTTAAGCTACCTGAAAGCAATTCTTGACCAGTCGTCCCCATAACATCCCACATGCCACTTGGTAAATACACACGATCAAAGTAAGGTTGTACATCAATATCCTCGAATTCTTTATAGTACGCGGAGAAATAGTTTTCCGCATCAACATTCGTAAAAGCATCTGGCGCTGATGTTCCTTTAGCAATCGTTATAATATTTTCTGGTTGAGCGATAAAGTCAAGAAAACGTCTTGCCTCATCAGCGTGCTTTGTGTTTTTAAATATCGCCAAAGTATGACGCTCACCGCCAATCCAACTTGGCTGATCTCCTGCATGAATCGCAGGTACTGGCATCGTCCCTATTTTTACATCTGGGTTTAATTCTGTTGCATCAGGGCCAAGTGAGCCTGCAACAAACGTGAAAGCAATCTTATTTTGAGCAATTAACTCTGTTGCTTGTTGTAATTGTGCTGTTAGAACATCTTCATTTAACAACCCTTTGTCTTGCATTTCCTTCATTTTTTCAGCAAGCAGCGTGTAATTGTTCCAGTCAAATGTTCCATCTACTAATTGATCTCCATAACTATTCTTCTGGTCGGTAATAAGTAATGGCGTCGCAAACTCGTCAAAAATTTGAGCAATACCATCTTTATCACTACCAGGAATCCATAATGGTGTAACTTCTCCCTTGCTTTTTTCTTTAACTGTTTCTAAAGCTTTCATAAACTCATCTAATGTTGCCGGTTGTTCAATGCCATACTCTTTTAACACAGCAACATTATAGCTAATACCATCTTTCGCTTGATTCAGTGGAAGCGCATACACTTTTCCGTCTTTATCTTTAAGTATTTGGTTTAACGCTGGATCAAGATTTTTAACCCAATCCATGTCCTTTAAATCCATGACATATTCACCATATCGAAGCTGTGACCAACCATGTGTATCAAATAAATCTGGCATATCATTCGCAGCCATCTTGACACGAAGCATATCTTCATAGTCTCCAGGCGAATTCAATTCAATCTTTATTTTAGGATTTGCCTCTTCGAACTTGGCGACAACACTTGCGAATGCCTTCTTTTCCCCTTCATTACTCATCGATGAGAAAAGGGATAATGTGATAGTACCGTCCTCTCCCCCAGTCTTATTTGATGCACTTCTTGAGCATCCCGAAACAATTAAACTGAAAGCTACTATAAGCAAGAACATATTCAGATACTTTTTCATCGTTTTTCTCCCCTATTTTCTTAGTAAAATAAATGGTTTTTTCTTTGACTAGTAACACATTATTTTTTGCTAGAACGGATGAAGTTAATATACAATAGAGATCTAGTTCTTTTCTCTTATAGAGAATAGTAGAGATGGAAGAGTCGTTGATAAAGATCTATTCTGCCAAATGGATCTTTATCTACTTATATGACTTTTCATCTCTTTCTTTATGCGTACAATATGACCCCTTAATGACTCTAGACAAACGAATTTATTTCTCCAGTTCCTCACCTCCTTAAAAGTTAAACATTTGCCCCAATCCTGATCGATATAATGTAACCTTAAGAATCTAGTTTATTTTTAGCCCCGCAGCTATCGCGAATAACTAACTTAGTAGGGACAGTTACTTTCAGAGGTATTTCCCTCCCATTAATTCTGTCTAATAATAATTTCACTCCCACTCTTCCCAATTGCTCTGTATAAACCTTAACTGACGTTAATGGTACACTTGCAAATTTCGCCATTAGGATATCATTAAAGCTAACAATGGCAATATCTTCAGGCACTTTTAAATGTGCCTCTTGAATTGCGCGCAGTGCCCCAATCGCCATCGAATCACTTGCAATAAAAAAGGCTTCAGGTAGATTCCCCTTATGAATTGCTTCTTTCATCAACATGTATCCTTGCGTCATTGTATATTCGCCAATAAATACTTGATCTCTCCGAAAGATACCTTTCGATTTCATTATTTCTTCATATATCGTTAGACGCGTATCCCTAACCACTAAATTGTTATCTGAAAAATCATCGTTCTCACTTCCACCGATATAACCAATTTCCTTAAATCCTTGATTCAATAAGTGTTCCATAGCACTAGTGGTTGCTTTTCTAAAATCAATCATGACTGAATCGTAACTATCCTCATCTGGTGAGTAATTGATAAACACAATATTATTCAAAGTATCTTTTAGTCTATTTAAAAGACTCAGGTTCATACCACCAATCACAATCAAGCCATCTATATCTTCTATGATTTGCTCTTGACTTGAATCAGAAGACCGAATAATCTTGTTCGTATAAATTCCCTGATTTAAACACTCACTCTCTACACCTTGTCTAATAATAGAAAAGTATGGGTCGTCATCAACACCATCTTCTTCTTCTTCTAATGAACACGTTAAAATAATACCAATTCTAGGACTCCTTACACTCTCAAGCCTTTTTACATTTCTCCGCGTTCTCACAGTCGTATAGTCCAGTTCCTTTGAAACTTCTACGATCCGATTTCTCGTTTCATCAGTGACTAAAAGTGTAGGGTCATTATTTAAAACTCTAGATACAGTTGCACTTGACACATTTGCACGAACTGCAATATCTTTGATTGTTGCCATCTCAGACTCCTTCACTACATTCAGTAAACATCAAACTAGCATTCCTGCCATTTTTTACTGAATATTTACTTGTTACGTAAATAATACCAATTTATTTAAGCGCTTTCAATACTTTTTTTCAAAAAATTCACTCTATTAATTTCTTCATAATACATATTTTTCTACATTTATCAGAATTTTAATTGAAGAACTCTCGTTTAACCTTAGTAAATTTCACTAAAATACGCTTCTATTATATGAATGATTAGTAAAACTTTCGCTAAAGTTTTACTAATCATTCCCCTTCTACCAACTAAACAATTTCTCTGATATATTTTGGTCATTTTCAGATAATTAGGTCTGTCCCAGATTGCGTTTGAAAACGACTCTTAAACCGTTCATGTTTGACGTTACCGCAATAAATAAAAAGCGACCTTCAATAGTGAAGATCGCCCCGATTTAACCTCAATATATTCAACATACTCGCTTAAGAACTATTTGGGGATACCTATTTCTTTTAATGGATAAAATTGAAATTGTACTTCTCCAATAATTGAGTCCTCAGAAATAAAACCAAAGATTCGACTATCATTACTATTTGAACGATTATCGCCTAACACAAAGAGATACCCTTCAGGAACGATCTTTTTTCCTGTCAGTTCTTGCAGTGTGAAGTCGCCAGTTACTTTATTTATATGAGAATGATTATTACTTTTTACATATGGTTCCTCATACGCTTTACCGTTAATATATAACACGTCATCTATCATTTCTAGCTGATCCCCTGGAACACCGATTACCCTTTTTATATAGTTTAATTCAGCATCTGGTGCTCGAAAGACAATAATATCAAATCTATCTATAGGGCTTGTTTTGCTTACTACAACCCTATTATTATCCTCAAATGTAGGTAACATAGATTCACCTTGAACAGTTATGGGTGTAAATATAAACTGACGGCATATAAATACGAGGCATAAAGCAAACAATATCGATTTAGTCCAAGCGTATAGTTCTCTTTTTACATGTTGATTCATTCGTACGTACCCCTCCCTACTTTTAGAAAATATTCCCTTTTTATTATTATGATGGAATCCAATTTATTTTTCAAACCTTTTATATTACTTTGAAAATGCTGATGACAAAGATTTTCTCGCCCGCTAGATTAGATTAAGAAAACGACGAAATGCTTGCTGGCCTTGTTCATCTCGTTTAAAAACGCCAGCATCTTCTAAACACTTCAGAAATTTATTCCCTACTTCAGTAAATAGGATCGTCCGTACGGTTGTTGGAGTGATTTGATTAGGAAAGCTTGCTTTTATTTCATTCGCCCACGGCAGATGATACTTTTGAATTTCATTTTGTTCGTGTTGTAAATATTTTTCTACTTCTATGAGCTCTTGTTTCAAACGTGGCGGGAGTATGGCTAGACCTGATGTTTCGATTAAGCCGATATTTTCTTTTTTTATGTGATGAAGCTCTTCGTGAGGGTGAAAAATTCCAAATGGAAAGTCTGCTGTCGTTCGATTATTACGAAGAACGAGGTCAATCTCGTAAACATCGTTTCGTTTTCTAGCAATCGGCGTGATACTATTGTGGCTGATTTGTCTTGAATAAGCCTCGATGTGAACTGTAGGATCACTATAGCCTTGCCAGATTTCGAAAATATGACTACTAGCGTCCACAAGATCAACCACATTCCTGCTACTCAATCTGATGACAGACATCGGCCATTTAACCGTTCTTGCTTTTACAGAGGCAAGACTAGCAATCTCAAAAGCTAACTCATCCTCTGCTGACTCCAACGCAAATTCAAATTGTCCACCTTGATAATGGTCATGACTAAAAATAGAACCACCGACGATTGGAAGATCAGCATTCGAACCGATAAAATAATGGGGGAATTGATCGACAAACTCCAATAAACGCTGAAATGTTTCACGTCCCATTCTCATTTCACGATGTTCACCAGAATAGACAATGCAATGTTCCTGATAATAAGAATAAGGCGAATAGTGTAGATACCATGGCTCATCTGTCAATTCGAGCCGAATTAATCTATGATTAGCGCGAGCAGGATGCCCCACTTTGCCAGTGTAGCCTTCGTTTTCAATACAAAGCAGACATTTTGGGTAAGTAGAAGGAAGGGATCTTTGTTCTCTTGCCCTAGCGATCTCCATCGGGTCTAGCTCAGGCTTGGACAGATTAATCGTAAAAGCTAGCTTGCCATATGCTGTTTCCACTGAAAAATTAATATTTTTTTCAATCCGCTTTGATTGAATATAATGGCTATTCTTACTTAGCTGATAGAAATAATCCGTTGCTCGTTTCGGATTTTGCTCATATTTTTCAATAAAAAGGCGATTTATCTCAGATGGTTTGGGTAGAAAAGTATCCATAATCTTCGCCGAGAGTCTGTCTCTTTCTTCAATAAAATCACTAATGACTTTCGTCTTTGCTGCATAATCGGTTAATTCATCCAGAAGATCAGACATGTCTTTTTCAGTTGGCTCCACTTCGGTTTCAGAAAAATCCTGTAACGCCAATAAATCTAGAATTTTATTACGCGCATAAAGTTCATCCACTTTGCAAAGCATTCCCGAAAATATTGCTTTATGTAATAGTTGCTGTACATTTACATACACATTCATGTTCCTAGCCTCCAGCATGTCATCTTCATAGCTAAAAGTAGAAATCAGCCCTTTTGAAAAAATAAAAGGCTGACTCCAACCTTAGGCAAACTTTTGTTGCTTCGGTTCCTCGATTACATGCGCATAATGCCAAAGTAACTGATCAAAGATTGCATCCCACTTTTGTGTTACCGCATAATTTCTACCTTCGATCCCCATTCGATCCCGTACTTGATCATGATGGATCAATCGCATAAGCGAATCGGTAAATTGCTGTACATCCCCAGGTTGACATAAATGACCGGTTACGCCTTCTTGAATAATCGTTTTTACTCCACCTGCATTCGCGGCAATGACCGGTGTACCGCTTGCAAGAGCTTCGAGAACCACATTGCCAAATGTTTCAGTTGGTGAAGGGAAAACAAATACATCTGATGCAGAATACGCTTCCGCTAATTTTTCACCTTTTAAATAGCCAGTAAACATCATGTTTTCAGGAGCTTCAGTTTCAAGTTCTTCACGCATTGGACCGTCTCCTATGATTAACCACTGAATTTGCTCGTTTATGTAAGCTGGAATTGATTTTGCGATGGCTAGGAGCGTCTTTACATCTTTCTCTGGAGCTAATCTGCCTACATACGTAAGCAAGTATTTTTTTTGAATGCCATATTGCTTGCGTACCGCTTTTTTATCATAATGAGGGTGATAAAGATTGCAATCGACCCCTCTCCCCCAAAGCTCTAAATTCGTAAACTGATGACGTTTTAACCGTTCTAACGTATCCATTGATGGCACAAAGATTTTTTTAAAAGGGCGATGAAACCAATTCATATATCGCCAAAGCAGTTTAGAGAGAAATTCCATGTTATAAAATTGTAAGTAATGATCAAAATCAGTATGATACGAGCCAACTAATGGAATGTTTAATTTTTTTGCATAATAAGCGCCGCAAAACCCAATGTTAAATGGCGTAGCGACATGGATCAAATCTGGAGCGAAATCCTGTAATTCTGATTTGACTTGAATGAGATTAGGGAAAGCTAAACGACACTCAGGATATAAGAAAAAAGACAGACTTTTAAAACGATGAATATGACTAGAAACATAGTCATTAGTTTGTGACTTTGGTGCAAAGATTTTAAAAGAAATATTCTGTTCTCCTAAATAATCGGTAAATCGTTTCAATGTTCGTGCAACACCGTTTATATCTGGATCAAAGGTATCTGTGAAAATGGCAATCTTCATGAGAATCCTCCTCATTAAAAAGCGTAAGAACCGATTCAAGGCAAAGGTAATTACATATGCTTCTTCCCTCTCGGCACCGCATTACACACTTAGCAAGTAATAGCAAAGACTCCCGACAAATGATCCAAGTATAGCCCCTGCCAAAACATCTGAAGGATAATGAAGGCCTAAATAGATTCGCGATAAGCCTACAAGAATACCTAAAGGAAGTAAAATTAGTGCAATAACCGGGATAAACAGGATATTCGGTATGATAACTGAGAAAATCGACGTTGTATGACCAGATGGAAAAGAGTGGTCTTGTAACGGATTCGTATGAAAATTTGTTTTTTCTACGATTAGATACGGTCTTTTTCTCGGGAAAAGCTTCTTAACAATATGAACCGGTATATGACTTACAGCTAAAGCAAGTGCGCTCGAAATGGCCGTCATTCTTGTTGAACCTGACGAAAAGATGATCAACATCAAAACGGTCGCGATGGTACATGTAGCCCCACCAATATGGGTAATATGGCTGAAAAAGAAATTTAAATGTTTGTTTGCAAAATGGCGATTAATTTTCTGAAACAATCGACATTCGAAGTTATAAAAGCTAAGTAATAATCTCGCCATCGTCTGCCCCCATTAATAGGTCCCACTTTTCTTATATTCATGTATAACAGTCGGTCTTCCAATCGAAATATACGTCATCGGATGTTTTCGAATCTCTTGAAGGGAATAACAATTTCGCCCATCTATGACGATTGGTTTTTTCATATATAATTCATAAGAATCTAATGAAAGTTGCTTAATTTCTTCCCACTCTGTTGCAATGATCGCTACGTCCGCATGTAAGAGAGCAAGCCGAATATCCTGTGTATATTCAATGGTGTTGCCTAAAACATGTTGGGCATTTGGAATCGCAATTGGATCAAAGGCCGTTATAATTGCCCCTTCTTTCAGTAATTCTTTGACAATAACTAAAGAGGCCGCTTCTCTGACATCATCCGTATTCGGTTTAAACGACAGACCGAGTAGTGCCACTTTCTTGCCTTTTAATGAACCGATTACTTCCTTTGCCTTTACAACCGGGAGTGATGCTTGATGAGTATTCACTTCAATAACAGCCTGTAAAAGATCAAAGGGGTGTTGCATATTGCCAGCGAGCTGAACAAGTGCTTTCGTATCTTTTGGAAAACAAGACCCGCCATAGCCAATACCCGCTTTAAGAAAATAAGGACCAATCCGCTCGTCTTTTCCAATCCCCTTTGCTACTTCATCTATATTTGCACCAACCTTCTCACAAATCGTGGCAATTTCATTGATAAAACTAATTTTTGTTGCCAGAAAGGCGTTAGCTGCGTATTTAATCATTTCTGCACTTTTGATATCTGTTTTTATAATCGGAATGTCTAGTGGAAGATAAATTTGTTCCATTAAGGCTTGTGCCCTTGGACAATCCGTACCAATCACGATGCGATCCCCGTAAAAGAAATCGACAATCGCAGATCCTTCTCTGAGGAATTCAGGATTGGCAACCACTTCCGCATAGAGGTTTGCTGGTTTATTGCGATGGATTATCTCGCTTATTTGATTATTTGTTCCCACAGGTACAGTGCTCTTTGTACAAACAATGACATCATTCTTCATGAACTGGGCGATCGAATGGGCGACCTCTCTTACGTATTCTAAATTCGCCGTACCATCTTGTTGCTCTGGTGTACCTACCGCAATAAAAATAATTTCAGCATTTCCGTAGGCATATTGTGGGTTGGTTGTGAAATGTAATCGGCCACACTGTAAGTTTTTTCTAAGAAGATCTTCTAAACCAGGTTCATAAATCGGCGAACGGCCAGCTTGCAACATGGCCATTTTCTCTTCTTGAATGTCTAAGCATATTACCTGATGACCCAATTCAGCTAAACAAACCCCTGTAACCAACCCAACATACCCCGTTCCAGCAACAGTAATATTCATCCAATCCCCCCTTGAAACTTCAATCAATCGGGGCTTTGTTAGTCCCGTTCTAGTGTCACTAATACCTTCATGCAGCAAAGATAAAGCGTCACTACAAACTAAGATTCAATGAATCATAGACTAAGTACGCCGCGTCCTTTAATTTGCGTGACCCACATCCTGTGATAGTCAGACAAGCATGAGATGGAATACGGCATGGCGTAGTTTTTTGCCACAGAGTATTACAGCTTATGACCCTTAAGTAGGGCTAGGAGCCGCAACTAGATTAGGCCGTTTATCCCTCACCTACGCTTCTTCGATTCCTCTACACATTGCAGTTGGTTACTGCCCGTTAATGCGGAATAAAGTTTGCTCTTCTTTATTTTATTAAAGAAAGACCAATCTTTTCTTATTCTAGCGTTAAGATATTGTAAATATTTTGTAATTCTCTGAAAAATATACCTATTATTCTGTTTTTAAACTAAAAAAAAAACAGAAAGACCATTAAATAGCTTTCTGTTTCTGAACCATTCCCTTATTTCTAGATGTTGCTTGACACCAAGTATCTTTAGGTATGTGATTTTCAATTTCGGATTATAATCTTGATTTGAAGCTCAGACTCTCCCACTTGCAAATAGATAAACAAAAAAGGATTGAATGCTCTCTTTCATAAAGTGGATACCTGTCTTAGAAAGTAAATATCCTTATTAATTAAAGAAAATGACCCCGGATTCAATATCCGAAGTCATTTATTACTAACACTTTCTTAATTAATTTGAGGGAGCAGCTTTTATAATTGCAAGTAGCAATTACATGAAAACCCCAGTTCTTCTATTGAGCATTATACTGTAGAGCTCGATTTAATAGGGCCGAAAACTCGCCTCTAGTAATACCATTATTAGGTTTGAACGTATTATCATCATAACCGAATGTAATTTTGGCTGCTATAATTCGTTGAATGGAGTCGTATGATTTCATGCTTTTCGTGACATCCGAGAAAGTCTTGTCAGTCGTACCTTGCAGGTTAAAAGCTTTCGATAAGATAATGGCCATGTCACCTCGATTAACTGGTAGTTTCGGGCGGAACTCACCACCTGGAAAACCGGTAATAATACCTTGCTTATGTGCAGCAGCAATATGTTCAGCTCCACTTACAGAAGGTGTAACATCTTTGAACGGTGTCACAGTAGAGTCAAGTGATAATTTCAAAGCACGACTAATCATTATGGCCGCCTGCGCTCTAGTGACTTTTTCCTCCGGACGGAATGTGCCATCCGGGAATCCGGAAATAATACCTTTTTCATTGATCGAGTAAATGTCATCGTAGAATCTATCAGTTTTATCTATGTCAGTGAAAGAAATGTCAGTTGTTGTAGTTTCACTTGCTTTTATCAAATAAGCAGAGGAAATATATCCTGTATTTTTTTGATCAGCTGTTTTAACCGGATACCATACAAATTGGTTTTGGCTGTTCGCGTTTTGATCAAACACAAATTGTCCAGTAACAATCAATGTCGTATTTTTAGATAGCGTAATGCCTTTTTGAGCAGTACCAGGTTGTGGTCGTAAATTCACATTTTCGGTTGTTATAGCTACTTTATCCCCCGCTTTAAAAAGATAGGCGGACTCATGCGTTTGACCCGTTAATGTGTACTCCTTCTTTAAAAACTCAATATTTTTGTTATCGCTAGGATTATATTGAAAATCCGTTGAACTAAATGGGAACTTAGTTAACTTCGTACCATTTAAGAAGCTATGTTTTTCGATATGAGCAAAGACTTTTTCTTGGTAAGCGTTTTTATTTTCCAATCCACTTTATTCTACTAAATTAATAAACTGTATATATTTTACCATATTAAGTTATCTTTTTATAACATACAGTCTTTAAAATAATAGACTGGAAAAATTGAAACTGAATTTCTTCTTTAAAGAACTTTATATTATGGTAATATTTATCTTCAGATTCACTCATCACTTCCCCGCTTTTATTAACCGACTTAAGCAAGTACACACCAAGTAGCCCGGAATGTGGATGATGAAGTGAATGAATCAGATAAGGCCGAGGCTGTCCCGTAATTAGGACTACCTCGGCCTCTTTAGACGCTCTTACATATTATTTATTGATTGACCGCTTTCATTTTTCGAATACCAACAAGGTAGATGATCAAAATGAGAACCATGAAAACAGCAGAGTAACTGAAGGTCATGCCATAACCGATATAGCCAACGACACTACCAAGTCCAATGGATCCAACCGCCATTCCAAGATCCATAAAAATTAACAACATGGAATTAGCTGTCGCATTTTTTTCATGTGGGACGAGGCTTAACGCCCAAGCTTGTATGGTTGGCTGAATCACTGCATAAGCAACTCCAAAAAAGAAACCAGCGAACAACACCAAACCAATATGATGTGATGTCCCCAATAAAATTAAGCCAAACGCACCAGATATAGTAGCTGGTATCATTAATATTTTATGACCAAATCGATCAAAGATTTTCCCTGAAAAGATTCTGACGATAATCATCGTAATCGCCTGAATCGTAAAAAACTGCGAAATACTTCCGCCAATATTTGTCTCTTTCCCTAGAGCCCCCATAAAATTAACGGTTCCTGCGATCGCCATATAGTCTAATGCGACGATGATACTTGGAAGAAGTACGCGACGATCAAACATATACTTGTAGAACGGCTCACTGGACGTTTTCTTTTTGGCCGGCTTCTCTTTTTTGATATTTTTGATAAATAAGCTGCCAATAAATGAGAGGAGCACAAGTGAAAGGATAACAATCAGCAACGATTGAAAGGAAAAACGTCCGAGATAAGAGATTGCAATCATATTCCCTACTGTCAAGCCAATGCTTGTTGCCATTGCAAAAAACACGAGACCTTCCCCTAAACGCGAACTCGGTACGAGACTGCTCGATATAGTAAAAAGTAAAACCGTAATAATCGAAAAGCCGATTCCTTGCAAGACACGAATGAAAAGCAAATAACCAATCGAGTCATTGAGCAAACTTAAACCAATCGTCCCCATAAAATACACGAGCGAAATCAACAACAGAACTTTCATATTCAGTTTCTGAATAAGAATTCCTGAAACAAATCGGGTACCAAGTGATGCGATCATAAAAGCAGTCGTCATTGAACCAGCTAAGGTCGGTTGATGACTAATTTCAGTAATATGCATCGAAAAGCCGGCTGTAAGCATATAAATGCCAATAAATAAAATCAGTGTCGATAATACAACAGTTGTATATTGCCTCGTCCATAATTTTTCTTTTACATCATTCATTAAACACCTTTCCCCTTATTTAACCAGTTTTTTTGTTATCACTCCGTTCTTTTATTCTTTCTAAAACATCTTTCTCTATTCCAGTTATGGGGATATAATTCATAAGAGTGGCTCTTCATGAAGACACCTCACAAAACTAGATATACTACCCAACTTGAACGATTTACTCACCATGTACCGCATTTCTTTCCAAATTCATTGACTTACCCTTCAACTTTGTACATGCACTAACCACTTTCACACTTTTGCTCACCAATTTCTGTGATTTGCTCACCACATCCCTTTTTTTAACGCAAAAAAAAGAAAGCCAATTAAATTAGCTTTCTCCCTTGATATCCCTTAATACGCCAATAAAGCTTTTCTCTTTTCATCCAACTCGTTTACGATTTCCTCATATTCCACCACTTGTTGCTTCAGTTTCTGTTTTCTAATTTCAATCATCCTCTTCACTTCTTTCGGACTTGGTCCACCTTGAATCTTTCTAATTGCCACAAAATATTCAGGCGAGATGATTTTCTGCCATTCCTCTTCGGTGATATGTACAGCAACAAATTCAGCTATCATCTCGTTGATGTCTTGTGTGTCCCAGTCATATAACTCCTTCCCTTCACGTATCGATTGTTTGGCGATATGACTCGCAACAGAATGGGCTTTTCGAAACGAGATTCCATAATCACGGGAAAGCGTATCGGCTAATTCCGTAACAGTAATACTAGATTTTGCGGCCATTTTTTTTGCATGCTCTTCATTTACTTTTAACGTAGAAATGACCGCATACATCAGTTTCATCACACGACTGGCATTGGTAAAGGCGCGATATAAATGCGGTTGGAGATCATCTTCCGTATCCACGATGTCGCCAAATGGGGTATTATGAATCATCTGAATCGCACTAAGTGCGTCCCCATAGCTACTGCTCGCAATCGAGCGGGAATGTTCAATCGAAACAGGGTTTCTTTTTTGCGGCATAATGCTACTCACTTGCACGTACGGATCAGCTACATAAAAAGTACCAAATTCTCTTGTCACATGTTGCAAGAAATCTTGAATCCATCTACCAGTATTCACCATGCACGTCATAATCGCTGTCGCTGTTTCTAGTAAATAATCGGCCCCTGCTATCGAGTCATACGAGTTTTCAACGATCTCATCAAAACCAAGCAACTCTGCAGTGCGATTCCGGCTAATTGGAAAACCAGTTGTCGTTAAAGCAGCCGCGCCTAGTGGAGAGTGGTTCACTGTTTTATAGGCCGCCCACATCCGGCTAATATCTCTTTGCAGCACATCATAGATCGCCAGAAAATAATGGCCTAATGTCGTCGGCTGAGCTGGCTGCGTATGCGTATACCCGGTGATATATGTTTCTGTATGCTTTTCTGCCTGCATGATTAATGATTCACTCAACTGATTGGCATCGCCGATTAATCGCAGTAGATGCCCTCGCAAAACGAGCCGATACATCGCAACACCCATATCATTCCGGCTACGGCCAATATGAATCTTTCCTGCCAGTTCATGACCGATTTCTTCACCAATCTTTGCTTCCATCATGAAAAATAAGTCTTCAAATTGTGGCTCGTAGGATACTAAGGTCAGATCGATCTCTGACACCCTCCGAATGCCAGCCAACATACGATTGGCTTCCTCTTCTTTGATAATCTTCTGTTCGGATAACATAATCACATGGGCCCGATGAATATCGAACATAACATGAAATAAGTAATCTCGTTGATCATTAAAAACCGGCTTTAACAACTCTTCGACATAGGTTTTCCCCGGAAATACTCGACCTTCATTTTTGATAAATTCATCCAACTTACTCATCTTTGCACCACCATTTATAAGGCTTTTTCGGCTTTAATTCCAAAAAATTTGTTCGAAATAAAGAGGACAATCACAATCAGCGTAATCTGAATCATCCCGTAAGCAGCGGCCTGACCCATATTGAACATACGAAGCTGATTCATAATTTCAATCGATATCGGTCTGTTTGAAATCGTATACAAAAGGACAGACGTTGGAAATTCGCCAACGGACTCAATAAACGCTAATAATGTCCCTGATAATACACCAGGCATAATGATCGGCAAAATTACCTTTCTAAACGTATAAAACCATTTAGCTCCTAAATTTCTCGCGGCCTCCTCAATGGAATCATCCAATTGTTCTAGCACCGCGTTTGTCGAGCGGACAACGAGTGGAATATGCCGGATGAAATAGGCGAGCGGCAAAATCCAAAATGTGCCGACTAAGATTTGCCCGAAAGAAAAAACGCTCGGCTCATTAAAGGCGAAAACTAAATTCATCCCGATAACGGTCGCCGGCAATGCCCACGGAATCATGACAAGAATATCAATGAAGCTTTTGCCAACGAATTTTCTTTTTACCAACACATAGGAAGCGATTACCCCAAAAACCAAGTTTCCAACCGTAGCAATCACAGCCATGATTAAACTGTTCTTTAGAGGTTTGAATATATTAGGATCTTCAAACAAAAGCCGATAATTTTCAATATTAAAGACCGACGGATACGTTTGCCATGTCCACGTCCCATCCGGTACAAGTGAAAGCAACAGAATCGTAAAGTGCGGCAAAAGCAGAACCAATACACCGATGATGCCAAAGCCAACCATCACCCACTTCATCAGCGGATTTTTCACTTCACTCCTGTGCGCGCCAATTCCTTTTGTCGCCATCCGGTAATCTTTGCGGTTTTGATACCAACGCATGAATAATAAAAACGCTATCGAAACAATCGATAAAATAACCGATTGTGTTGCGGCAATTTCCATGTCGCCATTAATTTTCGAAAAATAAATTTGTAAGCTCAATACCCGATATCCGCCCGCTAATAAGAACGGGGCACTGAATGAAGCCATCGAGATCATAAATACAAGCAATGACGCGGCAACGATCGCCGGTGTTAATAATGGAAATGTCACCTTCCAAAACACTTTGAACCGATTGGCTCCTAAGTTATACGCTGCCTCTTCTAAGGAAGGGTCGATTTTATTAATCGCCGCTGAAACCGTCATATAAAAATACACATACATCGTATACGCATGCACAATCAAAATTCCGGAAACGCCGCCAATTTTAAACGGGACTTTTTCCAGACCAAACAAATCTTTAATCGCGTTCGGGATCAATCCAGATTCACCATACAAAAACATAAACGCCATAACACCTACTAGAGATGGCAGAACGATTGGCAAAATCGCGGCAGTTGAAAAGAAACTTCTCCCTGGAAAATCATAGCGGTTAAAAATAATCGCCAGTGGAATCCCAATGAATGCACTAACTACTACACTCAAAATGGAAATATACACCGAGTTCCACAGAGCTTCCAAGTTTGTTTTTGATTCCTGCACGAAGAAATCCTGATAATTTCCGAATGAAATCGATCCGTCTTTTTGTAAACTTTCGAAAAAAGTTCGCAAAGAAGGATAAAGAACATATGCCACGAGCACTAATACGACTGGAATCAGAAGCCAAATCGTTAATCTCGTATCACGGTTTTTAATCATTGACATCACCACTTATGACAGGGATCAGACGAAGTTGTTTTTTAGGAAGTTCTACATACACGTCCTTCCCTTGATAAAAATGGCCGAATTCATGCGTATTTAACACATCTACTCTTAAGGATACATGTTGGATCTGTACCATCACATTGACAATCGATCCAAAAAATTGGACAGATTCAATTTTCCCCTTTAGAACATTCGTTCCATCTTCAATGGCATCGAGAATCCGGATGGCTTCAGGGCGAATCGAAACAGCCAAATCCCCTTTATTTAACTCCCCTTCATTCGCGTGATTATGGACAACAAGCTTTACTGGTTCGCCATCATTTTTTAACGTAACCGCTATATTCTCTTGTTCGACATAATCAACTTGAACAGGCAATAGATTAATTTCGCCGATAAAACTTGCCACGAAATCATTAGCAGGCTGATTATAAATTTCAGCAGGAGTCCCAACCTGATGACAGACCCCATAATTGAAAACAGCTATCCGATCACTCATCGATAATGCCTCTGCCTGATCATGCGTGACATAAATGGTCGTAATCTTATAATCTCGTTGCAACCGTAAAATCTCTGCTCTCATTTCATCGCGAAGCTTGGCATCTAAATTACTTAACGGCTCATCCAATAAGAGGATTTCCGGTTCGATCACGAGTGCTCTGGCCAAAGCTACCCGTTGCTGCTGCCCGCCACTCAACTGACTCACTTGACGATCCGAATAACTCTCAAGTCTGACTTTACGAAGCACATCTTGTACCTTCGCCTTTACATCAGCAGAAGAAACCTTTCTTACTCGCAAGCCAAATGCGACATTCTCAAATACCGTCATGTGAGGAAAAAGAGCATAGTTTTGAAAAACCATGCCCGTATTTCTTTTCTCCGGAGGTACACGCGTCATATCTTTTTCGCCAAATCGGACGACACCTTTTGTTGGATAATAAAACCCAGCAATCATCCTTAGTGTTGTCGTTTTCCCACAACCACTTGGACCTAGAAAGGTAAAGAACTCACCGTCTTTAATTTCTAGATTTAAATGATCAACAGCTATCGTTTTTCCGAAGGCTTTTTGGACATTCTCTATTTGTATCGACGCCATCCAAACGACACTTCCTTATTCTTTAATTTCTTTGTCTCCACTCTTGATGTTCTCATCCCAATACTTCATCCATTCGTCGCCTTTTTCTTGGAAAACGTTCCAGTCAATATCCATCGCTTTAATTTCTGTATTCGTGATCCAGTCAGGTAAGTCCGTCACATCACTTCTTGTCGGAATTCGGTAAAATTCCTCTGCTAAGATTTTCGCAGCTTCTGGTGTATTGACAAACTCATAGAAAGCTTGTGCCGCTTTTGGATGCTTAGCCCCTTCAACAATGGCTATTCCTTCTGTCAATACTGGTGTCCCACTTTCAGGAATGACAAACTCAAACGGATAGTTTTTATTTTCCTTCAACATGACAACATCCGGCATCGCCCAAACAGACAGTGAACCTTCTCCTTTGGCAACCTTGTTATACATCATTTCCGGGTTAGCTGAATACTCTTTCGTGTTTTGATCAAGCTTCGTCAACCATTCATAGCCCGCTTTTGGATCATTCGTATCTTTGTACGTACGATAAATCATCGCAGAAAAAATCGTCCTCATCGTTCCAGATGCGAGCGGATAGCGGATGATAATTTCATCTTTCCACTTCGGATCAAGCAACTCATCCCAATCTTTCGGAACTTCGTCTTTGGATAGTTCTTTGCTGTTGTACATAATAACTTCAGGTGTCTGGCTCGTACCTGTCCAATACCAATCTGGATCACGGAATCCCGCGTCAAGACTAGCGGAATAAGTAGGTTGATAAGCAGCTAGTAAGCCATCATCCTTTGCTTGATTGAAGTTCGTAGAAGGTGCTCCCCACCAAACATCGGCCTGCGGATTATTCTTCTCTGATCGCACACGGTCGAGAATTTCCTGTGACCCCATATCCAGCCACTCTACATCGACCTCATATTTTTCTTCAAATTGCTTTTCAAACTTGGATAAGATATCTTTTCCATGTGGTGAATACACGACAATTTTATCTTCTAATGCATTTTTTTCTTCCTTTGCACCATCTGCATTCGAGTTTGTCTTCGTATCTGTCTCTGTACTACTACATCCAGAAATCAATAGCGCTGCAGATAATGTCAAAACGGAAACAATCGACTTTTTCTTATTTTTCATAAAAAATCCCCCTCATCATGAACATTCAAAATGCTCTCATGTTCTCTCAAAAATAGTGATACTGCTCCTAAGACGCCGGCGTTTTCTCCAAGCCTTGAAGTTGTTATTTCTACTAAACTAGGCAGATAAGGATCTACTATCTCTTGAATTCTAGGTAAAATGTATGCAGCTGAATGTAGTACACCACCTCCTAAAATAACAATCTCTGGATTTAGTAAACTCGCAGCATTCACAATCGCGTACGCCAAATGTTCGATCGCCTCGTTAATAACCACAATTGCTACATGGTCTCCATTTTTGGCAGACAAAAAAGCTTCTTCTCCTACTAATTCAGAGGTCCTCGCCTTTTCATATAAAGCATGTCCTGGGTCTTTTTGGACAGCTTTGGTAAAATCGGCGCCAATCGACTTCCCTCCTGCGACACTTTCCAAATAGCCATATCTGTGAAAAATCGGCTTGAATTCACGTTTCATATCATCTTTATTTGTCACCATATAACCCATTTCTCCAGCTGCACTTGATGCCCCTCTGTATAATTGGTTATTCAGGATGATACCGCTACCAATTCCTGTGCCAACCGCAATAAACAGCACATTTCGTTTATTCTTTGCATTCCCCAACCACTGTTCACCTATCGCCGCCACATTCACATCATTGTCGACATAAATCGGAAAATCAAAGTAGCGTTTCGCTTCTGCAATAAACGGGTATTGGATCCACCCTAAGCTCGGAGCCTCTATCACCAAGCCACTTTTCGTTTGCGTGATCCCGGGAATACCTACGCCCATTCCTAAAATTTGCTCTTTAGAAATCTGTTTCTTGTTAATCAATCGATCCGTTTCAAGCGCCATTTGCTTAAGAAGGCCTGATTGCAAATACGTAGTTGTTGAAAAACTCGTTTCACAAAGAATGTTGCCAATTAGGTCACATACCACGATTTTCACATTCGTCCCGCCAATATCTGCCCCGATGATAAACGCTTTTCGTTCATTAAAAAAGAGCTGAATCGGTCGCCTCCCACCTTGTGCAGAAGATTCACCAATTCCTTTCTCAACGACCCATTTTTCATTGATGAGTTCGTCTATAAGTTGAGAAACAGTCGGTTTACTTAGACCAAGCATACTCGCAATCTCAGCCCTTGAAATCGGCGAACATTCTTTTATACATTGAATAGTTCTTTTTTTATTAACGAATTTTAGATGACTGGGTGTTCGTTTAAAACTCATCACATCACGGCCTTACCTGTTTAGTTAGTCAATCTGCCTAATCAACTAAAATATACCTTATTAGGATAATATGAACAAGTTATTTTTTAATTATTTTAAATATTCGGTTTTTAATAGTTATTAAGTATCATTTACAATTATAACCAAGCGTGCTATTTATTTAGATAAGCTTTTTTTATCCAGTTCGTTAGGTAATATTACTAACCTACTAGGCATAGTCTTCAAAGAAGCTTAACTAAAATCGAAAGGGGTTACAAGTATGAAAAAGGTTTTAATCACTTTTCTTTCTCTCGTGATCGTATTTTCACTCGTACCGACCACAGGTAGTGCAAACGAACCAAAAAAAACAGATGTGGCGTTATGGAATGTAGTCAAACCGCTTGAAACGACCGTTACATTCTTAAACAGTGGCGCTCATCCTGATGATGAACGCAGCGATTTTCTTGCCTATTTATCAAGGGGATTAGGTGTAA
Organism: Peribacillus sp. JNUCC 23; assembly: GCF_053653995.1. The sequence goes on from NZ_CM132202.1 coordinate 3,169,719, forward strand.
AAACATCAAGCCTAATCGCAAACCGCGGGGAAGGCGGACAAAATGAAATCGGCGCTGAACTAGACAATGCCCTTGGAATTATCCGCTCCAGAGAAATGATTGAAGCAGCGAAAATTACTGGTGTAAAAGCCTACCATCTCAGTGAAACAACCTCTGATCCGATTTATGATTTCGGCTTTTCGAAAACACCTGCAGAAACATTAGCAAAATGGGGCGAAGATGTAACATATGAACGGCTGATCCGCTTTATCCGTACATATCAGCCTGATATTCTCATGCCTTCCTTCCAAGATGATGATACTCAGCATGGCCATCATCGCACCATGACGATTTTAAGTGAACGTGCTTTTAAAGATGCAGCTGATCCAACTGTATACCCGCAACATTTGAAACAAGGTCTATCGGTATGGCAAGTGAAAAAGTTGTATTTACCTGTTTCCACTAAAGAGAAAGCGACTACATCTATCGAAATCGGCACCTACGATCCCATATATGGCATGACCTACCCACAACTTGGCGAACAATCACGTTATCTACACAAAAGCCAAGGTATGGGATCTGATATCCCAGCAGCACCCCGCCAAATCCAGCTAGAATTAAAACAAACTGCTGTTGATCTGAATGACAAGTCAGATCTATTTGCCGGAGTCCCTTATAATTTTACCGAGTGGTCGGCCAAACTCCCAAGCTCTGCTTCAAAATTAAAGACTGAATTCATCAATGTGCAACGAAATTTGAACGCGGTTGTTGCCGCCTATCCAAATGAACAACATGTTTTCACAACATCACAAACTGCACTGTCTAATGTCCGCTCACTTTCATCCCAAATTAAAAAAGCTAAGTTAACCAAGGAATTGAAAAATGATTTGCTTCACAAACTTTCCTTAAAAGAAGAGCAATTACAAACTGCAAGCTATGTCTCTTCAGGCCTAGATGTAAAAGCAAAAGCAGCCTCTACCATCCTGACAAAAGGTCAAGAAACAAACGTAACCGTAACCGTGAAGAATACAGGAAAACAAACGTTGAAAAAAGTTACAGCTCCATTGGATGTACCAAAAGGGTGGAAAGCTAAAACAAAGGCGAAAGCAATCAATCTAGCACCAAATCAATCAACGACGATTACTTATGAGATTGATGTGCCAAAAGATGCAGACTATTATCACGCCTATCATGAACCAGCGCTGACAACAAACATTTCATATGAATTTGGGAACACCAAAACGACTGTAACCGAGGATTTGGAAGGTACCGTGGCTGTTCTTCCAGATGTCAGTTTAACCCTTTCTCCTGAAGACATCGTCGTCAACACCGCAGACGTACAAAAAGAAATACCCGTAACCGTAACCGTGAAAAATTATCGTAATGGAAAAACATCAGCCAACGTCGGTTTAAACATTCCTAAAGATTGGAAAGTTTCTCCTACAAAAACAACCGTTTCATTTACGAAAATGTCAGAAGAGAAACAAGCGAAATTTACCCTTACACCACCGAAAACGATTCAAAATGGTGAGTATAAACTAACAGCACAAGCTACGGTCAATGGAAAAACATTTAATTCTACCATTCAAGAAATTTCCTATGACCATATCGGCACCTTCTATTATCAATATCCAGCAGCAATCAACACCGTTGCTTTCGAGCTATTAAAACCAGCTTCATTAAAAGTCGGCTATATTGAGAGTGGATTTGATAAAGTAGCTGACTACTTAAGCAACGCAGGTCTCAATATCACAAAACTAACAGAAGCAGATTTAACATCCGGTGATTTGAGTCAATACGATACAATTGTGACAGGCATTCGAGCTTACTTGTCTCGAGAAGATTTAAAAGCAAATAATGCTCGCTTACTGCAATATGTAGAAAATGGTGGCCATCTTGTCGTTCAATATCACAAACCTGGTGATGGATGGGATGCACAGACAACTGCACCTTATCCACTTACAATTGGTAATCCCTCCATTCGCTGGAGAGTAACCGATGAACAAGCTGTAGTCAACGTTTCGAAACCAGACTCAGCGCTTTTCAACTATCCGAACAAAATAACAACGAGCGATTGGGACAATTGGGTTCAAGAAAGAGGATTATACTTCCCTATGAAGTGGGATCCACGCTTTGAAACATTCATTTCTATGGCTGATCCAAATGAAGAACCATTTGATGGTGGTATTTTAATGGCTAATTACGGAAAAGGAACCTATCTCTACACGAACCTTGTCCTCTACCGCCAAATCCAAGGCCAAGTTCCAGGCGGTTATCGAATTTTGACAAACATGATTAGTTACGGAGCGGAATAAATACATGAATAAGCCTATGCATGCGTGATGTGTGCATAGGCTTTTTTATTTGGCTGGGGATTAGAGCTGGAAATCGCCCGCCATTTCTATCGTTACGATCCGGAAATCAAATTTGCGCGCCGGAGCCTAATTTAGGGTTGAAAAACTGAAATAGTACGTATCCTAGAACAATTAAAAAACGGAAGCCCTATTATCTGGACTCCCGCTTTTACTATAGAACGTTCTATTATTTCGCTTCCAATACGTTAATAAACTCTCGTAAATAATCCGGCAGATCTGGTGGACGACGACTTGAGATAAGATGTCCGTCTGTAATAACCGGCTCGTCATACCAATTGGCACCGGCATTTTCCATATCATCTTTAATGCCAGGTGTACTGGTTACGTTTTTCCCTTGCAAAATTTTAGCAGAGATCAATACCCAGCCTGCATGACAGATTTGGCCAATCGGTTTTTCATTGGCATCCATTTCTTGGATTAATGAAATCACTTCAGGGAACCTTCTGATTTTATCAGGCGCCCAACCTCCGGGTACTAGAATAGCATCATAATCTTCTGGATTGACGTCACCATATGCCAAATCAGATTCTGCTGGCACACCGTATTTGCCGATATATGTCTCATTTGCCACTTCACCAGCAAGATGGACAATCGCTCCCTCTTCTCGAAGTCTGAGAATCGGATACCAAAGCTCTAAATCTTCACATTCATGATGAACCAAACTAATAACTTTCTTTCCTTCTAATCGCATATGACAACCTCCCTTTCTAGTTCTTATTACTATTTTACACCATTTTGAACTTTTTTGCTTCTACAAGTCAACTTTCCAGGTTAATTTGAGAAACACAGGCTACAACGGAAAATATATACCATAAATAGTGGTATTTTGTGGATTTAATGGATGAGTAAGATATGACAACAGTCAGCTTACTCGACCGTTTATCTAAAAAGGAAGCGGAACAACTAGCATGGTTTGTTGATTCCACGCTTCCCTGATAGCAGTCCTCATTCCGTTTCATTGGCTATAGTGGGGGCTCTTCATCCCCCACCTACGTTTCTTCGATTCTTCTAAGCCTTGAGATGGGGGTCTTGACTTTCCATTAATGCGGGATGATATTTTAAAATTCAGATAAATAATGATACAAATTCACTATATCTTCCTTATGCCTCTAGTAATATTGCCTGGAGTTTTAAAGTCAATTCTTCTACTAACTCATTGACTGTTACATCCCCCTCCGATTCTCCTTTGTCAAAAGCTTCTTTGAGAATGTGATAAAAATCTTCCTTTGTTATACTTGCATCCATGATAAATTCTCCCTCGTATATGTACGAAAAAGTTGTCCCAGAAGGATCTGACTCTCTATACACCATTTACTTTCACGTAATATAAACAGGTATATAGTCGTTTGGGACGACCTCTTCTCATTTCATAAGAAACTAGAAAATGGTCTTTCACGTTCGCATCATAACGCGAGCTTCCCCCATTCCCTACATATTCTTATTCTTTCCATAAAACTAGCAGCAAACAATTAACCTTCAAATCCTATTAATCAATTATTTTACCATTTTATCATATTAACCTAAGCACTCCTTTAAAACTTTTCGACAAAATTCTGATAATAGGACAAAAAACGGAACCTTTAACAATCATGTACCCTTATAGTATCAATCATAATCATGAATAATATGGAAAAAATGCAAGGAAGAATTACATGATATTCAAGCCATCGATACCGCTGAACAAGATTACGAGCCAGTATCTAGGTATACGAGCGACAACTAGAACATTATAAACAAAACAAGTTTTATCATTTCCCGAAAGATGACTCCTTCCTCAATGAATGTGAAGGGCACAACCCAATGAGTAAATTTCGATCGGCGTTAGCCTAAACCGTTGAACAACACGAGTGTTTGTTCTGTTCTATATTTGTACAAATGCTCTTTGAAAACTGAAGATAGGAGGTTGCAACAGGAAAATCGTCTGTTGCGTAAAATCTTCAACGTTCTAATCGCTCCGCACGTATCGAAGTAGTGAAAACCAAGCAGAACAGAGCGTGCGGTGAGTCCAACGTACAAGATTCTAAAAGTTTTCACCATAGGGACTACGAGTAGAGCCGGCTCAATAACTGGTGGATATACGGGTGTTTGCAGGATTCCCCCACTTCAAATTTCGTTGGAAATTAGGTGGGGGGAGTTCAACAATCCGAATATCACGTATGTAAAAGAGCCTTATGATTTCTTCCATACAACTCAACCCGTTATTAAAATTCCATATTAGAAAAAAAACTGACCAGTAATTACACGTCTGGTCAGTCCTTTTATTTTTATTCCTTATTCGTTACCACATCCTCAGAAATATAAGCCGGTTCACCTTCTATCTGTTCCTCTGTCAATAAGTCCTCAGACGCCGGCATCGTTGTTCCACCTGTATGAACTTTTTCCAGTACGTCAACTTGAGCAACAGGCTTTTCTTCCACTTTTTCTTTTGGCGAAGTTAGGTAAACACAAAGAATAGCTATTGTTAAGATAATGCCAAATAAACCTGCAATAACAATCGCCTTTTTTTGTCTACTATCCAACAACCACACCTACTTTCTTAAATATTCCCTTCCTTTCTTTAATTAAGTATATTGTGATTATTTAGCTAAATGCCTTTTAAACTTTCCTATCTAAATAATATTTTAGGTAATAGAAGTTAAGAACAAAGTAATAACGCTCTTTTCTGTGGAAAAGGGCGAGACTTTGCAAAATCAGCTCCGCACCGCCGCCTTCATAAAGTGATACAAATGGAGAACCTGAACCTTTTTCATCATTGGGTTGGGATCAGACGCTCATGGACCTTTTTATTCCATTTCATCGGCAAAAACAAATGCTCGACACACCCCAAATCTGGCACTCCGAGCATTTGTTACGATACCATTTTATTGTTGATTCCAAGGGCTTGTATTCTCAGCAATGACTTTCTTATACGAGGCAGCAACTGTTTGTGGAATTAAATTCTCTGCAAGTAATTGATCGACAGAAGCGTTCATATTAGCCATCCAGTTTTCTCTTGTGCCATATAGATTCTTTAACTTTTCGTTAGTAAACATTGTCATAAAATCACTTTCTACCATATAAGTAGCCAGTGGGTGATCAGCGAGAGGATGACGAATTCCACCTACTACATTGCCATGCACATCTCTTGTGAATTTTCCTGTTGCAGGATCTATATTTACCCATCGATCGTCGGCAGACGGGAAGTACTTCTTAGGATCTGCATGTAGATTAGCCTTTTTAGCCATAGCATAATCATACAAGTTTTGCAATGCTCCACTTACAAACATATCAATGTGCAAATCACTCTTAATCGTATTAAGTAATGGACTAGTTGGGTATAGTCTAGCTTTTGCCCCAGCCTTAACAATCGCATCATTATTTGGAATAATCGGTGATATCGCATCTGAGTGAGGCGTCGACGCTACTTCATATAGTCTAAAAATATCATACTCACTGTTTTGATCCTTTTTTGACTTATAAGTAGAAGGACTCGCTTCTTTAGCCTTAAATTCCGCTTGAGACATAATCGCAATGTTTGGAACACCCATTGCCTTAAAGATGGTTTGTGGACTGTTTTCATTTGTACTTGGCACTGGTTGTAAAGGTGGTGTCAAAGAAGTCGGCCTCGGACCCACCCAGTTATAGTAGCCATCAAACAAGTATTCTTTCTTTTTTGCATCATATAAGTATGGCTGGAAGGTATTTGTATAAGTATTCAGATACATTCCAGATTGGCTTTGCCCGCCAAGGAAAACAAAGTCTGGTTTTTTTCCAAGGATTTGTGCGCTTTGTTCGTCATCATGTAAAGCGACGCCAAGCTGCGATAACATATCCCAGAATAATCCGTTTTCATATTCACCAGCCTGATCAGCCCCCCAATCAATGGCTGCATATCTTACAGGATCAAATTTTTTCAGCGCTGAAACATTGACATTTTTAGATGTAATGCCTATATAACCATGACCATTTTGCATGTAATATTCCCAGCTTCTTCTCCATGTATCTTCCATATCCGAATTATTGGATGCATTTAGAATATCGATATAAACAGCACCCGAAAAATTCTTCATATTCTTAGGCATACGAACGATGATCCGATTTGTATAATCATGAGGTCCACTCTTAATCGTCGGAACATCATTGCCTTCGATTTTGCCAACCTCATACACATTGGCTTTACCAGAAAGAAAAAATTCCTTTTCTGTATAATCATAATCTCCCCATATATCTACAGAACCGACAGATGACAACATCGAATTATATGGATGACTTAGATTTGGATTCGCCTCTACATCGGGTTGTTTTTCTGGATGAAAACCAATCGCTTCATGATCAAACGTTTTTTCTACAATCTTTGTTGGCTTAGCATTCGCTATAGCGGAAATTTTCTCAGCATCTGGTCCCCCGAAGCCTTTCTTTTCATTCACATAAGTTACTAGTTTGTCATAGCCTTCTTGTAAAATATAACCTGTATCCAATAGTTTTTTTGCTTGTTTTATGAATGGCTTTTTATAATCTTTTTCAAAATCAGGATATAATTTTGCTAGTTTATCTGCTGTAAAAAATACCATGCTTCCATTTGTCTCAAAAGGCAATCCATTTCTGCTCGCATAATACGTTGCAATTGGATACTCCATCATCGGTGCACGGATTCCACCTAATGCATTTCCGTGTTCATCCGTTTTAGGAGTATATAATGTTTTCCCTTTCGTTTTAGTCTTTTTGTAATCGATCCATTTGCCTTGGGCAGATGGAGCAGGTATCCCTTTCGTTACCCATTTATGCATGTTTTCTTGGGCAGCATTCACAAATATCTGAAGATTTAAATCACTTTCATAATGTCCCGCATCATACTCCTTGGGTGGTCTGCCCTTCCCGTTACCAAGAGCAATTTCAGCGCTATTGGGAATAACTGCGAGTGTAGGATCAGTATGAGGAGTACCTGCAACCTCATAGAATCTAAACTTATTTTTCTTAGAATTTGAGTCTTTTTTTCTTTCATACTCAGGATATTCTGTTAAGCTTCCAAACCGGTGTTCAAATTCAGACATAATCACGATATATGGAACACTCGTTTCTGAATATGTAACAGATGGCTTTGGTCCATTCGAACGTACATTGGTCGTTCCAGGTCCTACTAAATTCAAATAGCCGTCAAACAATGGCTTTCTTTTATTGGATTTTTTCAGGAAATCATCAAATAATGTGATGTACGTATTCAAATAAAAACCTGATTGACTTTGACCGGATAAATACACATATTTCGGGTCTAGGCCACCCAATATATCACCTGCACTTTTGTCTCGAAGCTTAGTACCTAGTTGAGATATCATATCCCAAACCAACCCGTTTTCATCTACTCCATTTACTTTCCAGTTTAAATCTGCATATCTGTTACTATCGAATTTCTTTAGTGCATTAATCGTATCAGTTTTCGAAGTAATCCCAATATAGGCATGCCCCTCGTTCATGTACCAATCATAGCTTCTGCCAAAAGTATCTTCCAAATCTACACCGCTAGAAGCATTTAAAATATCTACATAAACTCGACCAGAGAATTTAGACGCATCCTTGGGGAATCTTACTAGTAGCCTTGTTGTATAATCATTGCCTAATGATTTTATGGATGGGTCATCTTTTTTATTGATGTCATATACATTTGCTTTACCTGACATGAAAAACTCTTTTTCCTCATAGCCATAGTCATTCCAAATGTCTACACGACCGCTAGAACTATACATCGAGCTAAATGGATGACTAATAGAAGTCGGTTCGCTATGGAAAGTCATTCCCTCTCCATACGGAATCTCTTTCACCTTAGGAAGCGCTTTCATATTTTTCGTTATTTTTGCAGTATCATTATGCCTATTTGCTTGTGCAGAATATACTAGATCATCACTATTACTAGAGGCCGAGACAAAAGTGTTACCACAAAGAAGTCCTAGTAACAAAATTATTGAAAGAACAGTATTGGTATTCCTTTTACCAATTTTCATAGAATCCCTCCATTTTCTTATTTTTACAACCGTTTTGTTGTGTGTTGCTGTCCTTAAACTCGGAATTTCTCCCTAACTTCTAATTCCCCTTCTGTAAAGATACATATGTTGTTGTGAAGTCATAATCCCTCCAAATCTATAATGAATATCATGACTACTTTTTCGATATACTATTATTAAATCCATTTCATATTAGGCAGTTGGCATGCGAGATTGGATTTTTTCCTAGAAAAGAAAGCGTCTGTTTTCTTCCAGTGGTCCTTTCATGTGCATGGAAACTAAAGAATGCCTTTTACCGGAAAAATTGCTATATCTCACACCCAGATGTGTTTATCAGATTCGCCTTCGTATAAAATAATGCAAAGCAAAAGCTATACTTATCCTTTTACAGATCCCGCCGCAATTCCCCTTACAATTTTTTCCTGAGCAACAAAATACACCAATAATAGAGGGAGACTTCCTAATGTTAGTGCTGCCATTATTCCGGGTACATTGACGGAAAATTCTCCATAAAAATCTCGTAAACCTAGAGGCAATGTAAAATTTTCTTTGGAATTCGTCAAAACTAACGCAAATACAAATTCATTCCAAATGTGAATAAAGTTATAAATGGCTACTGTTGCAACTGCCGGTTTTAGGAGTGGAAATAATATTTTCCAAAATAACCGGAATTGGCCGCACCCATCAATCTTTGCAGATTCTTCTAACTCCGCAGGAATATCCTGTAGAAACTGCGTGAATATTACAACAGATACAGGTATAGCAAACGCCACGTATGGACCGATTAGTCCCCAAATAGTATCATATAATCCAATGTTTATCGTTAATAGATAAATAGGGATTAACGTGGTATGAATTGGAATCATCATACCAATCATGAAAAGGATAAAAAGAGGGCGATTCAACTTAAATTTCATCCTTGCCAAAGGATAACTTGCCATAGCAGATACAACAATGACCAATATTACTGAAATGACCGCAACTATCAAACTATTACCAAAATAACGCAGGAATTCCGACGACAACACTTTAGAATAATTTTCAAATGTTAAAAAATTGGGTAATGACCAAGGTGAAGTCATGAACTCCAGCTGACTTTTTAATGATGAATTAATCATCAGAAAGTATGGTAAGCCTGTAAAAATCAATAAGATTATTGCCAGTAAATAAAGTGGCATTTTGCTTATTTTTTTTATGATGCTCATTTAGCTCTCCCCTTTTCTTTTTTGATCAGAGAAAACAATAATGATTGTAATTACCAATGCAATTAAAAACATTGAAAAAGATATGCTGCTTCCAAAGCCCATATTAAAATTTGTAAAGGTTTCTTCATACATATAGGTGGCCATTAATTCCGTAGAATTGTTTGGACCGCCACCAGTCATTACGTAGATTAAATCAAAATATTTTAACGATCCAATAATAGATAAAATACTAGATGTGATAATTATTGGCATTAATAACGGTAATGTTATTTTAAAAAAGCGCTGTCGAGAATTTGCACCATCAATCATAGCGGCTTCATAGAGTTCTTCAGGAATTCCGACAATTGCTGCCCTAAATAATATCATATAAAATGGAGCATACTGCCAGCAAATCGTGATAATAACTGCCCATATTGCCGTACTTTCATTTCCTAACCAACCTCTTTGAAGTGATTCTAAACCAATCGACCCAAGCATTTTATTGATGATTCCAAAGTTACCATCATACATAAAGGTAAATAACATACCAATAGCAACAGTTGACATTAAAAATGGCATAAAATACACGGACCTGAAAAATCTCATCCCTTTAATAGGACTAAATAATAATAAAGCCATAATTAAGCCAAGAGGTAATTGAGTTAAAAGAGAGGAAACAACAAGTAATGAATTGTTCTTTAAAGAGCTCCAAAATAATTCATCTTTAAAAAGGTCTATATAGTTCTGAATACCTATGAAGATAAAATTATTATCGATTCCTGACCAATTGAAAAGACTGTAATAAAAGGTCATAGCTATGGAATATAAAACAAAGACTCCATATATTAGTAACGCTGGGGCAATAAAGCCTGTTATTACTAAACCTTGCTTAAGTTTTACAGAAATTTTCTTCTTATTTACTATAGAAATAGAATTAGAAAAAACCGGCAATTCTTTACTGTTTGTTTTCACAATCTCTCCCACCTCGATTTTTTTAAAAGAGGATGACTTATTGTTTCCAAAGATGATATTGGACCCTCTAAGTCATTCTCTATTTAATTATTTAAAAACGTCATTTAATAACTTCTTTCGCTTTTTCTTCCACCTTTTTCACAGCTTCTTCAGGTGTAATTGATAATCCAAAAAGCGCTTGAGTAGTATCTAAATGTTCTGTTGCAACTTCTGTTGGAAGAGTTTGATCATAAAAGGTTTGCAAGTATTCTGCCTTTTGCATAATATCATTGATTTTTTGTGCATATTTATCCTCATATTCCACACCTTTTACTGCTGAAATCCTACTCGCTTTATTTGCCATTTCCTTTGCAGTTTCTTTACCAGCAAGTTCTTTTACAAGCTCAACAGCAAGATCTTTATTTGCGCCTTTTTCTGCTACAGAAAACACTGGACTAACTCCGCCCACGATTTCTTTATCGGAACCTTTTCCTCCTTGAATTGACGGGAACATGAAGAATCCTAATTTTTTTTCAAACTCTGGCATTTCATTTCTTAATGTATTTAAAAACCAACTTCCATCAATTGACATAGCAGCCTTATCTGTATACAATAATTGTCTCGATTGACCTGTATCATAGTTCATTCCGTTTACACCCTCCGGAAAAGCTCCCATTTTAACAAGTTCTTGAATTTTTGTCGCCGCTTGAATATAAGCTACATCATCAAAGCCTCTACCTGAACGTCCATATGCTTCATTGAATAGTTCTTTGCCCCCTATTCTTTCCGCTAAATACATCATATATAAGGAACCTGTCCATTTTGATTTATTCGCTAGTGCGAATGGAATAATCTCATTAGATTTTAACGTTTTTATAATCTCTACTAGCTCATCATAGGTTTGAGGTTCTTGAAGATTGTATTTCTCAAAAATTTCTTTATTATACCAAACTGGAACAATATTCATAGTTACGGGAAGACCATAAACCTTTTCATTATAAGTTGATGAAGAAATGGCTGCTGGTAAATAATTGTTTTTGTCTACAGCATTTGTAAGATCTTTTACTTGACCAGCATCAACAAAATTTTTTAACCATCCGCCTCCCCATGAATGAAAAATATCCGGAGGGTTTCCACCACCCGTAGCAACAGTTAACTTTGTTTTATACGGATCATTTTCTTGCCTAACTAATTTAACAGTAACACCAGGGTGACTCTTTTCAAATCTTTTCACAGCATTCTTTAAAGACTCCTCCGCTGGTCCTTGATCAACATGCCAAACGGTTAGTGTTTTTGAATCAGATTTACTTGAATTAGAACTTTTTGTTGTTGGAGCTTTTGGCTGACATGCAGTAATTAAAAGAAGAAATACTAACAAAACGGAAATTAACGGAGTTTTCCTTTTCAAATACTTAAACATTTTTTTCATCTCCCTTTTAAAAAATAGATTTCGCCCACATTCAACTATTTTTTCCTAGATTTATCCCATCCCTAGCTATCTCTTTTAAATAAAATAGATAAATATAGTAATAGGAAAGACAAATGAATTAAATTTTGTTTATCTAACATAATACTTTATTTCACGACAACTTTTGTTCAATAGGCAGTGAAGCTGGTTTGTCACATGTACTTTGCATATTATAGTAAGTCTCATTTTTAGAAGAATCATGAAAACCATGCATGGCCTCTAAAACATGATATGCTAAATGGCCATTGGCTCGATGGTTACTATTTCTAGTTAAAAGCGCCTGTGCCATGTCGGCTACCCCAAGGCCTCTGCTGTTTTGAGAATAGCCATAGGAAAGGGGGACATCAATAAATTCTTTTTCATCCTTTTTTCTTATTCGAACAGGTCCACCAAATGTATTTGGGTCTGGTACCAGCAGGGTACCTTCACTTCCATAAACCTCAATTGGAGGAAGGGATGTTCCACCAAATGCATCAAAACTGGTCGTAATCGTTCCCACTGCGCCTGATGAAAAATCAATGATTCCAGAAATATGGGTCGGGGTTGAAACCGGAATCTTAGAGCCAGCTTTTGGTTCACTCGTTATAACACGTTCCGGATAACTAATTCTTGCTGACCCAGCGATACGCCTAATTGGACCAAGCATAGACACTAAAGCTGATAAATAATAAGGTCCCATGTCAAACATTGGACCGCCTCCAGCTTCGTAATAGAAAGCAGGATCTGGGTGCCAATGCTCATGCCCACGGTTAATCATAAATGCAGAGGCACCAATTGGATTGCCAATTTCACCATTTTCAATTAGTTGAATAGCCGTTTGGATACCCGCTCCGAGAAAGGTATCTGGTGCACTCCCAACCAGTAATTTTTTTGCTCTAGCAGTTTTTAATATTAGCTCTCCTTCTTCCCGTGTTACCGCAAGAGGCTTTTCAGTATAAACATGTTTACCAGCTTCAAGTGCCTGAATACAAACTGTTGCGTGTGCCTTAGGAATCGTTAAATTAATCACTAGATCAATTTCAGGATCTGAAAGAAGTTCACCAACAGAATAAACTCTAGGAATATTATATTTTTTTGCTTGTGCCGCTGCCCGCTGTTCATCAATATCGGCACATGCAAGTAGGTCAAGATGGTCGAATTTTCGACAATTTTCCATATAAATAGAACTTATATAACCGCAGCCTACAATACCAATTCTTATTTTTTTCATTGTAGTCATCTCCTTTTCAAATCAGATATTACTTATTGACTATCTCCCATTCCAGAAAATATTCGCCCATTGCCATTTCCTGCTGTTCCAAAGGTAATATACCGCGATCCTGCAGCGCGTTCTTTACCTTTTGCAGCCCATAAAAACCCTCGTCGCATTATTAAAGAAACTTCTGGCATTTTTACAATATTAGCCTTATGACCTAATGAATTATAAAAAACATGTCCGTGCCCCCATCGTTTTGTCCAAACGACAGGCATATCTACTGCTTTATTAAAAACATGCGGTCCGTCTACTACTGGGAAACGAGTGGTGGCCAGAACTTCAACTGCCGGATCCACATGAAGATAGTACTGCTCACTAACCACTTTAAAATCAGTTAAACCATCTAATAGTCGGCTTGAAGAGTGTTTAACGTTAACCATATATTCAACCCCATCATTACCAGGGTGTGCTACCCAGTTACCACCAGTGATGAACTGCCAATCGACATTGTCTCTGAAAGAATCACACATTCCTCCATGACAGCCTGCTAAGCCCACACCATTCATTACAGCTTCTGAAATATTTAAAACGAATTTTTTTTCAATCTTCCCCATTGTCCAATGTGGAATTATTAAATCCAAAGATTTAAGTTTCTCAACGTCTTCATATGAAGTGAGAGTGTCAGAGACTTCAACGTTAAAATTTTCTTCTTCTAGTATTCCTTGAAATATATTTGCGACCTGTTCAGGCTCATGTCCATCCCATCCACCCCATACAATCAATGCACTTTTCTTCATTTGTCGCACTCCTTTCAATCTATAATTCTGAAGGTTTTACCCATCCCCTTCTTGCAATGGATAATTCAACCGCTTCCAAAACTTGCTGACATTTCACACCATCTTTAAAATTAGGAATGGGTTGACGGTTTTCACGAAAAGCTTCCATAAGTTCTACAATTTCATGAATAAACGTATGTTCATAACCGATTGTATGCCCTGCAGGCCACCATGCTTCTGAAAAAGCATGTACAGGATCTGTTGCAAGTACACGACGGAATCCTTGCACATCATCCCTATCATCGCCAAAATACACTTGCAGCTCATTCATTCTTTCAAAATCGAAAATAACGCTTCCCTTACTGCCGTTTATTTCAAAAGAATTCGTGCTGCGATGCCCTGTAGCAAAACGTGTAGCTTCGAATGAGCCTATCGCACCATTTGCAAACCGAGCTAAAAACAAAGTCGCATCATCTACAGTAACTTTTTCTTTTTCTCCGTCAGCACTGCCCGTTGCTGATAATCCGGTCATATTAGTCGGAATTGGTCTCTCCTTAATGAAAGTTTCATTTATTCCAATCACCTCGGTAATGTCCCCAATCATATAATGAGCCAAATCAATTAGATGAGCTCCTAAATCCCCATGTGAACCGGAACCGGCAATTTCTTTCTGGAGTCTCCATGTGAGGGGGAAATTTGGATCAACAAGCCAGTCTTGTAAAAACCAAGCTCTAAAATGGTAGATATCTCCCAATCTTCCTTCATCAACAAGCTTCTTAGCCAACATTACTGCTGGTGCAAATCGATAATTAAAACCGACCATATGTTTCACTCCTGCAGCTTCGATAGCTTCAAGCATTTTTCTTGAATCCTGCAGTGTAAGCGCTAACGGTTTTTCACAAAAAACATGTTTTCCTGCTCTTGCTGCAGCAATCGCTATTTCTTTATGTACATTACTTGGAGCATTAATATCAATTAAATCAATATCATCCCTTTCCACTAGTTCCATCCACTCAGTTGTGTATTCCTCCCAGCCAAATTGAGAAGCTGCTTTAACAACTTCTTCGGTATTACGTCCACAAATAACTTTCATTTCAGGACGAATAACATTAGGAAAAAATAATGGAAGATCTTTATATGCATGGCTATGTGCTTTTCCCATAAATTTATAACCAACCATACCAACTTTTATAGTCTCCATTAAGCTACCCCCCTTTTATCAAATTCATATGTGAAGATTCTCGTTCAATAACAGTTACAGAAAGTCGTTCTTGAATTACTCTCTTTTCATCCGAAGATAGTAGTTGTACAACCTTTTCAGCAGCTAGATACCCCATATCAAACAATGGCACTTTGACAGTACTTAGTGTTGGAGTAGTAATTTTGGACAGATCTGAATCATCGTACCCAATAATTACATAATCCTTGCCAACTTGATATCCCTGCTGCCCTAATCCCTGCATTAAGCCAATAGCCATACGGTCATTCCCTGCAAAAATGGCTTTGAAATCTTTTATTAAGGGACCTATTTTTTCTGATGCAAGAAGTCCGCTTTTTCGGCTGTAATTCCCGTGAAAGATCCAATCAGTATTTTGTGTTAATTCAGCATTAGCAAATGCATCATGATATCCTGCAAGACGATCGACGCTATTCGAATATTCCATTGGCCCGTTTAGAAACAATACTTTTTGAAATCCCTTCTTAATTAACATAGAAACAGCTTTAAAACTGCCATCATAATGATTTGCGTCAAGAAAATGAAAAGGGTGGTCCAGAAAAGTCTGATTAAGAAGACAATACGGTAGGTTCTTATGATGAAGTTTTTCCAGTGCCTTAATTTCATCCGGAGTATTTTTAGATCCAATAATGATACAACCATCAACCCTCTGTGAAAGAAAAAATTGGAGATAATCTTTTGGTTCATCCATAGGACTAAATAAAAGCAACAACCCGTATCCTTCTTCTCCAAGCTTTGTACCAATTCCATTTAGTAATTGTGAGAAATAATAAGTTGAAATCACATCAACTTTTGGAAAATAAGGTACAATAACACCGATATTTCCACTCCTCCTCCTAGCAAAGCTCTGAGCAATTGAGTTTGGGTAATAATTTAATTCTTTTGCTGCTTTTAAAACTTTACGTTTAGTTTCTTCCCGAATTGGACCTACATTATTAAATACTCTTGAAACTGTCGCCTCAGATACACCCGCTAGCTTTGCAACATTCTTTCTACTTACTAAGATAATCACCCCCACAATGTACGCGTGTTCATTTCTATCTTCTGACATTTTCAGATAATTGTCAATATACAAATTATTCAGATAATAATTAATTAAATGGTTTCCTACAAAAGTGATTGTTTACCTTAAGAAAGATATGATGAATGATTCAATTTTCAATAGTAACATTCAAGGCTAATTAATTCTCCAAAATATCTTCCTTATCTCCTTGAACACCAAACCGGTATTTCGTTACCGAAGAATAATTTTCCCTCTTATCTAATATGACAGATGGGAAATGGGTATGATGAACCGCGTCAGGTAACCCCTGTGTTTCTAAACAGATATCAAGATATTTCCGAGAAGGAACTCCGTTGAATTCCCCCTCCTCTTTCAAGGAATTTCCTGAATACACAACAACTCCAACCTCATCCGTTTCTACCGTTAAAGTCCGTCCGCTTTCAACGTCCATTAGGACAATTTCCTGGTCATTATTTGTATTTAGAAGAAATGGATGATCATAACCTTCCCCTACAAGTAAATTTTGTGGATGATCCGATGCCACCCCTGTTTTTATCAGTCGTTCCCTCCTAAAGTCAAATGGAGTATTTTCCACTTCTAGAAACTGGCCATTCGGGATAAGTTCCTGATCCAGCTCCAAAAATTTATCACTTTTTATATTTAGCGAATGATTCAATACATTTCTTTTTACATTCCCGCTTAAGTTGAATTAGGAATGGTTGGTGACGGTTAATACAGTTTTTTATCTGTTTGATCAGAATAATGAATCATTAATTCATTCTGGTTATTTAAGGTATATGTTACGAAAAGGGTCAGGTTCCCCGGATATCCTTCCTCACCACTCGAGCTTACATAGCTAAAACGAAATTTATTTACACTTTTCATACAAGATAACAAAAAACCGATTCCATAATCTTGAACCGCGAATTTAAGGTCTTTCCATTTTGACCCGCTTCATTTTCTAAAAAGCATGTACAATTTATCTTGATTCTTGTAAATCTGATTTCAAGAAAAACTCGGTTACATAAGCTGAAACCCCTAATGCTGCTGAATAGTTGGTTAATTCTGCAAAGCTAATCTTTAAGTTTGTTTGATTATATCTTAATGAATGACGTTCAACGACATCGGCGATTGGTTGCACGATTAAGTCTTTTGCCAGTGCTAATCGATTTCCAATAATGATTTGTTGTGGATTAAACGTATTAATAATATTCGTCAGTCCAAAGCCTAAGTATCTACCAATTTGAGCAAATAAAGAGTTTATTTCCTCATTTTCTGTTGCTAGTTGAACTAATGATTCCAAGTTTAACTCTGCTTGATTGATTGATTTTACGTCCTTGGCTTGGTTTAATAATGCTTGTTCGGATGCATACAACTCCCAGCATCCTGCACTTCCACAGCTGCATTCTTTTCCATGTATATCAATAATCATATGGCCCATTTCTCCTGAAAACCCTTCTGCCCCGCGATACAGTTCATTATTCAAAATAAACCCTACACCAAGACCGATTCCAGCACTTAAGTAGATAAGATTCTCAAATTCTTTTCCTGCTCCGAACCGCTTTTCTCCATATGCACCAGCGTTTGCTTCATTCTCGATGACAACAGGTAGGTTATATTCCTTTTCAATCTCTTGTTTTAAATGGATATTTTTCCAACCTAAATTAGGTGCGAGCAATATATGGTCGCCCCCATTACTGACAATCCCAGGTACGGCAATGCCAATTCCTACAACACCATAATGACTCGTAGGTGCAGAATCTAGTAAAAATTGAATCAGCTTTTTCATCGCAATCATGGCCATTTCATAGTCCATATTATTGATTGTCTTCATCTTCTCCTGAACGATATTGCCTGAAAGATCAGTTAGCACCCCTAATATATAATTCACACCCAAATCGATGCCGATCGAGTATCCAGCACATTCATTAAAGAGCAGCATAACTGGACGTCTGCCCCCACTAGATACGCCAGGCCCAGTCTCATAACAAATATTTTCTGCTAATAACTCATTAACTAATGAGGAAATCGTGCCTTTCGTTAGTCCTAATTGCTGTGAGATATCAGCGCGGGATAATGGAGCTTGATCCTTAATCGTTTCTAATACTTTTGATTTATTATTTACTTTTACTAATTGTTGATTCCAAGTCATATCATTTCTCCTCAAATTTACGATCTATACGGTTTCTTTACTCTATTTATACCATATTAAAAAGAAAAAGAAAAACTTAGTTCATTCGATAGACAAACTAAGTTTTTGCTGATACAATGCAATTATCAAGTTGAAAGCGATACCATTAATCGTTTTCAATGATACTAATAAATTATATGAAAACAATTTGGGAGGAATAAAAATGAGCTATTTTAATACGGTTAATCATGTGAAATATGAGGGTTCAGACTCTACGAATCCTTTTGCGTATAAATATTACAACCCGGAAGAATCAATCAATGGTAAAAGAATGGAAGATGTTCTTCGCTTTGCTGTCTCCTATTGGCATACGTTTACTGGAGAAGGAACGGATCCATTTGGACAAAGTACAATGGTACGTCCGTATAATCAATTTTCTGGAATGGACTTAGCCAAAGCACGTGTGGAAGCTTCGTTTGAATTTTATGAAAAACTAGACGTTCCCTACTTCTGTTTCCATGATTTTGACGTGGCACCTGAATCAGATTCACTAAGTGAAACATTTAAGAATCTAGATGAAATTGTCGCAATGGTTAAAGAATATATGAAAACGAGTAAAACAAAGTTATTATGGAATACAGCGAATATGTTCTCTCACCCACGCTGGTTACATGGCGCAGCAACATCGCCAAATGCTGATGTATTTGCTTATGCAGCTGCTAAAGTGAAGAAAGGTTTAGAAGTTGGTAAAGAACTAGGTTCAGAGAACTACGTATTTTGGGGTGGGCGTGAAGGATACGATACATTGCTCAACACAAACATGAAGCTTGAACTTGATAACCTTGCTCGTTTCTTCCATATGGCTTTAGATTATGCAAAAGAAATTGGCTATAACGCTCAATTTTTAATTGAACCAAAGCCGAAGGAACCAACAAAACATCAATATGATTTTGATGTGGCAACGAGCCTCTCGTTTTTACAATCATATGGCTTACAAGACCATTTCAAATTTAATATTGAAGCGAACCATGCCACACTTGCCGGTCATACATTTGAGCATGAATTACATGTAGCACGTATTAATGGGATGTTAGGTTCAGTCGATGCAAACCAAGGTGATACATTACTTGGTTGGGATACGGACGAATTTCCAACAGATTTATACTCTACAACACTAGCGATGTATGAGATTCTCAAAAATGATGGACTTGGATCAGGTGGATTAAACTTTGACGCGAAAGTAAGAAGAGGTTCATTTGACCCTGAAGACTTGTTCTATTCACATATTGCCGGCATGGACAGCTTTGCTATCGGTGCAAAAGTAGCTCAGCGTTTAATTGATGATCAAGTATTAGACAATTTTATTGCAGATCGTTACAGCAGTTATACAGAAGGCATCGGACTTGATATTGTTGAGGGAAGAACAAACTTCCATACACTAGAACAATATGCCCTGCAACTTGACAAGATTGAAAATAAATCTGGTAGACAAGAATACTTAAAAGCCATTTTAAATAAGTACATTTTAGATGCAATAGCAACTGTAAGTATGAAATAACTAAACTAGTTAAGGAGAGTGTCCTAGGATACCCTCCTTCTATCTAAAAAAAGGGTGATTTTTCATGAACTATGTAATTGGGATTGATTTAGGTACGAGTGCTGTCAAAGTTTTATTAATGAATGAAAGCGGTGAAGTTTGTCATGAAACAACAAAGTCTTATCCTTTAATCCAAGAGCAGTCTGGGTATAGTGAACAAGACCCGAATGAATGGGTAGAAAAAACAATCGTAGCATTACAGGAACTTGTCGAGCAATTTGATGGCGAAATCGAACAAATTCAAGGGATTAGTTATTCCGGGCAAATGCACGGTCTTGTTTTATTAGATGAAGAGAATAACATTTTACGTAATGCCATCCTTTGGAATGATACGAGAACGACAGAGCAATGTAAGGAAATCTACAATATGATTGGCGAAAAACGACTGTTAGACATCACGAAAAACCAAGCATTAGAAGGATTTACCTTACCAAAATTACTTTGGGTGAAACAATATGAGCCAGAGCTTTTCGAAAAAACGGCTGTTTTTATGTTGCCAAAAGATTATTTGCGTTTTAAAATGACCGGTCTCATCCATAGTGAATATTCAGATGCGGCTGGCACCCTTTTATTGAATATTGCTCAGAAAAAGTGGAGTGAAGAAGTATGTCAGTTAGTCGGGATTGATTTCAATATCTGCCCGCCTTTAGTAGAATCACACGAGTATGTCGGCACGATTACTGAAGATATTGCGGTACAAACCGGTTTAGCTCGTTCTACGAAAGTATTTGCCGGTGGAGCAGACAATGCCTGTGGTGCAATTGGTTCTGGCATCCTTTCAGAAGGAAAAACATTATGCAGTATTGGAACATCAGGTGTTGTCCTTTCTCATGAGGAGAAAAAAGACCGTGATTTTCAGGGAAAAGTCCATTATTTCAATCATGGTAAAGAAAATGCCTTTTACACAATGGGCGTAACGTTAGCAGCTGGACATAGTTTAAGTTGGTTTAAAAATACGTTTGCCAAAGATGAATCGTTTGAATCACTACTTGCCTGCTTACATGAAGTTCCGATTGGAGCAAACGGCCTGCTATTTACCCCATATCTCGTCGGAGAACGAACACCGCACGCAGATGCCAACATACGCGGAAGTTTTATCGGTATCGATTCTTCCCATAAACAAAGCGATTTCACACGATCGGTCATTGAAGGCATTACCTTTTCTTTGCATGAATCGATCGAAATATTCCGAGAAAATGGCAAGACAATTGACACAATCATCTCCATCGGTGGTGGAGCAAAAAATGACACATGGCTGCAAATTCAAGCTGACATCTTCAACGCAAAAATTATCAAGCTATCCAGTGAACAAGGACCAGCTGTCGGAGCAGCAATACTAGCCGCATACGGTTGTAAATGGTTCGAATCTTTAGAAGCATGTGCCGATGTATTCATATCCGCTGCTAAAACATACACACCTGTACCGGAAAATGTTGAAGACTATCAACAACTTTATCATTTATATAAACAGGTGTATGAACAAACTAAGCAATTAAATGAAGGATTAAAAAAGTTCCGAAAAATGGAATGATTCTAGTAAAGCCGCCCTCCTACGCTTTTTATATAGGAGGAATTGTTTCAATCCGTTTTCCTTGCAAACTTGTAGAATGAATCGAACGCTAAAAAGGGAGAGTAATATGAACGTAACAAAGGCGATATTTGGTGAATTACACGGACAAAAGGTATATTCATTTACGATCAGTAATGATCACGGAATGGAAATTACTTGTATCGATTTCGGCTGTATAATTACGAAGATTCAAGTACCAGATCAAGAAGGAAAGATCGAAAATGTTGTCCTAGGTTTTGATACGTTAGACGAGTATGTAAACGATTCAGCTTTCTTTGGTTCAATGATTGGTCGAGTAGCAGGAAGAATACATCCACCAACATTTGATCTAGACGGTATCACTTACAATCTACCTACTAACGAAGGGAAAAATCATTTGCATGGTGGGCCTACTGGTTTTCACCGTGTGATCTGGGATTCTACTATTGAAGAGAATTCGGATGAGATCAACTTAAAATTTTTCCATCTAAGTCCTGATGGCGATGAAGGTTATCCTGGGAAGCTTGAAATCACGGTCATCTACAGTCTGAATAACAAGAATGAATTAGTTATTACGTATCAAGGTCTATCAGATAAAAAAACATTACTAAACGTAACGAACCATTCTTATTTTAATTTAAGTGGCGATGTAAAGAGGGATATACTCGATCATGAACTAACGATGAAAAGTGATCGTTTTTTAGAGCTCAATGAAGCACTCCTACCAACAGGTATTTATATCGATGTTGACAACACGGCTTTTGATTTTAGAGAAGGAAAAAAAGTACGCGAAGGTGCACAATCGAAGCATATTCAGAACCAGCTCGTTGGTGGTGGATATGATCATCCATTTCTATTAAACGTGAATAATCAAGAAGAAATTTGTTTAGTAGATCCGATCAGTAGACGAAAACTGATCGTTGAAACAGATCAGCCAAATGTTGTTTTATACAGCTCCAATATGCTAGAAAGTAATTTTCAAATTAGAGGTGTTCCGTCTCAAAAGCACTTAGGGGTATGCCTTGAAACACAATGTCCACCAAATGCCATTCATCATCCAAGCTTCCCTACTATCGTGTTAGATAAGAATGAAGTATATCAATCGAGAACTCGTTTCAAATTTTCATTAGTTTAACAAAATTGATTTGAATGGTTGAATACACATCTCAAACAAGGGGGGAATAAGACAGGTTTTATTTGATTTTACCAATATAGTAAATAAGTTGACAGCATCTGTTCCAACTATCCGTTTGCAATGAATTGAAAGCGTTATTATTTTTTGATAAAAATAGTGCTAGACGATTTAGTTACTCACTTTCCTATTTGGTTTTTAAAATCTGTCTTTCATAAATGATGAAGCAAAAACGAAACGTACTTTATATTTCTGCCATTACACTTGTCGCTGCGATTGGTGGTTTACTTTTCGGGTATGACACAGCTGTTATATCTGGGGCTGATAAGTCAGTAGAAGCCTATTTGATTAAACCATTAGGCTTAGGCTCTTTAGCACATGGGGCAACGATTTCAAGCGCATTAATCGGCTGTATCATCGGTGGCTTGCTTTCTGGTTATTTCGCGTCAAAATTTGGTCGTAAACATTCATTGATCGCAGCTGCTGCCCTTTTCTTCCTATCAGCATTAGGCTCTGCTTATCCTGAGTTTTTATTTTTCACAAAAGGAGATCCATCCATCGCTTTATTACTAACCTTTAACCTGTATCGAATCATCGGGGGAATTGGTGTCGGCTTAGCTTCAGCGATTGTTCCGATGTATATTGGTGAAATTGCACCTGCTAATATTCGTGGTCGATTAGTATCATTCAATCAATTTATGATCATTTTTGGGATGTTAGTCGTTTACTTTATTAACTGGGGCATTGCTAACGGTCAAACAATTGAATGGATTAACGACATTGGCTGGCGATATATGTTTGCTTCAGAAGCTATTCCAGCGCTATTCTTTGGTACTCTTTTACTTTTCGTACCAGAAACACCTCGATATTTAGCATTGAAAAATCAAGATGATAAAGCGCTAGCCATACTTACGAGAATTAATGGTTCAAAAGAAGCGAAATCGATTTTGAGTGAAATTAAACAAACAGTAACGGGAAATATTTCTTCTGAAAAATTATTTGCTTACGGAAAATTAGTGATCGTTGTTGGAATCCTTCTCTCTGTCTTCCAACAGTTTGTTGGGATCAACGTTGCATTATACTATGCCCCGCGTATTTTTGAAAGCATGGGGGCTGCCAAAGATGCTTCGATGTTACAGACCATTGTTATGGGACTGATCAATGTGGTCTTTACGGTTATCGCCATTTTGACAGTGGACAAATGGGGGCGTAAACCTTTATTAATCATTGGTTCCATTGGTATGGCGATTGGCATGTTTGGTGTAGCAGGATTGGCTTTTTCAAATATTATCGGGATGAGTACTTTACTATTTATTATTGTCTACACCGCTTCATTCATGATGTCATGGGGTCCAATCTGTTGGGTACTGATTTCAGAAATCTTCCCTAACAAAATTCGTGGACAAGCCGTGGCCATTGCTGTAGCTGCACAATGGGCTGCTAACTATCTGATTTCATCTACTTATCCAATGATGATGGAATTTAGTGGTGGGTTAACGTACGGTTTCTACGGGCTAATGAGTGTACTTTCAGCAATCTTTGTTTGGAAGTTTGTTCCTGAAACGAAAGGTAAGACGCTCGAGCAAATGGAAAGTATTTGGAAAAAACCTACTGGTAATCAGCATAAAGCAGGATAAAAAGAAAAAAAGGTCAGACCCGCACTATAATATACAGACCAAAGTAAGCATCATTACGACTATGGACTGTATATAAAATGCGTGGTCAGACCTTTCTCACGTATCCAAAAACGTCTTCCCTTTTAATTCATTCAATGTGACTACAAATTCATAGAGAAGTTGATAGGAGTTTTCCATATCTTCTAAGTCTACTACTTCAATAGGTGTGTGTGTATAGCGTGATGGGATGGAAATAACACCTGTTGATACACCTTTATGTGTCATATGGATCGCTCCTGCGTCTGTACCAATGCCCATGAATACTTCAAGCTGATGAGGGATATGGCCATCTTCTGCTATCTTCTTCAAATGTTGCGTGACAAGTGGATGAGCGATGAACGATTTATCGACTATTTTAATACACGGACCAGCACCTAATACGCGTGTACCTGTCATCAACGCGTCATTTGTATCACTCGTCGGTGTGGTATCTAGTACTAAAGCGAAGTCAGGCTCGACAGCCGCTGATACGACGGATGCCCCTCTTAATCCTACTTCCTCTTGAACGGTAAATGCTCCGTAAATATCGCCATGTTTGGCACCTGTTTCACGTAAATTTTGCAGCAAGCGAATCAGTAGAGCACAGCCTGCTCGGTCGTCCAATGCTTTTCCGACAACACGATGGTTGCCAATTTTCTTAAATTCTGTCCCGTAAGACATAGGTTGACCTACGCGAATTCCCATTTCTGAGACCTCTTCTTTTGAACGAGCACCAACATCTATGTAAAGTTCGCGATGATTAGCCACTCGGTTTGGATCATCCCATTTCACATAATGAACAGATAAAGTCCCAATGACACCATGTACAATGCCACGATCTGCTTTTATAAATACAGGCAAGGAAAGTAAGATTCGATCATCAAAGCCACCTAATTTTTCAAAGCGAATCAAGCCGTTTTCTTCAATTTTTTTGACAATAAAGCCAATTTCATCTGTGTGGGCCGCAATGACTAAAGATGGGAAACTTGCATCATTCCCTTTTATTTTCACGAGTAAATTACCAACTGCGTCAACATGATATTCATCTACATAGTCTTTCACTTCACGTAAAATAAACCGTTGAACATCTTGTTCGAAACCGCTTGGCCCGACGAGATTACTTAGATTTTTTAAGAGTTCAAACATTGATAGCCCTCCTTGTATAAAATTAGGGTCAGACCCCACAACATTATCTCGTTTATATAGGTCGTAAATGACTTTTTAAACGTTATATGGAGTGTGGGGTCAGACCCTTTTTCGTTTTTATATTGTGAATCATGACACTTTAAACGTTATATCGAGTCTATGGTCAGACTCTTTCGCGTAAATGACGCTATAAGTTTTCTTGCGTGTGAGTTTTTTCTTAATTCGTCAAGTACACTTCAGCAAAATTATCATTTTCCATTGGGTGAGCGTTAAATCCTTGTACATAGCCCCCAAGACCCATAGGTGGTGTTGTGTGACCAATCGTTACCCATGGTGCATCTTGATGGAAAATTTCCTGTGCTTGTTTGTACAACTTGATGCGTTCGTCTTGATCAAAGGTTACGCGTGCTTGTTGTAATAAATTTGTAAACTCTTCATTATCATAGAATGCACGATTGCTGGCTGGTTTTTCGATATTCGTATTACTTAAGTTCGGGAATAAGAAATTATCTGGATCAGCCATAACGCCCGTCCAACCGTATAAGGCCATTGGGTGCTCACCTTCACCTGTCTTTTGTAAATACGTTGCCCACTCATACGTTTTGATTTCTGCGTCAATTCCGATCGCTTTTAAGTTTGCTTGCATCGCTTCTGCAATTTTTAATGGTTGTGGTAAATACGGTCTTGGATTGCTCATCGTCCATAATTCTGTTTTGAAGCCGTCAGGGAAGCCTGCTTCTGCAAGTAGCTTTTTCGCTGCTTCTACATCGTATTTGTAATCTTCAATCGCATCATTATAGCCCCAAAGTGAAGATGGGAATGGGTTTTTCGCTACTTCTGCATAGCCATTATAGAATGCATCAATTAGCTCTTTTTTGTTAATCGCCATATTAATCGCTTGGCGCACTTTTACATTATCAAATGGTGCCATTTGTGTATTGAACACCATGAATCCTGTGTTAAAACTTGGACGCTTAATCAGACTTAATTGTGAATTTGCTTTAATTGTATCGGCATCATCTGGATTTAGGCCATCAATGATATCAACTTCGCCACTTTGAAGAGCGGTTAAACGGGATGAATTATCCGGAATCACACGGAAAATCATTTCATCCAAATACGGTTGTCCATCGACATAATAATTTTCATTTTTCTTTAAGACAACTTTATCATTACGACTCCAGCTATCAAACTTGAATGGTCCCGTGCCAACTGGGTGTTCATAAAACTTGTCGCCATATTTTTTAATCGCATCAGGACTGGCAATCCCGAACATTGGAATCGCTAGATAGCTAAGAAATGGCGCTGTTTTTTCTGTTAGTGTAAATTCAACTGTTGATTCATCTACTGCTTTTACAGAGGCAATTTTGTGATTTGGATCACCTTTAAATCCACCATATAGGAATGGATAGTATGGGAAATCTCCTTTATGGTATGGGTTTGCTGGATCCATCCAACGCTCAAAGTTGAATACGACAGCATCTGCGTTAAAATCGGTGCCATCTTGGAACTTTACACCTTTTTTAAGCGTCAGTGTCCATGTTAAGCCATCCTCAGAAACTTTATGAGATTCCGCTAGTTTTGGTTGTAATTCAAGCTTATCATCATAAACAAACAATGTTTCAAAAATATTATGCGTCACACGAATCGACTCACCATCGGTTATATTGATTGGATCTAAGCCAATTGAATCTGCGCCACGGCCATAAATTAATGTACCGCCAGCTTTTGGTTCTGTTGTTTCGCTCTTGTCTCCGGCTTTTTCTTTGTTCCCACCAGAACAAGCAGTAAGTAATAATGTAAGTACGACTAAAATACTTACAAATAATGAAGAATTTCTTTTCATCATCGTTCCCCCTATTTTCTATATGGAAAGCGGTACGACGAATCGTCCCGCTAACTACCTACTTTTAGTTTTTCATTTTTGGATCTAAGGCATCTCTGAGTCCATCCCCCATTAAGTTAAACCCAAGCACGGTCAGCATAATCGCGATCCCCGGGAATAAAACGGTCCATGGTGCCTGAATAATGTATTGCCTTGAATCGGCAAGCATTTTCCCCCATTCCGCTTGCGGTGGTTGAGCACCCATCCCTAAGAATCCGAGTGCTGCTGCCTCAATAATGGCTGTTGCGATGGCTAATGTAGCTTGAACAATAATCGGCGCCAAACTATTCGGCAACACATGATGGAACAAAATACGACCATCACTCATCCCTACTGCTCGAGCCGCCATAATATATTCTTCCTGTTTCACACTGAGTACTTTCGAACGAATGAGTCTGCCGAAATTCGGAATATTAATAATCGCTATCGCAATTAAGGCATTTTGTAAAGATGGCCCTAACACGGCTACGACCGCAATCGCTAATAGAATACTAGGAAATGCGAGCATTATATCAAAAATCCTCGAAATCACTGTATCAATCCATCGTCCGTAATATCCGGCGATAATGCCAAGGAAGCACCCGACGATAACAGATCCCGATACAGAGACAAGGCCGACCCATAATGAGATTCGAGCCCCATATAATACACGGGAAAAAATATCCCTGCCAAAGTCATCTGTTCCAAACCAATGCTCAGGCGAAGGTGGGTTATTTCGGATGGATAGTTCTTGTTCATTGATTCCGTATGGGGCTAATAGCGGTGCTAAGACCGCAATGATCATAAAAAATAGCACAATCCCTAAGCCAACCAATGCTACTTTGTTTTTCTTAAAGCTTTTCCATCCTTCCCGCCATGGGGAAACCGCTTCTTCCTGTTGAAGCTGGTTTGTCTCATTTTCACGTTTTGCTAAAACCGGCACAAAAATCCCCCTTCTCTTTAGTTGTATTTAATACGTGGATCGATAGCAACATACAGAAGGTCCACAACTAGATTAATCAGTATGAAGATGGTAGCAATGATTAATATGCCAGACTGAATCACTGGATAATCACGAAACCCAATCGCTTCATAAATATAACGGCCAATTCCAGGCCAGCCGAAAATCGTTTCCGTTAAGATTGCTCCACCAAGTAATAGTCCTACTTGCAAGCCGATTACAGTTAACACTGGGATGACCGCATTTTTCAACGAATGCTTGTACACAACAAAAAACATCCTCATCCCTTTTGCACGTGCCGTTCTAATATAATCGGAACGCATCACCTCTAACATACTAGAACGAGTAATACGGGCAATAATCGCCATTGGAATCGTTGCAAGAGCTAAACTTGGCAAGATTAGATGTCGGATGACTTCACCGAATTGGTCAAATCTACCAGCAATCAATGTATCGATTAAATAGAGATTCGTCACCACTTCAACTGGATCACGAACATTCTCACGCCCTGTTGAAGGAAGCCAACCTAACTCTAAAGAAAAAGCCCATTGCTCCATTAAACCGAGCCAGAAAACCGGAATCGAAATCCCAATTAACGCCAGGATCATCGCGGTATAATCAAACCATGAATTTTGAAACCATGCACTAATAATCCCTGCATTTACGCCAATAAAAATAGCAATAAACATTGCAACCAATGATAATTCCAATGTCGCTGCAAGGTATGGCCAAATTTCATCCTTAATTGGCGCTGAGCTTCGTAATGATTCCCCTAAATCTCCTGACAGGAGCCCTTTTACATAGTGAAAAAATTGCACATACCATGGATCGTTTAAGCCAAGCTTTTCTGTTAATTGCGCCATCGCTTCTTTTGTTGCTTGCTGCCCTAAGATCACTTGGGCTGGATCACCTGGGATTGCTCGAATGATGAAAAACACAACAAATGTCATACCAAATAGGACGGGTATAAGCATCAATAGACGGCGAATTGTGTACGTTAACACAAGAACCCCTCCCCTTTCATTTCTACATATCAATGTTTAGTCAAAAATCACTTCAAACGACAAGCCACAAAATGACCTGGTTCAACTTCTACTAAATCATCACGTTCTGATTCAATATTCATCCAAGAATCATCGATGACATACGGACTTGGCAATGTACCAAATTGGATCGCAGCTTGTGCATCTGCTTGATAATATTCCGGATCCGGAATCGGAACTGCTGCTAACAATTGTTGGGTATATGGATGAAGCGGATTTTGATAAATTTTCTCAGCGTCAGCTAGCTCCACCATCCGTCCTTTATACATGACCCCGACTCGATCACTAATATGGCGGACAACGCCAAGATCGTGAGCGATAAAGATATACGTTAATTGAAATTCCTTTTGCAAGTCTTTCAATAGATTGAGTACTTGAGATTGGATCGATACATCCAGTGCTGAGACCGGTTCATCTGCAATGATCAATTTCGGATTGGTCATTAACGCCCGGGCAATGCCAATACGTTGACGCTGACCACCACTAAATTGATGGGGATAACGTCTCGCGTGATAACTAGTTAGCCCTACTACTTCTAACATTTCACTAACCTTTTTCTTTCGTTCCGTCGCATCCCCAATTCCGTGGACGAGTAGCGGTTCCTCTAATATCTTTTCCACTGTATGTCTCGGATTAAGAGATGCATAAGGGTCTTGAAAGATCATCTGAATATTACGCCTTACTTTTCTCATCTCTTTTTTAGGTAGAGCCCGAAGATCTTGATTATCAAAGAGGATCGACCCGTCTGTCGGTTCAATTAACCGAAGCAGCATTCTGCCTGTTGTCGATTTTCCACAGCCACTTTCTCCAACAATCCCTAATGTCTCGCCTTCATTGACATGGAAAGAAACACCATCAACAGCCTTCATATCGCCGATTTTCTTCCCTAAAATCCCGCCCGTAATCGGGAAGTATTTTTTTACATTTTCCACCTGTAATATCGGTTTGGTCATCCGGAAACACCTCCTTGATGTTCATGAAGGAAGCATCTTACTTTTTGTCCCTCTCCTGTTTGATACAGTTCAGGGGTTTCCGTAAAACATCGATCAAAGGCATGCTCACAGCGCGCAGCAAAACGGCAGCCTTCTTTAATACTTCCTGGTTTCGGAACATTGCCTGGAATCGAATAAAGCCGATCGACTTTTTTTCGCATATCAGGGACAGATTTAATTAACCCAACAGTATAAGGATGCTTTGGATTTTTGTAAATCGTCGCAATATCCCCTTCTTCGACGACCTTTCCGGCATACATAACAACAATTCGCTGACAAACTTCGGCTACAACGCCAAGGTCATGGGTAATCATCATAATCGCCGTTTGATAGTCTTGATTTAACTTTTTCATGAGCTTGAGAATCTGTGCTTGAATGGTGACATCTAGAGCAGTTGTCGGCTCATCAGCGATTAACAATTGCGGATTACAGACCATAGCCATCGCAATCATGACTCGTTGACGCATGCCGCCAGATAACTGGTGAGGGTATTCATTTAGCAACTCTTCCGCGCGAGGTAATCCAACCATTTGCAAAATTTCAATCGCTCGTTCCTTCACTTGCTGCTTATTCCATTTGTTGTGTAAGCGAATCGTTTCCATAATCTGATTCCCAATCGTAAACAGGGGGTTTAAAGACGTCATCGGTTCCTGGAAGATCATCGTAATATCATTGCCTCGAATTTGCCGCATCCGTTTTTCCGATGCCTTCGTCAAATCCTCGCCTTTATACAAAATTTCTCCGCCGACAATCTTTCCAGGAGGACTCGGGACTAAGCCCATAATCGATAACGAAGTCACCGATTTCCCGCAGCCCGATTCCCCCACAACCCCAAGGATTTCTCCTTTATTAATATAAAAGTCGATATCATCTACCGCCGCTACTTCTCCACCATCTGTAAAAAAAGAAGTACGCAGATTTTTCACTTCTAAAACAGATTCACCGCTCATATGAAAGCTCCTTCCAATAACATCTCCCGACATTCCATTCGAATTTTAATGCCAAATAGTGCATTTAAATACATTCAATTCTTATAATTGTATACATAAAAAAATTCCCAATTTGGCCAAAAGTCAATAAACTAAAACGAGAAGAACTTCTAACTACTATTTTTATACTTTACTGATATAATAATATTTTTAGAATCTTTGTTGTTTTCATGTAGTATACCGCAAAACTCTACATTATTCTACAGTATTTTCACACACATTAAGAGGCGATTAGGCATCTGGAACCTTTTGGAGAAATGGACTTAGTGCCTGAAAACGCTATGATTTCAGGCATAAAAGACAGAGAGCCCGATTGAATGGACTCTCTGTCTTTGCTTATTTTTTCTGTAAAACTGGAGAAGAAGTTTTATAAGAATTCAACTATAAGATAACAAGTCTGATTTTCTCTCGTTACATGCTGCGTGTGAAGCTTGATTTCAGCCAGATCACACTAGCATACATAGTAGGGCTACTATTCGAAAAAAGTTTTGACAAATATCGAGTGATGACAAGCCAGAAAACTAGTTGATCGGTAGCTTTGTTTCGTACATCCCCCTAGCTTTTCTAACATTCTGAGCGGGAAATCAGATTTGCGCGTCAGAGCCAATCCTTACCAGTAAGTTATCAAAGTTTAATCGGTAGTATACCCTGGCTAAATTTAAGGAATTCAACAAAATATTAGAGATCATAAGGATATCAAACTACTTTACTTGTATGATCCTCTCCCCATCCAAACATTGAGTAGGGGTTTTTATCAAAAATTTAATGATTTAGACAAATAAAAAACCAGACTCTCATAAAAGAGCCTGGTTTGTATATGATGTCAATATTATGCTTTTTGAACATTTGTAGCTTGAGGTCCACGTTGACCTGCTTCTACATCAAAAGTAACTTTTTGACCTTCATCTAATGATTTGAATCCTTCACTTTGGATAGCAGAGAAGTGTACGAATACGTCGTCTCCATTTTCACGCTCGATAAATCCAAAACCTTTGTCTGCATTAAACCATTTAACTGTACCTTGTTCCATTTTTGTTGCCTCCTAGTGTGAAAAACACACAATGTGTTACTATCCCTGCCAAAGTGATCATTAAGACGTAAAGTTGAAACTTCTACAATCCCTTACACCGAACAAAAATAATTCTTCTTTATCTTATCAGGAATTGAAGAGAATAGCAAGCTACTTTAAAACTATACTTTTAATTGATTAATTCGTGCAATAGATTCCAGTAACTGCGAAGGAAGAATTATTAACAAAATTATAATGTCGGACAGACCCAGTTATGGAAAAAACATCGATCGTCCATGAGAAACCTTGGTGAATTAATTGAGAGATTGTCCCTTCCAGGTGATTAAACACCCGCACATTTACACCACTCTATCGTCTGGTTAGTAAATAAGGAATTTTTTGCATCTCTTTTCATCTTACATCTATGTCACCCATTCATACTTTATCGCGATATTTGACGCACCATACAATAAGGTACGGAATGGAGTACGCATATCCCCTACCATGCTTAACGTCTAGCAAATCTTCCATTTCATTTTAATGGTAACATATGTTAAAAGATTTAAGGGAAATAAGAGCACTATATTAGTACTTTTTTGTATATGTTTGTCTGAACATATGTCGGATCGTTAACGTGGCATAAGCCACGCCCCATCCGAAGTCGATTCATTTCATGGCTAAAGTCACGAGTATTCTCGGCTATTTCATAAAGTGTGAACACAACAGGCCTTTCATTTACATTTGTATTTCTAGTTTCCTGTCATTCTCATGTTTTTCAAGCCATGCATGATTTCATACTTCTCCCGACCAAAATAATCATGTAGATCCAGATAATATTTATAAAGCTCATCATATATTTTCACATTTTCTGCGATTGGAACGAAGGCTTCGTCTTTAACTTTGGCCATCTTATCAGCTGCTTCAAAAATCGTGTCGTAGCCACCATGATTTCCCCCTGCAGCAACAGAAGCATACATGGCAGCACCTAAAGCCGTTGTTTGATTGGAAGCAGGTATTTTTATTTCACGATTGGTTATATCAGCATATATTTGCATAAGCAAATGATTTCGCTGTGGCAGACCACCACATGCGAAAAGTTCCTTAACCTCTACCCCTGCATCGGTGAAATTTTCAATAATTTTTCTAGTCCCAAATGCTGTCGATTCTAATAAAGAGCGATAAATTTCTTCCGGCTTCGTAGCTAATGTCAATCCGATAATCGTCCCAGATAAATTGGCATCGACTAAAACAGAACGATTGCCATTCCACCAATCTAAGGCGATAAGACCAGATTGTCCAGGTTTATACGCTGATGCTTTTTCCTCTAATACTTGATGCACATTCTTTCCTGCTTCAATTGCCTGTTTTTCGACATAACCCGGTACGGCTTGGTCAACATACCAAGCAAAAGAATCGCCGACAGCAACTTGACCAGTCTCATAACTGTAATATCCAGGAATAATCCCATCTTCGACAATCCCACAAACCCCTTCAATTGCTTTTTCTTTATCAGAAATAAGCATATGGCAAGTAGAAGTCCCCATCGCTAATACAAACTGGCCAGGGTGTACGGCTCCAACAGCTGGTACTCCAGCATGAGCATCAATAATTCCAACAGCGACAGAAATCCCTGGTAAGAGCCCTAACTTATGGGCCATCTCTTCTGTTAGTTCTCCTGCCTTCTCACCAATCGACCGAACCTCGCCACGCATTTTTGTTTCTAATATATGTTCAAAACCTGGATGTAATGCTTTAAAAAATGAAGCTTCTGGATACCCAGCTTCTTTATTCCAAAATGCTTTGTAACCACATGTATTACTACTTCGAATCAGATGGTTGGTTAATCGATACGTGACCCAGTCACAAGCTTCGATAAATAAGTCTGCTGCGTAAAAAACCTCAGGTGCCTCTTTGATAATTTGTAGGATCTTCGGGAACATCCATTCCGATGAAATTTTGCCACCATAACGATGTAAAAATTCTTCTTTTCTTTCTTTGGCTAATCTTGTTATTTCATCTGCTTCCCTATGCGCCGCATGATGCTTCCATAACTTCACCCAACTATGTGGATGGCTTTCCCAGTTTGGATCGAAGCATAATGGATGTCCATTTCGATCTAAAGGTAAAATAGTGGAGGATGTAAAGTCAATCCCTATTCCGATGACATCTTGTCTATCAATTTGAGCCAAACGGATCACTTCAGGAACGGATTGAAAAAGGACTTCTAAATAATCTCTAGGATGTTGTAGGGCCCAATCTGGTTGAAGTGGCTTTCCATTCGGCAGTGCCTCATCTAAAACGCCATTTTTATATGGAGTTACATGAGTAGCGATCTCCTCACCAGTCGAAACATCTACCAATAGCACTCTCCCTGATTCCGTTCCGAAATCTATTCCGATCGTATATTTTCTAGTCATATCGTTTTCTCCTTTCTTAGTTGCAAGCATAGTAGACAAATAATTTAGAAGAAACCTTTATTTGGTAAAAGGGCTATCTAAAAGGGTCCGACCCTTTTAGAACAGCCCTGTTTCGTATTCGTTATTTATATAAAGGACCGTACGCTTCAGAATCTTCCTTTCATTACTAAACCATTTACAGGTTGATAATGTAGACACTCCTGCTTATTCTGTTTATTGCTGGCGAGGAAGAATACTTAAAAGAAGCCAAACAGTTGAATCTAGTTTCATCTATCATTGATTAGATTCAAACTACTTGAAAATTTAAGTCATTGGCTCTCTTTAAACACTTACTCATTTGGATAGGTTTCTTTCAAAAACTTTACTGATTGATGAATTAACGCTTGTAAAACATCAACATCAATATCCGCTATTTTATTTATGTACACACACGCTTTTCCTGTAGTATGTTTGCCAAACTCCTTTAACAAATCCTCTCGTTCCGTGTCACCCGGTGCAAAATACAAACTAATTTTAGCTTTTCTGGGTAAAAAGCCAACTAGTGGTGCATCGCCTTCGTGACCAGATACATATTTATAATGATAGGTACCAAACCCAATTATACTCGGTCCCCACATCTTCGCTTGATAACCTGTCGTTTCTGTAAAAATATCTAATAATTTAAATGCGTCTTCACGTTTTTTAGGGTTTTCAACATTTTCAATAAACTCAATGACACTACTGTCGGTTTCTTTTGTTTTTAGTTCGTACATCGTTAGAATCTCTCCTTTTCTTCCGTAGTCGTTTAAATATGGTTAGTGAGCTACACTAAAGCTTCTATATTAATAGCTTTTTTCCTTCCATTCTACCTATCCTTTTGTTGAAGAAAAATCTTGTTATTGTACCTCTACGACAAAAGTATAGGATGAGTCTCCATTTGTCCATTCAGCATGAATTTCAATTACATACTTTCCTTTTTCCAATGGTAAGGTGATTTTGTGTTGATTCAAAGGTAATTCTTCACCACGTTTTTCTTCTTCCCACAAATAAGCGTGTAATTGTGGTTGAGAGCCATTATTAAACTCTATATCCGCTACTGAACTTTGTTCAACTATTTTCGCTTTCATATTTTCAGCTATTTGAAATGGTGCAGCAGCATCCGCAATCACCGTCTGATTAGAGAATAACCCCTTTGTTTCCCATTGATACGTGCCTCTAGCTATTTCAATATTTTCACCATTTATTTTTACGATCACATCGGGTGGCATTTCTGGCGGCTCTTCTGCAGTTTTACTTGAACAACCTCCTACTATGATAATGAACACTATTAGTAGTGCAAATAAATACTGCTTATTTCTCATTTTAATTCCTCCTTTTTTCTGTTAGACGTTGCTGGATTATAAAGGTTACAAATCTTATTACATGATCTAGCCTTAAAGGCCAACATCATATTATAAAAAAATATCAAATCGGGGGGCAAGAACTTGAAGGAACTAAAATTCCCTTAAAAATCTTACCAAAGTAAAGAACAAAGTATTCGTTAAATTCCAAATAAAGACCTTTATAAGGGGCTAATCATGATACTTTATGATACACCGATAATTATCGTATTAGACAACCGCCCCCATCTGGCACTAACTGTTTTTAATATTTGGGCTCTGTAAAATTTTAATGTTGATTTAGATCTTCACTTATTAATCGTTAAAAGTGACAGGAATTTTAACCAAAACATAATCACCAGTCCACATCTGCGTCGTGGCAATCAATTGGGCTCCTTGTTTTTCAAAGAAAAGTCCGCTACCGTCCTTTTGCTTGAACATCCAGCTATTTTGACTTAGCATATCCTTGATATTTTCGTCAGCTATGCTTTGATCACTATATGTGATATACCACTCATATCCATTTTCTCTTGATAATTTAACGATTGCTTTATTTGAATCATTTAGCTTTTCAATCGCTTCTTTTTTGCTAACATGATCAATTGGAAGTGGAGGTAAGAAAAGTTTGTTGTTAAATACGAAAACGACAATAAATAGAACGGATACAACTAACACTATCATTTTCTTCATTCAATCACCCCTTATGATTCTTCTTTCAATTCTATATTAAATATTCCAGTTGTATTCTAAAATACCTTTCTATTCGGGAAATCTCATCTATTTAGGCGAAGTGAGGTGTTTGTTTATTACTATGGATAGGCGCTGTTAAATCTTAATGTTGATTTTTTGATAAAGTTTTAGGGAGACCCAATCTTTCTGGGTTTCCCTATTCTTGTTAAACAAAAGCCTGTTAGTTCAATAAGTCCTACAATTTAATCCCATTATTTTGGGACTGGATTATATAGCTGTTATTGGATTCCCACTTATAGTGTCCCACATTAAATTCCTTTAGGTTTATTAAATCTTTGAAATATTTTGGGATAATGCAACTCCAGTTTAAATTTTCTATTTTAAGAGGGAAATTGTCTTCGTTAGGATTAGGAGTATGAATATAAACGGCATCTAAACCAGCATCTTCATCGTTATATAACACCATGATACTACAACCTTCATGAGTTATGAATTTCACACACTCATTTTTTATGTTGTTCAAAGTATAAATTTCTCACAAAAAAGCACTTGTTGCCTACAATGCAATCAAGTGCTTACAGTTAACAATATCAATTTCTTAGTTTGTCTTGTTACAGCTAGTATCCTGGATATGTTAAAAATGTATATTTAATTCTTCACGAATTGCTTTTTCTAAGTAGTCCTCAAAACTCTCTGCTATAATTTCTTTCCCACTGAAATCAAAGTCAAATGTAATAATTTCTGTATTCTGAGAATTAAAACCCACCGGATTTCCTGCACCGTCTATACCAATGGCAATAAAATTCTCATACCCTTTAGGGAGTGCTTTTCTAAAATGTAGAGATTTCTCTACAAATGATGGTGTCGCAACAAACTCCGCCTCTCTCAATCCCAAGACAATAGCTTCACCAACTGCTCCAGAACCATACCTCAAAAGAAATTCTTTAAAATCCTCTGGCAATTTTACTTTTAGTTCATCTTCTGCTTGGTTTACTTCCTCAATATTAAGAGGCCCTCCAAAGGCTTCAGGGCACATTTCGAACTCTTCATTCAATAATCTCCCTTTTAATCATTTCATTGGCATATCTTGCCTTCCAATATTCTTTACGCCACTTATTAAATTCTAGCCTAGCTTCTTCACTGCCAACTCCACCCGAATTCCCAATTGGATTTTTTATTTATTTTGAATGGCGGCTGCCATGTAAAAATAAAATTCGTTTTATGTAAGAACATAGGTAAACAACCGCTCATTCCCCCAAAATACACATATATTATATAAAAAAAGGGGGGAAAATAATGGATAGAATGATCCTAGTGTTTTTAGCAAGTCTTTTAGCTGGATTCTCTTTGATAAAAGTGTCCTTAGCCGGAACATTTTTATCAAGTTTGGAACCATTCACTACAATCATCGGCGTTTTAACAGTTATCGTCTTTTCATTGGCCTTAATCTATCAAGGAGTAAAGACCTTATTTAACAAATAGTTATGTAAGCGCATTCAATGAGAATAACTCATATAGATCAGACCTCGCACTCTAAATCAGTATGTTATCTCATTCTGTATTTAGTTTTGCGGGGTCTGATTCTTTGAGTGGTGACATTTCACGCCAAATCTATGTGGCAACTCATCTCGGTTGCTCTAAAATACACGATAAAGTGAAACTTCAATCAGTGGGAATTTTACTACCGGTTAATGCGGGATAAACGATTCGAGGTACATCTTTCCCATGATCAATGACGTCTCTAACTGCTCGTTTAATCCATTGTTTAGCCAGATCATCAGTACCTCTTGCTTTATCATGAAAATCTCTAATAAGACCTTTCGAGAACACACAAAGAACTTTTGTTTCACTATTAATTTGAAGTCCAACCCTTGGTTTTCTAGAGGAGACGATATATGTAAGAACTCCAGCATCATTCAAAAGGTAATGATTATTAGACACATCACACTCCATTACAACCCTAGTTACCCCATTAACAAACTCTTTTTCTCCCTCTTGGATATACCTTTGACTTCCCATAGTAAACAAACCACCTTAGTGAAATATTCATACTATATATATTTCGTAAAGGAGTCTTAACTTCCTCTATTTCCACAGAAAAATCACACAAATTTTACAAGTCACATAAAACCTTTACAACAAAATCCGAGTGGTGAATGGTACGTAAAATAAATGCGACGGTCTCTCATCACGTTAAAGCAATGAGTAACTGGCAGTATCGTGTCTGATATTTCACAAAAAAAGAAGCCTCCCTAAAATTTCATACCGTGAGACTACCGTATTGATACGGTATCCATAGACTAAGGGAAGAAGAAGAACAATAAGAAGAAAGAGAAAGAGAATGCTAGCTAGCTTATACGGCTTGGAATTCTGTACAAAAATAAGAGGTGTCCCATAACGAGAAAGGGTCAGACTCGTCGTGCACTTACATACACGCAGCAACAAAAAGGTACCTGAAAAATTTTTTTATTGGCATGCTACTTTTTCTATGAAACGGCTTATAAAAGAGTTGAAGAGCTTTTTTCTGTAGAAAAGGGGCGGGGCTTCGCAAGATCAGCTCCGCACCACCACCTTCATAAGATCCTATCATGTTTGAACCTGAATCTTTTTCATCGTTTTAGCTATTGAGCAGACACTCATGGATGATCGCGTGATGCCATCTATGAACAAAAATTGCGCAAAGGAGAGAGTACGCATGGCGAAATATAGACAAGTACATATTGCATTTTGGCAAGACGGGTTTGTGCTGGATCTCACTCCAGAGGAAAAGTATTTCTATCTGTATCTCATGACCAACAGTAAAACCTCACAATGCGGAATCTATGAACTCCCAAAACGCATCATCGAAACAGAAACGGGTTATAACCGCGAGACCGTTGACAAACTGCTGCAGCGCTTCGTAGATTACGGAAAAATCTTATATGACGATGTCACGAAGGAAATTATCATTTTGAACTGGGCGAAATACAATTTGATTAGAAGTCCAAAAGTGATTGCTTGTATTAAAAGAGAACTAGCAAGTATTAAGAATAAAGGCTTTGTTCATGAATTTGTCAACCAATGTAAACAGCTCGGAAATGACCTTGGATTTCTGCCATCAGATGCTGTAACAGAACAAAAAAAGCCAGCGGCAGCTGGAAAAACTAGCCCTATAGATGCCGTCCGATTTTATCAGGAGAATTTCGGATCACTCAACCCTTTTATGTCAGAACGTATCATGATGTGGGAAAACGATCTTGGACCAGTATTAGTGATCGAAGCGATGAAACGGGCGCTAAAAAAACAAAAGATGTGGGGATATGCTGAGGGCATCTTGAAAGATTGGGCGAATCAGAATGTACGCTCCTTGATCGATGTAACAGGGCTGGATCAAGAATTTGCCTCAAGGGGGGAGAAAAATGGCAACAAGATCGGTAGAAGACGTCCTAACCAAGCTGCTACAAAGAACGAAAAATCCATCACCGGCAACCAAGTTGGTTGGCTTAGAAGAAGCCCAACCTAATTGCCCAATATGTCAGGACCACGGGATTATCATTTATCGCGTCCATGAGGAAACGAAATGGGTGACAAATCACCAAATCATGAACGGAGTGGAAGTCATGACCCTAACCCCAGAAACTATGGTCTTAGAAGAAGATTTTCTTTCTGGACAAGTATGTAGCCCAGACCAAGCGTGGGCGTGGCGTACGACTTTTTCGAAACGCTGTACATGTATAAAACAGAAAAAAATGGAGCGGTTGTTAAAGGCAAGCGACATTACTGATGAATTTAAGAAGTTGGGCTTTAAGAACTTCAGCCTGGAAGGAAAGCCGCAAATCATTGTCGATATGTACGACTGTTCAAGTTCCTATTTGAAGCGTTTTCTAGCGATACGAACGGACAGAGCCAATAGCATTGCCTTACTCGGACAACCCGGCTCAGGAAAAACTCATTTACTAACGGCGATCGCCAATAACTTGATGCAACGAAAAAACATATCGGTCCTCTATTTTCCATATGTAGAAGGATTTAATGACTTGAAAGATGATTTCGAAAAACTAGCAACGAAATTAGCACGCATGCGGCAAGTAGACGTCCTTTTCATCGACGATTTGTTCAAACCGCTGAAAGGAGAACCGAGAGCGACGATCTGGCAGATTGAACAAATGTACGCAGTTATCAACTATCGCTACCTGAACCATAAGCCAATCCTCGTTTCATCCGAGTTAACCGTAGATGAAATCGTGAACGTAGACGAGGCCCTTGGTACACGAATCTATCAAATGTGTCAAAACTATACGGTAGCCATTAAAGGCGATCGTAATATATTAAATTATAGATTGGCGGGTGCAAAATATGTGTCAAATTTGTAACGGTACACACGTTGTCAGTGCGATAAGCGTTTCATCGATCATCATTTCCTGTTGCCCAATCTGCGGGCCGGAATCGGAAGAAGTACAAAATGCTCGGTTTGCGGATATGTTATCTGAGATTGCTCAGATTAAACGGTTGTGGAAGAAGGATGCTTGATGAGTGGGAGGATGATGACAGGAAAAACGATCGCAGCGTTGGATCTTCCCTGCTTTCATGAATAAGTAAGTCCGTAATCGATTTGAAAACTAAAGCTGCCAGTTTCGCGCTCCATGAAAGCGGCGGGAGATTGGTAGCTTTAGTTAGTAATTGATAGTAATCTTCTAATTTTGAAGGTTAATTTGTCCAAAACATCTAATATTCTGTCTGAATTTCAAATAATTAATCCGAACTGAATAATATATGATTGGGAATGTAGCACAGGTAACTATTTATTAATCCACGAAAGCACGATTGACTCCAGCATTCATATTCAATCAAAAAACTACTTCCCCTCCTGTGGATTGGAAATCGAGCCCATGAATAAGATTGTCCCCGTTTCATCGTCTGTTATAGCAATGAAAAATGGCCGGTTAACCTCCATCTGAAATGGTTTATCTACGGGTGCAGACACAGCAACCACTTCTACTGAGGTTACAGCAGCCGCTTCTGTTCCTTCTTCATTCACATCCAAATATGTTTTTTGTTTTACTTCACTAATCGATAACGGCTCTTCCTCTGTAATCATTTTCGTGAAATTGGCATCTCTTTCAAATGCAGAATTCATACCAAGCTTTTTTAACGTTTCATTTAATTTCACTTCGTATTCCATTTGAAAGGTTGGAAGCATGATCGTTCCTTTTCTCTCATAGAACTCGGACATCCAATTCTTCCAGTTTTCATTTGTGAGTAACTTTTCAAATTCTTCTAAACTGGTATTTTCTTTCGGGAGAAATACGTTCATGCTCATTTCACCATCGCCATAAGGGAGAGAGACCGCCTGAAAGTTTTTGTTTTCCGTATACGCCAATTCTTTATTAAGCGTCATTAGTGGAAGATTCTTTGTAGTCCCGTCTTTTAAATGAAAGGCTCGCTGCTCTGTTTGTTTTTTATCAAATCCATAGGTCCACCCCCCTTTAAAATAAATCGCGTTAAGGAGAATGGCCACTAAATTCGGATCTAAAGGAGCCTCTACCATTTCTTCTATTTTTCCATTCGTGGCCTGTTTCACCCAGTCATTGATCATTTCAGAAGACTGGCGATCCAATATATCCATTTCCTGAATCTTCGCATTAAAATAATCTCTTGTTTTCTTGGCAAAGTCAGTCTGAAAATGAAACTGATTATTTAACCAAATCGAGTTCGCGACATTCAGCTGAATTTTCTTAGAGTCACTATGAAGCAAGGACATCAAAGAAGCGTTCGCTTGATTCAGCTCAGCTACATCGATCCCTTCAACCTGCAGAACCTTGGCTATTTCATCTTTTGTTTTCCCATCCGCTCCGTTATATACCATCGACAATGCCATGAATAAACTTGTCGGTGAAATGAACGTGTTGCCATCTTCATTCGCCTCGACCACTGACAGCAAATCCATTCCCAGTTGATTATTGGCGGACACAATTTTTTGATAGTCCTCTTCACCAAAATCCACCTGGTTTGAGATTTCCAAACTTCCTTGCTTATCCGTTCCACAGCCTGTTACAAAAACACTCATTAGTAAAAGAGGAACAATTAACTTCTTCACACCCATCACCATCCTTCATTACATTAGACTGCATAAACATGGAATAGTTCCAGCCATCACCTTAGCTTACTAGCAAAGTATCAAAATCTTTGTATCCCCAATTATTCAAGCCCCAAATCCACTAAATACGCAGTCGGTTTCTGCTTATTGATCGCAGTGTATGGATATTGAGATTTGTTGACAAGTGGTTTTTAATTTTCCACTTCGCTGCTTTGTAACCTATCAATAACCATAGGCAAATAAATATCGGATTGTGATTCTTGATACGTTTCTTTAAATAGGAAAGGGTCTTACGAAGTAATAAATGAGGATTTCGGTATGTGGGGTATCCGTCCAATGATAGCTAGACAACTCCTTCCCCATTTTCGTTTCTAATGGATCTCGGTGCCTCTGTTCCTTCCTTCTTCTTTTTATTAGCAAAAATAGCATGACGGCAATTGCTATGACATCTAATAAAATTAGATTGGAATAAAGTCCCTAGCAATTGCCTCGAATGTCGCCAGATTTCTACTTCCCTCTTATCGAGAAATAGCTCACCGCCCACCTGCTTTATTGTTAAGTTTATTAGCATGTAGTTTGATAGATTATCAGAAAACCGCCTACATGTGGGGATTTGCACACAAAGCTACTTTTACTATTCACTTCCTCCCACCTCTAGTTCACCGTTCAAACTATTTCCATCAATATTTTCATCATTTGGGTATGGGGCTTCAAGCGCTGGATCCTCATTTTCTATAGGTTCTTCATATATCAAAGGATCTTCCGTGTCGACGGGCTCCTCGTATTCTTCATAAATTGGATACTCCT
Organism: Peribacillus sp. JNUCC 23; assembly: GCF_053653995.1. Next base: position 3,213,278 of record NZ_CM132202.1, read on the forward strand.
CTAGTTCTTCATACTCTACAGAATCATCATATCCTTGGTAATAGGAATCCTCTTCATAAGAATCTTGGTAATAGGATGAGTCCGTTTCTTCTTCGCCTGGATTTCCAATAAATGTATCTGGTTCTTCTTCAACGTATTCTCCACCGTCAAAATACCAATCCTCTTCATTTTCCCAAAGATCTTGGTAATAATAATCACCAGATTCATTATAAAACAAATCGAAAATCTCTTGTTCAGTGAGCGGCTGTTCAACCCAGTCTTGTAGAATACTATAAACATCCTTGACCGGAATACTGAAACCAATCGCTTCTTCTCCAATCATTTTTGCTGAATTAATTGCGATTGCTTTTCCGGTTTTTTTAGATAAAAGTGGTCCCCCACTGCTGCCAGGGGAAATGGCTGCGGACATCTGATAGATGTTTTCATAAGAGCGGTTTCCGATGAAAAAGTTACGACCTACTCCGGTTATGTATCCTAATGTTGCCGTATTTTCAAGACCATGCGGACTCCCAAGAGCGATTACTTCTTCACCTATTAATGTCTGGTTTGAAGTTTCAAGCGCCATCGGCTCCTCTCCTGCCAACTCTGACACACGAATAATAGCGATATCGGTATCGTTGGAATAGCCAATTACCTGACCGCCATATTCACTTCCATCTGAATTCTTAACGACTGCCTGGACAGATCCTTCAACCACGTGCGCATTGGTTACAATATCGCCATTTTGATTCATCAAAAAGCCAGATCCTTGAGAGGTTTCTGTAAAAATCGTATACACTTTAGTTTGCTGTTCTGCAATAACATCCGTAATGTCTTTTTTAACCTCTACCTGCACCTCAGTCTTTTTAGCTGGTAAGGCAATCGTTTCAGCTTTTTCTTCCACTACTTGTTTCACAGGCTCAGTCACTATTTTCTTTGACGCTATTTCTGTCGGTACATCATACTGAAAGTAATAATAGAGTGACAAACCAACTGCTAAGATGCAAAAAATACTTAACGTAAGTAAAAATGGAACGACTTTAGATTTTTTTTGCTTTTTCCCACATGTTGAACAGTAATTTGAGGAGTTTGCAAGCCTTTCTCCACATGATGAACAATGCATATCTTCACTCTTTCCATATAAGTCTTTTAGACTAACTATATAGAAAATTATGGTTTTTGTCTAGGTTCATTAGGATGATCTAGTATTCATCCGTTCATTGGCTTCGTAAGCTAGGGGAGGTATTTATAGCAGAAAGAGAGAGAAAAAAGAACATTTCAATTAATAGTAAAACAGGTCTACTATAACCGATCATTCTTATGAGATAAATCCTGGTTAAGGGGAGAAATAGATAAGATTTTGTTACTGTATTTTCAAAGCATTTTCTCGAGACGTAGAGGATGTATGGTTTTCGATTAAAAATTGCTCGTGCCGCCGTCATCTAGCATGAAAAATGCAAGAGCGGTATAATCGCGTTTAAGAATTTACGATTATTTTTCAACAACAAGAGATGCTACCATTTGGTGCACCTCTTGTTGTACAAACTATTTTAAAACGTTAGTTGTTAGAGATATTTTTTAATGCTTGCGATCATTTCCTGATATTCTTCTTCTTTTAAGTATGTTTTACCTGGGTTCATTTCAAAGGTAGAACCCCATTCTTCTTTATCTTCATACTTAGGGACGATATGCATATGTAGATGATGCATTTTATCACCATATGCCCCATAGTTAAGCTTGTTTGGTTGGAAAGCCTTGTCCAAAGCCTCTCCTACTTTTTTTACATCATTCATATATGCCGCCAATTCATCTTGATCAAGCTGAAAAAGTTCTTTTACATGATCCTTATACACGACATTACATCTGCCCGTATACGTCTGCTCTTTAAAAAGAAAAACAGTAGAAACATCCAACTGACAAATTTCAATCATTAAGTTGTCGCGACCTTCATCCTCCATGCAATACATACATTCTTTATTACGTTCCATACCCCTCAAGTCCTCTCTTGTTAGAAAATTCTAGACTATTTGATTGTAACACTATTATTTTCCTTTTGCGTGTTTTTATTAGGAAGGTTTAACTCCTATTTAAAGGATCGAATATATCTATATCTTTTTGCCCTAACAAGTCTTCAAGTTCCTCTGTTCCTTCCTTCTCAGCAAATACAAACTCTTCCTCTGATATTGGTATTGCACGTAACCATGCAACTTTTTTAGCTGAAAAATCTAGATTCTTTAGATCTTCCCATAAAAAAGGGGCTGTAAATAGTACGTGCTCCATCTCGCTATCTGGGTAATACATTCTTATTATATCCCGAAATATTTCACCATGATAAATAGAGAACTTTGTGTTAATAACATAAAGGGCACATGTCGATAGTATATGAGGGAAAAGTGCAAACTTTGATGCACTCGCCCCTACGATTTCAGTTCTTAAGGGTTTGCGTCTACTGCGTATCCAATTGAATAGTCTGATAATCCAATAGTTGAGTAGGATGTAATACCCTCGTATGGTTTATTTATAGTTGATAATAAATCAATATGACTATCATTTTTATCGTCCCAGTATTTCGATACATTTGGCTTGCCTCCAAATGCTTGTAAAGCTGTTTTTGCTATCATTTTATTATCATTTGAAATGGTCATAGTCATCCTCCAGAAGTGCAAAAGAGAACAAAGGGACCGTTCTTGCTTACCCCAGTAATCTCTCAAAATCCTCCACACATACAGGGCGACTGAACAAGTATCCTTGAATTTCATCGCATTGTATGTCTTCTAGAAATGACTTTTGAGTGTTATTCTCTACACCTTCAGCAATCACTTGGAAGTTCAAACTTTTCGCCATCAGGACAATCAATTTCACAATGGCTGCATCTTTTTCGCTATTCTCTAAAGCAGAAATGAAGGAACGGTCTATTTTTAGGCGGTCAATTTGAAATTGGCTTAAATAATGGAGCGATGAATAGCCCGTTCCGAAATCATCTATGGCTATTTTAAAGCCCATTTGTTTTAACAAATTTAATTTAGCTATTGTTTGCTCAATTGGGCCCATCGCAATACTTTCGGTAATTTCCAACTCGATTTGATTTGGATTGGCTCCGGTTTCTTTGATAATTTTTGATACCATTTCAATAAAATTATTTTGCTGAAATTGTAAGGAGGAGATATTCACGGCAATTCTTAATTGAGTAAAGCCTTTTTTACTCCAATAAGCGGACTGCTCACAAGCCTTCCATAAAACTCTTTCTCCGATTGGCAAGATTAGCCCCATTTCTTCGGCAATTGGAATAAAATCTGATGGAGGTACCAGTCCATAGCCAGGTCTTTCCCAACGTATCAAAGCTTCTGCACCAACAATTTCTTGATTGATCAGGGAGATTTGCGGCTGGTAGTATAAGATAAATTCATCCCGCTCTAGACCCTTTCTTAACGAAGTTTCTAACTTTACTGTTGGTTCCATACTCATTGAACCATTGTAAATTTGACAATCATTTTTTCCTTTTCCCTTTACTTTGTACATGGCCGTATCTGCTGCCATCATGAGAGCATCTAAGTTATTCCCATGATCAGGAAAAACAGACACCCCAATACTTGGGGTAATATTAAGTTCAACATCCTTAATATAATAGGTTTCTCTTAAGGTAGTTAATAGAGATTCTGTGATGGCTTCTATCTCATCCATATTTGTATTTTCGATTAATAATGCAAATTCATCCCCGCCTAGTCGACAAACAAATTGATCTTGATTTAGACAATTGATTAATCTACTCCCTACTTCTTTTAATAAAAGATCACCATAGGAATGGCCAAGACTGTCATTAATTTGTTTAAAGCGGTCCAAGTCAAGCATCATAAATGCCATTCGCTGTCGCAACACATCCGAATTGCTGATCGCTTGTGAAAGTCTTTTCTCCATAAATCTACGATTGGGTAACCCAGTAACGACGTCATGTAAAGCGATATATTCCATTGAATTTAGCGTTTCTACTAGTTTATCCGTTCTTTCCTTTACCTTTTCTTCAAGATCTTCATTTAATTGATTTAAATCGTTCACTAATTTATCATTTTCTAATAAAGTTAGGATTTGTCTCAAAATAGCTAATAATATCGTTAAAAACAGACCCAGTACAACAGGATGCGTTTTGTACAATAAGGAAATAAAATAAACAGAAAGTATAAGAACACCCAAGTAAGGAGTAATAATTTTCAAAAAATGACTTTTATTTTTTCTTTTTTGATTGATTATCGTCTCTTTCTTTTGAAAGGGCACATAATAGATTCCAGCTAAGCCTATTAATAGGATGGATAGAATCCATAACGGTTCATTGATACTTCCTACAGAGTATGGATTCATCACTTTTAAAGAGATAAAAATACTATCGGCAATAATCTGAGTTAAAAAACCAGAAACGAGAAGGAATCTTGTCATTTTTGAGAAAATGCTACCTGATGCGAAAAAAACGCTTAAAACCCCTACGAATACACCTAAATCTAAAATGGGATAAAGTAACTCCGGGATATTTAACATCATATTGGTATGTTGATGGATCAATGGATTAATTAAAAAAATCCAACTAAATGTAGTGGCTGCCGTCATAACGATTAACAGATCGAGAAAGAACCGAATGGTTAGCAAATGGCTTTTTATTTTATTCAGGATAATCAGAAGTGCGATAAAATAGAAGCCATTTTGCAAGATCCAAAATTTCTCAGAGATCGTATTGGACGCTCCATCAAGGTTCAGAATAAATGCATTATAACTCCAAATCAACGTTCCAATTAGATAACTCAGAATTCCCAATCCAAGAAATAACCAAAAACTTTTTGAAGTCTTAAAAAAAGTATAAATAAGCCATCCAATGGATGTAAGACAAGCAATGATTTGAAATGTCACTGCACCCCAATCTAATACGGGCGGATTGTTTTGAAACATGATATTCCAAAGAAAGTTAGAAAGAATAAAAAGCGCGATGAAAGTATAAGCCAATTTCCGGGTTTTAAGACTGTCCATTTGTTTCTCCATTCTGGATTTGCATTACCTTAATATATAATTCTTTTTATGATCATCTTGATTACTAGTTCGTAACCAAGGATACTTTTCCTTATGTTGATACAGATCTTTAGGGTAAATAACAGCAGGGATCACATAATCCCCTTTATAATAAATTTGTTCACCAACAGACTTCACTGGAAACTTATAGATCGTTCTTAGTGCCTTATAGAAAACCCTCTCAAGTAAAGCAACACAATAACTAATTTCATGTTGTTCCGAGTAGTGAACAAACACCGATAATAGTCTTTCTAGGTTCCTTCCTCTAAATTGTTTTAAGATGGCAACCTTATCAATTTCGATCACCGATTCTGGATTATTTTTAATCGATTCAATCAGATGAAAAGGATAAACTGTGTTAATATTATGATTCGGCTCTAATAGATATGGCTTAAATTCTATCGTTCCTACTTTTTGATCTTTTGAATCTGTGATTAAGTATCGATCGGCTGGGCCATCTTCCATTTCCAATCCATATCCTTTTTCAAGCCAACATTCTATCCAAATGTTATTAAATTGATTATACAAGGCTAATGAATCTACTTTTATATACACGTTATTTTCCTCCAATTGACTAATGTAGTAAATTATATGTCAAAAATAATTATACATATAATCAGAAACTTATTCTCATATTAATCAGTCAGAAAAATAAAAATAATATAATAGTAGTATTTAAGAGTTATAAGGAACATACTGATGAATATCTATATCCGCCATATCGGACAAACCAAAAAGACAGAAAGCATCGATCGGGCATCTGTCTACTCTAAGCTATTCTAAATTTTAGATGATGGATTGCAACTTGTATAGGAAAACCCTCGAAATGTGGTACTAGTTCTTCACAGATCTATTATACCAAAATTCGAGGGTTATTCTTTTATTTTTTCATATTGTGTCTTTTCACTATTGTTTGTGGCTTTGGATTAATCCTGGAAAATGCAGGTCTTAATATTACAAAACTGACAGTAGACATGCTGTGACCTAATAATTTAGGAATAGCTATTCTTCAATTGGGTTTTGTTACTTAGGGTGTTGAGTTCAAATTGAACATTCCTTATATATCTCTTTCCTTAAAGCTGCCTGAAACTCTCTCATTGGCCATTTAAAACATGCGACAAACACGGTCTAGATTTCGTTTTATTCATAAAGATGTATTGGTTTCTATATGTGATTGAGGAGCAGTTTAAATCCTATCGTTCTATAGAAAGTAGCATTCAGCTTATAGTTTATGGATTTTATAATCCACTTTTTTTGTCTATTTTTGTCTGTTTTAAAGAACTTAATATACTTTATAACGAATTAGTGCTATATTGTTTACAAAAACAACTCTTATGGAGGGAGAATATGAATAGTAAGCGGTATGAAGAATTTGACTCATTAAGAGGATTAGCCGCTCTTATTGTTTTAATTGGACATTATTTGATGGTATTCCCTGCCTATGAAACATACAAATACGAATTAAATAGTCCTTTCACAATATATATAGTAAAGGAAACCCCTCTTCGTCTGTTCTTTAGTAGCGGTAATGAATCGGTTATTCTCTTTTTTTTATTGAGTGGTTTCGTTTTGTATGTATCTATTAATAATACTAAGTTCCATTATGCTTCATATATAACAAAAAGAATTTGCAGAATATTCATACCATATCTTATAGCTATCATACTTGCTATTATGGCTAAAATGCTTTTCAGCCATAATCATATTCCGTTTATTAGTAACTGGTTTAGTAAATCTTGGACCACTTCGGAGACGCCAACCTTACTATTACAACATCTATTATTTATCGGACAGTATAATACAGATGCCTATAACAATGTTATATGGTCTCTTGTACACGAAATGAGAATATCAATTCTATTTCCACTACTGATTTTTCTCTTTATACGAAAAAAACTCAGATATTCCTTATTATGTTTTATTATATTAAGTTTTTGTTCGACTATTTTCTTATATTTGTTTGGTTCTGGTGTGAAAATAACTAGCAGTCTTTTAAGTTTCCACTACATAACTATTTTTTTAATGGGGGCTTTGTTAGCAAAATATCGCCATGAAATATTAAACTATACTCTCAATATGAAAAAACCAACAAAAATCGTACTACTGTTGATAGCAATTATTTGTTTTATGTATGAAGGAATGGTTGGTGAAATAGATGTTTTAAACAATTATATATTTAGAAATTATGTTGTCTCTAGTGGTGTTTGTATCTTAATGATGATAAGCCGATCATCCTTAACACTTTCTACATTATTAAGAACTAAAACACTTACACTTCTTGGTAAAATTTCTTATAGTCTATATTTGTATCATTTAATTTCTTTATTCTCATTCATGTACCTATTTTATGATAGGTTACCTATCATCTTTATTCTCATTCTTGCCTTTGTCTTTACGGTTCTACTATCTATTTTGGCGTATCTATTCGTTGAAAAACCATGCATAAATCTTGGACTGTATATAACCAATAATGGGAAAATCAATGTCAATGTAACAGATACAATCGAATATCCAATCCAAAAAAGAAAAATAAGATAGAAAGGATACCCATGTATGAAACATTTTCTGTGTTATTACAAAAGAAAGGTAAACTAGTAAAAACCCATACTCTATATTCTGAATATTCAAACACATAATCAAGAATCCATAAAAAGTGGTGAGAAGATGAATGAAAAAGTAAAAATAAAAGAGTTGATACAAATTTTAAAAAAGCGATCCTTAATCATTATACTTACTACACTATGTATTACTGGAGTCATTTTCATTTCGTCCATGTACATCATGAAACCTACTTATCAGTACTCTACTCAAGTTTTAGCAGGATCTTTAAGTATGGATACAAAGGAAACGTCAATAAATAAAGTACAAGAAAACAGACAGCTCGCCCTTTCGTATATGGACACCATTAAAAGCCCTACTACCATGACAAGTGTCAAGGAAGAATTAAATCTAGCTCGTTCAAAATATGAGTTACTCAAGCAAGTTTCCGTTACCAATAGAGATAGTTCGCAAATTATAACGATTTCTGTCAAAGATTCTAATCCAGAATTAGCTATTGCCATTGCACAGTCTGTCGCTAAGCAGTCCATAAATAGATTTAAAGGCTTTGCAAGCGTAAATCAGATTAATATTCTGAATGATTCCAATGTACTTGATGGTTCAGAACTCCTTTTTCCAAAACCTAAATTCGTTATAGCCATTTCAATTGTGATAGGTTTCTTTTCTGGAATAGCTTTGGCGCTTATGCGAGAACATCTTGATGATGCAACCTACAGCGACCGTGAGCTTGACCGCCTTGGTCTTCCGATGTTAGGTCGAGTGAACTTAAACACGAAACGTAAAAAGAAAGAACACAAAAAAGATTATAAAACCTTATCCTCAGCGAAACGGGGTGAACACTTTGACAATTAAATTTAATAGGAATCATCCCTTTAATCCTTATGATGTCAAAATTAAAGAACAATTTTATACGATATGTAACAATATTGAATCCCACCTTACAAAGGTGGATTCAATATTGTTAATGGTCACTTCATTAGAACAAACACAAAACATTGTCAATGCTACAGCCTATTTAGCCCATGCCTTTTCAGAACAACATAAACGAGTGCTGATCGTAGATGCTAATTTCCGCGAACCTTCACTTCATACTTTGTATAATATGGATCATTCATTTGGTCTAACAACCATACTCTTAGAAGAGCAACACAAACTAAAGGATCATCCAATCAAGATAACGGATTATCTATACTGCTTACCTACAGGAGAAATTCATTTTGAACCAGCAACATTGTTAACATTAAAGACCTTCCCTAACCAAATCGAGGAATGGAAAAAGCATTTTGATATCATCTTATTTCACACATCCGATAGTCTAAACAGACCTGATGCACACATCGTGGCAAAATACTGTGATGGTATTGTTTTAGCGATAAAGGAAAGAAGAGACAAGTTAGAAAAGATTGTAAGTGTAAAAAAACAATTTGAACGGGCAAAACATGAAATAATCGGGACCATGATTATTTCGTAAAAAAAGGGGGTGAATCATTGGATTCAAAAGCTAAAGTTGTTAGTCAGGAAGAATTATTAATAAAACCACAATGGACTTCAGCATATTTCGCTTTTAAACGATCAATAGATTTTACCCTTTCGTTTTTTATGTTACTTATTTTATCACCCATTTTAGTTCTATTCTGCATTCTTATCCCAATCGACTCAACTGGTTCCCCTTTCTTTTGTCAATCACGCCTAGGCCAATATGGAAAAAGCTTCAAAATGATAAAATTGCGTTCGATGGTTTTAGATGCTGAAAAAGACGGTCCACAATGGGCAAGCATAAAAGATCCTAGGGTTACAAAGGTAGGCGCCTTCATGCGAAGAACCCGCATAGATGAAATACCTCAGCTTTTTAATGTTTTAAAAGGAGATATGTCACTCATTGGTCCTAGACCAGAAAGGGAATATTTCTATGACGAGTTTGAAAAGTTTCTCCCCCATTTTAAAAGCCGCTTACTTATAAAACCGGGATTAACTGGGTGGGCACAAGTGAATGGGGGGTATGATGTAACCCCTGAAAAGAAGTTGACTCATGACTTATATTATATTCAGCATAAATCGCTTGCTTTGGATATTAAGATTTTGCTTCTAACATTGACCATTATCTTTACTGGAAATGGAGCTAGATAAATTATGGATGGGAGATTAGGATATGGAGAGAGTACTAGTAACAGGTGGCTTTGGATTTATTGGATCCCATATTGTAGATACATTGACTCGTAATAATTATAAAGTGGCTGTGTATGATAACCTATCCTCTGGATCTATGAAAAATGCCCATTCGAAAGTCATGGCTTTCATAGGAAGTATAGAAGATGAGGGATCATTAGAGCAGGCGATGGAGACGTTCCAGCCTGACTATGTAGTTCACGAAGCTGCGCAAGTTAGTGTACAAAACTCTATTTCCGATATTACGAATGATGCACTGATTAATATTATGGGAACAATCAATATTATTAAACTTTCTCATAAGTATGCAGTAAAAAAGATCGTTTTTGCCTCTTCTGCAGCTGTATATGGGCATTCTAATGTGACACCTATTTCCGTTACACACCCTACTCAACCATTATCTCCTTATGGTGCTTCAAAAAAAACAGCTGAGGAGTATTTACTATTAGCACAAGAATTATACGGTTTAGACTATGTAATTCTCAGATATAGTAATGTGTATGGACCAAGGCAAACAGCAAATGGCGATGGCGGTGTCATTTCGATCTTCACGAATCAAATTATCAACAAAGAGCAGCCGGTTATTTACGGTGACGGTTTACAAACGAGGGACTTTATCTATGTAGCAGATGTTGCGAATGCCAATCTCAAAGCGCTGAGATTCGTTGGAAGTGGCGTCTTCAATATTTCATCAACAACTAGTACAAGTATTAATGAGCTGTACTCTATTATTCAATCGTTTAGTCAACGTAAGCTCTCTCCTATTTATAAACCAGCTAAAAATGGGGAGATCAAAGAAAGTTTGCTCTGTAATAAACAGAGTATCCAAAAGTTGGGTTGGCAACCCGAATATTCGCTGACAAAAGGTCTTTCGCATACATATGAATATTATTTTAAGCAAAATCAGCCTACTTTAACTACGATTGAAGCAGTTGAAACAATACTCAATCCTACAAATTTACCGTTATGAATCGGGAGAAAACAAGTGAATAAAAAGAAGAGTTCGATCATTAAAAATATATTTCATTTATTTTACAGTGCGATTCTAGCCAATGCCTTAAATGCAACTACCCTCATCCTATTGGCCAATTATTTTAACTCAGAGAACTATGGAATTTTCAGTGTGGCTCTAGCACTTGCTATGATCATGCACTTTTTTACAGACCTTGGAGTAAGTAACACATTTCTTCGTGAAGGATCGAAGAAGGAAGATTTAAGCACTACATTATCTTCTTATATAAAGATCCGGGTTGTCTGTTTGCTCTTAGCATTTATTGTATTTTCTATTGGCATTCATGTCTTTTATCAAGAATTACAGATTCTTTTTATGATGTATAGCTTACTGATCCCTATGGTTATTGGTCTGACCATGCAAAGTATTGGAATCACCTATTTTCAATTAATTGAAAGGATGCAGTTTATCGCATCCATTAAAATATTCTCAGCGATTGTCTTAATCATTTCAACTGCTTTGTGCATGATTTTTAAAGTGGATGTCCTTTTGGCAGCCTTTTCCTACGGTTTCTCTTATGTTGTGGGCGGTATATATAGCCTGTATGTACTTTACAAAAAGGCGGAAGTAAAATGGAAGTCTTCTTTTCAAAAACAGTTATTAACAAATCTTAGTCCGTTCTTAATCAGTGGGTTATTTATTATGTTAACTCCCCAATTAGGTCCATTAGTATTAGAAAAAACACTGCCATTAACGCTTGTTGGTCTTTTTGCTGTAGCATACCGGATCCCTTCTGCTCTATACCAAGTACCAGGGGTAATTGCGGGTGCATTTTTTCCTCTGTTATTTAAGCACTACAATCGAGGGGAGTTGGAGGTACATACGCGATTAAATATCCTGCAAATGAAAATAATGTCTTTTATTGGGATGTGTATGACCATATCCTTATTCTATTTGGCTGGATACTTAGTCACGATTTTATTCGGGGATGAATGGCGTTCCGCAGTCCAACCTTTAAAAATATTGGCTGCAATTATTGTCTTACAAGGCTTTAACATTGCCATCGCTGACGGCCTTACGACAAGAGGATTACAGAACCGTCGTACTATAACGCAGTTTATTACCATTTCGATTGGTTTGGTGTCCTTCTATTATCTGAGCATAACCTATAGAGTGGAGGGTGCAGCTTTTGCCGTGCTAATCATGGAAATCGTATCATTCATCGGTTATGTCTTGGCCCATCCAAAAAGAAAAGCGGTATTAACCAATGTCATCATTCCGTATGGGTCCTATTTTTCTATAAGTTTCATCCTAGTACACTACTTATTATTTAAGTACCCGTTTATAGCCATGTTATCGACAATCATCTTCGTGTCTGCGATGATTTTCCTATTTGATAAGACGATCCAGGCCTTCATCGTAAATTTTATAAAAAAGAAAAAACAACCAGACACCAAACAATTAACAGACGGGAGACAAAGAGAGGATGGAAATATTGCAAATTAACAAGAATACCTCTATGTGGCCTGTCTTCTACTTGTTACTTTTTATTACACTTAGTAAATATAATTTGTCTATTGGCTTTTCATTGAAAATTTACATGATTTTCCTTGCCATTTTATTCTTCATTTACTTTCGAGATTTTTACTTCCGTCCACTTTATCATTATGAAATTTTATTGCTTTTATTTTATTTTACCTATTGCCTAAGTGGCGCTTTTTCACAGTATCCTGAAGCAAGCATTCGAGTCATTCTAGGCGTAATTCTCATCCTCTGCTGTTTTTTCATCATGAGATATGTCGTGGAACAAGCATCGATTCGCGCCATTGAAACTTCTATTGCAAATGTTGGGATTATTTTCAATAGCATTAGTCTGCTATTATATGTAATCGGTTTACGATTAACAGGAGGATCACCAGGAGGCGTCGAGATTACCTCGTTTGGATTATTATTAGATAGAGATTATCCAAGATTAATTGGATTACTTGACGATCCAAACATCTTCATTTTCTATAATACATTGTTTTTTTCCTTTTATTTAACGTATTTAAAAGGATTAAAGCATTCGATTGGATTCATTTTATGTGTGATTACCTCCCTTCTTACTTTTTCAAGAGGAGGGATTGTTGCCCTTTTACTAGTTGTTCTTTTATACGTAATTTTAGCGGATTTTTCAAAAAAGTTAAAAATGATGACTGTTTCCCTATTATGTCTAGTTGTAATTTTTACTGCGGGCTCTTTCATTCAAGTAGATTTTAATCAGATCATTCACAGTCGAATTACTGACTTTTCTACTGATGGAGGAAGTGGCCGATTTGAGTTATGGGTTCAAGCCATTAACTATTTTATGTCCCATCCCCTTTTAGGTATTGGTGCCTTTAACTTTTCCGATTACTACGAATTTGAACATAATGAAAAACTATTTGTTCATAATACGTTTCTTGAGGTATTAGTGGAGTCAGGAATTATCGGTTTCCTTCTTTACTTTTCTTTTTTAATAATGCTCCTTATCACCTTCATCAGGACAAAATTGCATAAAGAAAAACCATACATTGTTCTCACACTTTTCGCGTTTCTATTACAGATGGTATCCCTTTCTCTCATTATTAATGAAGCATTTTTCTTCTTTTTAGCACTTGCTTTCAAATACATTTCTATATATGAACGAAAAGAGGCTGATTTTTATGATATACACTATAAAGGATAGCAGACCATTGGTCTCCATTATTACCCCATCGTATAATAGCTCAGCATTTATAATAGAGACCATTGAATCCGTTCAGGCTCAAACATATCCTCATTGGGAAATGATCATCGTTGACGATAAGTCCAAGGATGACTCGGTCCATATTATTCATGAATATATAAAAACCGAACCACGGATTAAACTGATTCCTTTAACCCAAAATGGTGGTGCTGCTAGAGCAAGAAATGTGGCTATTAATGAAGCCAAAGGAGAGTATATCGCGTTTCTTGATAGTGATGATTTTTGGTCCCCTACTAAATTAGAAGACCAAGTCACGTTTATGCAAAAGGGAAACCTTGCTTTTTCTTTTACTTCCTATTCTTTAATGGACGAAAAAGGAAATCCTATGGATATTGAAGTAATCGCACCAGAAACAGTAGATTATAAGTATTTGATTGGAAATACAACGATTGGTTGTTTGACTGTGATGTTAGATAGGCAGCAGATTAAACAAATTGAAATGCCGGATATTCAACCAGAGGATACCGCCCTATGGTTGTTGTTATTACGGCAGGGGTATCAAGCATATGGCTTACAAAAGGTTTTATCCAAGTATCGTATTGTGAGGAACTCTACATCAAGAAATAAATTAAAGGCCGCCTACCGATATTGGAAACTCTTACGAGGACAGGAAAAGTTAAATCTTATTAAAACCAACTTTTATTTTAGTAAGTATGCCTACCATGCGTACAATAAAAATAGAGGGAAGCGGCCTACCTCTATTCCAAATGGAGGTAAATAAGAAAAATGAACAATGTTCTGCTACTAACAGATAAACTCATAACGGGGGGAGCTGAGATGTATTTTTGTAAATTAGAAAATCATCTCAAGGATGAAAACATGGCCTTTTATTCAGCTGCTGCCACTGGTGAGTTGTACAATCAAATTCAAAATAAGCATCATTTTATTCCCTTAAGCTTAAAAAATCATATGGCTAATCTTTATACATTAAGTAAAGAGGTTGCCCAAAAAGACATTACGGTCATACATGCAAATAGTTTAAGAATGTTACTCTATTCCATCGCAATAAAGAAAATCACAAGAAGACAAATTAAGCTAGTGTATACCAAACATAACGTGACGATACTAGAAAAAAAGATGCCTTCATTATTTAAAAAAGTGTTAAATCAGCATGTTGATCAAATTATTGCGGTGAGTAATTTCGAAAAAGAAAACCTACTTCAGTTGGGTGTAAAGAATGATATGATTCGAACCATTTATAATGGAGTCGACATAGATCATTTTTCATTTCAACAGCAAAAACATAAAGAAACGTTCAATGTTGGAATTTTAGCCCGTTTATCAAAAGAGAAGAATCATGAACTTTTTTTGAAAATTGTTAATGAGTTAAAAGATGAACCAAATGTCATGTTTTATATTGCCGGAGAAGGACCAGAGCGGGATTCTGTTGAAAGAATCATTAGTGATTTGCATATAAATCATAAGGTAAAACTTCTAGGTAATGCAGCCAATCCATATGAATTTATTTGCAACATGGACGTACTGCTCCTAACGTCTTTAAGAGAAGTGTTCCCAATGGTCGTTCTTGAAGCAATGGCGACGGGAACACCCATTGTATCTGTAGATGTAGGTGGCATTAAAGAAGCCGTGGTGGATCAGGAAACAGGGATTCTTATTCCACATCATTCTGAATTAGAATTTGCAAAAAAAATTAAATTACTCCGCGATAACGAGCCATTAAGACAACGGATAGGAGTCACAGGAAGACAAACAGTAGAAAAATCTTTTTCACTCTCAAACATGATTCATTCTACACTAGAAACGTATCAAAGGTAAAAAACAAACGTTCATCGTTTGTTTTTTACCCATGCATTCTTTTTGGACATGCATATTCTATAACACACCACTAGATAAGGAGTGTTATAAATTGACAGACGCCCTTAATTTTTCTGAAGATTGCCAGAATAGAGATGTTATTCATATTGATTGTTTTGGCGCTAGTCCAGATTTACTAAATAATTCGCCGGCGATTCAAGAAGCCATTGATTATTGTTTAGGTAATCATCACTCTAAAGTTGTTATAACTGGGAAGAAGCAATATACTTTAGCCTCTCCCATTGTCATTAAGTCTAATGTACATCTTGAAATAGATTCCACCGTAACATTAATAGTCAAAGGAAACTTCCAAGTATTCGAGCTTCAAAAGGATGCTTCAATCACAGGGGGTACGATTGAGATTGTGGATAATAGTTTTAATTCATCCGTAATTTTTCTCTCCGGCGCCCAACAAATTGAAATTCATAATCATACCTCTATATCTAATATTAATATTATGAATCGTACAAATACCTACCAAGGGATCGCCATTCATTTATCTTGTCAAAAAGCATGGGATTTCATCAGTTTCCTTAAGGTTCACACCATCCAAATCACAAACTTTCAAACAGCTATCTATTTAAAAACAGAAAAGCTTCAGGATATTAACACGCCATGCTGGATTAATGCAAACTCCTTTAATTCTATTTTCATAGATGGCTGTCAGTATGGAATTGAAATAGTCGGAAATAGTGATCTACCTTACGAAATATCTGGAAATACGTTTACTGAAATCCAAGTTCAATGCAGGGCACAAACTAAAAAAGTAATCCGATGTTCGGGTGCTTATAATATGTTTGAAGGAGTGATTTGGGATATGTACCGCATGACTGCCCCTCCACTCGTCATCGAATTCTCTTCCATTTCTCATCACAACTACCTCTTTTCAAACCAATTAGCCACATCAATTCTTGATCTTGGCCTATACAACCGCTGTACATCACCTCATGAAGAATCCCTTCCAGTATCCTCCCCCCTTGCACTAGGAAAATCACATCTAATGGGGAATCAAGATGATATCTTAGTTAATGCCCATATCCGATACGCCGTACGTCAACTTTCTGGAAAAGCACCCTATGGAGGAACCCTTAGTAATTGTTTTAACTTATTGGATGAGCAAAGTGTAAATTATTTGGATGTTCCTAGTTCTCAGCCGGTTATTATCGAGTTAGATTTTTCTAAGCAGCCTATTCAAATGCTGAATTGCCTTGGTATCTATTTTGGATGGAATGAAAGCCCAAATCGGATTTTGATTGAATATCAACAAAGTCTAAACGGACCTTGGACAGTAGCTAAAGATATACCATATAATGTCGGAAACACGATTATTTCAGAAGTACGAGCAGCTACCTTATTTAAAGTTAAACTGACGCTAAGTGGCTATACTCAAGGGCACAAACGGTTTCGGATTAATCGGATCTTTGCACGATCTTCCTTACAGCAAGGGGCCTCTTGGTTGCCAACTACAGGTGGGACATTGTATGGCGATTTAGAATTCCAAAAAGGCAAAGCTGTTACGCTAGTTTCCCCTAATGGAGGAAGATGGAAAGTGAATATTAATGATCAAGGACAAATTATTACGACAAAACTATGAAGATAGCAAAACTCTGATTTAATTCAGAAAAGTTTTCTTCAATACCGATTAAAAAGAAAAGGGTATTCACATACTAATTTTTCTTAATCCAGTAAAAACAGTGTGTTTACTAGTCTCATTTTGCTATCTAAGAGAAAGACCCCATGATAGATATGCAAAAGAGCCACACGTACCATCCTTCGGTTTAACATTATAAATGAATGAAGCCCCTCTCTCCATTGAGAAGGGCTGTTGCATTTTACTGATTCACTTTGTTTGCTTGTCCACTGTCGGAAATTCTGTTCATAGGTAATGAAGGAATGTCAATGGTCGTATCCTTGCTTTGTTCTGTAAGTTCAATCACAGCGTTTTGATGAGTGATTTGGTCCAAATCCCAAGACATCCCATCAAACTCATTGTACTCCCCGCTTACCTTCAAAATACTCTTAGTTTTGCTTGATGGCTGGATCTGTAAGTTGGTAAATTGATTGCCGCTCGTTTCATTCGGTATAGTTGAATGACTATCCATGTATATCATGTTTACACAATCCTCTAAAGATACATTCATAAACCGATTAGCGTTGATCCAGGCATATCCAGAAGCCGGTTTTTCAGCTATAAACTTTACACCCGTTTCCATTCCTGAAATCTTCATGTTTTCGAAGTTAACGAAAGAAATCTCATGTTCTTTTCCACCAGCGTATAAGAATACTCCTGTACCCTGGTTACTTTCAGACCAATTGACGATATTTACATCCTTTACTTGTGTTCTGTACCAAGTGTTATAATATTTATATTTACCATCTAAGTAAATAACTTCTGAATTAAAATCCGCATCATTAATGGCTATATAAGCGCCTTCAATGGAAGCATTTTTCTCAAGTTCAAGCACCCTGAAGTTTCCCACAACAATGAACTGTGTTCCGTATCCAAATAGTAACTTAACACCTTCTCGAACAATGATAGGTGATGTAATTTTGTACTGTTTATCATCCAGCATAACAGTTTTTATTTTTTTGTCTTTTGCTTTATCGATGGCTGCTTGAATCTTAATAGAATCATTGGCCCCTTTAAAATCTTCAACGTATATCTTCTCTTTTTGGTCAGTAACAGCATGATTCTGTTGGTACAAGACAACAATAATGAACACTATACATAGGAATAAACCAATCATTTTTTTCATGACATTCATCCTTATTTCGTTTTATTTTGGTTTGTTTTATATTAGTGCTCTATTTCCAACTAAATAATGTTCGTTATCGTACTGAGTAGCGTGCCGAAGCTCATTTTGACATCGTTCCCCTTGTTTATAATGCTTCAAAATTTGCTACCGTTCGTATCCATACCATGTTAAATCAATAACAAGCTGAATAAACCTTAAAATTTTTAAATAAGAACTCAACAACTCCTGCGGATCTATTTTTCTTGAAAATAAGCATTTATAAAGTTGATTCAATATAGAAATCTATCAGACTTTAATTGTATTGATGATATCTTTGGCACTTATTAAATCACCTAAACGATAATACCAGCCACCTGCATTATTTTTCGGTGGTCTAGGACAATTAAGCAATTCATAGATTTCATTTAAAATATAAAACTTATAAGGCACAGCCTTTTCATAGTCAAAACCACTTTTGCGATCAATAATATAATTTACTAAACGGTTTTCAATAACTTTCGGAAAACCTCGTTCTTCTATTACTCTTCGCCAGCTAGATAAATCAATCTCTAATGTCTCGACAATTTCATACACACTCTTCATTTGACCTCCATTTGGATATCTAAAAGTGATATATTTCGTTGGCGTTTTATATGGGTAATCATACGGATGAGCATGAATAGCATACTTCTCAACAATATCGTATGTACCGCCAATTGAAACTGAAAGAACAATAGCTTCCTCATCCAATTGTTTATTAGTTAGTAGCTCTGCCCCCCACGAATAGTTCAATCTAGGATCTTGCTCTATAGTTGGCTTTATATGTTTCTTCATTTCTATTTCTATATTAATCATATCTTCATCAACATACCAATGACCAGACAGTAAAATATCTTCAAGCAGCTGTTTTGCATAACTTAAAATAGGAATAGTTTCATGTTGTTCATAAAGAAACATCAACAACTCTTTATTTTCTTTTAATCCTTTTTTTGTAAAGTTAGCGGAACCAGTAATACACATACTTTCATCCAAAATGTAAACTTTAGAATGCAAATTTTTCAGGGCAAGAATTTTTACTCCTTGTCTTTTTAATAGCTTTAACGCCTCAATACTACTGCTCCCATTAATAAATAAACTTCTGTCAAACCGGGTTATTAAAGTACATTCTACATTGTCATTCTGCAGTTTATTTATCAGTCTTCCAGCTGTATACATACTAATAAATGGGCTAATAATCATGATTGATTCTCTACTCTTATTCAATTCCGTAAATAGATGTTTTTCAAGATTATCAGTAACTACCTTCATTATCCATCACCCCTCATCCAAATTATAACAGTGAAACCCCACTCCTTAAATAGGAGGCCATTGAAAAAGTTAGTCCTATTAAATGAAATTAAATAGCTATATCTAATGATCGATCTTGATAGATTAATGTTCTGTAGATCGCTTTAGCCATAAAATTGATTTTTTTTGAGTGAAATTTTTATACCAATTTTGCTTTTAGTAGTCTATTCCACTTTAGAGGTCTATAGTCTGATCATAGTATAAGGTTTCCTTGCCGTTTGCTGTATGATCCTTAACCAAGAAAAACGCCGATTCTACTTGATCGGAATACTGTAAACGAAAAGCTTCTAATATGCTCTGCACATCTTGTTTTTTATAGCTTTTTAGATACTCTACTCCATTATGGGAGTAATAAAAAAATAATTAATATCATTGATAAGACGCTGTAGCCGATTGTCGAGATTTAAATTTGCTTGGTTGATAGATCGTTGTACACTACTCATCTCATTTTTGATAAATACATCACGATAGTACTCTTGGTAATAATAAGCAAGGCCAGATACTCCAATAAATGATACGATACAAATTGAAAAAAAGATTTTTGTAAAAAACTTTTGGCTCATAATAATGTATATTATATTCTTTGACATGTTATAAATCGATTAGCCCTCTTACAAATAAGTTAATAATCTAAGATATCTGGTGAATGTTTAAATAGAATTAATAGAAGATATATCCCTTTGAAGCATTTATTGATTCTATATAGCAATTCGCCATCAATACACAAAACATTCTAGCTTCAATAGAGATAGTTGTAAACTAACACATTTTAAGCAGTAAAATAATTAATCAAATGATATTCTTGACAAGATGCTCGAATATACAAAAAACACCTCACGCTTTGGTATTGTGAATTTGATTAGAAATACCACCAATTTAAGTAAGTTCAGCCTTTATAAGAAAGTCTAACGACCCAAAAAAGACAGAGAATCAATGACTCTCTGTCTCTTTCACTCTTTCGAAAAACTCCAAGTTGTAGCAGGTACCCAAGGCAAAATGACTTAATAGTTAATTTTTATGCTTAAGCTTGAAATTGAGGAAAATTTAATGCGTCGGGGGACAGGCCCATGGTTCCGTCACATTTCGAAGATGAAAAGATTAATTTATTTTAACTATCTGCTCTTTTACTGAGATTGTATTCCTCTTTCTCATTCATAATCTTAGTGCTCTATAAAACCTATCTGCAATGGTATTTTACTATTTAGGGAGTGGGAGTCAAGCACCAAGATTACGAAAAGAAGCAGGAGAACCATCCCCCTGCTTCTCCTATCTATTTTCTCTCAATCACTCTCTCAACTTCCCTTACAATCGTTTGTGCATCCAATCCATACACCGTTTTCAAATATTCCGTTTTTCCTACTTGGCCAAAGCGTTCACGAACACCAACACGGTAAAGAGGAGCTGGGTAATGTTCAGAAAGGGCCTCAGCCACAGCGCTGCCGAGTCCACCGTTTACATTGTGATTCTCTGCAGTGACGACAGCCCCTGTTTTTTTGGCAGCCTCGATGAGTGTCTCGATGTCTAAAGGTTTTATGGAAAACATGTCAATCACCGTTGCCTCAATACCGATTTGAGCAAGCTTGGCAGCTGCTTTTAAACTCTCACCTACCATAATTCCCGAAGCAACAATGGTTACATCTTTACCGGTACGCAACACTTTGGCTTTTTCAAAGGATTCGTTTTCATCGTATAGGTTGATCGATTGCTTCCGAATCGTACGGATGTAATGAAGACCGCCTTCTTTATAAGCTTTTTTCAGTAAATACTTGAGTTGATTTGAATCGCTAGCTTCATAGACATGAGCGTTTGGAATTTCTCGAACTAGGCCAATATCTTCAAACGTCATATGTGTGCCTCCATTATGTTCTGCAGTCACACCTGCATCAGATCCAACGATCACGGCGTTAAGCTTGGCATAGCCAAGGGAAACGAAAAGTTGGTCAAAAGCACGTCTTGTAACAAACTGTCCAAAAGAGTGAATAAAAGGTTTGCGACCGACAACAGAAAGTCCGGCAGCTAATCCCATCATGTTGGCTTCCATAATGCCAACATTCACGTATTGACCTGGAAGTTCAGACTCTAGTCTGCTTGTAGACATGGCTGAGCTTAAGTCCGCTTCAAGCGCAATCACACGATCATCTTCCTTAGCTAATTCACGAATCGTATCAGCGTAGGTTTGACGCATTTCTTTTTGGTCGAGGACAGAAGAAAATGTCATTGGTTTTGACCTCCTTGAAGTGCTTTTTCTAATTCTTCTAGAGCCTTATTTATAGCATGATTATCTTCTGCACTAGGTCGGATATGGTGATTGTCCGCCTTTTGTTCTAAGTACGGAACACCTTGTCCTTTCGTCGTATCTAGAATGATAGCAGTTGGCTTGCCTGTACGTTGCTTCGCTCTCTCAACCGCAGCATCGATTTCTTCTACATTCGATCCGTCCACTCGCTCTGCAGCAAATCCAAAAGCTTTCATTTTCTCAACAAAATCAAATGGTTTCATAATATCAATCGTTAGACCATCAAGCTGTTTTTTATTGTCATCAATAAAGACGACAAGATTTTCAAGCTGATGGTGAGCAGCAAATTGGAACGCTTCCCAACATTGACCTTCATTCAATTCTCCGTCCCCTACAATGGCATAAGTGTAATTCGCGCGGTCATCAAGCTTGTTGCCAAAAGCGATACCGGTTGCTGCTGAAATTCCTTGACCAAGTGAACCCGTCGTCATTTCAACACCAGGAGTTAAGTTACGATCCGGATGAGAAGGTAACGTCGTACCGTTTTGATTAAGCGAATAAAGCGTTTCTTCTGAGATGAATTTTTTCAGAAACAGAGTCGCATAGAGTGCCGGACCCCCGTGCCCTTTTGAAAGCACGAAGTAATCACGATCTGGATTTTTGGCATCATTTGGCTCAATATTTATATGCTTACCGTATAGAACAGCAAGTACTTCCACAATGGAAAGGCTGCCTCCATAATGACCGAAGCCCAATTCCTGTAGTTCCTTCAGCGTATAATAACGGATTTGATTGGCGTAAACTTGTAAATCAGTTTGTGTTGCTTGCATATTATTTCGCCTCCTGTATAGATTCCTGATTAGCTGCATCTGTTTTTGTGCGTTTAAAGTTGAAAGCAAACATAATAGCTAGGATCGCAAGTAGACCGACAACAATGCCAGTTTTGCCAACATAATTTGCAAGGGTACCAAAGAAGATTCCTGAGACTGCGAAATCCGCATCAGAGAAGGTTGAGTTGGCAAATCCAAGATCCCCTAATACTGGCAATAGGAAAAGTGGCAGGAAACTGATGATCAGTCCATTAACGAAAGAGCCGACGATTGATCCACGCAAGCCTCCAGTAGCATTTCCAATAACGCCTGCCGCTGCCCCCGTAAAGAAATGTGGTACAACACCTGGAAGAATCATAACGGTTCCAGAAAGGGACATAATGAGCAAACTAACAATTCCACCAAAGAAGCTTGAGAAAAATCCGATCAGTACAGCATTCGGTGCGTACGTGTAAATGATTGGAACATCAAGGGCTGGTTTTGCATTCGGAACAAGTTTCTGTGAGATTCCTTTAAATGCAGGGACAATTTCGGCTAAGACAAGACGTACACCAGCTAAGATGACGAATACACCAGCTGCGAATGTACCAGCTTGAATCAAGGAAAAAACAAGGTAATTCGTTCCATTACTCAAATTTGCTTCGATATAAGTAGGTCCTGCAACAAGGGCGACAATTAAATAAATCAACGTCATGGTAAGTGCAATACTTACTGTTGAATCACGCAGAAAGCCAAGCCCTTTTGGAAAATTAATGTTCTCAGTAGAACGAGAGTTTTTTCCTTTTACAAGCTTGCCAACAATCCCACTAGCTGCATAGCCAACCGCACTGAAATGGCCAAGCGCCACATTGTTATTCCCCGTTACTTTACGGATAAACGGTTGAACGATAGCTGGAGAAAGGGTCATGATAATGCCAAGAGCGAGACCAGCAGTTAAA
This sequence comes from Peribacillus sp. JNUCC 23, assembly GCF_053653995.1. Next base: position 3,236,651 of record NZ_CM132202.1, read on the forward strand.
ATGAGCCCAAATGAGGTGAAGCCAGCTACTGAGAAAATAACCGCAAGCATACAAGCAAAATAAAGTGTATGATGACCCGTTAAAAAGATATATTTAAAAGGCGTAATACGAGCGATTACCACATTAAACACCATTCCGAAGAACATGATGAGAGCTGTACTGGAGCCATATTCATTCAGTGCTAACGCAACAATGGCCTCGTTATTCGGTACGACACCGCTTACATGAAAGGCTTGTTGAAACATTTCGCCAAAGGGAGCAAGAGATCCTGACAAGATCCCCGCTCCGGCGGAAATGACGAGAAAGCCGACAAATGTTTTCGTTGTTCCTTTCAATGTATCTGGTATGTTTTTACGTTGTGCGAGTAATCCAATAAGTGCGATCAGCGCGACTAAAATAGCCGGCTGACTTAAAATATCAACGATTACGTTAAGGAACCCATTCATGAAACTTCCTCCTCATATCTACTTAAATTTTTTGTCTTTCTTTCATGACAGCTGTCACTTTTTCTCTTAGTTCATCCATATCAATAATGCTTTCTAAGACAATCACATTACCAAGGTGACTACCACCCTCTGCGATATCTTTTGCCAAGAAAAACACGTCTGCATCGCCCGGTGTTGCTGAGCTTAAATCAGAGTGACTCACTTCAACATCCTTCACACCCAGTTCCCCTAGAATTTGCTGAATATTCATTTCCACCATAAAACTTGTCCCTAAACCTGATCCACAAACCGCTAAAATTTTCATATTGCTACCTCCTCATTTTTTATAAATGCATATAATTCTTCCGGATTTTGCATCGCTTTTAATTGTTCGATCGCTTCATTATTCGAAAGCAAGGTCGTCAGCTGCGATAGCGCCTTTAAATGTGTTTGGCTGTCAATCGCAGCTAAACAGATAAAGAGTTCCACAGGGTAATTCTCATTATCTAGTAAATAGACTGGATGATTGACTCTTAAAAGAGACATGCCTACTTGTTTCACACCATCTTCAGGTCTGGCATGTGGAATCGCAATCCCCTTTCCAATATAAATATATGTCCCATTTTCTTTTACTTTTTGAACCATCGCTTCTACATAGCTATCTTCTATGTGCCCTTTGTTTGCAAGTGGGCTTGCGCTGAGCCGAATCGCTTCTTCCCAGTTTAGGGAATCATTCGTAAATTGCATCATGTTTTCTGTTAATAGTTCCGAGAGCATTGGCTGGTAGCTCCTTTCAGATGATGTATTGGACCATAATTTTGAAAAAAGTACTTCGTATAGAGCCTTTTCATCTTTTACATCGGCATAACGATGGATCGTTGTCATAATGTCTTCCATTGAAACATTCCATACAACAAGATCTGGTATGTGACGACCCACCGCTTGAATGAGTTGATTTTTCTCCACGGCTGTAAGCAAAGGTGGAATAACGTGTACAGGCTTTGAACAAGCAAGCGGAACCGTCGAGAAAACGACATCGTAGCTTGCCGGATCCACACGCATGAATTCATCAATCGAATAGTTCTGCGTGAAGCTCAATTTCGGAAAAAGCTGAGACAGCTGTGTTCGCATCATGAGCGATGAACTGACCCCATTCAAACACACAAGAATCGCTTTATATTCTTTTGGCTTTGCGAGCTTTACCTGGCTACCAAAATGGATGGTGAAAAAGCCGACCTCTTCCGCAGAAATTGGTTGTTTGGTTCTTGCTGCCAATGGCTGTAGAGCTTCTTTTACAATGGCATATAACTCAGCATGCTGTGCTTGGATTTTCTCAATCAAAGGGTTTGAAATCGGTACACGAAACTGAATCCGAAAGTAGGCTGGAACAAGATGCTGATAGAGCGTACGTTGTAATTCCACTTTATTTGGAATTTCAACAAAGGTTTGTCTCTCTACGTTTTCGATTAATTCAAACGCCATTTTTTCAAGAAAAGGATTAAACATCCCCTCCATCGAACCTTGAAAGGCGGCAAGAAGCTGAATCGTGACAAACGTAGCCTCCTCTTGAATCGGCTGATGAAACAGTTCATTTGCTAGTGACTCTCCCAACCTATAAAATGGATGTGCGACAATGATTGCTGACTGTTCCTCTGTATAGAGGATGGTTTGCCGTCGCTGCCTCACTTGAATAAAAGCTAGAAAATAAGCGAGTTCGTCTAACCGATCGGTGACGTACTGAACTTGATTTTCCTCCGCTGTTTGTTCCAACAACTCGCGAATAGTTTCATAGTTGAAACTTACCTTCCATTCAGCAAATAAGTTTTGTAAGGCTTTCTCAGCAAAAGGAAAGGGTAATATTCGATTAATGGCAATCGCTGCGAGTCTTCGCTTGTTTTCTTCTAATCCCCATAAATGATACCCATCTGCTCTCGAGTAAAGCAGATCAATTTCTTCCTCTTCACAAAGCTTACGTACCTTCTTAATATCGCTTAATGCTGTATTACGGCTTACATTAAGAACTAGCTGATAATGTAAATTGGACACAGGCTCTTGCCGAATAAACGTATAAAGATAGATAAGATACATCCGCTGTTCTTCTGAATAAACAACCTGCTTATCAGAAATAACATCGAACGGGATCGCCTTAAGCAATGTATCTGGTACGTTAAGATTCATTCCATCCAGCTCAATAATAGGCAACGCTAATTCTCTTAAACCATCATTCATTTTCTTTAAATCATAATGAAACTGTCTGTTTGATAATTGCAGTTTACGTCTTAGCTCTGGCACATTTTTCTCTGGATAAGAGAGGAGCTCCTCAAGAAGCTGTGTAGATCGATAGTCAAACATGGTTGATTGCCTCCTCCTTGTCATTTATTATAAAACGCTTTCATTTCAGATGAAAGCGTTGTTGAGTCCAATTGATGTTCGTTCTTTAGAGACCATATTGGATTCAATGTCTGATTTTTATAAATTCTCATACATCATTCATTATACAAAATTTTTCCTCTTTTACTTTCAACCAGCCTTTAAAGTACTCTAAAATCATTTCCTTCTTTAATTAATCATTAGAACTCATTTCGTTTCTGTTGTAATAAAAGCCGTTGCTTTAACAGGTAGTCAAGATAAATTGTAAATCGCTCTCTTTAGGAATGCGCCTTCCAACGCAAAAAGACAGAGAGCCAATCGGATCGGACTCTTTGTCTCTTTTAATCTCTCGACAAATTTCAGGTGATGACAGAAACGTAAAACGAATACAATTCTATGCATTTATGGTAATAGATCCACAAATTTGAATAGTCAGTACGGAAGACTGCCCTATTCTTATTTCTAAGGATTTTAAATTTGTATTCTTCGTAAAAACAAATGCGGCATGATTCCTTTGAGCTAAACGCATGGCATCTCTAACTTTCTTTTTCCTCTTAAATGACTCATTCGGTCCTAAAGCCCAATTATGACATTTTTTCTTTTCTTCTTGACTGTATATACTTACAGTTGGTTTTCTTTTAAGGCTCAGCCTACATCTCCAAACTTATGCTTATATTAAAATCTATTTTACCATTTTATCTCTTTTTATTCCAAAGTACACGTACAAAAAAGAGCAATCCCAAGACCACAATACTACAGGCTCAGCCCAAAAATATTTACGTAGACAAAATAAGGAAGGATAAATCAAACAAATTTACAATTATTACACATAACATGATAGATAATAGCACTAGGAGGTGATTACATGGGAATGGATAATGATAAGTGAGTATAGAATAATCGAAGAAACGGTTTGTTTAATGAGTGAATTTGATACATATGGAAATGAAAATACGAGAGTAATAGAGGGTGTTAAAACATTTCTAGCTCGTCAGCGGCCGACGGAAATTATCGATGAAACGCTCAAGTATTTTGGTTCAAGTCTTGACGGGGCTATCGAAGAAGCTAAATCTATTATTGGTGACAAATATCGAATCCCTATTGCCATAGTAGCAAAAACTAAGATGATCTGGTTTCCTTGTAAAACTTATCGAAAAAAAGAGTATATGTGGCTGGCTCACTCCCATATTCATCACATGGAAAAAAACGGCCCTACAGAAACGTTGATCTATATCCTGTCCTTTCAATGAATGATTTTTCGATAGACCATTTTCGTTTATAAACGATCCGAAAATGATGAATGTGTGAAAGTTGTAAAATCAAGATCATTCGGACTGGGATTGGCACGTAAAACACAGTCCCCGACTTTATAAAATTTTAACTATGCTTACAAGTCCACGTCACATAAAATAATAGATAGAATAACTCGGACAAAGGAGGACAAAAAACGAATGGAAAACTACATCTCTCGTGAAGTTAAACGGTTGATAAATAGATATGGGGACGAAATAGAACTTGAAATTTTCGAATACTCACTTACTATTCACACTAGACAACATATTTTCCCAATAAGCGATCGTTACTTTAAAGTAGTAGCAACCATATGCCCAGATGAACCACCTTTTAAAGATTTTTTTGCAATAGGTATGGCTTCCCCAAAAAGGCTCGCCATAAAAAAAGCGATTCAAAATTTATACAAAGAAGCGTCATATTAACATTCACGTAATCGCTTTACATTTTAATTACTTATGACGGTGGTCAGGCGCCATAGCCTCAAAGCATATTGCTAATGATTTATTCCAAAGTAATTTAAAATTAAGGTAATAATTGTTGTTAAAATAAGGGTTACAGGATTTTGAAGAATATTAAGGGGACTTGCTCTACATGTATTCTTGTCTTTCACAAGATCTAGATAGCTTTCATAGTTCTTCATATTGTGGACAATACCATGATGCTTAACTACCTCTATTTCAAAAGAAAGTTCACACAAGTTTTACAGGGAAATAAAAGCAATACAAACTTTACAACAAAGAAACTACCCTCAAATTTCAACCTAATTAAAAGCAGATTTGTTTTATCTAGTGCAACTGTTTAAGACCTATCAATATTTCAATCCAGATGTTCGTCACCACGTTTGGCCGCGAACATCAAACTCACAATCACGATTGTAATCAATGAACCTACGAATAACCCAGCTATGAAAGTAAGCATAGGCTCCATCCTACTTCAGATTAGTAGCTCTTAGCTATTTATGCGCCAATATTGGTTAAAAAGGCTTAACAGAATGTTAGAGTTAAATTCTGATTGTCCATAGTATAAGGATTAGCTTCTTGAAGACCAAGAGAAACCATTCGCCATTTTGTGATAAGATATGAAAAAATCGGCGCGTTAGGAGAAATGTAAACGATCAACAGAAGAAGCGCTGATTTTCGTTTGAGTAAACTCATTCAAACGAAAACCAACGTTTAATCGTCCCATTCGTTTTAATGCGTAACAGCCAGTGGAAAAATAGGATGCCGAGTAAACCGCCAATTGTATCGATGACAACATCTTGCCACAGAGGTGTCCGACCACCGGTAAAATGTTGATGGATCTCATCAAAGCATGCATAGATCAACACACACAACAGAGGTACACCAAAAGAAAAAACACAGCGCTTAGAAAAATACCGTAATGCAGCTACAGTCAAAAATCCAAATACGAAAAAAATAGATAAATGTGCAGCTTTCCGAATAAAAAATTCAAGAAACCCCGTAAGTCCTTGACTTTGGACACTTACTTCATGCCCAGCGTAACTAAATACAATCCAAGATAACATACTCTCCAAGCTAGTATTGCCTTCGACATACTTCCCTAAAAACGGTTGGAGATTCTGTTCTTCATATGGTTGGGATGAGAAGTAAAATATACTAGAAGCCCAAAGTAGAAGAATGACGAATAAGATGCGCTTTTTGTTCAATGGAATGTTTCCTTCCTAAAGAGGTGTTGAGTAACCTTTTGAAACGGATACCGAGACTATAATGATAGTCCTGAACGATAGAACATTCAATTATATGTATTCCCTATGTTTCATACAATTCAATTGGTAAACCATCTGGATCAGCAAAAAAAGTGACATTTTTCTCTGTAAATGGATCGATAATACGTTCTTACTATTAGCTCGCTTATAGTAAGAATCACCAACAGTATCACAGTCATTCTCTCATTCGCCTTAAATCCTCCAAAAAGCATTCATAGCTTTAAAAAGGAAGCAATTTTGAAAAACTGTAGCATATACCCAAGATGTCCGAACAATAAAACATTTGGAATGGAACTCACGTACGAATTGTTCACCTGCAAGTTTCGATTTACCATAAACTCCAATTGGCTTTGTTGGCTCAAATTCATTAATTGGTTCTGTTGCAGTACCGTCAAATACATAGTCAGTACTCACATACACGAACTTTGCTCCAACTTTTTCGGCTGCTAAGGCTACATTCCTCGTACCAAAAGCATTTATTAAAAAGGACAGCTCCGGTTCCGTTTCAGCTATATCAACTTTTGTGTGAGCCGCAGTGTGAATCACTACCTCCGGCATTACTGACGCCACTACTTCATTAACCTGATCAATATTCGTAATATCCAGTTCGTCTCGTCCATACCCAAAAACATCAAATCCTTTTGCTTGAAGCTGTAATACTACACCTGTTCCGAGTTGACCTTTCGCACCTGTAACAATCACTTTCATTGCTTATCACCATATTGCTTTGCATAATAATCCAGGTAAGAGCCGGATTTAATATTCTTCCACCATTCTTGATTATCAATATACCATTGAATTGTTTCAACAATGCCTGTATCAAACGTGTATTGTGGCTTCCACCCTAGTTCATAGATTAATTTCTTAGGGTCAATCGCATAACGGCGATCATGTCCAAGACGATCTTCTACATACGTAATCAAACCTTTCGAAACATCCAGTTTTTCCACTATTAAATGTACAATCTCATTGTTGGTACGCTCATTATGACCGCCAACATTGTACACTTCTCCAGGCTTTCCTTTATGAATCACAAGATCAATAGCTGCACAGTGATCTTTTACATGAAGCCAGTCTCGGACGTTTTTTCCATCACCGTAAATCGGTAAATCTTTTCCTTCCAACGCATTCGTCACCATAAGTGGAATCAATTTTTCAGGGAAATGATACGGACCATAGTTGTTTGAACAGCGTGTGATATTTACATTCATTCCGTACGTTTCAAAATAAGAACGAACAAGTAGGTCTCCTCCTGCTTTGCTAGCTGAATACGGACTATTTGGCGTAAGTGGAGTTTCTTCTGTAAAATAGCCTTCTGCTCCAAGTGTTCCGTATACTTCATCTGTTGACACCTGTACATATTTCTTTAAATTATTTGCCTTCGCAGTTTCTAAAAGAGACTGCGTTCCTAGCACATTACTCTTAACAAATAAATCAGGCTCTGTAATACTCCGATCCACATGAGACTCCGCAGCAAAATTTACCAACACATCAATCTCATGTTCTTTCACTAGGTGATCAACTAATTCTCTATTATTAATATCACCTTTAATAAATTTGTAATTTGGATTGTTTTCAAGTGACTTTAGATTTTCCAGATTGCCCGCATACGTTAATAAATCATAATTCACCACTTTATAATCACTGTATGTATCCAATATATAGTGAACAAAGTTACTGCCAATAAAACCAGCTCCGCCTGTCACAAAAAGATTCATTTTTGACTCTCCCATACAAAATTATTATCTGCTTCCTCAAGTATCGGATGTGTCTCATCTTTGCCTGATAAAACCGGTACCAATGTCGGCCAATCTATCGCTAACGCTGGATCATTCCACGCAATACCTCGGTCATTTTCAGGTGAATAGAGCTCATCTACTTTATACTGAACTTCCGTATTTTCGACTAGCGTACAAAACCCATGAGCAAATCCTTTTGACACAAGTAGCTGCCTTTTATTTTCTGAAGTTAAAATAAAGCCCTGCCATTGTCCATACGTAGGTGATCCTTTACGAATATCCACAATGACATCATAAATCGCACCTCTCGTCACACGAACAAGCTTCGGCTGCGCTTTTGGATTCAAAGGCATTTGGCCTTCTTTTTTTGTTGGTAGGTGCATCGAGCTACTTGTGGCACGTAATGACATCAATCCCACTCGCTAATGTAAATTCTGGCTTGTAATCATTGAAACGGTAAGGGAATTTCACGCCCCAAAGTCTATGTTCCCCCTCTATACTCCGCCCACCGCATCATTCAGCCACGGCGAGAAAATTTGTAATAATCGTCACCACTTTTTTACACTTCTTTATACAAGCATTATATCAAATTAACAATATATCCCTATACTAAAACTCAGGTGGATAGCATGCGTGGCTATCGTGGTATTGGCGTAGGTGGAGCCAATGCTGATTTTTTCTACATAGTGAAGTACGCAAAAACCGCCTCATGTCTAAGGCGGTTTCCTATTAGTTCCCTCCAAGATAGGCCATTTTTACTTTCTCGCTTGAGGTAAGTTCTTCGGCATTGCCTGAGAGAACGATACGGCCGGTTTCCATGACATAGGCACGGTCGGCGATGGATAGGGCTAGATTCGCATTTTGTTCGACTAACAGAACGGTTGTACCAGATACGTTAATTTCTTCAATGATGCGAAAGATCGTTTTCACGAGCAATGGTGCTAAGCCCATCGATGGTTCGTCAAGCAGGAGCAAGCGCGGCTTCGCCATTAAGGCCCTGCCCATGGCAAGCATTTGTTGTTCACCACCCGATAAAGTACCCGCTTGTTGTTTCAATCGTTCTAATAGCCTCGGAAATAAATCGTACACCATTTCCAGATCTTGTTTGATTCCTTTTTTGTCTTTTCGTAAAAAGGCCCCTAGTTCTAGGTTTTCGCCTACCGTCATATTAGCAAAAACACGGCGTCCTTCCGGAACATGAGAGATTCCACGCTTCACGATTGTTTGGGCTGCTTTAGCGGTAATAGGTTTCCCTTCAAAGACGATTTTTCCTTGCTTTGGTTTCAATAAGCCAGAAATCGTTTTAAGCAAAGTGCTTTTTCCGGCTCCATTCGCTCCAATCAGCGTGACGATTTCTCCTTCGTTGATCGCGAGCGAAACGCCCTTCAAAGCATGGATATTGCCATAATACACATTGAGATCTTCAATCGTAAGCATTAGGACACCTCCTCGCCGAGATATGCCTCGATGACTTTCGGATGATTGCGGATTTCTTCAGGCGTTCCATGGGCAATAAGCTGTCCGTGATCAAGCACATAGATTCGTTCACACACACCCATGACGAGTGACATATCATGCTCAATCAACAAGACCGTTAAATTGAATTTTTCTCGAATGAAGGCAATCAACTCCATCAGCTGTGCCGTTTCCTTTGGGTTCATTCCAGCAGCCGGTTCATCGAGCAACAACAATTCTGGGTTAGCTGCAAGCGCCCGGGCAATTTCAAGTCGGCGCTGTTGTCCGTATGGCAGGTTTTTCGCTTTATCGTCCCGATATTGATCTAAGTTAAATAATTTTAGAAATTCCAACGCCTTTTCTTCCATTTCCTTTTCACTAGAAAAATGATTTGGCAACCGTAAAATACTACTTAGAATTGAATGCTTGGCAAGCGAATGATAGGCAACTTTTACATTATCAATCACAGATAGTTCTTCGAATAAACGGATATTTTGAAACGTACGGCTGATGCCTTTTTTCGTGATTTTATATGGAGGTTGTTTTCGTAAGTTTTCCCCTTTAAAAAAGATGCGCCCATCGGTTGGCACGTATACACCTGTTAGCAAGTTGAATAACGTCGTCTTGCCGGCCCCATTTGGACCAATTAAGCCGACGAGTTCCCCCGAATATAATTTCATATTCACATCTGCCACCGCCTTTAAGCCCCCAAAGCGGATTCCTACTTGTTCGACTTTAAGCAACGGTGTGTCTGTTTCCATCTTTAGGCCCCCCTTTTTTATTTCTTCGGTTCGTAAATAAGGATGTGACTTCTTTCGTGCCAAGCAATCCCCGCGGGCGATACAGCATTGTGAAAATCAAGATCAAGCTATAGATGATCATTCTTGTTTCTGGGTATTCCGTTAACAACATGGAAACGAGTGTGAGTAAAATGGCGGCAATCACGGCACCACTCATACTACCTAATCCTCCAAGAACGACGAATATTAAAATATCAAATGACTTTAAAAATCCGAATTGGCTCGGTTGAATAATGTAAAAATTATGGGCCCAAAGTGCGCCACCCACTCCAGCAAAGAAAGAACCGATTAAAAAAGCGACGACTTTATAATAGGTCGTGTTAATGCCCATGGCGTCTGCGGCGATTTCATCTTCCCGAACTGAGATACAAGCCCGACCGTGCGTGGAATTCGTGAAATTTCGAATGACTAAAATAGTGAGTAACATACAGCCAAATACCCATGGCCATGTGGTTAATTGTGACACCATCATGCCGCTTGGTCCGCCGATATAATCGATATTGAAAAAGGTAATCCGAACGATTTCACCAAAACCAAGTGTGGCAATCGCCAAATAGTCTCCTTTTAACCGAAGGCTCGGAATGCCGATCAGCATCCCAGCCATTGCCGCAGCAAGTCCACCAGCTATCAGACCGATCAATAGTGGCTGACCGAGTTTCATCGTAAAAACCGCGGACGTATAAGCACCGACCGCAAGAAAGCCGGCATGCCCAATGGAAAATTGACCGGTAATGCCAATGATCAAATGCAGACTTACTGCAAGAATAATATAGATGCCCATCGTTAAGATCATGTTGACGAAATAAAAATTAATCATAGCACTTGAGATGACGACTTGGACGATGGTAAACAAGACGAACGCGAATAGAATGGAGAGCCAAAAACCTTTTGTCTGTTTCAGTTTGATCATCGCTTTGTCTCCCTTACACTTTTTCTCGTTTGTTTTTTCCAAAAATTCCTTGTGGCATGAAAATGAGGATAAGAATTAAGACAATGAAGGCGACGCCATCCCGCCAAAGCGATCCTCCGGCTGCACTCACTAATGATTCGATCACACCTAATAGCAAGCCGCCGACCATCGCTCCTGGAATAATGCCGATTCCGCCAAGCACAGCCGCAACGAATGCCTTCAAGCCAGGGATCACACCCATCAGGGGTTCGATTTTATAATAATACGTTCCAAAAATAACACCCGCCGCTCCAGCTAGCGAAGAGCCGATGGCAAATGTGGCTGAGATCGTGTTATCGACGTTAATGCCCATTAATTTTGCGGCTTCTGCATCATGGGAAACAGCCCGCATCGCTTTGCCGATTTTAGTTTTATGAACAACAAATTGTAAAATAATCATGAGGGCAACAGAAACACCGAGGATGAGTAGTGATTTACTTTCAACCGTAACACCAAGTATATCGATTTTATTCGTAGGTAAAATATCGTTGGGATATGCTTCAAGTTGGGCGCCTCTAAAAAAGATCATGCCATTTTCTATGAGCAAGGACACACCAATCGCGGTAATGAGCGCAGCAATTCTCGTCGCATTGCGCAATGGCTTGTAGGCAATCCGTTCAATGAGAACACCGAACACTGCACAGGCAACCATTGACAAGATTAAAGCAGGAAAGAAAGATAGGTGTAAGAAGGTGATCGAATAAAAGCCAACAAACGAACCGACCATGAATACATCGCCATGAGCGAAGTTGATCAGTTTGACAATGCCATAAACCATCGTATAGCCGAGAGCAATCAGTGCATAAATACTGCCAAGAGAAATTCCATTTACTAATTGTTGGATGATTTCCATCGTTTACTCCCCTTTTAAGAAAGCGTACAAACCTTTCAATACTGGAAGAAAATAAGGGTCTGACCTCACATTCTAGACACCGTTTATTGTGTGATTTACACGTCTACAAACAATAGATAGAAGATGTGGGGCCTGACCCTTTCATGATCGGACAGCCTCATGTTTTTTAAGGATTCACTTTTGTTTCGAAAACTTGCTCACCTTTTTCGTATCGTAAAATGGTCGCTGATTTGATCGGGTTATGATTTTCATCGATTGTAAATGAGCCTGATACTAATTGCAGATTTTTCGTTTCAGCAAGAGCTTTTTGAATGTTCTCGCTCGTTACTTCTTCGCCAGCGTTTTTAATCGCTTCTGCCAGGAAGTAGGCCGTATCATATCCTAATGCAGCGAAAGCATCCGGCTTTTTGCCTTTGTATTCCTTTTGGAAGGCTTCGACAAAGCTTTGGATTTTCACGTCAGGATCGCCAGATGAATAATGGTTGGTGATGAAGGTGTTTGCTAGAGCATCCTTCCCTGCGATTTCTAATAGTTTCGGAGAATCCCAGCCATCAGCGCCCATAATTGGCACGTCAATTCCTGATTCACGTGCTTGTTTCACAATCAGGCCTACCTCTTCGTAATAGCCAGGAATATAAATGAAATCAGGCTTTTTCGATTTAATCCTTGTTAAAGTGGCACGGAAATCGGTATCTTTTTGTAAATAGGCTTCTTCGGTTACAACGGATCCGCCATTTTTTTCGAATGATTCTTTAAAAGAAGCCGCAAGCCCTTTTGAATAATCACTTGAGTTGTCAATATAAATCGCTGCCGTTTTGGCACCTAGGTTTTTCGTAGAAAAGTTTGCAGCAACGGTTCCTTGGAATGGGTCGATAAAGCATGTCCGGAATACATAATCATTCAATTTCCCATTTGTCACCGTCACTTCTGGACTTGTTCCGGTTGCTGTTATAATCGGAACTTTGTTTTTATTCGCCAGCGCTACTTGAGCAAGTGTGTTCGTGCTTGTTGCCGAACCAATGATAGCAAGAACCTTATCTTGGTTAATCAGTTTCAATGCCCCATTCATTGCTTCCTGTGCTTCCGATTTGTTATCATATTTAACTAGCTTCAGTTGTTTCCCGTTAATTCCTTTTTTATTGATTTCTTTAAGCGCCAGATTTGCCCCTTCATAAATTGATTGGCCATACGAAGCAACACCGCCGGTCAATTCTAAGTTCGCTCCAATCAATAATTCCTCGCTTGCATTGCTCCCGGCACTGTCTGAATTACAGCCGGCTAATACACCAGCTACTAGTGACAGGGACAGGAAAATTCCCGCTAGCTTTTTCGTTTTCATGCATGTACCCCCTGATTTTCATAATGTTAAAACATTTGGAAATCATACCTTTACACGAAAATCAAATATTTTAAATTAAATAAATATTTTGACAACAGTGTAACTGATTCTGATTCGTTCGTCTAGATGGTTTTATACGGAAGAGTGATTTGTATGTAGGTCTATATATGGCGAGCACTTGCAGAATTTTATTGTAATATAGGTGTTTTTTTATAAAAATAGCTTGTTCTAGGGTAAGTCTTTTATATCAAAATATTTTTGTTTGCAAAAAAATTAGCGAAAAATATTTTGGTGGGCATAGAAAAATGCCGATCGAAATCAGCATTTCCCCCCGAAATTATTCAATTACATCACCCACACGATATACTTTCACGTCTTTCGTAATTTCACCTACAACCCAACTTGCGCTAATCAATCCTGCAACAGATGGGCAGAACGCATTGGAAGATGGCGGCATTTTCGCTTTGCGAATTTTCGCATCTGGTTTACCGACCACCTTATTGACTTCTTCTCTTGTGACAATCGGCGTTTCATCAGAAAATACAACCGGAATTCCTTTATATATGCCTTCTTTACGTAAACGCGTACGTACCACTTTGGCAAGTGGATCTGTGTGTGTTTTGGATATATCGACAATTTTGAATCTCGTTGGATCCATTTTATTGGCTGCACCCATGCACGAAATGATCTTAATATCTCGTTTCAGACACTCTTTCATAAGATGGATTTTATAGATGATTGTATCAGAAGCATCAATGACATAATCAATGCCGTGATTGAAAAAATCTTCGTACGTTTCTTCGGTATAGAACATTTTCATCGCGATCACTTCGCAATCCGGATTAATATCTTGAATCCGGTCACGCATTAGCTCGACTTTCTGCTGACCAACCGTTGAAAGAAGTGCATGTAACTGTCTATTCACATTCGTAATATCGACATCGTCCTTATCTACAAGAATCAAACGGCCTACACCTGAACGTGCCAATGCTTCAGACGCGAAAGAACCCACTCCGCCAATCCCAAGCACGGCAACCGTTGAATTTTTCAACAGATCTAAACCCTCTTGGCCAAGCGCCAACTCATTACGTGAAAACTGATGTAACATATGTTTCAACTCCATCTTTACAATCTTAATAAATACAATTCCCAAAAAAGACTATACCATAAACTTTAATAAAAGATAAGTAGGCTGGTCGGGATAATTATCGGTGTGGAGTTGGTTAGCTTAATGGGACATATAGGAATATTTGAGGTTTTAGCGCATGCATGAATCCCACTTTTCTAATTTTGCGCGCCAGATTTCGAATTTGCGTGCCGGAACGGGGTCGTTACGTGCCGGAATCCATACTTTGCACCCCAAAGCCTCTTTTTTCGACTAGAGGAAAAACATAACCCATTATTTAATCTTTCAAAAAAATGAAAACCCCCGAACATCTCGGGGGTCTTACATTTATTCAGATAGTTTTTGAATGGTTTTTGCCAATAATAAAGTTCGTTCAGTTAAGGTTGGGATTTCCAGATATTCTTCATCACTATGTGCATTGCCGCCGACAGGACCGAGTCCATCTACGGTTGCAACACCGGTTGCTGCTGTGAATGATGCGTCTGATCCTCCGCCCGTTGATGTGTCAGACACCTTAATGCCGATTTCTTCTCCCACTTTACGGATGATTTTCAGAAGGCTTTTCGTCTGTTCCGTTTTTTCCATCGGCGGCCGGCCAATTTCACCGGTCAACTTGATTTTTGTGCCTGGAACAGATGTGAATGAACAAATTTCTTTCATTTTCTCAAGCAATGTTTGAGCTTGGTCCATCTGCGCAATCCGAATATCAATATGAGCAACAGCTTTTGAAGAAACGGTGTTATAGGCAGATCCGCCTTCAATCATGCCAACGTTGACGCTAATGCCTTTTTCGTGATCGGTTAAGTGATGGAGCTGAATGACTTTATGAGCGAGTTCCTCAATCGCACTTCTCCCTTTTTCTGGCTCGATGCCTGCATGTGCCGCTTTTCCTTTTACAATCAAGGTGTAGTGGCCACCGCCTCTTCTTGCCGAAACGAGAGATCCGTCCTTCCTTGCCGGCTCCATAATCAACGCGAATTCTTTCCCTTGTGCTTTTTCCATGATGAGCGAGCGAGACGTCGGTGAGCCGATTTCTTCATCACTATTTAAGATGATTTGCACATTTTTGTAACCTTCATACCCGACTTCTTTCATATACTTAATCGCATACAATAGTTCGACTAAGCTTGACTTCATATCTACGACGCCCGGTCCATAGGCACGATCCCCTTCAATTCGAAACGGACGTTTTGCCACTGTGCCTTTCGGAAAAACGGTATCCATATGAGCAACGATAATAATTTTCGGATCAACCGCTTCTCGATGCTGCATGACCATATGATTTCCGTGAACTTCCTGCAAAATCGTGTCCACCGCAAATCCGACGTCCTCAAAATGGCCTTTCATAATTAAACCGATTGTATCGATTCCAGCCTTTACATGTGAACCACTATCTATATTCACCAATTGTTCAATAAAATGAAGCATTTCCTCTTGTTTGTCAGCTAATACGCAATCTATCAATTTCATCTCAAAGTCATCCCTTTGTTTATACCTCTTGTCCTGCTTTACTACTTCGCAAGAAAAAAGTTTATACTTAAATTGGAACATCCGCGTAATAAAGTTCTGCCTTCATACCCGACAGAATACCTTGCGCAAATCCCTATCCATTACCTGGCACGCTTTGTTTACCAAATTGACATAATTTTAATCGACTATTTACACTTCGTCAATCTAATATTTCATATTTCATTCAATATTCGGAATGTTCCTTTCTATATATATATGAATGTGCAAAGAAAATGTCTAGATATGTCGTCCTATTTTTCGCGGATTTGTTTGTTATTTATCTGAAATCCAATCAAAAGGGATTTATTCTTTTGGTATAAGTTTGAACTCTTTTAACATGTTATCAAATCGAACAGCGTGTCCTTCTGATGCCTCTAAAAAGTAGGTTTGTTTAATAACGATGCTTCCCGCTTGACCGTTGCTGACGATATTTGCGTGCCGAGTTGGCTTCTTTTCGTGCCGGAACGGAGTACTTTCGTGCCGAAATCATCACTTTGCGAGCGCGATTCGCGATTTGCGCGCCAAAGCTAATTTCCCTACATTTAAAAAATCCATACAAAAAACCCTACTCATAAGAGCAGGGTTAATCATCAAATATGAAGTAAGAGACCCGATTGTGTCGTTTACGCCTTTGTTTTGAACCCGCTCGCAGCAGGTGGGTGCGCTGTTCTGACGTTTACAAGTCCTCATCCATGGAGGCATTTGCGTAGGGCAGAAACCTGTGCTCCCGAAACTATAAGTGTTCGGTCAAAACTTATAGGTTAAAGAACGTACACTTCAGGACTCTTACTTATTGGAATTATCATAACATACTGAATATTCGCTTACAAGATTTTTTTATAGGAAATTATTCTTGTTTTTTCCCTACAATTGACAGATGCAATTCATCAAGTTGCGCCTTGCTTACTACGCCTGGAGCTTGTGTAAGCATGTCTGATGCGCTTGCTGTTTTCGGGAAGGCAATCGTGTCACGTAAGTTTGTACGGCCTGCAAGCAGCATCACAAGACGGTCTAGCCCTAGCGCGATTCCGCCATGTGGAGGTGTACCGTATTCGAATGCTTCCATTAAGAAGCCGAATTGTTCATTTGCTTCCTCTTCACTGAAGCCGAGAACTTTGAACATTTTTTCTTGAACATTGCGTTCGAATATACGTAATGAACCACCACCTAGTTCATAGCCGTTTAACACAAGGTCATAGGCTTGAGCACGTACATTTGCTGGATCTGTTTCAAGCAATTCTAGGTCTTCACGGAAAGGCATTGTGAATGGATGGTGCGCTGCGAAATAGCGGCCCGCTTCTTCATCATACTCAAGTAATGGCCAGTCTGTCACCCAAAGGAAATTGAATTGGCTATTGTCGATTAAGCCTCTTTCTTTTCCAAGCTTCATTCGCAGTGCTCCAAGTGCATCCGCGACAACGCTTTTCTTATCGGCAACGAAAAGAAGAAGATCCCCTGTTTCTGCTTCAACAAGTGAACATAATTGCTTCTGGTCTTCTTCTGTGAAGAATTTAGCGATTGGTCCTTTTAAACCGTCCGCTTCCACTTTCAGCCAAGCCAATCCTTTTGCTCCGTATACAGCAGCAAACTCGCCAAGCGCATCAATGTCTTTACGTGAATAATCAGCCGCTCCAGCTTTCACATTCAAAGCCTTTACTTGTCCACCATTTGCAATTGCTCCGGCGAATACTTTAAATCCGCTCTCTTTCACAAGCTCAGACACGTCAAGTAATTCCATGGCAAAACGAGTATCTGGTTTGTCTGATCCGTAACGGCTCATCGCTTCGTCATATTTCATACGTGGCAGTGGTAATGTGATGTCGATTCCTTTTACATCTTTCATGACTTTCAACATCATTGCTTCTGCCATGTTCATGATGTCTTCTTGGCTCATAAAGCTTGTTTCAATATCAATTTGCGTAAATTCAGGCTGTCTGTCGGCACGAAGGTCTTCATCACGGAAGCAGCGAGCGATTTGATAATAACGCTCAACGCCTGATACCATCAGCATTTGTTTGAAAAGCTGAGGAGATTGTGGCAATGCATAGAATTCCCCATCATGGACACGGCTAGGAACTAAATAGTCACGAGCTCCTTCTGGCGTACTTTTTGTTAAAATCGGTGTTTCAATATCAAGGAAACCTTCGCCATCTAAATATTCACGAACGGCTTTTGTCGTTTGGTGACGCATTTTCAATGTTTCAAACATAACCGGACGACGTAGATCCAAGTAACGGTACTTTAAACGAAGGTCTTCAGACACTTCCGTTTTATCAGCAATCGCAAAAGGTGTTGTTTTTGCTTCATTAATAATTGTGATCGCTTCTGCCAAAATTTCAATCTTACCTGTTGCGATATTATTGTTGACGTTGCTTTCGTCGCGACTCACGACTTTCCCTTGAATATCGACCACATATTCGGTACGAATTTTATCAGCAATCGCTAATGCTTCTTTTGATACATCAGGATTAAAGACAACTTGGACAACCCCAGAGCGATCTCTAAGGTCAATAAAAATCAACCCACCTAGGTCACGTCGTTTTTGGACCCATCCTTTTAATGTAACTTGTTCGCCAACGGCTGTTTCTGTTACTTCACCGCAAAAATAACTTCTCCCAAACATTCTATTTCCTCCTTAAGCGTAAAGCTTCTTAAATTCAGCAACAAATGAAGTTAGTTCATATTCAACCTGTTCACCAGTCGCCATATTTTTCACATTAATTTTTCCTTTTTCAAGCTCATCGTCACCAAGTACAGCCACGAATTTCGCTTCTAGTCGATCAGCTGATTTAAATTGCGCCTTCACTTTCCGATCGTTGTAATCTTTTTCCACTGTAAAACCGGCATTGCGTAATTGATAGGCGAGTTTTACCGTGTAATCTTTCGCCGCATCGCCCATGGAAACGAGGTAGCAATCGA
This sequence comes from Peribacillus sp. JNUCC 23, assembly GCF_053653995.1. The sequence continues at coordinate 3,255,154 of NZ_CM132202.1, forward strand.
TTCCTTGCTCAATCGGCAGTTCAACGTTTTCCGCTTGAAGTGCCGCGATTAATCGCTCAATGCTTAGTGCAAAGCCGATTCCAGGCGTTTCAGGACCACCAATTTCTTCCGCTAAGCCATTGTAACGACCACCGCCGCAAAGCGTTGTAATCGCACCGAATCCTTCTGCTTCACTCATAATTTCAAACGCCGTATGATTGTAATAATCCAAACCACGTACGAGTGTCGGATCAACGACAAATTCAATCTCAAGATCCGTTAAATGCTTTTGTACTTTTTCAAAATACGAGCGTGATTCTTCATTTAAATATTCGAGAATCGACGGTGCTGTTTTCATCAATTCATGATCACGGTCTTTTTTACAATCCAAAATACGCAATGGATTTTTCTCTAAACGACTTTGGCAATCACTACAAAACTCGCCAATCCGCGGTTTAAAGTGGTCGACCAACGCATTTCGGTGAGCTGTACGACTTTCTTTGTCACCTAGACTATTAATCACAAGCTTCAATTTTTTCAAACCAAGCTCTTGATAAAGCCCCATGGAAAGAGCCAATACTTCAGCATCAATCGCCGGATCTTTACTCCCTAACGCTTCAATGCCAAATTGCACGAATTGACGGAAACGCCCTGCCTGTGGACGCTCATAACGGAACATCGGTCCGATATAATACAATTTCACCGGCTGATTCGGTAATCCGAACATTTTATTTTCGATATACGAACGAACAACAGCAGCCGTTCCTTCTGGTCGTAACGTCAAGTCCCGCTCACCGCGGTCTTTGAATGTATACATTTCCTTCTGAACGATATCTGTCGTATCACCGACACCACGTAAAAACAATTCCGTGTGCTCAAAAATCGGTGTTCTGATTTCCTTATATTGATAACGACTGCATAAATCACGCGCCGTCTTCTCGATATATTGCCAAATCTCCGTTGTACCCGGAAGCAAATCTTGCGTACCTCTTGGAATTTGAATGCTCATATGAGATCCTCCTTTATTGAAAAAAACATTTATTTTGTATTCACTATTCTATAATTTTACTTGTTTAACACTGTTACTTAAAATCTGTAACTTTATTTGTCACACTACAATTGCTTACATCCGTTAAACTTTTTCGTACATTTTGGCACAACACCAGTTCTTTTTAACATAAATACGACTTTTCATGCAATTCAACTGTAAACAATGGAATCAATTAAGGGATTACACGGACCAAAATTGGTTTCGTCACGTACATGTTTTAATCAAATCTATAATTTTACTTATTTAATCATTGATTAAAACAACAAAAAACTCCCATCCCTTGTAACATTACTGCTACAAGGGACGAGAGTTGTAATTCCCGTGGTGCCACCCTTATTGAAACATATCATTATGCTTCCACTTCATGCAGTTAACGCCTGCCTACGTTCATCTCTTACTAAAAAAATTTTTCAGAGTGAAGCCTCAGAAGTGTTCTTTCATTAAGTCATCATGTAGAAATGCTTTCAGCCTAAGGCATTTCTTCTCTTTACATGTGGTTCTTAATTACTTTTCTTCATCATTGGTTGTTCTTATGTAGAAACTATTAATTTTACTTATATAACTATTCATTAATAATAAGGACTCCAACTAGTCTTGTCAATACCGCATGTCAGTTTCTAGCGGAAAAGCGCGAAAGATCAGCGCCCGCCCAGCTTTTTTTTCAATTTTTGCACATCGCGCTCGTTTAGGCCAAATTCTGATGCAAGTTCAAACATTGTTGATCCTTGTTCTTTTTGTAAATGATCTCGGAAATCGACTCCGGAAAGTTGATTGGTTGGGTCTAGGCTTAATTGCCCTTTTTCACTGAATTTCATCATTCATCCCTCCTGCTTTTTTCTTAGTTTTGCCCAAAACCCAAAGTTTTCTTCATAAATAAACAGGAAATTTTATGATAAGATAGAATAAATTGTTGTTAGACTATTTTCAATAAGAACGAGGAGGAAGACATGAGAACTAAAACATATATCGCCGGGATTCTGACAGCAGCTCTTCTCACATCAACAGGATTTTCAGTACAAGATGTATACGGTCAAACGAAATCAGACATCACTGTCAATACAGAAATGATCAATGTTCGGGAAGGTCCAGCTTTAAGTTTCCCGATCGTAGAAAAAGTATACCGAGGAAATACCTATCAGGTCGTTTCCGAGGAAAATGATTGGCTGGAAATTAAACTGGCTGAAAACAAATCAGGATGGATCGCGGGCTATCTTGTAGCTGACGATACAAAACGTGCAAAAAGTGCTGAAAAAGCTACCGTAACGTCCGATCATGTACGGATTCGCAAAGGTCCTGGCACGTCTTTTGAAGAAACAGGTTATATAAATAAAGGCACTGAAATCAACATCCTAGATCGAGAAAATAATTGGATCCAGTTTCAAAACGATACGATTTCCGGATGGATATCCGCCGATTTTATCCAAACTGGCATAGCCAAAAATAAAGAAACCAACGTACAAACCGTCAAAGCGACGGGAATTGCATTAACGAACAATCTCAATGTTCGCGCATCTGCTTCTAAAGATGGAAGAGTAATTGGCAAGCTAAAAAAGGATGCGACTCTTTCATTCGAAGACATTCAAGGGGAGTGGGGGAAAATTACCTTTCATGGCGAAAGTGGCTGGGTTAACACATCATTCATCGCGATCGACGGTGAAGAAAAAGCTACTGTTACTGTCACTGCGTCTGAACTAGTCGTCCGCAAATCGGCTACAACCGATGGAGAAATTCTTGCGACCGTTCATAATGGGGATTCCTTCACTATTTTGCAAGAGCGAAACGACATGGCAAAAATCCAATATGAAACTGGAAAAACGGGCTGGGTTGCGACTCGGTATTTGCAACAGCCGTCCAAATCGGTTCAAACTGAGCCCACAGTGGCAGAAAAGCCTACTAGTTCCACGATCGTCATCCTTCGTGATGGGACTAGTTTACGAAGTGGTCCAGATACAAATACGACCTTACTTGCTCGTGCAAATAAGGGTGAAACGTTCGCAGTTCTGGGCATGGAAAATGACTGGTACAAAATCCAGCTCGCTAACGGGCAGACAGCTTATGTGGCAGGGTGGCTCGTTTCAACAGATAGACAAGCCCAGCCAAGTAAACGATCTGGCATTGAAAATAATCTCAACGGTAAAGTAATCGTCCTTGACCCAGGTCATGGTGGCCGCGATCCAGGAACACTTGGCGTAGGCGGTACGATGGAAAAAGATGTAACGTTACGTACAGCTCGTATGCTTCAGGCTAAGCTCGAACAAGCAGGAGCAAACGTCCTATTAACGCGCAGTCTTGACGCATACATCACTCTGCCAGCTCGGGTCGGGATTTCACAACTGAACGCTGCAGATGCTTACATCAGCATCCATTACGATGCGACCAAAGATACAAGAATCAATGGCATTACGACGTATTACTACCATACATATCAACAACAGCTTGCCATAGTTCTTGACGATGCCCTAAGCTCAGCACTAAAAATTAATAACCGCGGCTATCGGTTCGGTGACTATCACGTTTTACGAGAAAATCACCAAAACGCAGCCCTGCTCGAACTTGGCTATTTAAGCAATCCAGCTGAAGAACTGAAAATCACCTCAAATGAGTATCAAGAAATGGTTACAACCGCCATCTATAATGGGTTGATGACGTTTTTTAAATAAAAGAAACTAAACGTGCCTATTTTCTGGTACGTTTTTTTTGGGTGTACTGGAGCGATATTAAACTCCGGCTCGTAAATCCCTATTCTCGCGCGAAAAGGATCGGTTCTGGCGCGATCCCCCTCCTTTTTGGCTCGATTGTTCCTCATTCCGGCGTGCAATGGTTGAATCGGATGAGTTTGCAAGGGTGGGTTCATGAATATTAACGTAATTTCTCATTGGATCACTAATTTAGGCCCTGACTCGTTATTTCGATTTCCAGATCAACATAAAGGAGGGCTTGTCCGCGCTTTTTGGACGAAGTTCCCGATAATAATTCGTCCATCTTCCCACAAAAAAAAGAAAGCAAACCAGCTAGCTGTGGTCTACTTTCCTATTTACTCTCAACAATAAGCGTGACAGGGCCATCATTGGTGAGTTCAACTTGCATATTGGCTCCGAACTGGCCTGTTTCGAGATGGATGTCTTTTTTGCGGAATTCTTCGTTGAAAAGTTCGTAAATGGCGTTCGCTTCTTCTGGACGAGCGGCGTCCATGAAGTTTGGGCGGCGGCCTTTCTTGCAATCGCCGTACAGGGTGAATTGTGAAATCGAGAGAACTGAACCGCCTACGTCGAGTAGGGAATGATTCATTTTCTCGTTTTCATCTTCAAAAATACGCAAGTTGGCAATTTTCTCAGCGAGGTAAGCGGCGTCTTCCGCTGTGTCGCCATGTGTAACACCGACCAATAAAACGAGACCGTGGTCGATTGAGCCAATTGTTTCGTTATTCACAAGTACTCTTGCTGCTTTAGAACGCTGCACAACAACACGCATGGTGATAACTCCTTAGTTCATGATTCTTCTGACTGAATAAATATCCGGAATTTGTTTAACTCGATCGACTACCTTTTGCAGATGACTAATATTTTGAATAGCAATGGACATGTTAATCGTCGCTACTTTGTTGCGGTCTGATTTGCCGGATACAGACGTAAAGTCCGTTTTCGTTTCATTGACCACTTGTAGCACCTCGTTCAATAAACCGCGACGGTCAAAGCCGCTGATTTCAATATCAACATTGTATCCTTTGTGATCGTTCAGATTCCCTTCCCATTCGACTGGGATTAAACGGTCTTCTACTTCGCACGTATTTAGATTTGAACAGTCGGTTCTATGAACAGAAACACCGCGGCCTTTCGTAATGAAACCGACAATTTCATCTCCCGGAACCGGATTACAGCATTTTGATAAACGTATTAATAGATTATCAATGCCAGTAACGCGGACACCAGATTCCCGCTTTTTCGATTTATGAAGCGATTTAAGCTCTGTAACCGCTTCTGTAAGTGTCGGTCCTTGTTCTAATTCTTTCTGTTTCCGTAATTTCTCGGTAAGACGAGTGGTAATCTGCGCAGCTGTAATCCCGTTATAGCCAACAGCTGCATACATATCTTCTTCATTTGAGAAATTAAATTTTCCAGCAACGCGTTTGATGTTTTCTTGAGTTAGGATTTCTTTTAACTCAAAATCAAGTGCTTTAATTTCTTTCTCTACCATCTCGCGGCCCTTTTCGATATTTTCCTCACGACGTTGCTTTTTGAAAAATTGTCGAATTTTATTTTTTGCCTGAGATGTTTGCGTGAGTTTCAGCCAATCCGGGCTAGGTCCATAGGAATGCTTAGATGTTAGGATTTCAATAATGTCGCCTGTTTTTAGCTTGTAATCAAGCGGCACCATCTTGCCGTTCACCTTAGACCCAATCGTCTTGTTGCCGATTTCGGAGTGAATGCGATAAGCAAAATCAATTGGATTCGATCCAGACGGCAACTCAATTACATCGCCTTTTGGTGTAAAAATAAACACCATATCTGAGAACAAATCAATCTTCAGTGACTCGATAAACTCTTCAGCATTCGTTGCATCATCCTGGAATTCAAGAATTTCTCTAAAAAAGGTGAGTTTCTCTTCTAATGAAGATTGCTCATCAATTTCTTTGCCTTCTTTATAAGCCCAGTGTGCGGCAATTCCGTATTCTGCAATTCGATGCATTTCAGTCGTACGAATTTGTACTTCAAGCGGGTCACCTTTTGGACCGATCACCGTCGTATGCAACGATTGATACATATTCTGCTTCGGCATCGCAATATAATCCTTGAAACGGCCTGGCATCGGTTTCCAGCATGTATGGATAATACCAAGGACGGCATAACAATCCTTAATGCTATTCACGACAATTCGTACCGCAAGCAAATCATAGATTTCGCTGAATTGCTTGTTTTGCATGGCCATCTTCCGGTAAATGCTGTAAATATGTTTCGGTCGTCCAGAAATATCTGCCTTGATGTTCACATCATCTACTTCTTTGCGTACTTCCATGATAACTTCGTCCAAATACTCTTCACGCTCGGCACGCTTTTTCTTCATTAAATTCACGATTCGGTAATATTGCTGAGGATTCAGATAACGAAGAGCGGTATCCTCAAGTTCCCATTTAATCGTACTGATGCCAAGACGATGCGCAAGTGGTGCAAAAATTTCCAATGTTTCATTGGAAATCCGACGTTGTTTTTCTTGTGGAAGATGCTTTAACGTTCTCATGTTATGAAGACGGTCGGCCAATTTAATTAGGATTACACGAATATCCTGGGCCATTGCCACAAACATCTTTCTGTGATTCTCGGCTTGCTGCTCTTCTTGTGATTTATATTTAATTTTACCGAGCTTGGTTACACCGTCAACAAGCATCGCCACTTCTTCACCAAATTGCTGTTCGATATCTTGTAACGTCACTTCGGTATCCTCAACGACATCGTGCAAAAATCCGCCTGCAATTGTCGATGGATCCATCTCAAGGTCCGTTAAAATGCCTGCAACTTGAATGGGATGAATAATATACGGCTCGCCCGATTTACGAAACTGCTCTCTGTGAGCGTGCTCCGCAAATTTATAGGCACGATAAATAAAGTCTGTCTCATCCTGTTGAAGATAGTTCTTTGTCCGTTCAACAACCTGCTCAGCTGTTAAAATTTGATCATTTGCCATCGTATCACCTTTACCCCACTTTACCCAGCAGATTCGCCTATCAAAAGGTTTTCCGAATAAGGTTAATAAAAAATAGCCACATTTAGTGCTGACGCTGATGCTTCATCTTGCTACAAGACAAAATGGATATACAGGTATTCAGCAAAAAGTGACAATTATTACAGTTGAAAGAATCGTTGTTCCGCTATTCGAGGATGTCCAAAGGTCTGACCCTTTGCCTCTTGTCCAAAAACCAGAAAAATAGTATTGTATCTATTATCAAGAAAAAGAAGCCATATGTAAAGAGCTAAGACCGCATTTTCTGCATAATTCGAGTTATTTTTAATCAATAACGACAAAATTCACCGTTTCTTTACCAATAATTAATAATAAAAAGGGCCTACCTTCACATCTACACAATAAACAATGTATAGACAGTGAGGTATGACCCTGTGGAATATTCTCAAATTTTTAGTAGGTCATTAAAGTTAGAACGTCGTAACCTTCTAATTTACTTCTACCTTCTAAGTATGTTAAATCAATTAAGAACGCAATCCCTGCAACAATACCACCAAGCTCTTCAACAAGCTTGATCGTTGCTTCAATGGTTCCACCCGTTGCAAGCAGATCATCTGTAATCAGTACACGTTGCCCTGGTTTGATGACATCTTTATGCATCGTTAATACGTCTTTGCCATACTCTAAGCCGTATTCGACTTTAATTGTTTCGCGCGGAAGTTTCCCTTCTTTACGAACAGGTGCAAAACCGACGCCAAGTGAGTAGGCAACCGGGCAACCAATAATGAAACCTCTTGCTTCCGGTCCTACAACGATGTCGATTTGTTTATCTTGTGCATATTCAACGATTTGATCTGTTGCGTATCGATACGCTTCGCCGTTTTCCATCAGACTTGAGATATCTTTAAATGAGATCCCCGGTTTCGGCCAGTCAGGTACAATCGTGATAAACTGCTTTAAATCCATTGCTTTGTTTCCTCCTCAAGGCCTGTCGCCTTATGAACTACATGATTGAACCAATCGAATAACTGCTGATAGGAAGAATAAACAAGCTCTCGTTCAAGCTCAAATTGCTCTTTCTTACGTGCATATGATTCTGATTCGCTCAAGTCGCGTTTATTCGCATTGTTAGTGAGCATAATTAACCCGTTCTCTATTGTAACAAAATCTAATTCAAAAAACACCTGTGAGATAAAATCAATCGTATCTCGCGACCAGCCACGATGTTTCGCTAAATCATCGCCATAACGTTTCAAATCCAGCGGACCTTTTTTTGCTAAAAAGCCGTAAAACCATTTAAAATGATCGCGCGTCGGCATTGTGCTGAGAAAATTCTCTTGCTGATGATACAGATGAACATAAATACGGGCTGGTTCTTGGTTTGCTAGTAATTTTTCCAAAATGCCCTTAGATGGTGGCATATCCATTAAAATTAATGAACAATCGTTTACATCAATTTGTGCTGCCTCTTCTTCATTATGAATATGCAAAAAACCTTGTTCCTGTCGTAAAGATGGGTAACGACTAAGCGTCGTTTCTGAGAAAATAATGACTTTACGATTTTGCTTCGGCACATCTTCGAACCATTTTTCCACCTGATTCAGTCCGCGATAATCGAAAAGCTGCCAATTTGCAACGGAAATATCTTGAAGAAAGATTTGCGGTTTCTTCATATTATTCCATTCATTAATCCCTAGTTCCCCAATTACCGAAACTTCCGCATTTGGTGAAATATGATCAGCATAATCGCCGATTCCAAACCCGATCCCATCTAGTTTGACCGTTCCATTATCAAGTTGCAGTTTAAGGTGATTTTGGTTTGATCCTATTTTGCGAATGCCCGTCACACCGACGCCTTCTATTAAAACACGAGGTTTCGGATTGCTCATCCCGAACGGAGCAAGCAAGCTCATTTCTTCAATCGTTTGAATACTAACCTCAGTAAGATCTGTTTTAGCATCAAGCTTGGTGATCGGTGTGAAATCTGCTTCTGTCAGTTGTTCAGTCGCAAGCTTGTTCAACCTGCTTCTTAAATCGGGTACATCATCGAGCTTCAACGTCATCCCTGCAGCCATTGGATGGCCACCAAAATGAGGCAGAATATCACTGCATTGTGTTAGATTTTTAAACAAATCAAAACCTTCAATACTTCTGGCCGAACCTTTCGCAAGTCCTGTTTCACTGTCATAGCTTAATACGATAGTCGGCCGGTAAAATTTCTCCACAAGTTTAGAAGCAACAATGCCGACAATCCCTGAATTCCAGCCTTCTTTGCCAATAATCAGGACACTGTTATCAGCTGGTGGATAGTTTTCCTCCACCTCACGAATCGCTTCTTCGGCGATTTCAGCAACAATTGCCTGACGTTCTTTATTCATCGCATCAATTTCTGAAGCAAGGTCAGCTGCTGTTTCCATATCTTCAGCCATGAGTAAATCCACGGCAGGATCAGCGGCTCCAAGTCGACCAGCAGCATTAATCCGTGGTGCCATGCCAAACCCAATCGATTCTTCATTCAATGCGTCCTGCTGAATGCCTGCTTTTTTCATAAGTGCAAGGAGGCCTGGTCGTCTTGTCTGGCGAAGCTGTTCAATTCCCTTCGCTGCAAGCAAGCGATTTTCCCCATAAAGTGGGACAAGATCAGCAATCGTTCCAATCGCTGCAATTTCAAGCAAGTCCTCTGGCAATTCTCCTAGTAGCGCATGCGCAAGCTTGAACGCAACGCCAACACCAGCCAAATCTTTAAATGGATATGGGTTCCCGGCAATTTTAGGATGGAGAATTGCTAGCGCTTCCGGCAATTCCACCCCTGGTTCATGGTGATCAGTGACAATATAATCGATGCCTAATTCTTTCGCAATCTTCGCTTCGTTAATCGCTGAAATCCCCGTATCTACGGTAATCAATAGCTTTACGCCTTCTTGTGCCGCTAATCGGAAGGCCATTTCATTCGGGCCATATCCTTCAGTGAAACGATTCGGAATGTAAAAATCAGCATTCGCACCAAGCTTATTCAACGTATCCATCATCACGGTCGTTGAACTAACGCCATCCGCATCGTAATCTCCAAAGATGCGAATTTTTTCACCATTATTTATAGCAGCTTTTATTCGTTCAACGGCAAGATCCATATCTTTTAGTAAAAACGGATCGTGGAAGGCTTGTTTTTTTATAAAAAGAAAAGACCGGGCTTCTTCAACTGTTTGGAAGCCTCGATTAACCAATAGCGATGCAACTAGAGGTGTTATATGAAGTTCCTTTGCTAGCACATCCGTAATCTGCTCATCGGCAGATTGTAAGTTCCAACGAGTTCTTGGCTTTAACAATACATTCACCCCTCAATCTTATAAGTATACAAAAGAGGGCGAGGGGTTTCAAACTTATTTCGCTTCCATCCGGCGTCGATGCGTAGATTTTTCTTCCTTTTCATCTATTACGTGCCGCAAATTAAATTTGCGTGCGGAATTCGTCCTTTTACGTGCCAGATCGGAAGGCTTTCGTGCCAGAATAGGGACGTTTCGTGTGAAATTTGCGATTTGCGTGCCAAAGATATATTTAGACGTGAAATAATGAAAAATACCTGTCTAGTGTTCCGTAATGATACTTATTCATCATGTTTGAGTTGATATGTAACAGCTCTTGATTTGCCCTCTTTAGGGAGGTTCATCGAGTTAAGGAGTTTTGCAGAAATCGATGCTGATGGTATTTCGAGAAAGTTGCGGAACTCCTTATTCGTAACTTTAGTATCAACAAGTAGTGCATAATCTTGGATTGATTCGATGTAGGCGTCATTTGATTGATGAGTACAATTATTACATCTCCACTTACCCATTAACTTTTCCATTGGCAGTGTAAAACAAATCGGACAATGAACACCACTCATAAGTATTTCTCTATGAATTTGATATTTCAATAATAAATCTTGATTCAGTGGTGTATGTGATCTCATAATTATTTTTGACACTTTCTTCATTGATTTATGTGTCAGAACTTCTTTTGAATATTTTTTCTCAAATACTTGAAAACTTTGCAGAAATTTTTCTTTATGGATCACCTTTTTTGTGATTTTGTGATTGCCCTGGGTAGTTTTAAGTTGAGTATAAGGATTGGAAAAAATAACGAGTGTTTCAATTGGAATTGGACCAAGTTTTTGGTCATGAAGATATTTCAGAAGATTGGCGCGGTGTTGTTCTACCTGTGAAACAGGATCCGGGAAAGTTTCCTCAACGTCCTGTTGGGTCGTTCGGATTAATTGGTCAAACTGGGGATCAAAATAAACGGTGCCTGAATAGTTCTTCACTTCAAGAATTAAAGCAAAATTGGCGGTAAGAATTAAATAATCGAGCTGAAAAAAATGATGAAGAATCGGCAGTCTTAAATCGTGAAAAATCAGATAATTTTTATCATCCAAAAAGGTTAAATAATAAACGAGCGACTGCTCTCCTCGAAACCCCGCCAAATACTTGCCATAATCATTCTCAATAATTGGCCTATTAGAATCTTCAAAAGGTAATCTTCGCAATAAAGCTTGCATTTTTCTTAAGGTCAGCGAAGGTCCACATTCTTTAATAAACAAAAAATCACTCCTTATATGTTAGTATCTAAATCATTCGACAAAACCAAAGGAAATCCTACTCATTTTAGCAAAAACCTATCTAATCTTTACAAAAGAAGGTGAAAAATAGCCTAGTTAAGTATCGTATTGAACCTTTACGGGCCGCTATTTGATTTTGCGTGCCGGATTCGCTTCTTTACGTGCCAGTTCAGAAGGCTTTCATGCCGGAATGGACATGTTTCGAGCGCGATTTACGATTTGCGTGCCGCAACCAGTTAAGGACGGACACTTCATTCAAACCACCCCCTTTTATTACAACTTTTATAAAAAAACCCAAGCTCCATGATGTGCGGCGGGCAATTATTATGGGTGACATCACACACTCTTTTCCTTTTCATCCATTACGTGCCAGTTCGGAAAGCTTCCGTGCCGGATTGGAAACATTTCGAGCGCGATTTACGATTTGCGTGCCGCAGCCAGTTGAGGACGGGTACTTCATTCAAACCACCCCCTTTTATTACAACTTTTATAAAAAACCCCAAGCTCCATGATGTGCGGCGGGCAATTATTATGGGTGACATCACACACTCTTTTCCTTTTCATCCATTACGTGCCGCAAATCGTATTTGCGTGCCGTATTCGTCTCTTTACATGCCAGTTCGGAAGGCTTTCGTGCCGGTATAAGGACGTTTCGTGCGAAATTTGCGATTTGCGTGCCGCAGCCCTATTCGATCGATTCACGACGAAAACAAAATAAAGGACCAGCATAATCGCTGGTCCTTCATTTTATACTTGTCCTTCTAGATTTTCTTTTTTAGCTTTTTCTGTGTTGAGTGTTCCTTTTTTCTTCAATTCTTTTGCTTTCAGGTCAAGCCAGAACTGAGAAGCGATGAAAAGTGAAGAATAGACGCCGCAAAGCATTCCGATAAGGAGTGCAAGTGCGAAGTTTTGGATAGCATCGCTGCCGAAGATTAACAATGCGACAACAGCAACAAGCACGGTTAATACGGTGTTGATGGAGCGTGTTAATGTTTGGCGGATACTGATGTTCGTAATTTCTTCAAGTTCTTCCACGGTCTTAATTTTCTTCTTATGACGCAGATTTTCCCGGATCCGGTCAAAGGTCACGATCGTATCATTGATCGAGTAACCGATGATCGTCAGTACGGCTGCGATAAAGGTTAGATCGACTTCTATTTGCAATAAGCTGAATATGGTTATGATGAAAAAGGCATCATGCAGGAGCGCGATGACCGTTGGTACACCCATTCTCCATTCAAAACGAACAGAAACATACAAGATGATACCAAGCGATGCAATCAAGACAGCTTTCAAGGCGTTTTTCGCAAGTTCTTTACCGACTGTCGGGGAAACAGTGCTAACATTCGGCTCAGCTTTATATTTCTTTACGAAATGGCTCTTTAAGTCAGCAATTTCTTGTTTATCGAGAACCCCTTTTAGTCGGACAACACCTGTTTGATTATTTGCACCAGCAAGGACAATGTCTTCTGTCTTCAGTTTGAGAGAATCAAATTCGCCTTTGATTTCTTCTTTTGTTAACGATTGAGGTGAAGTCACTTCAACACGCGTACCACTGCTGAAATCAATGCCAAGATTCAAGCCGAAAACAAACAGGAAGATGATACCGATGATGGTCACACCAATTGAAAGCCCGTAAAATATTTTTCTTGTTTTAACAAAATCGAGTTTATCAAAGCGAGTTGGCAAGTGATACAGATCCATTTTTTCAGCAAGATCATGAATATGTTTCTTGTTCACACCAAACCAGCCTGGGCGCTTGTTAAAGATATTGCTGTTCACCCACATGTTCATGAAGAAACGTGTTCCATAAACCGCTGTGATAAAGCTCATTAATATACTGATGATCAGCGTTGTTGCGAATCCTTTAACTGAGCTTGTCCCATAAAAGAACAATACGCCTGCAGCAATTAGCGTCGTTAAGTTCGCATCGAAAATCGTACTAAGTGAGTTTTTCGTCCCTTCAGCCACTGCTGCTTTCACCGAGCGGCCAAGTTTGATTTCATCCTTAATTCGTTCATATGTGATAATATTCGCATCCACTGCCATTCCGACCCCGAGAATCAAGGCAGCAATACCTGGCAATGTCAATACCGCGTTCATCCAATCGAACACTAGTAATGTTAAGAAAATATAAACAGCTAAGGTCACAACCGCAATGAAACCCGGGAAGCGGTAGTAGCCTAACATGAATACGAAAATAAGCAGAATGCCGATGATTCCAGCAAAAATGGTTTCAGTTAATGCCTGTTCACCGAATTGTGCGCCAACTGAAGTTGAATACACTTCTTTCAATTCAACTGGCAGGGAACCTGCATTTAATAGATCAGCTAGTTCTTTTGATTCTTTCACTGTGAAGTTCCCGGTAATTTGAACAGTATCTGTACTAAATACTTGGGAAACAGCAGGTGCGGAAATCATATTCTCCTGATTTCCTTTGATGGAATCTTTTCCTTCTTCAAAATCAAGCCAGATTGCTAAAAGATTCGTACCTTGAGGCATGGCTGAAATTTTTTGCGTCACTTCTTTGAATTTATTTTTATCTTTTAACGTGACAGATACAGCTGGTGTATTATTTTCATCAAAAGTTGGCTTTGCACCGCCTTCTTTTAAATCGGAACCAGTTAGCATCAATGTATCATTGTAATCGCGGAAAGAGAGCTTCGCTTGAGTCGATAGAATTTCTCGAGCTTTACTCTGGTCTTCAACACCAGGTATTTGCACGCGAATCCTATTATTCCCCTCAATCGAAATAACTGGCTCACTAACACCGAGGACGTTCACTCGTCGGTTTAAAGACTCTACGGTACTACTTAGTACATCTGGAGTAACTTTTTGATTTTCACCTGGTATTACTTCATACAGAACCTCGAAACCGCCTTGCAGGTCAAGACCGAGCTTAATATTACTTAAGATTCCTTTTGAAGTTGTGCCCATCGTCGCGATAATGAATAGTAAGATGAGAAAAAACGCAACGATTCTACTTCTTTTTACCATTGATTTGTGGACCCCTTTCTTTTACACGCCTTACCCAATAGTTTCAGTGTTCGGTATGATCGGCATCCTTACAAAAGAAACGGGTTCTATCGAACAAGTTTCATCCTGTTCTGAGTTTGATGAAAAGCGTATAACATACCTAATCAGAAAACAGGCTTATAGCCATATTTCCCCATTAAAATTTCTAAATAATTGCAACACCATTATTATGAGACAATTACAAACTACTGTCAATTTAAGTTTATCCCTTTTACAAAACATTAATCTTTGAGCAATTGTTTCAACTCTTCACTTGATAAATCCTCAAACAAATTGGGCGCTGTATAAGCTTCTATCGTTTTATACGTCATGAATTGACTATTGGAGAGAGTCAAAATGTCTTGGACGATTTCATAAATACGTATGTCCGCATCCGGTTTCTTCCACTTTTTCAATACAAGACATTCCCATACTTCATCTTCGTTCACGTCATCTAAACCGAGCAGCCGTAATTCTTCCACTTTGTTACGTAAAACAGGCTTCACTTTTATAAAATAGCGCTGATAAGGATGTTGTTTTTCCATTAAAGACACCTCCACTGGGTTCATTTTCCCTTCACCTTTTCTAATTTCCTAGGCTTTTTTTAGAAGACTAAGTCATGCTTTGTCCACATTTTCATATAGATAATTGTATATGATATTAGCTTTTTTGAGAAGGCAGGGATGAATCGCATGTCGAAATTTTTAAAAGGAACCCTCATTTTGCTTGGTGCGAGCTTGATTACGAGGATTCTTGGATTTATTAATCGAATCGTCATTGCCCGTTTCATCGGTGAAGAGGGCGTTGGTCTATATATGATGGCACTTCCGACCCTGTTCCTTGTCGTCAATATTACGCAACTTGGTTTACCTGTTGCGATTTCGAAGTATGTGGCAGAAGCGAATGCTAAGGGTGATGAACGAAAAGTAAAGAAAATCCTTGTTGTTTCAATTGCTTGCACGCTCACTTTGTCGCTGATTTTTACACCAGCTATGATTTTGCTTGCTCCTTGGCTAAGTCAGCAGCTTTTCACAGATGAGCGCACGGTATGGCCGCTAATGGCGATTGCACCCATTGTGCCGATTATCGCCATTTCATCGGTGATTCGCGGCTATTTCCAAGGCAAGCAAAATATGAAGCCGTTCGCATTTTCGCAAGTGATTGAACAAATTGCCCGAATTACCTTCATTGCTGTTTTGACGAAAGCGTTTCTGCCATATGGGATTGAATACGCAGCAGCTGGCGCGATGTTTGCTTCGATTATCGGTGAACTCGTTTCTCTCGTTTATTTACTTACCATGTTTAAAATAAAGAAACATTTTAAAATGCGCAAAAATTTCTTTTCCGTTTTTTCATCTGGAAAAAGTACATTTAAGGAATTGATGGGAATTGCCTTACCCAATACAGGAGGCCGCTTCATCGGCAATGTTGCATGGTTTCTTGAGCCAATTGTCGTTGCTCAAAGCCTAGCCATTTCCGGATTAACCGCATCAGTGGCTACAAAGCAATATGGGGAACTAACAGGATATGCCCTGCCTTTATTAATGCTGCCATCTTTTGTGACCGCGTCTTTAGCAACATCACTCATTCCATCGATTAGCGAAGCCCAATCGGTTGGTGATACCAAATTAATTGAGCGAAGACTTCAACAATCGATCCGAATTACTTTGATAACAGGTGCCCTAGCTGTAGTCGTTTTATTTGTCCTCGCAGAACCAATTTTACAAATTATGTACGGATCTGATAATGCGGCTGTTTTCATTAAATTTTTAGCGCCGTTTTTCATTTTATTTTATTTTCAAACGCCACTGCAGTCGATGCTTCAGGCACTGAATTTGGCAAAAGCTGCGATGGTAAACAGCTTAATTGGTTCAATTATCAAAATTGCAGCCATTTGGTTTCTCGCTTCTAAAGAGAGCTTCGGCATCATGGGTGCCGCAATTGGAATTGCTGTGGGCACTGTATTAGTCACGTTCCTACATTTCACGACTCTTTTAAAAATTATTCCGGTTACGATTCATCTTCGTTTATATGCATCTACCGTATTGATTACACTGCTCTCAGGATTCTGTGGACATTATTCTTATTTTACCTTGTTCGCTTCTCAACCTTTGTTACCACGACTATTGATTTCATGCATTAATATGGGAATCACGTTCGGCATTCTTCTCCTACTCCTTGGAGAAATAAAGAAAGCCGAACTCCAGCGGATTCCAGTTATTGGCCAAATGCTTGCAAAATTTGCCTGGCGCTGAAAAAAATGCGCGAGGCTTTATTTTTCATCAATAAACAATTGACCGTCAACATAGCTGCAAAACGAGATGAGATTGATATCCGTATAGCCCTTTTGCTCAATCTGCTTCATCAACCATTCGGGAGATTTGTTAATGTATTTTAAATTAGATGTTAGTAATTCACCATCAAGAATGAGCGGAAAAGGACCTGTTTTATCCGACTTTTTCACTTGTTTTTTTTCGATCACAGATAGCTCACCTGACGTTTCTAATATTGCATATTCAACATCACTAACACTTAGAATATTTTGAGCTCTCAGCTGCATAAGCAAATCATCGAAATTATAGCGTTGACTTTTCATGGCTGCTTCATCTATTTTCCCTTTATTCACAATGAGTGTCGGTGAGCCGTCGATGATTTTTCTTGCCTTTGGACTTTTTAGTGATACAATGGCTAAAATAATTTGGATAATCAATAGGATCAACATGGGCAAAACGGTATACATAATCGGTTTATCAAAATTCTCAATTGCCAAAACCGCCATTTCGCCAATCATAATAAAAATAACTAAATCCAACACACTCAATTCCCCTACTTCTCGCTTCCCCATTAATCTGAAAATCAAAAGAATGAGCAAATAAATGATAATTGTGCGTAAACTTACCGTTAAATAAACGTTCATGAACTAGGCCCCCCAATCATTACAATCTCTTTTAGGATAGCCCTAAGGTCTTAAAATTATTTATGACCATTGAGTATAATAGTGCGTGTTTAAAAAGATGGATAAAAAGAGCCGAGCAGTTCTGCGAGCGATGGTCTTAAGGATCGGAGAGACAGACCGACGAAGAAATTCGATAGCTATTTTTACCGGACTTTTTGAACAGCCTCTCTCTAATGGTTGTTACAATTTTCATTTCCTTCTTCTGGTCTAAAACTAAGGTCTATCGAATATGCTTGTACAAAGACATCCAGGCCTATTTAAGACTTGAGTCATTTTGAAGGGGGAGGAGTACAATCGAAACAAGAAAAATGGGGACTGCAATTTTGCATGGAGTGGGCGTCATTTTTATATTAGTCATTCTTTTCAGCTTCATTTTTGCAATGATTCTGCGGTTTACGAGTGTTACGGAAAGTTCACTCACTTATATTATTATGGCACTTTCTTTTATCACATTGTTTATTGGTGGCTTTGTTTCAGGTGGCAAAGGGAAAAAACAAGGGTTGCTGTTAGGTAGTGGAACAGGGATGCTTTATGTATTGATTATTCTAATGTTCCAATATCTTGGTCATGACTCACTATTCTCCCTGAAGCAATGGATTCATCAAGGCTGCTTCGTTGTGACCGCGATGATGGGCGGCGTTCTTGGGGTGAACATGAGCTCCTCACAAACGTAAAACATAATAACCAAAAGAAAAACGGTTCCACATTGGAAACCGTTTTTTCATTCTGATTATACGAGTTCTTTTTCCGGAGCGCTTTCCTTTACTTCACGGATTGCAGAACGTTCGAATTTCAGTTTACTTCCATCTGTCGCTTTAATGACAGCTGTTGCATCTTCAATACTATCAATTGTCCCATGGAGGCCGCCGATTGTTACGACTTTGTCCCCTCTTTTTAAGCTTGATTGCATCAAATTAACCGCTTTTTGTCGCTTTTGGTTTGGACGAATCAATAAGAAGTAAAACAGAACAAACATTAATACTAATGGTAATATTCCACCTAGACCTTGCATACTATCTCTCCTTTCTGAATAATATCTATTTTGTTGAGTTAGAAATTCCTAGCATTTGGCTTATTAAAACCGTATTGCTCAAAAAATTCTTCTCTAAAGTCTAACAATCGATCTTCGCGGATCGCTTGTCTGACTTGCTCCATTAAGTTTAACAGAAAATGAAGGTTATGGTAAGTAGTTAATCGAATTCCAAACGTTTCTTCACATTTAATTAAATGACGAATATAGGCACGGCTGTAATTTTTACAAACATGGCAATCACAGTTTTCATCGATTGGTCCGAAATCACGCGCATACTTCGCATTTTTCACAACTAACCGACCATTACTTGTCATTAAAGTTCCATTACGAGCAATCCTCGTTGGCAGGACACAGTCAAACATATCAACCCCGCGAATCGCACCGTCAATTAATGAATCCGGTGAACCAACACCCATTAAGTAACGAGGCTTGTCACTCGGCAATAGCGGTGTCGTAAATTCGAGCACACGGTTCATAATATCTTTCGGTTCACCAACAGATAAACCACCAATTGCATAGCCAGGGAAGTCTAGTGAAACAAGATCCTTTGCACTTTGTTTACGCAAGTGTTCGTATTCGCCACCTTGGACGATTCCGAATAACCCTTGATCTTGTGGACGCTCGTGAGCGTTTAAGCAACGTTCAGCCCAACGCGACGTACGTTCAACCGATTTTCTCATATACTCTTCAGTTGCCGGGAATGGTGGGCATTCATCAAACGCCATCATAATATCAGAGCCGAGCGCATTTTGAATTTCCATCGCTTTTTCTGGACTTAAGAAAAGCTTGTCCCCATTCAAATGATTTCGGAAATGAACGCCTTCTTCTTCAATTTTTCGGAAGTCGCTTAAACTGAATACTTGGAATCCGCCAGAGTCGGTTAAAATAGCACGGTCCCAGTTCATGAATTTATGCAGGCCGCCCGCTTCCTTAATAATTTCATGACCCGGACGTAGCCATAGATGGTACGTATTACTTAAAATAATATTGGCACCCATTTGTTTTAAATCTTCTGGTGACATCGTTTTTACAGTTGCCATCGTTCCTACTGGCATAAATGCTGGCGTTTCATAAGAGCCGTGTGGTGTATGAACAATTCCTAGTCTCGCACCACTTTGTTTACAAGTTTTAATATGTTCGTAACGTATTGCAGTCAAAAGCAAGAACTCCTTTATTTTTAAAAATTTTTATCCCGCATTAACGGGCAGTAAGACCCCCACCTCAAGGCTTAGAGGAATCGAAGAAGCGTAGGTGGGAGACAACTGCCCGTAAAAGCCCGATTGGTTCAACTAACAATCAGTGGGGGATGCCCCCCACTGATTGAAGGTTCACTTTATCCCGGTTTAACAGTCTGTAATCCCTCGACTGATGGTCGTTTCACTTTAGATAATCAACATCGCATCGCCGAAACTGAAAAAGCGGTATTTTTCTAAAACGGCTGTTTCGTAGGCGTGTAACACATGTTCTCTACTAGACAGCGCACTGACTAACATGATCAGTGTTGATTTTGGCAAATGGAAATTGGTAATCATGCCATCAATCCCCTTAAACTCATAACCCGGGTGAATGAAGATACTCGTCCAACCACTTTCTTCTTGAAAAACACCATCATGACGCGATGCGATCGTTTCCAGTGTTCTAGTTGACGTAGTGCCGACTGTAATAATCCTTCCACCATCTGAACGAACTTGATTCAAAATCTGTGCTGTATCAGCCGTCATTTGATAAAATTCCGAATGCATATCATGGTTGTCGATATCGTCGACACTCACTGGACGGAATGTACCTAACCCGACATGCAATGTGATAAACGCAACATGAACGCCCATCTCTTTGATTTTTTCCAAAAGCTGCTCGGTAAAATGCAGGCCAGCTGTAGGAGCTGCTGCTGATCCCCGCTCCCTGGCAAAGACGGTTTGATAGCGGTCCTGATCATCCAGTTGTTCTTTAATATAAGGCGGCAATGGCATCGTACCAAGCTCATCCAACACTTCGTAAAAAATCCCTTCATAGCTAAAATCAAGGATTCTTCCGCCATGCTCAAGCACACCTGTGCAAACGGCTTTAAGCTTGCCATCTCCGAATACAATGACAGACCCTTCTTTAATCCGTTTTGCTGGCTTAACAAGCGTTTCCCATGAATCATTATCTTGCTGTTTTAACAGAAGTACTTCTATCTTCGCACCTGTACCATCTTTACTACCAAATAATCTTGCTGGAAGAACTTTCGTATCGTTCAATACGAGGCAGTCTCCTGGGTTCAGATAGTTCGTGATTTGCTTAAATGTTTCATGCTCGATCTCACCAGTCTCTTTATTCAGCACCATTAATCGGCTTGATTCACGGTCTAAAAGCGGAACTTGTGCAATCAATTCTTCTGGTAAATGAAAATCAAATAAATCTACTTTCAACTTTTTCACTTCCTAAATCATTAAATCATTCTCTAGACGCCTAAATATAAATCGGCTGGATCTACTCAACTAATGGCTCAATCTGAAAATGCCTGTAGACAAGCTCTGTCACAATCCGACCTCTTGGCGTTCGTTGGATAAACCCGATTTGCAGGAGATACGGCTCGTAAACATCCTCAATCGTATGGGATTCTTCACCGATTGTCGCTGCAATCGTTTCTAAACCAACGGGGCCACCGCGAAATTTTTCAATAATGGCTTTAAGTAATTTATGGTCAATATGATCCAAACCTAAACGGTCGACTTGCATTAATTCAAGTGCATAATCGGCCATTTCACGTGTAATTGTACCATCTCCACGAACCTGGGCAAAATCCCGGACTCGTCTAAGCAATCGGTTGGCAATCCGCGGTGTACCACGAGAGCGTCGTGCTAACTCCCCTGCCGCTTGTTGATCCATTTCTGTTTCCATAATCACAGCAGTCCGCACGATAATATCCGCAAGCTGTGGTTCCGTGTAATATTCAAGCCTACTTAATACACCAAAACGATCTCGCAATGGTGCAGACAAGGAGCCTGCCCGAGTCGTTGCTCCAACAAGCGTAAAGGGCGGCAAGTCAATTCTTACAGAACGAGCAGTCGGCCCTTTTCCAATGACGATATCTAAACAGAAATCTTCCATTGCTGGATACAACACTTCTTCAACAGTACGAGGCAAACGGTGGATTTCATCGATAAACAAGACATCACCTGGCTCAAGCGCACTCAGAATCGCCGCCAAATCACCAGGCCTTTCAATCGCCGGACCTGATGTTGTCCGGACATTCACACCCATTTCATTGGCAATGATCACAGCAAGGGTTGTTTTCCCAAGTCCAGGTGGTCCATATAAAAGAACATGATCCAAAGTTTCTTCACGCATTTTCGCCGCTTCTATATAAACACTTAAATTCGCCTTTACTTTTTCTTGGCCAATATATTGTTTTAAATATTGAGGTCTGAGGCTTTGTTCAAAGGATTGTTCGTTCAATTCAGCTTCCTGGTTGAGCAGTCTCTCCTCCATGTTCGCCCCCCCTTATCTTAACATCATTTGCAATGCTTTTTTAATATATTGTTCTGTCGTCATTTCCTCATCCAGAAGCTTCTTCGCTACCCGCTGCACTTCTTTCTCGGAATACCCGAGTGCTTTCAATGCAAGTGTCGCCTCTTCTAACGCTTCACTGAAACCAGCTGCTCTTACAGCTTTAGCATGGCCATCATTGAAAAGATTCGGAAAAGCATCAGGAATAATGTTTTCAAGCTTCCCTTTCAAATCAAGAACGATCTGGCGTGCTGTTTTCTTGCCGACACCCGGAAATTTCACAAGGAAGGCTTCATCTTCATTCTCGATTGCCTGTACCACTTGTTCGACTTGGCCAGAAGCCAAAATCGCAAGCGCCCCCTTTGGTCCAATTCCCGTTACATTCAACAATTTTGTGAACAATGCTTTTTGCTCACGCGTTTCAAAACCGTAAAACGCGGCGATATCTTCGCGGACGTGGTGGTAGAGGAAAATCTGCACCTTTTCTTTTTCCCTTGATGAAAAGACAAAAGGATTGGGCGTCATAATTTGATAGCCAATCTCTCCATTTTCCACTACTATGTATTCCGGTCCAATATAATCAATCGTACCTTTTATATAATCATACAAATCTCTTCGCTCCCTGAATTTGCTTTATCTCCTATTTTACCATAAAAACACGGACTAGGCAGAGAAATGATCGCTATCAAGATCGCAATATGTATTTTTTAAAAAAACAACACAAACAGACATGTTCGTTCCCTTTCCTTAAACGAAACATGCCTACTTTATTGAATAAATAGAAACTTTCACTTTTCGCCACTTGGAAGAGAATATGACTTGTACACTTCAAGCACCTTTTCGTACTGATTCTTATTCAAAATGGGAATGCCTTGGACGAGCTCTTCTTGTATTTTCACTTCTAACCGCTCTATATCAATATGAAAAAAGGATTGAATGATTTTTTGTTCCTCAGGCTTGCCGTTGAAAATAGAAAATGTTCCATCTTCACTTATTCCAAAAAAACCATTTGACTTTAGTAACGGCGATATATCAGACTCGTTTTTCTTCAAGATGATTTCTTCATTATTTTGGTCAACGAGCTGCCAGCCTGCATATTCCGCCCAGAAATCCTCCATTGCTAAAATAGACTCTGTACGCGTCTCTTCACTCATCTCACCGTCCAAATACACCCGCTGCAATACGACCTTTCTTTCCAAGGCTTGCGTAATCACGGATGTTTGCTCAGTTGCCGATGAAACAGATCCGATCCAAGCGATTCCTGTTAAAAGAATAGAAAGAAAGACAAATTTCAATTTCACTACTATCACCTCTTTTAGCCAAACTATGGAATCTTTTAGTCCATAGTTTGGCCAGTAAAAGGGATTTTACTCATAAAAAAACGGTTCCATAAAAAAAGGTTAGGCCCCACAACTACTATATATCGTGTATATGACGTGTATAAGACATAATAAACGGTATATAGAGTGTGAGATCAGACCCTTCTGAAATTATTTCAAATGGTTCTCATGTACCCCTAAAGTTTCCATCATATTTTCCACGTTCAAGATGACCTGTTCCTTTGGTCCACCACCACGAAGTTTATTATCAAGCACTGTTGTGCGATAATAAACTCCTTGATCAGTTAGGACGTACAAGGTACGATTGCCAGCCATCGGTTGGACCCTACTTTCTACTTCTTCTTTAGCAGCAATTGCCGCATCCCTCGAATAATCGTCAAGCAATAATGTAACAATG
Organism: Peribacillus sp. JNUCC 23; assembly: GCF_053653995.1. The sequence goes on from NZ_CM132202.1 coordinate 3,278,687, forward strand.
AGCTCTTGATCTCTGACAATCGCGCATGATTCTTTCACATGATCGACTTTGTTTGCTTTTTTCATGATGGCGTCGACAAGCCTTCCTTCATACGCATTGTAATACGACGATTTCGTCCTTAGTGGGGTGATGTGACCGTGGTAATTACGATCTTTCTGGCTGAAATTGCGCTCTTGAAATAGGAGCCCATTGCCATAATCCGATCTCGGTATGGTGGGGTTTTCGCCATTTCTCGTTAGATTTTCTTGAATTTGATTGGCTTCGTTATAATCGTGTACCACCTGTCCAATTGGTGCTTGATACGTGATTTGCCGGACTAAATTATCCTTTTCATTCGAATCATAGCCGCCCGTATTTAGAACATCCTCTTGATTCTGATCCCCAGCCTGATTATTAGCCGTGCAACCAATGAGTCCGGCAAGCAAAACGACACATGGGAGAACGAGTATTTTTTTCTGCACCAACTTGTTAACCTCCTAATAATGCGTGTTCAAAAAGGGAGGATAAAAAGAGCCGAGAAGTTCAAGGAGCGATTGTCTCTCCGGTCCTCACACAGTAATACGTGAGAACCGGAGAGACAAAGAAATTCGACAGCTTTTTTTACCGGACTTTTTGAACATCCTCTAAAATGGAATGAGCGTATGCTCTACATTAGTTTCCATTTCAGTTGAGGTTTTTACACTGTCAGTTGCGCCCAGACGAGAGGAAACTTGTCAAAGCGATTCGACTAGACTGGCAATCTCTTCATTGAATTTCATCCGTTTCGCAAATTGTTCGATCGTCACCTTCCATATTCTATGCAGCTGTGCTGAATGATGGGAAACATGATTTTTGCACAGACGATTCCATTCACGAAATATATCAGTTGGATACGTAAGTGCATATAAAAACGCTTTATTCTCTTTGTATGTTTCTATTTCTGGATAGGACCATAGCTCTTTTGCCGGGTCCACTAAAAAAGGTAAGATTCGACTGCAATACTGCAAATAATCGATTGACGGCGGCGCGTAAGCAATTAGGTCAAAATCAAGAAGGGCAAGTTCTCCGTCCTGCTTTCTTAAAAAATTATGGTGGGCACAATCGCCATGAATGATGACTGTCTTCTCAGCCATCAGCTCTATTTCATGCTGTTTCATACCTGTCAATGCCCACTTGGCCCAATTTATCCAACTAGAGAATATTGGTTCAGCAACAAACTCACGGATAATCGGCTGATAGTTACAAAATATCCCCAATCGTTCTTCCCATTTAGCAATTTGATTAAAAGAACTGAGTTTATTCGTTAAGTTTGAGCCGGTACTAGTATGAAATGTATGAAGTACACTTAATCCTTCAAGGCGATTTTTTTCACTGCCAAAATGAAAACGGTCCGATGATGGCTGAATATACTCGATTGCTCCGAATACTTGACCGTCATATTCCAATACGGCTAGATCTTCCAAAAATGAATACGTATGAAACCCATTCTTTTTTAATTGTTGAGTCAATTCTTTTTGATTGTTCAATGTTTGAATCGAATCAAACCCTTTTATGATAAATAATCGGTTGTTACAATGAATGAGGTAAACAGAGCTTCGCAAATGTTCAATTTTCAATGGATGAATCATATGGTTCTGCAAATGAGAGAGGAGACAAGTGTAAAATACACTGTCTCCCTTTGCTTTAATATCCATCACTTTCGTCAGCGAATGTCGGTCGTCCAAATGTTTGTGGTGCATTTACACGTCCTGGCATAATATCTGGTTGGCCTCCATATCCCGGATAACCACCAAATCCTAATTGGCCACTTGGTCCGGGTTGGCCACTGAAACTTGGTTGACCTCCAACTGGTTGACCTCCGTACCCTGGCATACCTCCAACTGGTTGACCTCCATATCCTGGCATGCCGCCAACTGGTTGACCTCCGTACCCTGGCATGCCGCCAACTGGTTGGCCTCCGTACCCTGGCATGCTGCCAACTGGTTGGCCTCCGTACCCTGGCATGCTGCCAACTGGTTGGCCTCCGTACCCTGGCATGCCGCCAACTGGTTGGCCTCCGTACCCTGGCATACCTCCAACTGGTTGACCTCCATATCCTGGCATACCTCCAACTGGTTGGCCTCCGTATCCTGGATTGCCTCCAACTGGTTGGCCTCCGTATCCTGGCATACCTCCAACTGGTTGACCTCCGTATCCTGGATTGCCTCCAACTGGTTGACCTCCATATCCTGGCATACCTCCAACTGGTTGGCCTCCATATCCTGGTTGTGCTACCGGAATGTGGCTATCTTGATAATCGGATTCTACACCCGATTCTATATGGTGGTAGCCGGACATATTAGGGTTTACTTGTGGATATGTGGCGTGTTGTTGATGTCCAGGGCTCATTGCATAGCCTGGTGTTCCGCTATGTCCCCCTTGACCACCGTATCCTGGTTGTGCTACCGGAATATGGGGACCTTGAGAATCGGATTCCACATCCGATTCTATATGGTCGTAGCCGGACATATTGGGATGTACTTGTGGATTCATAGCTTGATGATGCCCAGAGTCCATTGCATAGCCCGGCTGATTCGGATTATATGGTTGCGCCACAAGCTTCGGACCACACCCACAATCTGATTTTTTATTTGCTAACGGTTGACTAGCTGGTGCGTATTGTGGCTGTGTATATGGATTGTATGAAGATCCCATCACTCCACCATGTGACTCATCAGAGGAATCATGTTTTGCATACGGAACCTGATAGCCACCCTGATTTTGCTGATAAGGCTGTTGGTGCATGACTCCATGTATATTCTCGTTTCCATAGTAATGATGGTGATGATACACGTCATCAGATGATGATTCGTCCATATGGTGATGATGATGAGATCCAACCTGTGGCATTTGATGGCCCATACCGTAAACCGGCTGCTGTGGATAGCCATACCCGTTTGGACTCGGCATGCTATGCGCGCCCGCTACCATACCAGGCATTTGTGCATAGACCCAAGGATTAGGTGGTGGTGGATAACAAAAACCAGTACCTGGCATTATAGGTGTAATAGGCTTACACTCCTCTTCGGGAATTTCCTCCTGCACACACTCAACTTCCATGGATTCAACAATTTCTTCTACTTCATAACTAGGAAGCACCTTTTTTGGCTGTTTAGGTATTACCGGCATTTGTGGCTGAACAACAGGCTTTTGCACATTCATATTCGCCATATTCACCATATAATAGTTATTAATATCAATTTCTGGAATAACCGGTTGAGGAATTGGCACTTCTTTGACAATCGGTTTTTCCTTCACGATTACTTTCTCTTTCACAATCGGCTTCTCTTTCACGATTGGCTTTTCTTTTACAATTGGTTTTTCTTTCACGATTGGTTGTTGCATGATCGGTTGTTCTTTCATGATTGGTTGTTGCACGATTGGTTGTTCTTTCATGATTGGTTGTTGCACGATTGGTTGCTCTTTCATGATTGGTTGTTGCACGATTGGTTGCTCTTTCACGATCGGGTATTCCTTCACAACATGTTGTTCTTTCATGATAGGATGTTGCTCCACAGCCCCGGCCTTCGTACCGTAATTGATTTTCGCATGATGGTGCCCATCTTTCGCGGCATGCCCACTTGCTCCGGGAATTTTTATTTTCATACCAGGCATCATCATATCTGGATTGCTGAGCTGTGTATTGACCTTTTTAAGCTCTTCAAAACTTACCCCATATTTCTTTGATAGTTTCCAAAGGGTATCACCTTTTTGGACTATATGAATTTTCACGCTGCAAACCCCTCCTATGCATAAGTCCATATATACTATGACGCATTAGGCAAATTGCTATCATTATCATCAAAACTTATGCGGGAGGTGACGTTTTTATGAGCGTAACCCCGTTCGTGGCTTAGGAAATAGCAAAAAAAGAATGCCATTTAGACATTCTTTCGATAAGGGACAGAGCTACGCTAATTTACAAAGCAGTACAAGTTATTTGTCAAAGCTTACGCACGTTCAAGCATGCGATTTAAGGCAAGAATGGCATCCTTGGCGATTTTTTGTGGCACTTCAATTGGATTAAACCGAACGCCATTTACAATCGATTCCAAAGACCATAGTAAATGAGGTAAATCAATACGGTTCATCGTCAAGCAGGGACACATATTGGGATTTAAAGAAATGATTTTTTTATCTGGATACTTGCTGATTAACCGTTTGACAAGATTCATTTCTGTGCCAATCGCCCACTCACTACCGGGACTTGCTTTTTCAATTTTATCGATAATATAAGATGTCGAACCGGCATAGTCGGACTTCTCGACAACTTCTCTGCGACATTCTGGGTGAACAATGATATTCATCCCAGGACGCTCTTTTCGTAATGCTTCAATATTCTTTGTTGTGAAATTTTCATGAACGGAACAATGTCCCTTCCACAATAGCACGAGTACATCCTCAACGTTTCCATCATAAATCAGTTCATCCTTATATGGATCCCAGACTGCCATTTTATCGAGAGGGATACCAAGATCATAAGCGGTATTTCTCCCTAAATGCTGATCAGGTAAAAATAAAATTCGTTGCTTTTCGGAAAACGCCCACGACACCATTTCTTTGGCGTTTGATGAGGTGACGGTCGCTCCGCCATTTTTGCCGACAAAAGCTTTAATGGCTGCTGTTGAATTGACATAGGTAAGTGGCAAAATCGTGTCACCGTACATCGCCGAAAGCTTTGACCAGGCTCGTTCCGTTTGCTCAATATCGGCCATATCCGCCATCGAACACCCTGCTCGCATATCTGGTAAAATGACTGTTTGCTCACGTGTTGTCAATATATCAGCCGTTTCCGCCATAAAGTGAACACCGCAAAACACGATCGATTCCGCCTCACGGTTTTGGGCAGCAAGCTGTGCCAGTTGCAGGGAATCCCCTGTTACATCAGCGAACTGAATGACTTCCTCACGTTGATAATGATGACCTGGAATAAACAATCGTCCACCAAGTTCTTTCTTAATTTCCCAAACACGGGCTTCCATTTGTTCGTTTGACATTGTTTTATACGTTTCAGGTAAAACATTGGTTGACGCTTGTACCATATCCAAAATACTCATTACAGAACCTCCTCGCATTCCATTACTTTTGCGCTAATATCCAATGCCCGAACACTATGTGTCAGACTACCCAGCGAAATAAAATCAACATTTGTCTCGCGGTACAAGGCTAAAGTGTGCAATGTGATGCCCCCAGATGCTTCCGTTATAATATGGGGTGGCACGAGTTTGACAAGGTCTGCAATTTCTTCTGGCGTTCTATTATCAAACATAATAATATCAGCACCCGCTGCCACTGCTTCTCTTACTTGTTCTGCTGATTCTGTTTCTACTTCAATTTTCACGGTATGACCAAGCTTCGATTTCGCGATTTCAACTGCTTTTGTGATTGATCCGGCGAAAGAAATATGGTTATCCTTAATCATGACAGCATCATATAATCCGTAGCGATGATTATAAGCCCCACCAGAACGGACCGCATATTTTTCAAGCATCCGCAGGCCTGGCGTTGTTTTTCGTGTATCACAAGCTTTCGTCTTCGTTCCTTCTAATAAGGTACAAGCTTGCCTAGAAGCCGTAGCAATACTAGACATTCTTTGCACTAAATTAAGAACGACCCGCTCTCCCTTCAGCAGTGCTGCCATGTTGCCCGTGATGGAAACGAGTGTACAGCCTGCTTCAAACGCTTCGCCATCTTGTACGAAAAGCTCGATCAACACATCCTCATCCAGTAAAGAAAAGCCGGTCTTAATCACATCACTTCCTGAAAAAACACCTTTTTCCTTCGCTAAAAACGTTAATGTGCCACGCTCATCTTTAGCAAACAATGTATCACTCGTTACATCACGTTCACCGATGTCTTCTATGAAAAATGCTTCCAATACTTGCTTAAGCTTTAATTTGTTCATAAAGTTCCCGACCTTTCAATGGATGGATGGCTCGATTTCGGTCAAGTACAACAGATTCCTCACGCCACTCCTCATTATTTTCAAGCGGATAGTCTGTTCGAAAATGACCACCTCTACTTTCGGTTCTCTCTAATGCAGAATAAGCAATCAACCACGACACGATTATCGCGTTGATTTTATCTAGTTCACCTAAAGAAAGCCTTGTCACATCAACATGCAATAATGCTTTCAGATCAAATGATTCCAGCCACAATAGTAGCCTGGAAAGATTCGCTTGATTACGAACGATTCCTGCATCATTCATTATATTTGCTTGTATCTCTGTTAGATTAGGTAAAACGAGTTGCGATTCCGCTCGTTTTGTTTCCTTTTTTTCAACAGGCCAAACTCGTTCAGGTGCTTCTGCAAGATACTTGCCTAACAACTTGCCATAAACGAGTCCTTCAAGCAGAGAATTGCTCGCAAGGCGGTTCGCACCATGAACACCCGTACAAGCCACTTCTCCTACTGCATATAGCCCTTGAACAGACGTTTTTCCCCATTCATCTACTTCAATGCCACCCATTAAAAAATGATTTCCTGGAGCAACCGGAATCCTCGCCTTTGTTAGATCCAGCCCATTATTTTCACAAAGCGCTGCAATGGTCGGAAACCGTTTGTTGAAATCAGCAATCATCGAAATATCTAGATATACTTGTTCGCCATTTTTCAAATAAGCATAAATCGTTTGCGCGACAATATGACGGGGAGCAAGCTCTTTTTGCGGATGCACATCGCTCATAATTCGCTGCCCTCTTTCTGTAATCAGCACTGCCCCTTCTCCCCGAACAGCTTCGGACACTAACCCTACGGTTTTGCCATTTATGTAAAGCAAAGTCGGATGAAATTGAATAAATTCCATATCTCGAATTCTCGCTCCTGCTTTAAAAGCTAACGCAATGCCATCACCGCTCACAGTAGGTGAATTGGAAGTGAAACGAAACAGTGATCCACAGCCCCCGGTTGCCAACACCACTGCTTTCGCATAAAGGGATTCAACTTTCCCCTCTTTGCTCATCGTTTTGACGCCGATACATGAGTCGTCTTGTCCGAGAATTAATTCAATCGCCGCTGTATACTCCATCACTTGTATGGAAGATTTAGCTAATTGCTGCAAAATATGTTCCATCAGATGTTGGCCTGTTGCATCACCATGACGATGGAGAATCCTTCTTTGACTATGCGCACCTTCCAATCCAAGCAATGGCACGCCCTGTTTGTCACAATCAAACTCCATCCCTGAATGCATAAGTTCTTGAATCACGCCAGGACCTTCTGTCACAAGCTTTTCAACAGCAAGCCGATTATTGTAATGGCGACCAGCACAAACTGTATCTATTTTATGTAGCTCAGGTTTATCCTCATTTGCGATCGCACAAGCAATGCCACCTTGAGCTAAATAGGAATTACTTTGTCTAAGCTCTGATTTTGTGATGAGTATCACATGTTTAGTCTTGCTAGCTCTAAGCGCCGTCTGCATAGCCGCAACACCACTACCGACTATCAGTACATCCACCGGGTCCATATTTCCGCCTCCTGTACAAACAGATGTCTTGACACATATCTTTACATACTATTAAATGATTTACAAGAGTTTTTTTCTAGCAGTCTATTTAACTAAGAATGTGGATGTGGACATATTGAAATATTTTGACTATGCAGCAACAACACCCATGGATCCTGATGCAATGAAGATCTGGATCGAAGCTTCACAACGTTACTTCGGCAATAGCGCAAGCCTTCATGATATCGGGACTGATGCTTCTGGACTGCTTGATGTATCACGGCAACAACTTGCCCAAATTCTCGGGGTAAAAAAAGAGAGTGTTGTCTTTACAAGTGGTGGGACTGAAAGTAACATCCTTGCCTTAGAGACTTTTTTAGCTTCACAAAACCGAACGCAAAACCATATCATAATCAGTCAAACGGAACACGCTTCTTTAGCAAATTACGTGAAAAAACTTGCAGAAACCGGCTATGAAGTCACGTATTTACGGCATTTGGAAGATGGAAGAGTTGATGTAGATCACCTATGTGAATGTATAAATGAACGGACATGCATGGTCATTGTTCAGCATATCAACTCTGAAACTGGCGTCATTCAACCGATTATAGAAATTGGTCAGATCACACAAGAACGAGGAATTTTCCTACATGTCGATTGTGTACAATCGTTTGGGAAGTTTCCGCTTCAATCCATATGTGCGCTTTGCGATAGCCTTAGTATATCTAGTCATAAAGTGTATGGACCAAAGGGCGTTGGTGCCGTAATTTTCCCCAAAATTAGCGAGCTTACCCCACCGATTCCCAATATGACACATGAAGCAGGCTTTCGTGCTGGGACAGTCAATGTTCCTGGCATTGCCGCCTTTATTACGGCAGCGAACGCTCTTGTAGACCAGCAAAAGCAAGAGTTCATTCGAATTCAAGCATTACGCGATCTTTGCCTGAATCAGCTTTCCGACCATACTATGGATGTTCAAGTTATTGAATCTTCCTCCCAATCGCCATACATTCTTGCGCTTACGTGTAGAGGTTTACAAGGCCAATATATGTTGCTGGAATTAAATCGAATGGGGTTTAGTGTATCAACAGGAAGTGCTTGTCAAATCGGAAAACAAGATCCTTCAAGAACGATGATGGCACTCGGAAAATCAGAAGAAGACGCACATCAGCTCATTCGGATTTCATTTGGCAAAAGTACAACGGAAGATGATGTTCAAAATCTAAGTCAAGGTATCATCGACATTATTACGGTTTAGGAGTCTCTTATGGTAAACTGGGGATATCGATAATTACGTTAAGGAGCGGTACAATGACAGAAAGAAAGAAATTGTTAGGGGAAGAAAGACGGGGAAAACTACTAAGTTTACTGCAAACATCCGAGCAGCCGATTACAGGAAGCACACTCTCGAAAATGACCAATGTAAGCCGGCAAGTGATTGTAAGCGATATTACCTTGCTCAAAGCTAGAAATGAGCCAATCGTCGCCACAAGTCAAGGCTATATATATTTGCAATCAAAAAAGCCAACCATGCATGAACGCACTGTCGCATGCAATCATGATCCGTCACTCACTGAAACCGAATTAAATCTACTTGTTGACCTTGGTATTATGGTAAAGGATGTAAAAGTTGAACATCCCGTGTACGGCGATTTAACAGCTTCGATTATGGTGGCCAATCGCAAGGAAGTTCAGCAATTCTTGGAGAAAGTTTCGCAAACGAAAGCCGCCTATTTGTCTGAATTGACGAACGGCATTCATTTACATACGATTGCCGCATCGTCTGAGGAACTCCTCAATGAAGCAGAGGCAGCACTCAAGAAAGCAGACATCCTTATTGATTAAAGATGTCTCTTAGATAGCAAAGGGTCAGACCCCGCAACAATTAAATACAGTATAAGATACGTTCATGAGACACTACATACTGATATAAAGTGCGAGGTCAGACCCTTTTAGTTTTCTCGTTCATTTTTCTTTCTTTTAATATTCACTTCTGCATGACGCCACTTTTAACGGAGAAGCTAGGATAGGAACCAAGAATTGAAACTTTGCATCCCAATGCCTCTAGCTCAGCAATCGTTCCTGGAATCAACACTTCGTCCATTGCCATTTCCACGTCAATAATAAAGAGGTAATCACCAAGACCCGTTTTCATTGGCCGAGACTCGATTTTAGAAAGATTCAGCTTCCTCCAAGCAAATGCAGATAACACCTGATGCAGCGCTCCGGTATAATCCGCTGGCAGCATAACCATAAGCGTCGTTTTCCTTCCACCTTCCGCCGCCAAATGACCATGATAGGCTACCTCTTCACGAGAAACGACAACGAACTTCGTGTGATTATGGGAATAATCATGAACATTACGATTCGTGATGACTAGTCCATATTCCTCCGCTGCCATCTCATTGGCAATCGCCGCAATTTTCCGCTCTGGATTCTCTTTGACCATTTTTGCCGCTGCTGCCGTTGACGTTGTATATTCATAAGGAATCCCTTTCAACTCGCGATGCAAAAATTTATGACATTGCGCGATCGCATGGGAATGGGAATAGACGATATCCGGTTTAAATGCCAGATCATTATGAGTAGGATGAACCATATAATGTTGCTGAATCGGGATAATAATTTCTCCCCGTATCGGCAACTGTGCTTCATGGGTTAAATAATCAATCGTGATGTTGACAGAACCTTCCAACGCATTCTCAATTGGAACGAGAGCAAGTTTCACCTCTCCTTTTTCCACTGCATCTAGACAGTCAAGAATCGTCGGCATCGGGATCTTCTTTGCATCAGGAAAAAGCTGAGAAACCGCTAAATCCGTGAATGTTGCCTTTGGGCCCAAGAAAGCAATTTCATATGTCATGTAAACAAACTCCTTTTTCACGAAAATAATGTCTATATTATGCTATATTCTGATATTTTACAATAGTTTTGCAACAAAAGGTGAAAAAATGCAAGAATGATTGCATGAAAATGAGAATATGCGTCGGATTTGGGAGTTATGCGTCAACTATGGGTTTTTCTATAGAAAAACCCCCACGCACACAAAATGCATGGGGGCTACCAATCACGTACCAGACCCTAGTACTTCTACCTTTTCGACAAACTCCATTTTCCTGAAATTCGTCATCATTTCATCCACTCCAACCTTCATCGCGCTTGCGTCGAGTGATAACGTCACATTGGCTCGACCTTGAAGCGGGATTGTTTGGTGAATGGTTAACACATTACAGCCGGATGATGCGACGACACGCAGCAACTCTGATAAAGTTCCGGAGCGATCTTCCAAATAAAAGAATAACGTAATCAACTTTTCCTTGACAATCGTATGAAACGGAAAAACGGTATCGCGGTATTTATAATAAGCACTTCTACTCAAATCTACCCGTTGGACGGCTTCCCAGACTGATTCAGCTTTGCCTCTTTCAATCATTTCCTTTGCATCCAGCGTTTTCTTCATCGCTTCCGGCAGCACATCTTCTCTGACCAAGAAGAATCGTTTATCAATTTTATTCGCCATGCTCGCACCCCCAACTCTATGACTCCGAATTTTATAAAAGTCATTTTCTTATAGCTTTCTGTTATCACAAACTGTCTAAACTATTTCTTATTCCACAAACTCAAATTCATATTCCAGAATTCGGACGGTCACACCATTTGTCGCTCCACGCTTACGTAATGCTTCATCTACACCGAAAGTACGTAGCTGTCTTGCAAAACGACGAATCGATTCATCGCGAGTGAAATCAGTCATTTTGAATAAGCGTTCAATTTTGAATCCAGAAACATTGAAGCTTCCATCTGAATCACGTGTAATTTCAAATTCATCTTGCGCTGATTCATGCTTGTACATGACACGGTGAACGCCTGTCTCTTCTTCTTCATGCTCAAGCAGGAACTCTGGTGTTTCTTCGATTTTATCTACAACAGCATATAAAAGTTCACGAATTCCTTCACGTGTAACAGCTGAAATTGGGAAGATTGGATAGTCATCTGTCAATTGTTCTTTGAAATTCTGCAGATTTTCTTCTGAATCAGGCATATCCATCTTGCTTGCCACAATGACTTGTGGACGCTCAGTAAGTCTGAGATTGTATTCCTGAAGTTCTTTATTGATTGTCAGATAATCTTCGTACGGATCTCTTCCTTCAAGTCCTGACATATCAATAACATGAACGATTACGCGCGTTCTTTCGATATGACGTAAAAATTGATGTCCGAGTCCAACACCCTCTGAAGCTCCTTCAATCAAACCAGGCAAGTCAGCCATAACAAAGCTACGGCCATCTTCCGTTTCAACCATACCAAGATTCGGAACAATCGTAGTAAAATGATATTCAGCAATCTTCGGACGTGCAGCAGAAACAACCGAAAGCAAGGTTGATTTACCAACACTCGGGAATCCAACTAACCCTGCATCAGCAAGTAATTTAAGCTCAAGTACAATATTCCGTTCTTGCCCTGGCTCACCGTTTTCAGCAATTTCCGGAGCTGGATTCGCTGAAGTCGCAAAGCGAGAATTACCACGCCCGCCACGTCCACCTTTTGCGATGATCGCACGCTGACCATGTTCGACTAAATCGGCAATGACCTCTTTCGTATCTTCGTCCATAACAACTGTACCAGGTGGAACTTTAACAATCATGTCGCTAGCGTTTTTGCCGTGCATATTTTTTGACATGCCGTGCTCGCCGCGTGGTGCTTTGAAATGGCGCTGATAACGGAAATCCATCAGTGTCCGTAATCCTTCTTCTACCTCAAATACAACATTCGCGCCGTGCCCGCCATCTCCCCCAGCTGGTCCGCCCATTGGTACATATTTTTCTCTTCGGTAAGCAACGATTCCGTTCCCACCGTCGCCACCTTTTACAAATACTTTGGTTTGATCGATAAACATGCTATCACTTCCTTATCTCTGTATGTAATCCTAAGATGTCTTCTGTTTCATTTTAATATCCATCGTAAAATAGACAAGTTGCTCTGTCGCTTCCTCGAGATCTATCTTCTGATTATCCACTAATGAATTCTGCAAAAACTCAACAATTGATGATACATCTTTTATCTTTCCCTGTACATCAAAGGAAAATCGGATTAAATCGGTACTTACATTTTTATCAATATTGATTGATAATCTATTTTCACAATAAGTATCCAGCTGTTCTTCAAGAATCTGAAAAAAATTCTTTGTCCAATCGTACATCATTTGGTCCAACACGCTCGTACCTTGCACAAGATCAATTACTTCGAATTCACTTTGAAACACACTATATGTCCAATTAGCTGTCAGCAAAAGTTCGCTAAATTTAGGCATATCTATACTGGATATCTTTGCCTCATGCTGAGCCACTATAATGATATCATCAATAATTGCCTTCACACGGTCGGGTTTGCTTAGTTCCAAGTTGCCCTTTATTAATTGAATTTTATTCAGCCAGTCATGTCGTGAATGGCGTAGAATTTCAACGGTTGTCCATTCTTTTTCCATAAATGATTTACTCCTACTATTTCGTATTAGGCTCTGTCATGTATTTCTAAATGGATAATAACTTCACTTCTTACGTATTTTGATAAGTAGCTAGCGCAAAGCATTTCACCTGATTTATGTGCTTCCGCTTGTCGCCAATAAACGGCGCCTTCCACTTTTCTTATGATTATATCAAATATTCGTGAAGTGCGGATAGTAGGAGATTAATTATTATCCTTACATGAACCAGCTTCCAAAAAACTCTTTTTGTATGAAGGACATAGGACGGGGCTTCGCTACTTACTAATATAGCTCATCTACTTAGCAGGTATACTATTTTTATTAAAGGAAGTATCCCAAATTCCGGCTCCGCACCGCCACCATTATAATAAGGTGAGTGTAGCGTGCTACATGATTGATCCTTCATGGAAAGTCTCGGTTCTTATTGAACACATACATATAAGTTCTTTGGACGATGGCAGAGCATGTTCAACCATTTTTCAATCATAAAAAAGGGTCAGACCCCTTCTTCACGATATACAGCAAACCATTCATGCAAATGTCGCGATATATTGTGTTTATAGAAGGAATCAGACCCTTTAAAGCAAAGCCTTCTTATTCAAGATGTAAGGATTATGCTTCTTGTGCTGCTGGATACACGCTTACTTTTTTACGGTCACGTCCGAAACGTTCGAATTTAACAACTCCGTCCACTTTCGCGAATAGAGTATCATCTCCGCCACGTCCAACGTTTTCACCCGGGTAGATTTTCGTTCCGCGTTGACGGTATAAAATAGAACCACCAGATACGAATTGACCATCTGCACGTTTAGCGCCTAAACGCTTTGATTGTGAGTCACGACCGTTTCTTGTAGAACCTACTCCCTTTTTGGAAGCAAAGAACTGTAAGTCTAATCTTAACATATGTTCCACCTCCTAATGTTTTAGGATAATTTTCATGTATTTTCCGTAATCACGTTCGATCGTCTGAAGTGATATAAGCATACTGTTCAAGAGTAGCTGTACCTTCTCCTGTGCATCATCCGAAATCGAATCCGGAATGACACAGCGAAGATATCCGCCGTCTTGCCCTTGCTCAATCTCAGGCTTTACATCCGTTAAAGACATAATCGCATTGACAGCTCCAAAGGAAACCGCTGATGCACCTGCACAAACAAGATCTGAACCTTTTTTAGCGAAATTAGCATGTCCACTCATCGTAAACGATTTGATTACATTTTGTGGAGCATTAAATGTTACTGTGATCATAATAATCAGCCTTACGCGTTGATCGCTTCGATAACAACTTTAGTGTATGGTTGACGATGACCTTGTTTTTTGTGGTAGTTCTTCTTCGATTTGTATTTGAAAACCGTGATTTTCTTTTGTTTCCCTTGTTTTTCGACTTTACCTGTTACAGTAGCGCCGTCAACTAGTGGAGCACCAACTTTCACGTTTTCGCCACCTACGAATAAAACTTTGTCAAATGTAACAGTGTCGCCTGCTTCTACATTTAATTTTTCAATGTAAACTGCTTCGCCTGCTGCTACTTTAATTTGTTTACCGCCAGTTTCAATAATTGCGTACATACCTGCACCTCCTTGAATGTCTCAGACTCGCCAATCATAGGCGTTTTGCAAAAAGCAAAAGCTTGTGAACCTACTATGAGCGGTTGTAGCACGGGTGCTACAAACATAACAGTACGATATTATCATATATTCATGAATTATGTCAATAGATTTTCCCGTACTTTCATCAGTTCGTTCTTTGTTCCAAATCGTTTAATTTCATATCGATGATCATTCCCTTGCAGAATCGTGACAAGAATTTCTTTGCGAAGCATCTCTTCAAGAACCGGCTTGTAAGAGTCATTTTCGCCAAACAAGATGGCTATTACAGCATCGTTCGCTTCAATCAAAACGGCTTCCTCTTCAAGCTTGCGATGTTCCATCAGTTCACGCTCGAGCCTGAAGGCAACCGTTTCTGCGCTATCCACCTTGCCAGTACCGAGACATGTAGGGCAAGCTATCATTAATTTTTCGCTTAGTGAAGTGGATGTTCGTTTTCTCGTCAATTGAAAAATCCCAAGCTCTGTAAAACCAAACAATTGAACACGCATTTCATCCTGTTTCGTTATTGTTTTCAGCATATCGAAAATCGCGCGGCGGTGCTCGGCTTGTTCCATATTGATAAAATCAATCAAGATAATCCCACTAATATTCCGAAGTCGTAGTTGATAAGCAATCTCTTTTGCCGCTTGCATATTCGTTTCAAATAGCGTCTGTTCCTTCTGGGCTTTTCCGGTAAATTTCCCCGTATTCACATCAACAACTGTGAAGGCTTCCGTTTCTTCAAAAATAAGATAGCTGCCATTCTTTAACCGAACAACTTGCTTCAACGCTTGCTCTGCATCACTTTCAATGCCTGCTTGAGAAAAAATATTTACCGGTCCTGTTTCATAAAAAATCGCCCAGTCACTTTCATGATCTTCCTGCCACTTTTTCAATTCCTGAAAACAAGTGAAATCATCAACATGAAGCTCCCCACCTGGAACATCGGTCATTTCTGTCAAAATACTTTCAAGAAATGAATCTCTGCGCCACACAAGAGTAGGCTTTTTTAATGAGGTAGCTTTTTTGAGCAATTGGGCATATTTCTCTCGCTGTGTATGTAGCTGCTTTAGAAATACAGCCTCGCTTTTTCCTTCCATCGCTGTTCGAATAATGAGCCCTTCATCTGCTTTCTTATGTGTAAAGGCCATACTTCGCCATTGATTTTGACTTTCCAGGCTTTTGAATTTTCTCGACACGCCGACATAATCAATTCCGTGAATATAAACAACATGATTGCTGGAAAATTCAATCAATCCTGTCAACTTGGCTCCTTTTGTCCCCGTTTCATCACGGGTCACCTGAACAAGCAGTTTTTCCCCTTCACGTATGTACTGGTTGACCGAGCTTTTCTGTGTGCCGTTTCGTTTCGCTTCTTGATAAGATGGAAGCTCATCACGATACAAAAATCCACTCTTTTTTTCTCCATAATCAATAAACGCCGCCTCCATGCCTGGCAGAACTTTCGTCACTTTACCAAGGTAAACGTTACCGACGCTACTAGCATGATCGGGCGGCACAACTTCTAATTTAGTGATACGTCCATTTTCTATACAGGCGTATCTTTTTTCTCGTGTAGATAAATTGGCAATTAGCTTTTTCATGATAAAATCCCTTCAAACAATGTGTGTTGCAAGAATATCACATTTAATACGCATATAACAATTCACCGATTTTCCCGTTGGTCATTTTATTGGTAAAATAGGCGTGAAGAAGCTCATTTTCATCTAACGAACCGCTTTCCTGACCATTTTTCATCACAATGACTGGGTGTTTACATCCGCGCTGAAATTTTTCCAGCACTTTGTAAATCATCTCATTCTCATCGACTTGAATCGGTTCAAGCCTTGTTAAATCCACACTTCTGCCGTAATGGCGATCAAGTAGAAAACGAATGAACGCATAATAACGCTGACGCCATTCCATCGCAAGCGTGATTCCGATAAAGCAGGCAATAATCCATACGTTCAAATTGAAAGAAATCAATAGAACCGATAGAATCAGACCGGCGGTTGCCAAAATGGCTGAGAAAAGAAGAGTAAACGAATGTGCATCAAGAAAGGATTTTCGCTTTGATAAACCTAGAAACAATAATTTGCCACCATCCAAAGGCCAAACAGGAAGCAAGTTGAATATCATCACGGCTGCATTGCTGTAAAAGAATTGCTGATACATCTCATACGGTATAATGGAAAGTGAGTAGAACAAATAGGCAAGTCCGACAAGCCATACATGCTGTACAGGCCCTGCCAAAATGACAATCAAATCTTCCTTTAGTGATTTGTTTCCATACTCATCCGTTTCCAGTGCGCCGCCAAATGGAAGCAACTGAATCGATTTAATCCGCCATTTAAAGAAGTGGGCAGCGGTAGCATGGCCCATTTCATGAACGAAAATAATGACAAAAAACATGAGCATTTGCGTGAAATGTGAAGTCAGTACGGAAATCGCAATCACGAGCCATAATGTAGGATGAATTTTGACTTTCCATAACAGCTTTACTAATTCATTCAAAGGAAATCACCTGTTTAGGATCAATAAATTGATCATTTTTTTTAATTGCCAAATAGAATGTCCCTTTTGAACCGTCTTCACTTGCTGTCACCTTCCCGATTTCAGTGCCTTTTACAACAGGATCATAGAGCTTTACTTCCACTGATTCGAGTTGACCGTACCATGATTCACTTTTATCGGCATGCTTAACCATCACTGTTTTCCCTAAACCTTCCTTCACACCAGCAAACATGACAATCCCTTCATTCAATGCTTCTACGTTTTTAATTTGGGATGTCTCGACCAACACACCTTCCCCGTTCACCTCAAAGCTTTCCGTGATTTTACCAATAACCGGAAGATCGGATTGCTGATCTGAATTGTCTGCAACGGTCCCCGTTTCGGTTTTCTTTTTATCAGGATAAAAAGCAATTGGCTTCCCGAATGTATCTTCATACCATGATGCTACTGTCGCAAACTGGAATTCTTGATTCATCGTGTCTTTCACAACAACTCGCACTTTATCAAGCTGTGTGGACGGATGTTTATAGGCAATGGCCACGAGTAAAAACAAACAAGCCGCTGCAAGAATTTTAAATAAAAACCATTCTTTTTTAAAAAGGGGATAATCATTTCCAGGCGATGGGCTTTCATACGACAAATTGGGACGATATCCATCCGATTCGTCTTGAATCAAATTCGCCCATGCTCCTTGCTGGTTTTGTTCAGCCTGCTTTCTCCGCTTCGCAATCCGATCCTGAATTCTCTTTCTTCGATCATCCATACTTTGGTCCTCCCCCGTCTAATTACTTTGTACAAGTGTATGATGTACTTGTCCGAACTATGACAGTTACAAGGAGGGGGCGTAGGTAAAAACAAGCTTGACACGAGCAGCAACTTTCCTTTTCAAGCATTACGAGCTAGAAATCAAATTTGCGCGCCAGATTGGCAGGTTTGCGTGCCGGAATTTGTACTTTGCGAGCGAAATTCGAGATTTGCTAGCCGAAGCCCAATTTTACGCATACTTCCTGATTTCGACGTATAAGTTCTCTTGCTTCAAAACAAAAACTCCAGCATATGCTGGAGTTTTCGTTTAAGAACCTGCGAATATTTTTTTTATTTTTGCCATTAAGCCTTTTGGTTCATCTTCTATGGATGAAAGCGGAACCGATTCACCTAGAATTCTTCTCGCAATATTGCGGTAAGCAATGGATGCACGGTTATGAGGATCCATGGCAATTGGTTCACCTAGGTTGGATGCTTTAATCACTTGTTCATCATCAAGAACAATACCAATCAAATCAATGGAGAGATGAGTCGTGACTTCATCAATATCCATCATTTCCCCATTCTTCAGCATATGATTGCGAATTCGATTAATGATGAGCTTTGGCGATTCAATATTTTCTTCTTTTTCAAGCAACCCAATGATCCGATCCGCATCACGGACAGCTGATTTTTCTGGAGTGGTTACGACAATCGCTTTATCTGCACCAGCTATCGCATTTTTAAATCCTTGCTCAATTCCAGCCGGACAGTCAATAATGACATAATCATACTCTTGTTTTAATTCGTGAACAAGTTTATGCATTTGTTCAGGAACAATGGATGTTTTGTCCGTCGTTTGAGCAGCTGGAAGAAGATAAAGTCTGTCTTCAAAGCGCTTATCTTTCACTAATGCTTGGTGTATCTTACAGCGCCCTTCTACAACATCAACTAAATCATAAATAATCCGATTTTCTAGTCCCATGACTACATCTAAATTTCTAAGACCAATGTCTGTATCAATCAAACATACTTTTTTGCCAAGAAGAGCTAACGATGTACCTAAATTTGCGGATGTTGTGGTCTTTCCCACCCCACCCTTTCCAGATGTAATAACTATTGCCTCTCCCACGATTAGAGTCCCCCTTCTAATCTAATAAAATTCGGTCTATGGTTCTTAATAGCTTGAATTTTTTCCACAATAATATGGCCCGTTTCATCGACGAAAGCACACTCCATCACATGGCCATCTGCTATATATTTGTCAGGTGCTTTCATGATCTTATCCGCGATTCTTATATGTGATGGTTTCATGACGGAAGCACTAATAAAGCTTTGGCGGTTGCCGTTATGCCCTGCTTGCGCTATCCCTCTAAGAGCACCCATCACGAAAATATTTCCACCGGCTATAATTGTCCCGCCAGGATTCACATCTCCAATCAACAGTAAATCTCCAACAACTTCTAAAATTTGACCCGATCTAATGACTTTAGCAATGGTCGTCATTTGATGTTCATCCTTCCATCGCTTTGCTTCTTCCTTCGTCATCACATTGGAGATGATTTCATCAACAACCAGTTTTTTTTTCTGGCTGATCAATTCTCGGATACTGTTTTTCTGATCTTCAAGCAGATAACGATTTCCTGTATGTACCTTAACGGCAATGCCCGAATCATTTTCTTGAAATTGATAATTTGCAGAAAGCTTTGATTCTAATTCTTTCAATAGCTCAGAAAAAGCACATGAATCATCCAGATGAAGAGTAAGTCCATCTTTCGTGCCTTTTATCATAACATTTTGCTGAATTCTTTTATTCATGACGCATGTTTCACCTCAATGAAAGTATAATTCGACATGACTAGAGATATTTCCTTTTTCTACGCGCATGAAAGTAGAAAAACCGTCACCACTCCTTGGCTTTTCACTTAAAGCCAAGGTAAGTCACCGCATGGCTAGTGTAAGGTTAGACAAAGTCAAGCCTACATTGAAGCCGAACAAGCTCTATGAAGAGTGGATAGCCCTACCTATCTTCTATAGGAAGAGACTATGTACTTTAGGAATGAGTAAGCCAACTTTTACTCGCCAGCTGATTCAAGTTCCTGTTTCTCAATCATACGCTTTAACGGATAAGAAAAAACAATGAGAAAAGCAAGATTTAACAGGAGAGTTGGCACAAGCCTAATTTCCAGAAAAGTATTAAACTCCATATGCGCAAACCCAATCAGAAGATTAATTTGATAGACAATCACTTCTAAAAGCGTAATAAATACGAGCGAAGTAAGAATGGTCACTAGCAGATTGGACTGAAAAATCCTCATGATTTTCGCAATAAGGTAAGCAAAAAATGGAAGCATGAACATGTAAATGCCCAATATTTCTGTATATACGACATCATACATTATACCTAGTATGAAGCCGTATACCATACCCGTTCTTCGCGAACCATAAATGGTAATGAATGCGACAAGAATCATAATGAACCTCGGCACAATAATTTTGTCACCGCCGAATATATCGCCAGCAAGTAGGTTTGCGAATGAACCTTCCATGATAAAGAAAAGAAAGGCAGTGAGAGGAAGGATTAGTCTCTTCATTCTTTACCCTCACCCTTCGCTTCTTCGTCACCTACAACTTCACGTTTGACGACTATGACATTTTTTATATCATAAAAATCCGTGGCAGGTTCGAGATATGCCGTCTGATTCAAGCCGTTTTGATCCACTTTCACTTCGACAACTTTCCCCACAATTAATCGTGATGGAAAAACGCCGCCAAGTCCTGATGTCTCTACAATCGAGCCAATTTTTATTTCTTTATCAAATGGAATCCGCTTCATTAACAAATAGCCTTGCTTGTCATCATACCCTTCGATGATTCCGTTCGCTGCATCTTGTTGTACAATAGAGGCTGAAATTTTATTATTCGGATCTCCGGAACTAACCAGCTGTACAGTTGCGGTAGTAGGAGTCGTACTCTTTATCTTACCGATTAATCCATCCGCTGTAATGACTGCCATATTCGTTTCTATCCCATTCATCTCGCCTTTATTAATCGTAATTAACTCATTCCAACGATCTGGATTTCGGCCAATGACTGTCGCTTGAATGGGCGAATACTTACTCAAATCATCTTCCTTATCAAGAATTTTCCGTAAATCTGCATTTTCCTTTTTCAATGCTTGGACTTCTGTTTTTATCTGCACATATTCACCTAAACGGGCTTTAAGCTTTGCATTTTCATCATATGTATTTTGCAGATCGTTCAGATTTTCAAAAAGTCCGGTAACAGCTGAAACTGGTTTATCAAAAGCATTTGCAAACCATCCTGTTGTATCTTTAAAAAATTGTTCCGGCCATGACAATGTTTCGCGTTCTCTCATTGAAAACCCGATTAATGCCACAAGAACAATAATTCCTGCTAATAACAAGATTAATTTTTTGTTAAAAAACTGTGGCATGACAATCTACACCTCTGTCTGGAAAAGCGCCAGGCACCCGCTTATCAACTACAAGCATAAGTGGCGCGGCCTAGGAAACACTACTTTCGCTTATCATTCCAATGGCACCTGGCGCTGAACACTAAAATTCATTAAAAATGTACGACTACATAAAGTGAAACTTCCATCTGTGGGAGTTTTTCACCCCTTCTTCGATTCCTCTAAGCCTTTATACGGGATCTTGACTTTCCGTTATGCGGGAGAAAACTACAAATTAGATATTTTTCAAACAAACAGGGATTGTCCACTTGGGCTGAATTCCGCACGTGGCCCAATGTGTTCAATCCCCATTATAGGCAGTTTTTAACCGAGATGAAAGAAGTTTATCTCGGAAATTGAATGCACTCCAAATTTATTTCATCCGATGTGGGTCAAGGAGCTTTTGAATATGCTCACTTCAAGCTTTTATCGTAAATCTTTTGTTTTATTTTTAAAATTATCGATATGATCCAACGCTTTACCTGTTCCGATTGCTACACAATCAAGCGGATTTTCGGCAATAAGAACGGGCATTTTCGTTTCTTCACTAATTACTTTGTCAAGATTACGCAGTAAAGCTCCTCCTCCTGTTAGAACAATTCCGCGATCCATAATATCAGCAGCAAGCTCTGGAGGAGTTTTCTCTAGCGTATTTTTCACAGAATCGACAATTGCGTCAACTGTATCTTTAAGTGCAACTGAAATTTCCTTAGCAGAGATTTCAATCGTTTTCGGCAAGCCTGTCAATAGATCACGACCACGAATGTCCATATTTTCAATGCCTTCTGTATCCCCCGCTGAACCGATTTCCATCTTAATGCTCTCAGAAGTACGTTCCCCAATCATTAAGTTGTAATTTTTACGGATATAACTAACAATTGCATCGTCCATTTCGTCGCCAGCAATTCGAATCGACTTACTTGTTACAATTCCGCCAAGTGAAATGATGGCAACTTCTGTCGTACCACCACCGATATCCACAATCATGCTTCCTGTTGGTTCCCAAACTGGAAGATTCGCACCGATTGCCGCCGCAAAAGGTTCTTCAATTGGATACGCATCGCGAGCACCTGCTTGTCTAGTCGCGTCAATAACTGCACGTTGCTCAACCGCTGTAATTCCAGATGGTACGCAAATCATTACATATGGTTTGCTTCCGAAAACACCTTTTTTCTGTGCTTCCTTCATGTAATATTTCATCATCGTTGCTGTCGTTTCATAATCAGCAATTACGCCATCTTTCATAGGTCTTAATGCCACTACATTACCTGGCGTACGCCCAATCATATTTTTCGCATCATTTCCGACTGCGACAATTTGCTTCGTATCTGTTTGCAACGCAACGACAGACGGCTCTCGGACGACAATACCTTTCCCTTTAACATAAACAAGCGTGTTCGCCGTTCCTAAATCGATTCCCAAATCTTTTGTGCCTATTCCAAACATACTGGTTTCTCCCTTTCATACACAAAATACTTTTTATAGTAAGATTTTAAATGGTCAATATTCAAAAATGCAAAAATTTATAATGTTCCCCTTAAAAAATCATAAACATTATTATACCGCATCATCAGGAATTTTGATAGTGTTACAAATAGCCTTTTTCCTTCAAACTCACAAATTTATGTTCGCCAATAATAATATGATCCAAAAGTTCTATTCCTATTATTTTACCACATTCGACTAATCTCTTGGTAACTTCTATATCTTCTCTACTTGGCGAGGGGTCACCTGAGGGATGATTATGTAGACAAATAATAGAGGCTGCAGATCTTCTAAACGCTTCCTTAAAGACCTCGCGCGGATGCACGATCGAGGCATTTAAACTGCCAATAAAAATCGTTTGTTTGTGGAGCACTTGATTTTTCGTATTGAGGTAAAGGGTGATGAAATGTTCTTGTGAGAGAAAGCGCATTTCTTCCATGCAGTAGTTCGCGCCATCTTCAGGGGAACGGATTACGTAGCGATCTTGATAGTTCAATTGAGTAATTCTTTTGCCAAGTTCAACTGCAGTTAGAATTTGAATGGCCTTTGCTTCACCAATTCCTTTAATGGCGGTGATTTCATCGATGGACGCATCTTTTAACATACGCAGGCCTTCAAACGTATTGATTAAACGATTGGCCAGCTGAATAACGGATTCGTCTTTCGTTCCTGTTCTGAGTAAGATTGCGAGCAATTCCTGATTGGAGAGACTTTGAGGGCCGTTTTGGATAAATCGTTCGCGCGGCCTCTCATCTTTCGGAACATCTCGAATTAGCATTTTTTCTGACAAAATAACCATCCTTTCATTATTACATTTAGATGGATTCCTGTCAGAGAGCTTGAACGGATTACTCGTTTTCCGCTTGAAACGCCAGAAGTTCACGAGACAATCTTGAAACGGGAAGTCCCACAACAGAAAAATAATCGCCATGAATTTTTTTGACAAATAGTGAACCATAACCTTGGATTCCATAGCTTCCTGCTTTGTCAAACGGTTCTCCACTATCAAGATACCCTTCAATCTCTGCATCTGACAGATCCCAAAACGTCACTTCTGTTTCTTCAAAAAATACTTGGCTCTTCTTTCCTTGAACGAGCGCAACACCTGTATAAACGAAGTGCGTGTTTCCAGCTAGCAGTTGTAGCATTCTTCTAGCGTCTGCACGGTCAGTCGGTTTGCCTAATATCAAGCCGTCTAAAGCTACAACCGTATCAGAGCCAATCACACAAGAGTCGGGATGATTCGCAGCAACTGCTTTTGCTTTTCTGTGAGCCAGCTCTTTTACGGCATCAGATGGCGCCGTATTCGGTTCGATGCTTTCGTCAACATTCGCGTCTACAGATTGAAAAGGGATTTGAAGTACTTGCAGCAATTCCTTACGACGAGGTGAAGATGAGGCTAAAATCAATGGGTGCATACTACATCACATTCCTTACTATAAAAAATATCATTGCAGGCCGGGAGTCCATTCTAATCGTACCAAATAATCACTCAACTAACAATCCACTTTCATGGAAAAGTCTACACTTTATTATGGAGACCAGACCCCATTTCATGCAGTAAAGCACGAAAGTAGGTCTGGTTCTTCATTATTTCCCGAGAAATAGTCGTTTTATGTCAGATTTGATAGGAATTCAAGAACTGCAGCAGTTTTTGTTGGGCTTTTAGTAACTGAGAGGGTTCTTTAGTACTTTGGTATTGCTTGATTAAATCGGTGGCAGAGCTCAAGTCAGAATAGGCGGCTTTTAGACCTGCTGGTGCATCGTCTTTCACCTTGGTTTTAAGTTCTTCAAGTTCTGTTTGTAAAGATTTCATATCGGTGGTTGCTGTCGGATTTAATAGTTGTGCACTAGATGCCTTTGTTAAGTTCTGATAGACTGTAATCATTTTATTCATAATGGCTGCGTTACTGCTTGCCGCACTTCCAGGCTTAAGGGTAAGCTCTTTCCAAAACACCTCCACATCATAGCTTTTAAAGAAAACAGCAAGTTGCTTACTCTCATCAAGATTTGTAGCTGAACCTAAAAACAAATAATACTTCTCATCTTGTTTCAATACCTCCGCAGGTACACCTTTATCCATAACTCGTTCCTGAATTTGCTTGGCTGCCTCTTCATTACTGAACAAACCACCTTGAACAAGGAAAGCCGTTAGCGGTTGGATGGTAGGTACAGCCGCTCCTTTCTTTTCATCTTTCACAGGCTCATTAGGGATCTTAGATTCAACAGGGACAGCCGCTACCTCTTTATCAGCCGTAATTGCTTTCAACACGATTAAACCTAGACTTGAACCTATAATCACCGCAAATAAAATAGCTAAAAATGGAAGTTTAAGAGAGTATCCCGATTTATTACCTGGTTTTTTCCATTTACCGCCAAATGCGAGGATCGTTGGATTTTTCTTTTTCGTAGAAGTGGCGGGTTGATAGAATACACCCTCGTCCTTAGGAAATACCCAATCAAAGCTTTCATCCTCTGGCTCCATTGCTGCAGAAGTTTGATTTTCAGCTACTGTCACGCTATCACTACGATCATCTTCAACCAAGGGCTTTTCCTCGCCATTAATTTTTATGGTGATTCCTTTTTTATTTTCTGGGTTGTCCATTTTTTTCGCCCCCTACGCACATTTTTTTCCATCCTATCATAGGAATAAAAAAAAATAACAAGACTTTTGTCGTCTTGTTATCAATAGCTTTCGTCAATTTTTGCCATCAGTAGGAACAGGAATTTCAATTGTCGTATTCGCTTCAAGTTGTTTCAGATCATTCCAATCTTTAATCACCTTTTCACCGTTTCGGCTATTATAATATAAAATAGCAAGTTGAAAAAGGGTATCTCCTGGTTGCACGTTATGGGTGTACACTTTGTATGTTATTTGATTCCGTTTAACAATTTTCCCGTCAGTATCCTTATCTTGCTCAGCTGGTTTGTTCAATTTTCCCTCTGCTTTTTTCTCCGATAGCTGAGGAAGATTTGCTTCAAATAATGGGTTTATCTTATTGGCTGGTTTCGGTTCCTGATATTTTGGAAGCTGATTTTTAAGTTCTTCTAATTTAGGATAATAATAAGTAGCTACTGTTAAACTAAATGTAAGTCTATCTTCTGCGTTCATTAAACGACTACTTTCTTTGAGTCCGGTGTATTGAAGGCTTTCTACTTTTGTAAGGCGCTCCAATTTCTCGAGTCCTTTCACAAATGATTCCAGTTCAAGATATGTTGGTGATTCAACCGTAATGACCGCTGTTAATTTCTTTACTCCTTCAGGTAGTGGATTTGTATTTGATGTTTCTACTGCTGTCTCAAGTTTTCCAGCTTCTAATTCATCTACCGAATCACCTGCTTGTTCGGCATCTGTAAATGCTAGATTCGTAATAAGACTACCAGATGCTACTTCCACTTCTTCAAGCAATAATACAAATTGATCAACAAGTTCACTCACTGGAAGCTTCCGTTGTAGAGCCATCGTATTAATGGCAGCACTTTTCTGCTCTTTTTGATCTAACTTTTCTAGCTCATCTTGTTCCTTCGTAATCGAACGGTTAAGACTAGCCATTTTGTCCTGTAATGGTTTATATTCAAAATAATACACGCCACTCACACCTATGATAAAAAAAAGCAACAAAAGTGTAAGAATCAACGACACTACTTTTCGGGAAAGCATTATGACCCTACCTCCCCATGTATTGATGCTTGAATGGCTGCCTTGTCCACCGTTAATTCATATTGTGCATTGTAACGTGGAAGGATAGGCTCCTCTGTCACACCATCCCCAAGCTTCTCTGTTGAAAGGGTTTGTAACTTAGCTCCTGAAATAATGGCTGAATTTGAAATACTTTTCAAGTAATAAGCTGCCTCCCGGGAAGAATCGAACCGAACAGTAAGCTGCACAGTCCCATCTTCTTGATAGGAAAAATCTACGATAAACCCTCGTTCAGGTAATAATGAAGATACAGTTCTCATGATGAAAAAGGTTGAACTTTGATGTTCTTCAACCCATTGAATCGCCGTTGTCAATTCACGCACAGATTTGGACTCAACACTCTGAGTTCGCTCTTTTTCCTTCGCGACTTTTAATTCTTTAGTCAACGTTAACTCTTGCTCCAGTTCTACCAATCGGGTCTTCTGTGCTTGATAGGTAGTCATGAAGAAGAATCCACTGACCGATAGCACAATCCCCGTCAACAAAATCAAGAAGACAACGGTACGTCGTTTTTTTTCTTTTTTAGGTAATAAGTTAATATCTACAAGCATGTTGACACCTACTTTAACGCTAGTCCAATACATTCAGCATATACAGGAGGGATGTTCCTTCCTTTTTTCGTTTGAAATAGTGGTTCAAGTAATGGCTGAACGGATACTTCAATCGCAGTATGTATATCCGAATAAAAAGTTTCCATACAAGGATGGTCTCCTGACAAAACGAGCTTTGAGATACGATGATTTCCTTTTGTAAGATTGAAATGGTAATAGGATAGGAAACGTTCGATTTCCATGGTAATATCTTGAGATTGACTGTTTAATTCGTTCGGTGCACCCACCCAAGAATAAAATTCCGATCCACTGCGGCTTTTAGAAAGTTCAAAGTGCTCATCATGAAATTCCAAAGGATAATGACGCGAAAAAACGGGTTTATGTTCGTTAAAAACAGATAAAACAAATGCATCTAACCCAATTTGCACCATTAATACATGCTCATCCTGCTTAGCAAGACCTAGATGATAATACATTCTATATAGCGATAGCACTGATAGATCTGCTATATCAGGTTTAAGAGATGCACCTTTTAATAATTCTGTAAATTCATGTAACACGGTTTCTCTTGAAGCAAATAACAACACGTCTCGGTTTTCAGCCGCTTTTTCTAAAGGCACAGCTTCGATTAAAGGGTCTGCAAAAGGCAGATGGATGCTCTGGCCCAATTCCATATATAAATAGCCATTCAGTTCATGATCTGGAATCTCATTCGAAACATGAATTTTCCTAACGATTACTGTTGAATCAGGTACACAGAATGAAACTTTTTTCCCTTTAAGCTTCCATTGATCGATCATTTCATCGACAATCAGTTCGAGCGTTTCACGATCTTTGATTTGCCCCTCAACGATCACACCATCTGGAAGGCTCTTTTGCCCATAGGCTAGCAGTTTTCGCTTTTTTCCAGATTCCACAAACCGAATATACCGATCTTTAATGGCTAGATGAACTCGATGTTGTCTATTAAATGCACTCACTCTCTTCATCACCCGCTTCAATAAAACATAGTAAAGTAATAGTTTAAGATTTCATTTCCATAAAAATAGGAAAGCAACGCACCCATTGCAATAAATGGGCCAAATGGAATCGGCTGCCGTTTCTTATAATTCCCCCGTATCATGCCAGCCACTCCATACAATGCTCCAAAGAAGCTTGCCAAGGCAAACGTAAGGAGAGTCAGCTTGAGGCCGAGAACCAAGCCCAACACGAAAAACAGTTTAATGTCTCCCCCACCCATGCCACCTTTACTAATGACAGCAATGAAAAAAAGCAGACCAAAGCCAACGACCGCACCGACAAACATATCCCACCATGGATCTAATGGCACGACTAAACGGACAACTAAAACAAGAGGAACAAAAAACAACAGCACTTTATTAGGAATAATCATATAGACAATATCAGATACAAAAATAATGACTAACAACGAGATGAAGGTAAGTGCGATTACTAGTTCACCTGTCCATCCAAATTCATAGAATGCAAGCATAAACAATAAACCCGTTAAAAGCTCAACAAGTGGATAGAGCGGCGATATTTTCGAATGACAGTTCCGGCATTCTCCTCTTAAAAAGACATATGACAACACAGGTACCAAATCCGTAGCTGTCAACGTTCTTTTGCAAGTTGGACACTGTGACCTCGGCCGTACGATTGACTGTTTCTCCGGTACCCGCAAGCCAACGACATTGTAAAATGATCCGAGAACTAAGCCTAAAATACCTATGTAGCTGTAAATAAATAGTGTCATGGATTTCTCCCTTTTTATTGGAGTTTTGGTCTCCCCGTTTTCAATAAGCCTTCCTTCATACTGGATGTGGAGTTTTGACGTCATGTTGTTCCTTTTATTATACAGGAAGTTATATAGATTTAAATAAGATAATGCCGTGAAGGTTCAATTGATTGATAAAGCAGATTGATTATTATTAGATAAAAAAAATCACTCCTTGCGGAAAGGAGTGGGAGTATCATAATACATGTATCAATTCACATTAGATATAACTTTCGTTCGATCATCTAAAGCCGAAGATGGAACAGGAGACTCTTTAGCTCCAACAGACCGCTTACTTCCTACTAAATATACTTTATATGATTTTTTACCGGCTGTTTCCTCGACTATAACACCACCAACGGAGTATACTCCTCCATCTGGATCTTTAAGACCAGACACATCAGAGGCACTAGCACTAGGCTTAATGTCTGCATCAATATACCCACCATTAATAAGTTCAGCTAAAGTAATTTCCCCGTCTGCTCCAAATTTCTCATTGGCTGCATCGGACAATTTAGCTGCTGCAATCACTTGCTGTGCATTCGCAAGATGAGCATCCTTCTTACTATTATCAATAATCTTTCCAATACTCGGCACAGCAATCGCTGCGATGATTCCTAAAATCACAATGACAGCCAAAAGTTCAACTAGGGTTAACCCTTTTTGATCATGAATCAATGCTTTTACTCGTTTAATCATGTACGTTCACTCCTCAGTTCATTTTTTTATGTAGTATGACACGGTGTAATAAAACAGCTTGTAACTTCATACAAAACCTAAAAGGGCGTTAAAACGCCACCAGTTACTATGAAGGATCGGTCATGAAGCACGCTACACTCGCCTAATCACAATGGTGGCAGTGCGGAGCCGGATTTTCGGAAGCCTTCTCGAACAGATAAGTAAACCCGCTAAATAGATTAGCTCGATGAATAAGTCGCGGAGCCCCGTCCCCATGTCCTTCATACAAAAAAACCGCCACGTTTATATTTAAATTCCAAAATTTGGATTTAAACATAAATTGGCGGGTTGCACTACTCACTCCTGATCATTTAAGTGCCCAAATAAAAATGATCAATCACAGTTTCCAATCTATTTATATATTGCTAGTATATAAGACTCATTCACTAGTTGACAACTACTTTTTCTACTATATTGAACATTTTTATTGGATTTTGTTAAATATAGTGAACATCGGAATGGCAATAGCTGCCACAATGCCTCCAACAACTACAGCTAGAAAGATAATGAGAAAGGGTTCAATAAGAGATTTCATTTGATTTGTTGCATTGTCTACTTCCATTTCGTAAAAATCAGCGACGCGATCTAGCATGACATCCAAAGTACCAGATTTTTCACCGACGATGATCATTTGCGTGACCATCGGTGGAAATGCCCAGTGTCTTTCCATCGGAATGGCCATGGACTCGCCTTTTTCAATCGAAAGTCGCGATTGTTTCATCACCTTGGTTAACACTTCATTTCCTAAAATCTTTTCCACCATTGTTAAAGATTGCAAAATTGGCACAGAACTCTTGAAAAGCGAGCTTAATGTTCTCGTCATTCTTGCAATCTCCGCCTTTTGAATCAGTTGCCCGAAGATAGGCATTCTTAAAAGCCAATAATCAAGATAGTATTTCATCTCGCTATTGGATCGTATATAGCGAATGAAGATATATAATCCAACCGCTAATAAGAGAAATACCCACCAAAACCTTTCAAAAAATCCACCAAGATTGAGAATCAACTTCGTAAAGAAAGGAAGCTCACTACCAAATGAAGTAAACATATTGGCGAAAGTGGGTACGACTTTAGCTAACATAAAAATGATAATAATAATACTCAAGCAACCAACCGTTGCTGGGTACATCAACGCCGATTGTACTTTTTGCCTTGTCTGATACTGTTTCTCAAAATAAACTGCCATTCGTTCCAGAACCTCTTCTAGATTCCCGCCAGCTTCACCCGCTCGCATCATATTTATGAAGAGAGGCGGGAACACATTTCGTTGCTTTTCTGCTCCTTCAGAATAAGGGTTTCCATCTTCTAAACTTTGAACAATATGTTCTAATGTTTTTCGCAGCAGTTTACTTGATGTTTGTTCCGCCAAAATCTTTGTCGCCTCTACAACACTGATCCCTGCTTGAATTAATGTTGAAAACTGGCGCAGATATATAATAAAATCACGATTTTTTATGCTTTTTCTACCCAAGGAGATTTCTTTATATAAAATGCCCTTTAGTTCATCAATACTCGTCACAGCTATCCCTGTTTCTCTTAGCCTTGTGACCGCCTCTTTTCGTGTGTCCGCCGTCATTTTCCCTTGTTTTTTTCTTCCCATCCGATCTCTACCCTGATAGTGAAAAACTGGCATTAGATGATTCCTTCTTCTAAATAAGGGAGGGCAGAATAAGAATCAATCTTCCCTTCTTCCACTAATTGTTTAATCGACATTTCCATCGTTTGCATGCCAGCCGATTTACTCGTCTGCATCACACTTGCAATTTGATGGATTTTTTCATTACGAATTAAATTTTTGACAGCAGCATTATTCACCAGAATCTCGATCGCCGCCACCCTTCCTGCCCGGTCTTTTGACGGCAATAAACGCTGTGAGATAATCGCAGATAAGACGGAGGCAAGCTGAACACGGACTTGCGGTTGCTGATTGGGCGGGAACACATCAATGATCCGGTCAATTGTTGCCGGTGCATCTGTTGTATGCAAGGTGCCAAGTACTAAGTGACCCGTTTCCGCTGCGGTAATCGCTGTGGAAATCGTTTCTAAATCGCGCATTTCTCCGACTAAAATAATATCAGGATCTTGTCGTAAACAAGCGCGCAGGCCATTTGAGAAATTTTGTGTATCAAAACCAACTTCCCGTTGATCAATAATACTCAATTGATGTTTATGTAAATACTCGATTGGATCTTCAAGCGTAATAATATGTTTCTTCATATTTTTATTAATATAATCAATCATCGCTGCAAGCGTCGTTGATTTCCCGCTTCCAGTCGGTCCTGTCACTAAAACGAGCCCTTGCCTTTTTTCAGATATCGCTTGTAAAACAGATGGTAGCTTCAATTGTTCTAAAGTCGGAACTTCGGTTGGTACGACTCGAATCGCAAGGCTGATACAAGAACGCTGATGATAAGCATTGACCCGGAAGCGCGAAACGCCAGGGATTCCATATGACAGATCCAACTCTCCTTTGTCCTTAAACGCCTGCCACATCGATTCAGGAATCATTACTTTCGCCATTAATTCTGTGTCTGCTGGCGTAAGGTTGTCTTTTCCATACTGTTTCAAGTCACCGTGAAGTCTCATAATCGGCGGTACACCTACCGTTAAATGAATATCAGACGTCCCTAAATCAAAAGCAGCTTTTAAAATATAATCCAATTTCTCCTTCACACATCTAGCCCCCTAATCATGTCCCCGCTACCCGCAGTACTTCCTCTACCGTTGTCAATCCTTGTTTGGCTTTAAGCAAGCCATCGTCAATGAGGAAAATCATCCCATTGCGAACCGTATATTGCTGGATTTCACTAAGTGGCTTATTATTCATCATCATCGTTTGAATTGTATCATCGATATTCAATACTTCATGAATCGCAATCCTGCCATGATAGCCACTGTTTTGACAGCTTGGACATCCTTTGCCACGATATAAAGATTGCACAGGGATGCCACGTTTTTGAAACAAATTTCTTTCCATGGCAGATGGTGTGTATGCTAGTTTACAATCCGGACAGACTTTGCGAATCAGTCTCTGAGCGATGACGCCAGTTAAGGAGGAAACAACCAAATACGGTTCAACATCCATATCTAATAGTCTCGGAATCGTCGAAAGCGCACTATTGGTATGCAAAGTACTTAATACAAGATGCCCTGTCAAAGATGCCCGAACAGCTATTTCCGCTGTCTCGCGATCCCGAATTTCACCAATCATGACAATGTTTGGATCTTGTCGTAAAATCGAGCGCAAGCCACTAGCAAACGTTAGACCTACGCTTGGATTGACCTGGACTTGATTGATGCCCTTCATTTGATATTCCACAGGATCTTCCACAGTAATAATATTAACCTGTTCAGTATTCAAATGATTCAATGCCGCATATAGAGTCGATGTTTTTCCAGAACCGGTGGGCCCCGTAATCAGAATCATCCCAGACGGCCGTTCAATCATCGCAACAAAGGCTTTGACATTCACTTGATTAAAACCAAGCTGTGAAAGATGAATCATCACATTGGATAAATCTAAAATACGAATGACGATTTTTTCACCAAATACGGTTGGCAATAATGAAATTCGTAAATCAATAGGCGTAGCATTCACATCCAATTTAATTCTGCCATCCTGTGGCAGTCTCGTTTCGGTAATATTCAAATTAGCCAAAATTTTAATTCTAGCAATTAACAAACTATAAATATTCTTCGAAAGGACACGTTCTGTACGTAAAATCCCATCGACCCGATAGCGAATAAGGATGTTTGATTCCTGTGGATCGATATGAATATCGCTCGCTTTCATCTGTACGCCCGCTTCAAGAAGTTGATTGACAAGCTTAACAGCTGGTGCATCTTCACCATCTAGATTCTCAGTCGCGATCCTGTTCATATCTAATTCTTCAAATGTCTCTGTCTTGCTATAATATTTATAGAGTGACGCAATGATTTCTTCCTTTTTCGCTATGACAGGTGAGATCACCAAACCAGTCGATAGTCCCATATCATCTAATGCGATATAATCCATCGGATCATGCATCGCTACAATGAGTTGATTCCCTTCTTTTTTTATGGGCATGACTAAGTTCCTGAAGGCAAAATCTTTTGCAATCAAGCCTAAGACGGCTGTATCTACGGGATAACGAAATAAGCTGATCTGAGGTACACCTAGTTGGAACTCAAGCACCTCAATGAGTTGCTGCTCATTGATTAATCCGCGTTCCAATAAGGCATCACCCATTTTTTGCCCTTCTTTTTTGTATGTTAATGTATCCTGCAATTTTTCTTCCGTAATGATCCCTGCTTCAACAAGTAAATCGCCTAAACGTTTTCTTTCACTTTTCATTCTATCCCCCCTATCTGGCATCCTTTGATCATTATCTGCTATCATTCAAAATAACATGAAATCTACTTAAATTATAGAGCGAATTACCCAATCTTTGTAGTACTATACGAATAATGATATTAGGATGTTTTTCCATTCAATTTAGATGAAAAGAAGAACTTGTCCCTTTTGTTTGCATGGATTGTAGGAAAATAGACGAGGTACCTAACTTTGTTGTATAAGAATTTAGTTATAATTTGAAAAAGGGAGATGAAGTTGAAGCAGTCTGCCCTTTTTGCCATGGAACGATGCGGCAAGCGTGAAAGGATCCCAAGTGAGTACATCTACACTTGAGATGGGAGAGAGGTTGCTTAGCGATTTTGTTCTTGGATCTTTATATTAATGGTTTTTTCTCTTTCCGAATCTGCTTGAGCATACACATTATTCAATGAGGGAGTAATAGTATATGTGACCGTAAGAGTGTTATCTACTCTTGTTATACTAATATAATCTATTTTAAATTGATACATTTTATCAGATGATATGATTTCTTTATCTACTAATTTAGTTCTAAATTCTTTTTCGTATTTAACAGCAATTTCAGCGTCTGTAGGAATAGCGTTAGTGGTAGGGAACTCATTTAGCCATTTTATGACCGCTTTTTTTGCTTCGTTATTTGCTGTGTTTATCTCCTTCTCAACATAC
The DNA here is from genome assembly GCF_053653995.1 of Peribacillus sp. JNUCC 23. The sequence goes on from NZ_CM132202.1 coordinate 3,313,225, forward strand.
TTTAAGCCCATTCGTGATGATTGATGTAACTGTATATTTCCCTCTGATTTTTGATTCTGCAAAGAACTGTTTAAAACATTGCTAATTAAAGTTACTGAAAAAATAAGGATTAATGTAATCGTTAATAATACAAGCACTAATGTATAACCTGCTTCATTTTTTTGTTTCATCAATTATTCTCCTAATTGTTGAGGCTTACATCTACATATCCATATGTAATCGTTAGTTCTTTATGGTCTTCTGATTCTATTCTTATAGAGATAGGAAGTAAGCCTAGTGAGCTTTCTTGTCTACTTTGTGTTAAAGGTGTCACGGTTGAAAGATAGTTTTTTTGATTTAATGGAATGGATGGACGAATATACTTATCTACTGGGATAGTTTGGCAATCGTTTGTTTTACAATATGTTTCCAAGCTATTTGTTACCTCATAAAGTTCTTGTTCAGCTAGATTAATTGCTGTTAATTTATCTTCTGTTTTTGTAGAAAATGTCATTGCATTTGAGAAGAAGGATAAAAATATCGTTAACACAATACCAAGGATTGTGATGGAAGCTAGAACTTCAATAAGAGTGAAGGCTTGATTATTTTTTAGATTATTCACGAATTGCTACCACCTAATGTCTTTTTATTCATTATATAACAAACTATAATAGGGAATGGATCAATTTTATCAAAAAGTGGGGAATTTCATGAAACAGGTAAACAAGGAATCTGGCATTACTTTAATAGAAGTGCTAGCCGCTTTAGCCATTACAGGATTTATTGGGAGTGTTGTGTATGGTGTGTTTTTTCAAACGCTGCACGTTAAGGAGAAGACACAATCGCATAACGAATTGAGACAAGAAGCAAATATTGTCATGACCCAGTTGCGATCGATGCATGAGAATGGAGATAGTATTTGGTATAGTTCTGGCATGTTATACACAGAGAAAGAAAAGAAAAATCCATTAGCAACAGAAACAAATTATCTTTTTACAGAAGTACTAATCAATGGGACTAAAGTCGTTTCAGAGCAAAGCATACAGCTATTGTCTACATCAACTTTCAAAGTAGCCTTTACTATAAAAGATCACTATCAAAACGAATACAACTTGGAAACGGTGTTACCGGGGACAACGAATCAGCCTATTGCGGGTGAGATTGTAAAGCCTCCTAGCCCTAGTACAGTGGAAGATTTTTATACTTTTCTAGTGAAGAATGATATTTTTGTGTATGGTTCACATTTTGAATTTCAAGGTAATCAAGTGAACGGACCTAATGCCACGATTATTGTTGGAGGAAATTTGCTTAGCGGTCAATTAAACGGTGGTTCATTTAGTAATGTTTCTAATATTAATATAAATGGGTCCGTAAATATAGATGGAGGTAGTGCAGGTTTGGGTTCACCTACATCTCCAGGAACGATATATGTGAATGGAGATGTAACCTTGTGGGGTGGAACACGTCATATATATGGAGATGTATATGTTAATGGAAATCTTAAGCTCAAAGATGCTATCATTCATGGAAATGTTTACGTTCAAGGGAATGTTGAATTGGATTGGACACCTACGATAGAAGGAAATGCAAGAATTTATTATAAAGGGACTTTAAAATATCCTAATAATTATCATCAATCTATTCTGGACAAAGTGATTCTTAAAGCTGATGTTCCAAAGTTAACTAAGAGTTATACGGATATTCCACCATTAAAAGATTCTCAGTGGTACAAGGATCACGGATATACCCAAACGATAAAACCTGATAATATGAGATTATATGGGAATAGCATAAATGTTCAAAGCTATTATGATAGTGGTTTAGGAAAATATGTAAATACTTTTACTAACGCAACCATTGTTAGTCAGGGAGATATTACTATAAACAGCGGGGGCTTAAAAATGACAGGGGTCTTATTTGCCCCAAATGGCAAGGTAACTTTTAGTGGTGAATCATTTGAAGGTGTAGTAATTGCTAGAAATGGTTTTAATGTGACAAGTGGGGGAACTACTATTACATTCAAGGGTATAGAACAGTATATAAGGGATCCTAAAGATTTTCCACTTCAGGCACTAAGTAAGATTGATTAACAAATACAAATGATTTAACAAAAAAGGTCGGGTTTATAACTCGCCAAAAATGAAGTAACAGATGATTAGAAAAATAACCAGAATGGCTGCCAAAAATATTTGGCAGCCATTTCTCAAGTCTAGTCTATAGATTTATCTTTTTCTTTTGTATCCAATGGTAGTTTCTCTTCTATTGAGTCTTCACCAAGTTCTTCATCAACTCTCAGTTGCGTATCTAGTTCTTCGTCCGAATGATCATCTTCACCCTCTTCAATCAGTTCTAATTCCATATCATCTCCCCCTATTACCTCAGACTCCACAGGTATTTCCTTCAAAACAACCTCGTTCACAGGTAAATAAAAGTCATTCGAAATTTGCACGGAATCCAGTTTTTCATTCAATGAATTATACGTTTCCCGATAAACGGATACTGAATATCCCAGTTTACCTGACTTCTTAATCGTTTCTGAACCGTTTGGCAATAATGCTGTGTATTGAATGATCTTCCGGTAAGGGATGGTCTTCGAATCTTTTAATACGACTTTATATTGTTGTTCTGTCTCGTATCCACTAATTTCAACGATGAGCACACCTGGTTGAGTAGCTTTGATTGTAACTGTCATTTCGAAGTCATTAGGATTGGCTAATTTCAAGTCCATTCCGTTTCGATTGACTTTGGCTTCATAGCCTGCTGTAACCCCAACAGGCACTTCCTGACTTGTATTTCTTTCAAGAATTTGTAGATTAGTTGATAAGCTTGCTTCATATACTAGAGAGGCTACTTGTGTTAAAAATTCATCCGTCCAACTACCGGCATTCACACTCAAATCGTTGATGAAAGAAAACTCGCCGAAAGCTGGAATCGTTATTGGATGCGTGCTCTCAACCCATGATGATAATGATTTGACGTCGATATGTTGCTTTTTTGCATGAGAAATCACACTTACAGACACCGATTCCTCAAAGAATTTTGTCAAACTTATCACTCGCTCATTCACATCAAGCAAACCAGCTTGTCTCTGAATTTCCGCTTGTAATTGATCTACTTTTACCCTTTCAATTACCTGTTCATCCACAATTTCTTTTAACAACTGTCTGATATTTGTTTCCGTTATAGTAGCGAATAATGGATTGTCCATACCGTTTTCTGCGTCTTGAACAGATTCTTCTAACGAAAAATGAATGAAATCCATAGGAATCGTCATTTTACGATCTGCAAAGGTTAATGAAAGGCGACTTTTGCTTTGCCATTCAGCAATCGTGTAGATGAGATTTTCATTTGCTTGTTTAGTAGACTCGCCACTAACCTGAACAGTTCCAATGAATGTATTTGCGGCAAACTTTTGATCTTGTTGCAGGAATTTCTCGTAGGCTTTGACTCCTAATTGTGAAAACGACATGATAAAAATCGTTGAAAGGACTACAATTGCTAAAACCCGTAAGTAGGTAGGGAAGCGTTTTTCCATTTACTGTCCCCCCGCTTGCTTTTTTTTCAAATACATTTCTTCCAAATCATCAAACTCCAGACTGAGACGTTCAGCCGGTGCAAGGTTTACTTCTTTCTTGCTCAGCTGCTCGTCCTCTATAGAAGTTGCTACCTGCGCTTCAAAATTTTCAAAGATTTTCTTTCTTGCTGCAAAAACCTGTTCTTCCTCACTTGAACTGAAAGCTTCTAGGTCATCTGTATCCTCAGTCGCCAAAATTTCTCGATTCGTAAAATCAATAAATTCAGAAGCATCCTCTTTCAATTCCAGTGGCTTATTCATGATCGTTTCAATTTTAACCAATGATGTGTCTGATTCCCCTTCAACTTCTTGAATCATAAATGGTTCTGGCTGCTCTTTTGAAGAAGCATAGTATTCATCTACCGTTTCACTCATTTTTGCTCGTTCTTGTAACTCAGCAAAAGAAAACAACGGATCCATTTCCGATAAATTGGCTTCTTCTGTTTCCTTTCCATGAGAAAACTCGAGTCTATTCACCATGATATAAGTCATAAGAATAGCCAATAGAAACTGCGCGATATACAGAAACCAACGCGGAAAAAAATCATTCGCAACAAGCGGAATGGCTGCGAGACAAACACTACATATCAAAATAGCTATTCTCCCAGACCGCGATATTCGCAAAGGAAGTGTATACAGGAGGATAGCTAGCAGAACGACAGCAATCATTGTTGTATATATAATCATCAAAGTGCTTCACCCCGCATTTAACTTATCATCCCTATCATAAACCAATGAATTAGAAAAAGTAATCCAAAACTAAAAAAAGATCCGACCTAATGCCTACTGTACACAGTTCAAATGAAGTGTCTATAGTTTGCGAAAGGTCCGATCTTTAAATATGTGTTTCACCCGTCATATTGAGATACCCGGTTAGCACCACTATCGATTCCTATTAATAATTCTGGCTCGTAATACTTGAAACAGGAAGTTAATATCCGTGCTAAGTCTGGTGTTTCCACTGAACATTGCCCCATCGCATCATTAAGCTACAGGTTTTTTATAAAAACTGTCATAAAGGGTTGATCTCGTATGAATATGGCAGTTGGCTTCATAAATTTTTGCGTCAAATTGGGCTCCGGCGCGCAAAATTCATTTCTCAATCGAATACGGTCGTCTGTTCAACTATTTTTCATGATATACGGTCGGGCAAGTGCGAGAAAATAGAGGGAACCTGTGACGATGACTAAATCATTGATGGTTCGATGATTCAGTGCATAATCGATCGCTTCCTGCCAGTTTATGATGGCCTTTTTCTTATCCATCTTACTTTTTTCAAAAAGTTCCTGTGCGGATGCTGCTCGCTTAAAATCAATTTCGGTAAAGATAATCGATGCTGCTTGTTCATCTACCATGCTTAACACTTGATTGTAGTCTTTATCTTGTAAAGCAGTAAAAACAAAATGATAATTCAAATCAGGATATCTAGTTTGTAATGTTTCCAACAAAACTTTCATTCCAGCAGGGTTATGAGCACCATCTAAAATGATATGACCTGGTAACACTTCAAATCGCCCAGCCCAATGTGCTTTTGCCAACCCTTGCCGAATGCTATTTTCAGAGATTTCTAGATGGTATTTTTCAATTAATAGCCTTACTGCTGCAATAGCTAGCGCCGCATTATTCACCTGATGACGTCCGAGCATTTTAAGGTCGATTTGTTCAAGCGTTGTATGCCCCATTTTAAACGAAAAATATTGGCCATCCTGAACTTGGCTAGGCTCATTCACGAAGATTTCTTTATTTATACAATAAAGGTTTGCATCCTGTACTTTGGCATACTCCATTATAGCCGTAGCTGGTTCCTCTTCCGTTACACCACTAATAACCGGAACACCATGTTTAATAATGCCCGCCTTTTCAGATGCGATTTCAGCCAAAGTATTTCCAAGAATATTCGTATGCTCTAAAGAAATCGACGTGATAATAGATAGTAAAGGAGTGATGACATTCGTACAATCAAGCCTACCACCTAATCCAGTTTCAATGAGCGCAATGTCCATCTCTTTTTTTTGAAAATAAAGAAAGGATAGGATCGTAATAATCTCAAAAAAAGTAGCTCGATATCCTACTTGTCCTTCTTCCAATAAAGGATAAAGGGTATTCATATGTTCAATGATTTCTTCATCTGAGATCATCGTTTCATTTATCATCATTCTTTCGTTCACTTTTTCTAGATGTGGTGAAGTAAAACTGCCAACTTTAAGACCTTGAGCCATTAAGATTTCTTTTAAGGCATTCAATGTCGAGCCTTTACCATTTGATCCAGCAATATGTATGGATTGAAAGCTCTTTTCTGGATTCCTGAGCTCTTTTAAAAGATTCTCCATCCGTGCAAGCCCGAAGTCCATCCCAAGCTTCGATTCTCTACTATATAAATAGTCCATTACCTCTTCCATTGATTGAAACAAACATACCACTCCCTAAAAATCGATCTTTTTCTCAAACTTTTAATAAAGGATCACATTTAAACATAACAAACTCCTAAAAAATAGGCAAAATGATTTTTTTTATGGACGGCTGGAAATTTTCTTGATCTTCAAAGTGGCTTTTTTCAATTCAATTATCCATCTGTATGCAACTAATAAAAAAGGATGACCCATAGAGTCATCTGTTACCTTTTTGAGTCATCCTTTTTTCATGGAAAAGGGGCGGGGCTTTGCAAAATCAGCTCCGCACCGCCACCTTTCATTAGGTGATACAGTTTAAAATCCTGAACCTTTTTCCTCGTAGGGTTAAGAGTAACGCTCAAGATTTTTTTGCTTACAGCTGTTTTAATTCATTCATACGATGAATCACAGCGTCACGTTTTTCAACATAGTCTTTTTCTTTTGCTTTTTCTTCTTCAATTACTTGTGCAGGGGCTTTTTTCACGAAGCCTTCATTGCCTAGTTTCTTTTGCACACGTTCTACTTCTTTATTCAGTTTCTCCAGCTCTTTATCCAAACGTTTAATTTCGTCTTCGATATTGATTAAGCCTTGAAGCGGTAGAATAAGTTCCACACCTGTAACGACAGCTGTCATTGCTTGGCCTGGCTCATCTACTACTGTACCGATTGTCAATTCCTCAGGATTACAGAATCGTTCAATGTAGGCACGGTTATTTTGAAGTGTTGTTACAATGCTTTCGTCTTTCGCTTTCAGAATGAGCTTGATTTTCTTGCTAAGTGGTGTATTTACTTCACTGCGAATATTACGTACAGAACGAATGATTTCAACAAGCAACTTCATTTCCTCAGCTGCTGCACTGTCCGTAAGTTCAGAACGCACCTCCGGCCATGCTGCAACGGTGATGGATTCGCCATTATGCGGCAAGTTTTGCCATATTTCCTCGGTGATAAACGGCATGAATGGATGCAATAAACGCATGGTGTTATCAAGTACATAAGCTAGAATTGAACGAGTCGTTTTCTTTGCTGCTTCATTTTCACCGTATAATGGTAGCTTCGCCATTTCAATATACCAGTCACAGAAGTCATCCCAGATAAAGTTATAAAGAGCGCGGCCTACTTCACCGAATTCATATTTATCAGCTAGACGAGTAACGGTTTCAATCGTTTCGTTCAGACGAGTTAAGATCCATTTGTCCGCAACGGATTTTTCACCAGTTAAGTCAATTTCTTCATATTTCATTCCATCCATATTCATCAATGCGAAGCGGGATGCATTCCAAATTTTATTAGCAAAATTCCATACCGCTTCCACTTTTTCTGTGCTGTAGCGAAGATCTTGGCCTGGTGAGCTTCCTGTTGATAAGAAGTAACGTAATGAATCGGCACCATATTGATCGATGACGTCCATTGGATCAACTCCATTACCTAGGGATTTGCTCATTTTGCGACCTTGTTCATCACGTACGAGCCCATGAATGAGTACATCTTTAAATGGACGCTCGCCAGTGAATTCAATTGCTTGGAAAATCATTCGAGACACCCAGAAGAAGATAATGTCATAGCCTGTAACAAGTGAACCAGTTGGGTAGTAGCGTTTGAAATCGGCGCTTTCACGATCCGGCCAGCCCATTGTTGAAAACGGCCATAGTGCTGAACTGAACCATGTGTCAAGAACATCCGTATCCTGTTCCCAATTTTCACTGTCAGCAGGTTCTTCTTGACCGACATATACTTCTCCTGTTTCTTTATGATACCAAGCCGGAATACGGTGGCCCCACCAAAGCTGACGAGAAATACACCAATCACGGATATTCTCCATCCAGCGTAAATAGGTTTTCTCAAAACGATCCGGTACGAAGTGAACTTTTTCTTCGTCTGATCCTTGTTGAAGTTTAATCGCTTCATCTGCTAATGGCTGCATTTTGACGAACCATTGCGTAGACAAATACGGTTCAACGACAGCGCCACTTCGCTCAGAGTGACCGACAGAATGCATATGTTCTTCAATTTTAAACAGAACGCCTTGTTCTTGTAAGTCTTTGACAATTTGTTTACGGCATTCGAAACGGTCCATTCCTTTGTAAATACCGGCCTTGTCATTCATTGAGCCATCTTCGTTCATGACAAGAATGCGCTCAAGATTGTGGCGGTTGCCAAGTTCAAAATCGTTTGGATCATGAGCTGGCGTAATCTTCACTGCACCTGAACCGAAATCCTTATCGACATAATCATCCGCAACAATTGGAATTTCTCGGCCGACAATTGGCAAAATAACATGCTTACCAATTAGGTGCTTGTAACGGTCATCTTCTGGATGGACAGCAACTGCTGTATCCCCTAGCATCGTTTCAGGACGAGTTGTCGCCACTTCAATGGAACCCGATCCATCAGATAACGGATAGTTCATATGATAAAACGCACCTTGAACATCCTGATGAATGACTTCAATATCAGATAACGCCGTTTTTGTTGAAGGGTCCCAGTTAATAATATATTCGCCGCGATAAATCAACCCTTTATTATATAGCTTTACGAATACTTCTCGCACTGCTTTAGAAAGTCCTTCGTCTAATGTAAATCGTTCTCGGCTATAATCAAGACCTAAGCCAAGCTTTGCCCATTGATCACGGATATGGCCTGCATACTCTTCTTTCCAGCTCCATGTCTCTGCGACAAACTTCTCACGACCAAGGTCATAACGGCTAATTCCGTCAGCACGAAGCTTTTGCTCAACCTTTGCCTGTGTTGCAATTCCAGCGTGGTCCATTCCTGGAAGCCATAACACATCATAGCCCTGCATCCGTTTCATTCGCGTAATAATATCTTGAAGCGTCGTATCCCATGCATGACCTAAATGTAATTTACCCGTAACATTCGGTGGTGGAATCACAATCGTGTACGGCTCTTTCTTTTCATCGCTTTCCGCTTTGAAATACTGCCCATCTAACCACCATTTATAGCGGCCCTTTTCAATGGACTGCGGATCATACTTTGTCGGCATCGTTAATTCTTCCATCTGAATTTCCTCCTTAAAAATGTGTTAAAGACACAAAAAAACTTCCTTCATCACAAAAGGACGAAGAAAGTTGTTCGCGGTGCCACCTTTTTTCCGAAAAAAGAGTTCAATCCTTTTCTCGGCTCTTAAAGATTAGATAACGGCTTTTCGCCGGCTTCCGCTACTACTTTTGTTCACGGAAACTGCTCATGGACGACTTCTGATGGGACACACTTAGAAACCTTTCAGCAAATGGCTTCCTCTCTTTTAGCAGTCTTTCATCATACTACTTCCAATCATAGCGGTTGATATGTAATTATTCATTAAGATTCATTTTACAAAAGAAATACACCTAACGTCAATCATCTTCTTTAGTTTTTTAATTAAATATGAATTTATAAGTTTTTAAATGAGTTTTGGTGTCTACCCTTACATCTGTGACGGTTTTTCTTATAATATTCAGTATTTCCGGAAATGTGATCATCTATTCCGGTTTAACTAACCATCAGCGGGGATAGAAAACCCACTGATGGAAGTTTCACTTTATTCACGGAACTCCACTTTGAACCATATGATATCGTACCACTTAAAAGTGAGGAGTTGGGCAATTTTGAGACAACGTTATACTCCCTATACGCTGCCGCCCTGGCTGAAAGGTATCCGTAATGTTTGTAGTCAGTTTATGTTACCGATCTGTATTTTTCAGGGATTTCGCACTCTTTTGTTTCCGACATTTTTAGATATTTTGCTGCTTTCGATCGTTGTCGTACTGTTGATTTCTTTTCGGCAAAATTGGATATGAGGAATCAAAAAATAATCCGAAGCGATATGCTACCGTTCCTTTTAGCATACGCATCGGATTATTCTGCATTCTGTTCTTGTTCTTGCTGTTCTTGCTGTTGTTGTGCCTCTGCAGCTGCTTTCTTTGCCCTTTCGTTTTCCTCGATTTTCATCACCATATATTCAATATTTTTCAATAACCAATATTGCCGTTGAAAATGACTGACATATTGTAACTCACTTCGATGTCCCTTTTTTTCAAAATAACCTTTAACCACTGAAATGGATGATCCTGGATAAGCGAGATAGCTTTGAAATAACAATACTTCCTCTGACTTCAGGGGGAAATAGCGCATATAGTTGTAGAGAAGATCGACACAGTCATCACACGGAAATGGATAGGTTCTCGCAGCCTCCACTAGGTATGGAAGCAAATCAAAATGTGGTGGTGCTGTTTTTGAATTTTCGAAGTTAATAAAGTAGCCGTAGCCGCGATCATCATATACATAGTGTTTCAATGAAACCTTTCCATGTGTCACAACCGTCCGGATCTTTTCATGATCCTTTGTTTTCTCGTACCATTCTTCTAGTTTTTTCGTTGAATATTCTAGCGCCTGTGAAAGGTCAGTATAGTACGTACAATACATCAGCTCGAATGGCGACATATACCATTTCTTTTCACAGCTTTCAACAAACTCACGGAGAAATTCCAACTGTTTCTTCCATTCTTCAAGGGTCGTTTGATAATGTTCTTCACGCTCTTCCTGATCAACGGAAATCTCTCTTACTGACAATGCGTGCATCCGGGCAAGCTCGCGAAACATTTGCTTATTCCGTTCGGAGCGCTCTCCATCTTCCTGATCAGAAAGCCAAGGCATCAAATAATACAATCGACTGTTGTGAAGCACCGCATAACGGCCGTCCATCGTTTGATAGATGGGGACAATTCGATTATATCCACGCTGATATAAGCGTTGAATATTTCGGATAAAATCAATCCCAATATGAGGATCAATCGATTTAAGAGCAAAGACTCCTTTATCACTGTACAGCTTTGTAATATTGCCCATATATTCAATATGGTACGTTTTTACCGCATAGTTACGGAGAACCGCTTCAGCATCCTTGTTTCTTGTTTCATGATCCGCCATGGAATTCACTTCCATCAATTAATTTCTTGATAAGGAGGCAGAGCGAGGGGATGACCCGCTCTGCCCTTGATTAATTTTTAGTAACTCTCACCTTAGGAACGTATAATACTTGACCTTCATAGATATCTTGGCTTGGTTCTAGTTCATTGCTATTTAGGAGTGACTGTACACTGACTTCATAACGTTCAGCCAAGCTATCTAGGGTTTCTCCTTGCTGAACAATACATACTTTGATGCCAATTAACTCTTCCTCTTGCTTTCGACCTAAAAAGGAGGTTAACGAGAGATGATCGTCGCTAGTTGCCTCTTTTTGTGCCGAATCAACACTTGCGGCTTTTTCACGTTCAGATGGTTCTTCCTTCATTGTTTTTTCTTCTTTTCGGCGGACAAAATCAAGTAATGGAGCATATTCCTTTCCCAACAGAGAATTCTCAGAAACATTCTCTGTGACGATTTCTGAATTAGGTACACGATTCTCAACTTTGCGGTTCAGTGGCACTTCTGATTTCTGCTCCAATATAGGAAGGTCAACAGCTTGTATCTCTTCTGTTTTATTTGCATAAATCGGCCGTGATGCTTCAGCTTCTTCAATGTCTGGTAATTTTCTAGCCTCTACAACAAACGGAGTAAATAACTCGTCCTCATCTTCTTTTTCCACTTTTATTTCTCGAGATAAAGGGACTAACTCTGTTTCGATTCCCTCTACTGAAGACTCCATTTCTGCCGCCGTATTTGCCGCCTCTTCTAATTCCCGGTAAAATGAGACTGGCTCGGGTTCGTTTTCCTCTAACGAATCATCGATTGCTTCTGCCTCATTTGCCGCTTCTTCTAGTTCCCGGTGAAAAAAGGCTGGCTTTGGTTCATTTTCCTCTGACGAATATTCGATTTCTTCTGGCTTATTTGCCATTTCTTCTGGTTCCCGGTAAAATGAGACTGGCTCGGGTGGGATCTCCACATTCCCAGAAGAAGAATAACTCTCATCCTCAAATTCCACTTCAACCGTTTCTTCCCATGTTGAATTTGATTCATCTCGCTCATTTTCTTCCTCTTCATATTCATCTGAATGTAAATAATCTCTTGGTTCTTCAGATTTACTTTCCGGTCGTGACTCTTCAATCCCACTAATTAAAAGCTCCGCCTCAAGCTTCAAGCAATTTTTTTCAGGCATAAAATAATCAAAAGCATGGATATTTACATCAATATGATCTAGGGACTGTATGCGATTGTTTGGAATCGTAATATCAACAGGGATACGATGAATAAATTCACTCAATCCGTCTTCTCTTTGATCCACACTATGAATCGTCTTCGGATAATAGGGCTGTGAATATCCAAGATCTGGCGCCCCAGCTTCTTCTTCAGTTTCCTTATACTCCCCACTCAAATCCAACGAACCCCTAATGACCACATACTGGTCACTCTCTTGAATGGTCACATTCGGTTCAAGCGATAGTGAATAAAGCTCTTCTATCTCCTGCCCTTTCTGAAACCAGACTGATTCCTCTAAGGAAAATCGTAAAAACGATTGATTTTCGGTTGACAAACAAACTCCTCCTTCCAAACTAAGAAAACAAATAACGATGCCATTAACAATCTATGAAAATTCCTACGATAATATGACGCGAAAAATGACTGGGAAGAATTGAAGTGTGCAGTTTTTCATGTTGACGCATATCTTCATTACGTAAAAAAAGCAGATTCACCTCAAAAGGTAAATCTGCTTTTTACTTTTATTTTCTCAATTTAGCAAATGCTTGTTCAGCAGCTGCGATTGTTTTTTCAATGTCTTCGTCACTATGGGCGGTTGACAGGAATAGCCCTTCGAATTGAGATGGTGGCAAGTATACGCCTTGTTCGGCCATTTCACGGTAATAGGTGCCGAAGAAATTCAAGTCGGATTGTTTCGCTGTTTCGTAATTGATGACATCTTCGTTTGTAAAGAATAAGCCAATCATAGAACCGGCACGATTGAACGTATGTGGGATGTCATATTTCTTGGCAACTTGACCGATGCCTGCTTCCAACATGTCCCCAATACGTATAAATTCTTGATACACTTCAGGCGTTAATTGACTCAGTGTTTCAAGTCCAGCTGTCATTGCAAGCGGATTACCTGAGAGCGTACCTGCTTGATAAATCGTTCCGCTTGGTGCAACGCGTTCTAGAATCTCCCGTTTCCCACCGAATGCACCGACTGGCAAACCGCCGCCGATTACTTTTCCGAGACAAGTAATATCAGGTGTTACGCCATAATATCCTTGGGCACAATTATAACCGACACGGAATCCTGTCATCACTTCATCAAAAATTAATAGAGAACCATATTCTTCTGTTACAGCTCGTAAGCCTTCTAGGAATCCTGGCTCAGGTGGGACAACCCCCATATTGCCGGCAACTGGTTCAACGATGATGGCCGCAATGTCTTCACCAAATTGTTCAAATGCGTATTTAACACTTGCTAAATCATTGTATGGAACTGTAATCGTATTTCTCGCGATGCCTTCTGGAACACCTGGGCTGTCTGGCAAACCAAGTGTTGCGACACCGGATCCTGCCTTAATTAATAATGAATCGCTATGGCCGTGGTAGCATCCTTCAAATTTCAAAATTTTATCGCGACTTGTATATCCGCGCGCAAGTCTCAAAGCACTCAATGTCGCTTCTGTACCAGATGAAACCATACGGACCATTTCAATCGAAGGAACTCTTTCAATGACTAACTTCGCTAATTCATTTTCAATGAGAGTAGATGCTCCAAAGCTTGTGCCAGTTTCTGCGACTTTTTTTATAGCCTCCACGACATGGTCATTCGAATGGCCTAAAATAAGCGGCCCCCATGACAATACATAATCGATGTATTCATTGCCATCAATATCATAAATCTTTGAGCCTTTTCCCCGTTCCATAAAAATCGGATCCATGTCAACTGACTTGAATGCACGAACTGGGCTATTTACACCGCCTGGCATTAGGTTCTGTGCCTGTGCAAAGGCTTGTTTTGACTTTTCATATGAACGCATGGTATTCCCCATTTCATCGTTTATTTTAAAAGTTGTTCAAAAAGTCCAGTCTTCACGTATTTGTGCATACGTACTTCACTGGCCTTTTTGGACACACCCTTTTTTAGAAAAAGGTTCTCACTTCATTTCATCTAGATAGCGCGCAGCGTCTTTCGCAAAGTATGTAATGATTAAATCCGCTCCTGCACGTTTCATGCCTGTTAACATTTCTAAGACAATCGACTTTTCATCTACCCAGCCGTTTATTGCAGCTGCTTTGACCATCGAATATTCTCCACTCACATTATAAGCAACAACTGGCAGAGTTGTATAATTTTTCACATCACGGATAATATCTTGATAAGAAAGCGCCGGCTTGACGATGAGGAAATCTGCTCCTTCATCTATATCCGATTCCGCTTCACGGAACGCTTCCATCCGGTTAGCTGGGTCCATTTGATACGTTTTTCTGTCGCCAAACTGTGGTGCGCCATTGGCTGCTTCGCGGAAAGGACCATAATAGGCTGATGCATATTTAACCGCATATGACATGATTGGCACATCTAAAAAGCCTGCTTCATCAAGTCCAGCACGGATCGCTGTAACGAAACCGTCCATCATATTGGAAGGGGCAATGATATCCGCTCCTGCTTCTGCTTGACTAATTGCGGTTTTGGCAAGTAAGTCCAGGGACGCGTCATTTAAGATTTTGTCGCCTTCTACAACGCCACAATGACCATGGCTTGTATACTCACAAAGACAAGTATCAGCGACAACAATCAGTTCTGGATATGATTCCTTAATCAAACGTGTAGCGACTTGTACAAGCCCATTATGGCTAAATGCGCCTGTACCTACTTCATCTTTATCATGTTCATATGGCACACCGAATAAGATGACTGATTTAATTCCTAGGCTCACGACTTCCTTCACTTCATCCAATAAACGATCCATAGAAAGCTGATAAATTCCTGGCATAGAAGTGATTTCACTTTTGATATTCTCACCATCAATGACGAAGATTGGGTAAATAAAGTCCTCTTTATGTAAATGCGTTTCGCGAACGAGGGAACGAATGCCAGCACTTGAACGCAGACGACGGTGTCTCGTAAATTGAATGTCTTTCATATGAATTCCTCCCTAAAAATGATTTACACGAAGGCCAAAGGGATTCAGTCTCCGCGTTTTAAAAATATAGCCCATACTAAACTTACGTACACTAGGTGGGTCCTTTATCGTAAATCGTGGCATTAGAAACGTCAGTCTCATTTTGATGAAAGACATGGGGACGGGGCTTCAGTACTTACTATATAGCCTATCTACTTAGCAAGTACACTTATTTGATTGAAAAAAGTACCCCGAATTCTGGCTCCGCACCGCCACCATTGCGATTAGGTGAGTGTAGCGTACTACCTGATTTATCCTTCCTCGTAAGTGGTGGTGTTTTAACGCCATATTCATTTTGTATGTTGTCTTGACATATATTCCGCCAAACAATCAATCATAGCTTCTGCTGTGTATACTTTTGGACAAACAGCTACAGACAAACCATATGATTCAGCTGTCTCAAAAGCGATTGGACCAATACAGGCAAAAACAAGTTGATCTAAACTCGCTTGCAAATCTTGCTTGTTTACGATTTTCATAAAGTGATGGACCGTTGACGAACTCGTGAACGTAACAATATTCAATCGCCCCTTAGTGAGCAAGTCTGAAAGCTTCGGCTCACTTTCTTTAGGCAATACCGTTTGATACGTAATCATTTCCTGGCATTGTGCCCCTGCCTCCCGAATTTTTTTGGCAATAACCGTACGAGCCAAATTTCCTTTCGCAATAAGGACACGCGAGCCCCGCTTTATCATTGGAATAAATTCCTCTGCAAAAGATTCGGCGACAAAATTTGAGGGCACGAAATCCGACTTAACCCCGTGACTCTTAAGGATTTCCTCAGTTTTACTACCAATTACTGCAATCCGTGGCAATTTTACCGGTGCCTGCTCTTCTAGAAGACGGAAAAAGTAGTCAACTCCGTTTTGGCTCGTAAGAATTAACCAGTCATACTCATGAATATGACGAACGTAATTTTTAAGCTGATTGACGTTTTCAGGCAGGACAAAATCAAGGAGTGGAACGACCACAGCGTTGCCGCCATAGCTCTCCACTTTTTCTACTAAGCCTGTTGCCTGACTTTTCCCTCTAGTAATGAGAACATGATAACCTTTTAGAGGGCCAGACTCATTCATTACTGACTGAGCTCCTCTTTCACAGAATCAATTAATGTTTTCGCACCTTTTTCCGTTAAGATCCGAGCTGCTTCAATACCGATTTCTTTAGGATTTTCTCCTGCAACGACTTCTTTGAAAATTGTTTTTCCATCAGGTGATGCCACGAGCGCTGTTAATTCAATACTTCCCGCATCATTTGCAGTAGCGAATCCCGCAATTGGAACTTGGCAACCACCCTCCATTTTATCAAGGAAAGCCCGCTCCGCTTCTACTGTTGCCTTCGCTTCGTTACACGTCAGTTTTTCCAATTGTTCTAACAGGTCAGCATCTGATCCCCTGCATTCGATAGCAAGTGCACCTTGTCCAACAGCAGGTAGGCAAAGCTCTGGTTCAAGGAATTCTGTTACAACATCTGATTTCCAACCCATTCTCGCAAGGCCGGCTGCTGCAAGGATAATGGCATCATAATCTTCGTTTTTTAGTTTTTCAAGACGAGTATCGATATTGCCTCGAATCCATTTAATTTCAAGATCAGGACGTTCCGCCAGCAATTGTGCACTGCGACGCAAACTGCTTGTTCCAACGATTGCACCAGGCTTTAAATCAGCAAGTTTTACGTGGTCTTTAGAAATCAAGGCATCGCGGTGATCTTCTCTCGGCGGAATGCAGCCAATCGTCAAACCGTCCGGCAACACAGCAGGCATATCTTTCATACTATGAACAGCCATATCAATGTCCTTATTTAAAAGCGCTTGCTCTATTTCTTTCACAAACAAGCCTTTACCGCCCACTTTAGATAATGTTACATCAAGGATTTGATCTCCTTTTGTCACAATCTCTTTTACTTCAAACTCATAAGGTACACCAAGCTCCTTTAATTGATTAATTACCCAGTTAGTCTGCGTAATAGCAAGCTTGCTTCGTCTTGAACCGACAATTATTTTTCTCATGATATCCTCCTATGTAGTCCATAAATGAAATGTGGAAAGACTTCCGAAAAAGAAAAAGTTAATAAGAACGATTAAAAATGAAATAAGGTTCAGATAGGCTAACGTTTTTCCATACATTTGCTTTCGGACTTTAAAATATAAATAGATACTGTACACAATGAGCACTAAAAATGAACCAAGAATTTTTGGATCAAACCAAATGACATTTGGCACTTTGATATAGGCCCACTGCAACCCTAGAATAAGCGATAGAATCAACATCGGCACACCAATGACCGCGAGCACATAAGACATATGCTCAAGCTTAGCTAAATCGCCAAGCCGTAATAGACGCTTACCCCATTTCTTTCTTTTTAATAAATCGTATTGAATTAAATACAATAACGAGAATACAAAGGAAAGTGAAAACGCCCCATAGGATAGGATTGCAAGGGTGATATGTATCAGCAAAAGTTCTGAAACGAGCTGCTCTGCCAGTACCTTCGACTGAATTTGAACCGGTGCAAATGTATGAATCGCCATCACGATGAACCCTAATACATTTGTAAAAAATACAGTAAAATCAACAGGTAGAAATTTATTGATCAACAACGATAACGTAATAAGCACCCATGCATAAAAATAAAGGCCTTCAAAAATCGTCAGCACGGGGATTCGGCCCGTTTGTAGCATGTATAAAAATAAAAATACGGTTTGTAAGACCCAAACAATAGCAAGTAACCAGAAAGCTCCTTTGTTTGCCTTCTGGTTATTATGAAGAAAATCAATAAAATATAAGAGCACACTTGCTGCATAAATTAGTACAGTCACTTCATGTAATCTTGTCATAATTAATTCCATATGATACTCCAACTACACTTGAACAGGGACTGGTTTGACCTGCGCCACTTTTCTTTTTTCCTGTTGTACGGGCATCGTAGATTCTTCAACTAAATCGGCCAAGTGAAAAATCTTCACAAAACGATCCAAAGCTTCTTTCGCATTTGGCTCGACCGCTATTTCTTTTGCATATAGAATGGGATCTTTCAGCATTTGGTTAATGATGCTCTTCGTATGCTTGCTGATTAGCTTCTGATCGCGTTCACTTAAGTGAGGAAGCTTCCGTTCAAGACTTACCATGGTCTCAGATTGAATCGCTAGCGCCTTCTCCCTAAGTGCTGAAATAACCGGCACAACACCTAAGACATTTACCCATTGATTAAACTCAACAATCTCGGATTCAATCATCATGTAAATACTCTCAGCTGCTTTTTTACGTTCCTGCATATTCGCTTCTACAATTCCTTCAAGATCATCAATATCATATAAGAAAACATTATCATGTTCAGCGATTGCAGGATCTAGGTCACGCGGAACAGCAATATCAACCATCAGGATGGGGCGGCCTTTACGCATCTTATTCACAAAGGTCATCATTTCTTTATTAATAACGAAATCCTTTGCACCAGTTGAACTAATAAGAATATCTGCTTCCACTAGCGCGCATTGCAATTCTTGTAATTGCTTTGCTTTCCCAGAAAAACGCTCAGCTAAAGTAACGGCTTTCTCATGTGTGCGGTTGATAACCGTGATATCGTCAGCTCCATTACCGTGGAGATTTTGAATGGCGAGTTCACCCATTTTACCTGCACCTAGAATCAATGTATTCTTTCCCGTTAATTCGCCAAATATTTTCTTCGCTAATTCAACGGCTGCATAGCTAACAGATACTGCATTTGTATTAATTTCTGTTTCGGATTGAGCTCTTTTTGCTAACGTTAATGATTGCTTAAAAAGATGATTGAAAACGGTTCCGATTGTTGATTCTTTTTGAGCCTCCATATAGCTTGACCGTACTTGTCCAAGTATTTGGGTTTCACCAAGAACCATCGAATCTAAACCACATGCTACTTTAAATAAATGCTCAATCGCTCCCTCGCCTTCATAGATTGTAAGATACGAAGAAAACTCTTCTCTCTCGATATTGAACCACTCGGAAAGAAATTCTTTTATATAATATCTGCTTGTGTGCAATTGATCTGCCACCGCATAGATTTCGGTACGGTTACATGTCGAAATAATGACGTTTTCGAGAATACTTTTTTTGTTTTTTAATGCTTTCATTGCTAAAGCAAGTTCAGCTTCATTGAATGATAATTTCTCTCGGATTTCGACAGGGGCAGATTTATAATTCAAGCCTACCGCTACTATATGCATCTTTCGTTTGCACCCCCAGTAAATTCAATACTCAACATCCTACATTATATCATTTATATTTTACTTAAAACGGCAAAATTATGAACAGTTCATGAAAACGATGTGCTAACATGGAATTGTTACCTAATCTTCATTTTACATAAGTGGATTCGACAATTACTCTATATGAAAGTACCATAACAAAAATTGAAACGAACTTCAAGTAATCAAACTAGGGGGTCATGATGAAAACTCAGAGAATCTTTCCCGGAATTATCTTACTCGGCTTCGGCCTCTATTTCTTGCTTCAACAGTATAATCTCGTCTTATTTGAAGGCTTTTTCAATTGGCCAACCGTTCTTTGTATTATCGGAGCTGCTTTTTTAGGAGAAGCATATGGTGGGAAACAGTTTCAAGCCATCCTTCCAGGTGTGATCCTTTTTGGAACCGGGCTGCACTATCATCTAGTTGATCATCTTGCTTTTTGGCCTAATCACATCGGTGTTCTTCAACTCATTGTTGCCATCGGCTTTCTGATGCAGGCAAGTAAGACGAAATCAAGCTTAACCAAAGGAATCTTGTTACTTATTATTGCTATTATAACGGTCTATTATGACCAGCTCATCAGCAAATTCGGACTGAGCGAAACTGCACTCGCAAACTCAGCGTCTTATTGGCCATTTCTTGTAATGGGTATTGGCATCTATATTCTTTTCATTAAAAAGAAATAAAAAAAAGGGTCTGACCCCACATCTTTTATATCGTTTATATGACGTGTACATGTCAGTAAACAATGTGTAGAGTGTGAGGTCTGACCCTGTTTTTACATAAACTTCTTCAACAATCCCCATGCTTCGTCTTTCCCTTGGCCCGTTTCACCAGAGAAAACGATGGTTTCGTCTTCTTTTTCCATATCTAATGTCTCACGTGTCACTTTCAAATGCTTTTGCCATTTCCCTTTTGGGATTTTGTCAGCTTTCGTTGCAACGACAATGACGGGCAAATCATAATGCTTAAAGAAGCCATACATCATGATATCATCTTTCGTCGGTGGATGGCGCAGGTCAACGATTAATAAAGCTGCCTTAAGCTGGTCGCGATTTGTAAAATACGTTTCAATCATTTTCCCCCACGCTGCCCGCTCCGTTTTAGATACTTTGGCGTAGCCGTATCCAGGTACGTCAACGAAGTGCAGCATGTCGTTTATGATATAAAAATTTAACGTTTGCGTCTTTCCTGGCTTTGAAGATGTCCGTGCAAGATTCTTACGATTGATCATCTTATTAATAAAGCTGGACTTGCCGACGTTTGATCTACCTGCAAGGGCGAATTCCGGAATCGATTCATTTGGGTACTGTTCCGGTTTCACCGCACTAATGACGATATCGGCACTTGTTACTTTCATTCTGTTTCACCTACCAATGCATGTTCCAACACTTCATCAACATGAGAAACGAGAACAAATTCTAATTCTTTTCGGACACTTTCCGGTATATCGTCAATGTCTTTTTCATTATTTTTCGGGATAATAATTTTCGTCAATCCTGCCCGGTGTGCGGCTAGTGATTTTTCTTTTAAACCGCCTATCGGAAGCACGCGTCCACGCAAAGTAATTTCGCCTGTCATCCCTACTTCTCGATGAATCGGTCGACCTGTTAAAGCAGATATTAACGCTGTTGCAAGAGTAATCCCTGCTGAAGGTCCATCTTTTGGAACGGCTCCTTCTGGTACATGGATATGAATATCTTGCTTTTCATGGAAATTCGCATCAATTCCGAGTTGTTCCGTTTTCGTACGAACAAAACTAAATGCTGCTTGGGCAGATTCCTTCATGACATCGCCTAGTTGCCCTGTCAGAATGAGCTTCCCTTTTCCTGGTGAAAGAGACACTTCGATTTGGAGCGTATCTCCGCCTACTGTTGTATAAGCAAGACCGGTTGCAACACCGACTTGATCCACAGTTTCTGCTTGACCGTAATGGAACATCGTTTTTCCTAGGAAATCTTCTACGTTTTTCTCACTAATCACCACGCGCTTTTTCTCACCAGATACGATGATTTTCGCGGTTTTACGGCAAATGCTAGCTAATTGACGTTCCAGACTTCTGACACCCGCTTCTCTCGTGTAATAGCGGATGATATTGATTAGTGCGTCTTCACGAACTTGAAGCTGTGTCTTTTGCAAACCATGATTCTTCATTTGCCGAAGTAGCAAATGATCTTTTGCGATATGAAGTTTCTCGATCTCCGTATAACCGGCAATAGAGATGATCTCCATCCGATCCCGTAACGGTCCTGGTATCGTCGCCAAGTTATTAGCTGTAGCAATGAACATCACTTTTGAGAGATCATAGGTTTCTTCAATATAATGATCACTGAAATGATTATTTTGTTCCGGGTCCAACACTTCAAGCATCGCAGCTGAAGGATCGCCTCTAAAATCATTGGACATTTTATCGATTTCATCTAGTAAAAACACTGGATTAATCGTTCCTGCTTTTTTCATGCCTTGAATGATGCGTCCTGGCATCGCACCAACATACGTTCTTCTGTGTCCGCGTATTTCTGATTCGTCACGCACTCCGCCAAGCGAAATCCGAACGAAATTGCGATTCATCGACGTTGCAATCGAACGTGCAAGAGAAGTTTTCCCTACTCCAGGCGGCCCGACAAGACAAAGAATTGGTCCTTTAAGCGACTGTGTTAATTGTTGGACAGCCAAATACTCAAGTACACGTTCTTTCACTTTTTCAAGTCCATGATGATCACGATTCAGCACTTTTTCAGCCTTTTGAATATTGAGATCATCCTTTGTTGCCTTAGACCACGGAAGTGTGATGAGCCATTCGATATAATTACGGATGACAGAACTTTCCGCAGAGGAAGAAGGGACTTTCTCATATCGATCCAATTCTTTCATGGCCGTTTCCTTGATGTGCTCTGGCATGCCAACTTCATTTATTTTCTCAGTCAGGGCAGCTATTTCCCCAGTTTTTCCCTCTTTGTCGCCAAGTTCTTTTTGGATCGCCTTCATTTGTTCGCGTAAATAATACTCTTTTTGTGTTCTTTCCATTGAACGTTTCACACGCTGGCCAATTTTCTTCTCGAGGTTTAATACTTCTTTTTCATTATTGATGATTTCGATTATTTTGCTTAATCGTTCTTTCACATCAATGGTTTCTAAAATTTCCTGTTTTTCTTTCGGCTTTAATGGCAAATGGGATGCTATCACATCCGCAAGCCTGCCGGGTTCCTCAATATCTGCCGTTGCGGCAAATGTTTCAGGAGTAATTTTCTTCGACATTTTTATGTACTGTTCAAAGTATTCCAACAGCGTACGCATCAATGCCTGATGCTCAATTCCTTTTTCATCACTGTCTTCATACACTTCGACTTTGGCAGAGAATTGTGTCTCATCATCATAGAACTCAATAATCTGAGCCCTGTTCAGTCCCTCTACCAATACGCGGATTGTACCGTTCGGGAGTTTAAGCATTTGCTTCACCTTTGTTAAAGTTCCCATCTGGTAAATATCTTCTTCACCTGGTTCTTCTAAGGAAACATCCTTTTGTGTCGTTAAAAAGATAAGATGATCTTCCACCATTGCTTTTTCCAAAGCTTGTACCGATTTGTCTCGTCCAACATCTAAATGTAGCACCATTGTAGGATATACAAGTAAGCCTCTTAGCGGCAGGAGGGGGACGATGATTTCTCTATCAGCCATGCCTGACACCTCCAATAATTTATCGTATCGTCTAGTTTTTTAGATTGACCAGTGTAACAATTCTAACGTATTTACAAGAACGTGTCTATCTGACAAGCTTATTCCTCTTTTATTATCTCCAAAAACAAAACAATACGCACGAAAAACCAAAAATTTGACGTATAGTAGACAAAATATCGTTCCCGATCACCATCGGCAAAAATTAGTTATTTTCACACCCTTACAATGGCCTAATAAGCAGGTGGAAACTCGCCCTCAGATTGATAGGCTTACCTGAAAAAACAAAGAGTCAGATCTCGCAATTCCTTTATTCAGTAAGAATCAAGTGCATTTAACACCGGATTCTCCTGAGTAAAGTACGAGAACTGACCCTATTAATACGTTTATCTCGGTTTAACCAACCACCAGTGAGGAATGGCACCCACAGATGGAAGTTTCACTTATACACTTTCCCGCTTCGTTAAATCAAGCTGAGGCAAGATTTGTTCAGGAATAATATCTTTTCTTAACGCAATTTCAAAGACTTCTTTCACGGTTTTCACTGGGATGATTTCAATTCCGTCTATTTCATTCAGCAATGGCTGCATGTTTTCATGCGGTATGATCACTTTTTTTGCACCTGCAAGCTTGGCTGCTTTAATCTTCGGAATGACCCCGCCAATCGGTTTAACATGGCCATGAATACTGATTTCTCCTGTCATCGCCACTGTATTTTCAGCAGGAATTTTGTAAATAGCTGAATAGATTCCGCTTGCCATCGCAATTCCGGCAGATGGTCCATCCACAGGGCTGCCTCCCGGGAAATTGACATGAATATCAAATTGATCAGCAGGAACCCCCATCGAACGAAGAACGGTAATCACATTTTCGATTGAACCTTTTGCCATACTTTTTCTACGGACGGATTTCCCGTTTCCACCAATGCTCTCTTCTTCTACAATCCCAGTAATATTAATACTTCCTTTGTCAAGCGCAGGCATGACGGTTACTTCAATTTCAAGTAGTGCCCCGCTATTTGGACCGTAAACAGCAAGTCCATTAATCCGACCTATTTTTGGCTTGTCATCTATTTTCCTGTCCATTCTTGGTGTTAGTTGGCTTGTGTGAGCCATCCAAGCTATGTCTTCATCTTTAATGTAATCACGATCTTCTGTAATAGAAATACCGGCTAGCGTTTGAACCATATTTACAGCTTCCCTGCCATTTCGGGCGTATTCAGCGATCGTTTCTAGACCTTTATCACTGATTGTCATCTTCACCTTTTCAGATGCTTTTTTAGCAATCGAAATAATCTCGCAAGGATCGAGCTCTCTAAAGAAAACTTCAATACAGCGCGAACGGATGGCAGGAGGAATTTCATTCGGGGTTCTCGTTGTTGCACCAATCAAGCGAAAATCTGCAGGCAATCCGTTTTTAAAAATATCATGGATATGAGTTGGAATATTCGTATTTTCTTCTGAATAATACGCACTTTCTAAGAATACTTTACGATCTTCTAGCACTTTAAGTAGTTTATTCATTTGAATTGGATGAAGCTCACCAATTTCATCTATGAACAAGACACCACCATGTGCGTTACTTACTGCCCCCTGTTTTGGCTGCGGGATGCCTGCTTGTCCCATAGCACCGGCTCCTTGATAGATTGGATCATGAACAGAGCCAATCAGCGGATCTGCAATACCTCGTTCATCAAACCGGGCCGTTGTTGCATCCAATTCTACAAATACGGCTGCTTTTTGAAATGGCGATTTCTTATTGCGCTTCGCTTCTTCTAAAACAAGCCTTGCAGCTGCTGTTTTGCCGACACCCGGTGGGCCATATACAATAACATGCTGTGGATTGGGACCGCAAAGTGCAGCCTTTAACGTCTTAATTCCATCTTCCTGGCCAACAATATCAGCAAATGTGATCGGCCGTACACGTTCTGATAATGGTTCCGTTAAAGAAATAGAACGCATTTTTCGCAAGTGATCCATTTCTTTTCTAGAGTCACGATCAATCGATACCTTTTGTGTCCTTTGTCCCTTAAGTAAATTAAAAAAATACATACCAATTACAATACCAAAAAACAGCTGAATTAATAGCGCGATTCCTGTCCAATTCATTGCCTTTCCCTCCTGCATTCACCAAGTATGTAAATGATAGTATCTCCTTTGCCTAAATGAATCATCCATCTTTTTTTACGTATAAGAGGATGCTCAAAAAGTCCAGTAAAAATAGCTGTCGAATTTCTTCGTCCCTCTGTATCTCCAGTCCTCACGTATTACTGCCTGCATACGTTCCGGTTCTCTCAAGATGCGCTCCTCGAACTTCTCTGCTCTTTTTATCCTTCTTTTTGAACACACACTATAAGGAGAACATTGGGCCATTTTCATTCTCTGTGGAAAATGAGGAGTGGCTGGTACGCGTATGAAAAGAAAACGCCACACTAGCAGGCTCGGCATTTAAAATACTGAAACACCCCCTCATGGCTTATTGTTCAGCCTCCCTTTCCAGACATGGCGCGCCGGAGCCAAAATTTAACGATTCAAGACAAAAAAAAGGGCTGACCTCGCCGCTACAACATCCAGTAATACGTGATGATAACACGCAATACTTGTGTGTAGAGTACGAAATCAGACCCTGTTTAGGATTATGCAGATGTTCTGTCAGCCGCGTTAATCGTTGTTCCATCTTTAAGAACGAGTTTAGGTGACTCATTTTCTGTTATGGCTGCACCTGTAATAATACATTTATCAATGTCATCACGTGAAGGCAGTTCAAACATTACTTCAAGCATAATGCCCTCAATAATAGAACGCAGTCCACGAGCTCCGGTTTTTCTTTCAATTGCTTTCTTCGCAATTTCAAGTAGAGCATCTTCCTCGAATTCAAGAATGACATTGTCAAGCTCCAGCATTTTTTCAAATTGCTTCACTAGAGCGTTTTTCGGTTTAGTTAGAATATCAATCAATGCCGCTTCATCTAATTGCTCCAATGTAGCAATTACTGGAATACGACCAATGAATTCTGGAATTAAACCAAAGCGCAATAAATCTTCTGGAAGCACTTTAGAAAGTAATTCTTTTTCTGCAACATCATCTTTCTTCACATCTGATCCAAAACCAATTACTTTTTGGCCTAGACGGCGTTTAATAATCGGTTCGATCCCATCAAATGCACCACCACAAATAAAGAGGATATTTGTTGTATCAATTTGAATAAACTCTTGGTGTGGATGCTTACGACCACCTTGTGGCGGAACGCTTGCAACGGTACCTTCAAGAATTTTTAATAAGGCTTGCTGAACACCTTCACCAGACACATCACGCGTGATAGAAGGATTTTCAGATTTACGTGCTACTTTATCGATTTCATCAATATAGATGATTCCTTTTTCTGCCTTTTCAACATCATAATCTGCAGCTTGGATTAATTTAAGCAAAATGTTTTCAACATCTTCCCCAACATACCCGGCTTCCGTTAATGAAGTAGCAT
The DNA here is from genome assembly GCF_053653995.1 of Peribacillus sp. JNUCC 23. The sequence continues at coordinate 3,339,646 of NZ_CM132202.1, forward strand.
CCGCAATGGCAAACGGAACATTCAATAATCGTGCCAATGTCTGTGCAAGTAACGTTTTCCCACTACCAGTAGGTCCGATTAGAGCAATATTACTCTTTGCAAGTTCTACATCATCCACTTTACTGTTTGAATTAATTCGCTTGTAATGATTGTATACCGCAACAGCAAGAGATTTCTTAGCCTGCTCTTGTCCAATCACATATTCATCAAGAATCTCACGAATTTCCATCGGTTTTGGAACATCTTTAAATTCGATTTCTTCTTCCGTGCCTAGTTCTTCTTCTACGATTTCTGTACAAAGTTCAATACATTCATCACAAATATATACACCTGGCCCTGCTACCAGTTTACGAACTTGCTCTTGAGTTTTTCCGCAAAAAGAACATTTTAATTGCCCTTTTTCATCATTAAATTTAAACATGGACTCACTCCTTTATAGAATTTTCCTATATACATAGCTAATCGTCTTATTTTTGGACTGAAATAGACGCATAAGCTCGGTAATAAAATTTTGATGTAGACCGCATTGTACCATGTTCCAAGTATTTTTGTAATAAAAATGCTTAGGACATGATAGTTGTCCAATAAGTACTAACTATTCTTAACAATAATATGTATGTTGCCCGTAACAGGCTTTCCCAAACCCGAAAAACGTTAAGTGTCAATGGAGTCACATTGCCAAAGAACACGCCCACCGAATCAGTTAACAACAAAGTTAGTATATCACGCAATTCACTTTTTGAAAACGCTTACTAACCATTTGATTGAAACATTTCATACCTCCATGGGCTAGCAAATTTAAATCATTTGCCCAAAGCTATTTCATGGAACTAGTGCAATAATAATTACCGGGTGTGTTTAGATAGGAGCTTTTCTTCCTCCTGTTTGACACTTACTAATAAGGCAGGGATATTGTGTATGTATAACTATGTATATGCGGTATTAAAATTAATCTACACTGAATTTATAAAAAAATCAATGCTGAAATCCCCATCAAAATATTTTTTTTTTAAAATGGCGATTTGAGGCTTCTACATTCATAGTGGCTAATGCATGGTTGTCGTAAAAACAAGCGTTTTTCACTATACCAGCCTTTAGTCACAAGATTAAACACAAATGTAAAAATTTCGGTTTTTATGTATGACTATGTGATACCGATATCGATTTTTGGCTCATTGCCTATGTATAGAACAAGGCACGAATGCTCGTGCCTTGCATGTTTCTAATTATAATACAAAATAGGTTGTTTGGCTAAATTTAAATACCTAGCCTAAGAAACACTGGCCTTTATTATTCAGCAGCAGCGACTGTTTTGCTGTTTGCAACAAGGAAGTCGATTGCTTTGTTGATTTTAAGATCGCCTTTAAGACCTTCTAGGCTACCAAGTGCTTTTTTGATATTCTCTACATCCATTTTGTACATTTCAGCCATTTTTTCAATCTCAGCATTCACATCTTCTTCTGTTACTTCGATGTTTTCAGCTTTAACGATTGCATCAAGAGTTAGGCTTACACGAACTTGGTTTTTCGCTTCTTCTAACATTTGTCCTTTAAGAGCTTCTTCATCTTGTCCTGAGAACTGGAAGTATAATTCCATGTTCAAGCCTTGAGATTGAAGACGTTGTTCGAAGTCTTTCATCATGCGATCTACTTCGTTATTTACCATAACTTCTGGAATGTCAACTTCTACGTTTGCAGACGCTTTTTCGATCACTGCGTCACGAATTGCGTTTTCTGCTTGGTGTTTTTTGTCATGCTCAAGGTTTTTCTTTGTTTTTTCTTTCAATTCAGCAAGTGTTTCAACTTCATCATCAACATCTTTAGCGAACTCGTCATCTAATTGAGGAAGTTCTTTTGTTTTGATTTCGTGTAATTTCACTTTGAATACAGCAGGTTTACCTGCAAGCTCAGCAGCATGGTATTCTTCTGGGAAAGATACTTCGATATCTTTTTCAGCTCCTGTTTCAAGACCAACTACTTGCTCTTCGAAACCAGGAATGAAACTATTAGATCCAAGCTCTAATGTATAGTTTTCAGATGTTCCGCCTTCAAATAATTCACCATCAACGGATCCTTCGAAGTCGATCACAACTGTGTCACCATCAGCTGCTTGTCCTTCTTCTTTTACTACTAGCTCAGCTTGACGTTCTTGAAGAGCTTTAATTTCGTTATCAACATCTTCGTCTGTTACTTCAGCGTTGAATGCTTCTACTTCAAGACCTTTGTATTCACCTAATTTAACTTCAGGTGCAACTGTTACACTCGCTTTGAAAATAAGGTTTTGGCCTTTTTCCATTTGTTCAATGTCAATTTCAGGACGATCAACAGGGTTGATTCCTGCTTCTTCAACTGCATTTGCATATGCATCTGGAAGAATGATATCAAGTGCATCTTGGTAAAGAGATTCTACACCGAATCTTTTTTCGAACATTTGACGAGGCATTTTTCCTTTACGGAAGCCTGGTACGTTTACTTGTTTTACAACTTTTTTGAACGCAGCGTCTAAACCTTCATTAACAGTAGCAACTTCTACTTCAACAGTTAGTACGCCTTGATTACCTTCTTGTTTTTCCCATTTTACAGACATGTGTTTCCCTCCAAAAATCTATATACTAAAATGAATAAGCACTGGATGAATCTGCTATGCTATTCCTAACAAGCATCACCATACCCTACCTAATAGCTAGGGCTCTGTTCGTTTCATAACAAAACGAGACATTACAACCCCTACATTATAACACAGGTTCCCTTCGTTTCAACAGCAATACATTAAATATTCCCATAAGAAAATTCTTCAATTGTATTAATTTGTAGGATTATTTCGTGCACGGAATCCGGACTTACTCCATATTGAGCGGCTCTTTGATTGACGGTATTATCACCAGTTTGATACATCTCTGCCATAGTATGATAGGCGCAAGCCCAAATTGGAAAGGTGCTCGCATCAGGTGCAATTGGATACATGATAAATTGCTGCCTTTCTATGAGAGATGTAGCCATAGCCAATAATGATGGATTCTCTTGTTCTAATTGTCTTTCTACAAGGGATGTAACCGTTTTGAAAAAATCCGTATCTTTCATAGGTCGTATTTCTGTTGGAATGATGTTAATCTCTTTTTTGAGCTTTGTTACCCGTATATTCTTATCATATTCCTGTTCTTGTAGAATGTGGAGTAATAGCGTCTTCAAAAAAGGATGTGCCGCAACGTCTAGCAGAAATTTCTGAACAGATGGCATAAAAACACGAATATTCGCTTCTGACAATCGACTTATATTCCTAAAAATTTCTTCGTCGGATTTTCCAGCAAACCATTCGTCATCATAAAACTCTGCTTCCGTTCGTTTCTCTTCTTCGATTTCAGCAGACATATCTTCATTCTCTTCTAAAACTCTAGTACTAAACGCAAGCATATTTTTAAAGTGGTCGATTTTATCATGGGGTACTTGATTATCATCCAACAAAGCCTCGATTGTTATCACCATTTCTTCATGCTCGTTAAGTTGGAGTAAAACCATTAAATAGATACTGACGATCTGAAAATAGTCGCCAATTCCTTTATGTAGCACTTCTTTACACAAATCCCGTGCTTCTAGATAGCGTCCCATTTCGACAAAAGAAACGATTAAACCGACATTAACATCGGGATTCTCAGGATCTAGCTCTCTTGCTTGGCTGTACAACTCCGCAGCACGTTTGAACTCTCTTTTTTCGATATGTTCTATGCCCTTTTCCACAAGCCGACTGCCCAATTTAGGAAACGGAATAACATTTCCTTCTTGCTTTTGTTTCTTTTTTCCGCCCATTGTATAACTCCGCCTGTCAATATATTTTCTAGCAAATAGTTTAGCATTGTTTTTATCACAATACAAAAATTAACTAAAAATTCATTAGCAAAAGAGGATGACTCATAAGAAACATCCATGAGCGTCTGCTCTAAAACTAAAACGATGAAAAAGGATCAGACTTCACTACAACTATACCGTTCAAAATAAGTGTTTGTAACACTCCATTGTAGGTATTTGTGCGAGTCTGATCCAATCGGCCATGCTAGGCAATTATTTCGTAGACATAACGTCTATTGTTTGTTCATATTTAGAAATTTGATCGTCATATTGCAGGGTGATTGAGATCTCATCCCACCCATTCACTAGCATCTCTTTCCAATATGGGTGAATGTCAAAATCTGCAGCAAAATCAGCTGGTCCGTAAACCTTTTGATTAGGTAAATCAATTGTGAATTCAACATCAGTATTTTTGGCTTCCTTCATTAAATAGGAAACTTCATCTGCAGAAAGAGCAATTGGTAGAATCCCATTTTTCAAGCAGTTATTTTTAAAAATATCAGCAAATGAAGGCGCAATGACGATTTGAAAACCGAAATCTTGCAACGACCACGGTGCATGCTCCCTTGAAGATCCGCAACCGAAGTTCTCACCTGCCACTAGAATGGAAGCACCCGCGGCTTCAGGCTGGTTTAACTCAAAGTCTTCGCGAAGCTCACCATTTTCATTATATCGCCAGTTGTAAAATAAAAATTCTCCAAAACCTGTCCGTTCAATTCGTTTTAAAAATTGCTTCGGAATAATCTGATCTGTGTCCACATTGTTCCGGTCTAAAACTGCCGGTTTTCCTCGGTATACCGTAATTGGTTCCATATTGCACCTCCTAAATTAATGTAATTGATGCATTGATGAGTTTTCTAAATTTCTGATATCAACAAACTTTCCATAAAGCGCCGCCGCCGCCGCCATTTCCGGGCTGACTAAATGCGTCCGTGCGCCAGCACCTTGACGACCTTCGAAGTTCCGATTGGACGTTGAGGCACAATGCTCTCCTGCTGGAACTGCATCTGGATTCATTCCTAAACACATGCTACAGCCCGAGTCCCTCCAATCAAAACCGGCTGACTTAAATACTTCATCAAGCCCTTCTTCCTCGGCTTGTTTCTTTACTTTTTGCGAACCAGGGACAACCATTGCCCGGACTCCTTTATGCACTTGTTTCCCCGAGATAACGTCTGCTGCTTTTCGCAAATCTTCAATACGTGAATTCGTACAAGATCCAATGAATACATGTTGGACCGGAATATCGGTAATCTGCATTCCTTCCGTTAACCCCATATATTCGAGAGCAAGTTGCAATTCTTTTTCCCCAACCGTATCACTAGACCCAACAGGGATATTCTCATCCACAGCACTTGCCATGCCAGGATTTGTTCCCCAGCTAACCATTGGCGAGATTTGCTCTGCAGCAATGGTGATTTCCCTGTCATAGACTGCATCTTCATCACTAGCTAAGAGTTTCCACTTTTCAACACTCTCTTCAAACTCTTTGCCTGTTGGAACAAACTTTCTACCTTGTAAGTAGGAGAATGTTGTTTCATCTGGGCTGACTAACCCAGCACGTGCGCCGCCTTCAATCGACATATTACAAACAGTCATTCGTTCTTCCATCGACATATTTCGGAATACCTCTCCGCAATATTCAACAATATATCCATTTCCAAAATTCACGCCATACTTGGCAATTATGTATAAAATCACATCTTTTGCCGTTACGCCAAATTTTAGTTTTCCGTTTACTTCAAGTTTTAACGTCTTCGGTTTTGTTTGCCATAATGTCTGAGTTGCAAAAACATGCTCCACTTCACTTGTTCCAATCCCAAAGGCAATCGATCCGAATGCGCCATGAGTTGACGTGTGGCTATCTCCACAAACAATGGTCATTCCTGGCTGTGTTAATCCCATTTCAGGACCGATAACATGAACAATCCCTTGATCCGGACTGTTCAAATCTGCAAGCTCAATTCCAAAATCACGGCAGTTTGTTTCAAGCGCCGTCAACTGTTTCAGAGCAACTTCATCTTCAATAAAATAACGATTGATTGTTGGAACGTTATGATCCATCGTCGCAAACGTCCGGTCAGGTCGTCTTACTTTCCTACCTTTCAACCTTAAACCTTCAAATGCTTGCGGTGAAGTGACTTCATGAATATAATGCAGATCAATATATAATAAGTCCGGTTTATTTTCCTCTTGATGAACGATATGTTGCTCCCAAATTTTTTCAATAATTGATTTCCCCACGCTTGCTCACCTCACAAAGTTTTTAATGTTTAGCTGTTATAATTTATGAAGAATAAGGATAGACCAGCGCTTAACTTAAACAGCTAACTAACATGATCTTTTAAAGTTAAGCTAGACAATGTGTAAAAACCTAAAAATATGACAATCACTCCATCACTTAATTGGAGCTGGTTTTATGACTTTTATACATTCTTCCTTCATAAAATGATGCCGTTATTGCACCATTTATGTGATTTTTTTAAAATAGCTCAAAAAAGACTCTTCCTTCACCAAAAATGGCTGAAAGAAGGCTTATTTGAGCCGTCTTCTTTGTGAATCACATTTACTCATTAACACCCATCTTGCTTTAGATTGCTACTTCATTTAAAAGAGCAGCTTTGACTTCAGCAATCATTTCTTCAGTTGACAAGCTCTCTGTATTATTCCCAGCGATATCAATTGTTCTGAATCCTGAATCGAGTACAGAGTGAACTGCCTTTTCAACCGCTTCTGCTTCTTTCTCCATTCCAAACGACAACCTAAGCATATATGCTGCTGAAAGAATCGTTGCAAGCGGATTCGCTACGTTTTTGCCAGCAATATCTGGCGCTGAACCATGGATTGGTTCGAATAAACTAGGTCCGTCTACTGAAATTGATGCAGAGGAAAGCATTCCAAGTGATCCTGTTAGAACCGATGCTTCATCACTTAAAATATCCCCAAACATATTTTCTGTGACCACAACATCGAATTGTCTAGGATTGCGAATCAATTGCATCGCGGCATTATCCACAAGCATATGCTCTAATGTTACATCAGGATAATTCTTTGCCACTTCCTCTGCCGTTTCACGCCATAGTCTACTTGATTCAAGCACATTCGCTTTATCGACAGACGTTACTTTTTTCTGTCTTTGGCTTGCGATTTCAAAAGAAAGTTCAATGATTCGTCTCATTTCTTCTTTTTGGTAAAATAACGTATCAACGACAGCTTCCTTACCTTCAAAAATCGTACGTTCACTTGGTTTCCCGAAATAAAGGCCGCCAGTTAATTCTCGTACAATGATAAAATCCACGTCTTCAATAATTTCTTGTTTCAGCGGAGAGGCTTCCGACAAACTAGAAAAATAGCTGATTGGCCGCAGATTGGCATAAAGATTTAAATCTTTCCGGATTTTCAGTAACCCACGTTCCGGGCGTAAATGAGTGGGCTGACTATCCCACTTTGGCCCACCAACTGCACCAAGAAGAATTGCATCACTTGATTTACACAATTCAATGGTTTCATCAGGAAGTGGTTGTCCTGTTGCATCAATGGCTGCCCCACCGATTTGGCCATATTCAAAGGTGAATTCATGCTCGAATCGTTCTGCGACGGCTTCGAGTATTTCAACTGCACCTCCCGTCACTTCTTTTCCGATACCATCTCCAGGCAACACTGCAATTTTCCTTTTCATCTTTCTCTCTCCTTTCTAGAGGATGTTCAAAAAATTAGATAAAGTGTGTTTTTATCCTCTTTTTTGAACATAACTTCTCGCTGTTATTGTAGAACGGTATCTTTTTCACTCAAATAGATGATGCGGTTTACTGCATTTAGATACGCTCTTGCCGATGCTTCTAACACATCCTGATGTAGGCCTCGACCACTTGTTTCCATCCCACGATAACGGATTTTCACATACACCTGAGCCAAGGCGTCACGGCCGGCTCCAACGGATTGGATGCGGTAATCAAGCAGATTCACTTTATTGTCCAGACATCGTTCTAGCGTATTGTAAAGGGCTTCGATGCTACCAGCACCTGTAGCTGCTTCTTGGATCAGGTCTGTATTGCCATTTTTCAATGTAACAGTCGCCGTTGGAATTTGGTTCGTTCCATACGTAATCTGAAGGGAATCTAATTCAAAGAAGCGATCATCCTTCGAAATTTTTTCTTCAAGAACAAGTGCTGCAAGATCCTCGTCTGTCATTTCTTTTTTCTTATCCGCTAATGCTTTGAATTGAACAAACAGACGGTTCATTTCTTCATCCGTTACGTACAATTTCAATTCATCCAGCCTGTTTTTGAAAGCATGTCGTCCGGAATGCTTGCCAAGTACCAAAACATCTGTGGTCACACCAACAAGATCAGGAGAGATAATTTCATAGGTTGTTTTTTCTTTCAAAAAGCCATCCTGATGAATGCCAGATTCATGTGCATATGCGTTTCTTCCGATGATTGCTTTGTTCGGAGGAATGATCATACCGGTCAATTTACTGATCATATCGCTTGTACGTTTAATTTCATTAAGAGTCAGCCTTGTATTTGCTTGATAATGGTCACTGCGGATATGTAGCGCTACTGCGACTTCTTCCAGTGCAGCATTCCCAGCTCGTTCACCGATCCCATTAATGGTACCTTCCACCTGAGTGGCGCCTGCTTCGATAGCAGCCAGTGAGTTTGCTGTAGCCATTCCAATATCGTCATGACAATGTGTTGATAATTGCACCTTATCAATAGAAGGAACATGATTGCGCAGATACGTAAAAATCTCAGCATATTCCTTTGGCGTTGTATAGCCAACCGTATCTGGAATATTAATAATCCTTGCTCCCGCACCAATTACTGCTTCGACGATTTCAGCTAAATAATCAAGCTCTGTACGACTCGCGTCCTCTGCCGACCATTGAACAAGCGGAAAGCGGCTAGCAGCATAAGCTACCGTTTGTACCGCACGTTCCACGACTTGTTCTTTTGAAAGCTTTAATTTATATTCACGGTGGATCGGAGAAGTAGCAATAAACGTATGCAATCTAGGCTCTACACCATCTTTTAATGCTTCCCATGCTGCATCAATATCACTTTGCACCGCTCGCGCAAGCCCGGTAACCGAGCTTGTGCGAATTTTTTTGGCAATTTCTTGAACAGATGCGAAATCGCCTTTTGATGCCGCAGGGAATCCTGCTTCGATAATATCTACGCCTAATCGTTCTAATTGCAAAGCAATTTCTATTTTTTCAGAAAAGTTCAAGTTTACACCTGCTGATTGCTCGCCATCTCTAAGCGTTGTATCGAAAATATTAATTTTTCGCAACAGTCACCACCTCTTTCTTAGCTTTTTGTTGCTGTTGTACAAAAGGCATCATTGCGCGAAGCTTACGGCCAACTACTTCAATTTGGTGTTCGTTTTCACGGTTATTGATTGCTGTGAATACTGGACGATTTGCTTGGTTTTCTAGAATCCAACCTTTAGCAAATTCGCCATCTTGAATATCTTTCAACACTTTTTTCATTTCCGCTTTTACACTTTCAGTCACAACGCGTGGTCCTGAAACGAAATCTCCCCACTGAGCTGTATCCGAAATGCTATAACGCATGTTTTCTAGTCCGCCTTCGTACATTAAGTCGATGATCAGTTTCAATTCATGTAAACACTCAAAGTATGCAACTTCTGGTTGATAGCCTGCTTCTGTTAATGTTTCGAATCCAGCTTTTACCAATGACGTTAATCCGCCGCAAAGTACAGCTTGTTCTCCAAATAAATCTGTTTCTGTTTCTTCTTTAAATGTTGTTTCCAAACCACCAGCACGTAATGAACCGATTCCTTGAGCGTAAGCAAGAGCTAATTCTTGTGCTTCGCCAGTCACGTTTTGATAGATGGCAAATAATGCTGGTACACCTGCGCCTTGTTCGTACGTACGTCTTACAAGATGTCCAGGACCTTTTGGAGCAACTAATAGAACATCTACATCTGCCGGAGGAACGATTTGATTAAAATGAATGTTGAATCCGTGTGCGAAAAGCAATGCTTGACCAGCTCTTAATACGGGTTGGATTTCTTCTTGGTATACTTTTGTTTGCATTTCATCTGGAAGAAGGATCATGATTACGTCAGCTTGATCTGCTGCTTCTTTTACAGAATAAACTTGGAAACCATCTTCTTCTGCTTTGTCCCATGACTTTCCTTTTCTAAGACCAATTACTACTTCAACACCGCTATCGCGAAGGTTTTGTGAATGAGCGTGTCCTTGAGAACCGTACCCAATTACTGCTACTTTTTTATTTGCTAAATACGTTTCGTTTGCGTCACCGTTATAATATACTTTTGTCATTTTAATACATCTCCCTTTTTTCTCATTAGTTGTTTTTTTTCTGATTATTCAAGCTGTAATGTCCCTTTAATATGTAGGGAAAGTAGCCTGTATATCCTTGCTTAGTTCTATTTACTATTAGTTAGATAATCCACCACTGATGGAAATTTCACTTTTATTAGACAATCGTGAAGCTTTTTACAACCGATTGTTTTTGTGTACCGCGCGGAAAGGCTGCTGTGCCGGTTCGCGCAAGTTCTTTTATTCCATAAGGCTTGAGCAATTCAATGAATGCTTCGACCTTATCGGATTCACCTGTAATTTGTATCGTGAGGCTATCTTTGCTAACATCAATGACCGACCCGCGAAATGGTTCAATTAAAGAATAGATCTCCGTACGGGTTTGGCTTGAAGAAAGTACTTTTACAAGAGCTAGCTCTCTCGCTACTATGGATTGATTGCTAATATCTGTTACTTTTAAGACATCAATCTGCTTATTTAGTTGTTTGGTCATCTGTTCAATGACGTTCTCATCTTCAACATGAACAACTACGGTTATTCTTGAGACGTTCTCTTGTTCAGACTGACCAACAGCAATGCTTTCAATATTATAGTTTCGTTTCGTAAACAAATTCGTAATTCGATTTAACACGCCAGGGCGATTGTTTACAGTGAGGGTTAGAATGCCTTTCTTCATAGCTTCACACCTACCATTTCGTGCAGCCCTTTACCCGGCGCCACCATCGGATAGACGTTTTCTTCAGGTTCTACGTCAAAGTCAATGAGTACAGGTCCTTTGATCGCAAGTGCTTCTTCAATTTTGGCACTAGCATCTGCTTCATTATCGACTTTGAAAGCCGGAATTCCATAGGCATCTGCTAATTTAATAAAGTCTGGCTGATAATCGAATTTACTGTGAGAAAAGCGTCCTTCATAAAACTCTGACTGCCATTGTCTAACCATTCCTAGAGCATGATTGTTCACGATGATGATTTTGACTGGAAGGTTTAATTCAGCCATTACGGCTAATTCCTGACTCGTCATCTGGAATCCACCATCACCAACTACGGCAAAAACAGTTGCCTCAGGTTCTGCAATTTGAGCACCGACTGCTGCTGGTATACAAAATCCCATCGTTCCGAGTCCACCTGAAGTTACCCAAGCATGCGGTTTATTAAAAGGAAAATATTGAGCTGCCCACATTTGATGTTGACCAACATCTGTTACGACAATCGCATCACCATCTGTTTTTTCATGTAAAAGTTCAATGACTCTTTGCGGTTTCAATATATCCGACTCTCTATTGTATACAAATGGGAATTCTTGCTTCCAACCTTGCAACGTTTCAATCCACTCAGTAAGCTCAGGTTTCTTTCCGTCTTGGGCGACCAATTGTTCGAGCGCTTCTTTGGCACTTCCAACAACAGGGATCTTCGTCGGTACGTTTTTGCCAATTTCTGCAGGATCAATATCAATATGTGCAACCTTGGCGTTTGGCGCAAAAGTTGCCAAATTTCCAGTTAAGCGGTCATCAAAACGGGCACCGATATTAATGAGCAAATCACATGTTGAGATGGCCATATTTGCGGCATAAATACCGTGCATGCCACCCATTCCGATGAATAATGGATGATCAGCTGGGAATCCACCAAGTCCTAAAAGTGTATGCACAACTGGAATTCCTTGTTGCTCCGCATATTGCAATAGTTGTTCAGAGGCTTTTGCATGCAGAATCCCTGCTCCAGCTAAAATCACTGGCTTTTTCGAACTGCTCACAGCTTCTACTAGTTTCCTAATTTGCAAATAATTTGGTTGTGTAGTTGGTTGATAGCCTGGTAAATCCATTTCTGGTTCTTCACCAACTTTACCATCAATCGTTGCTACATCTTTTGGAATATCGATGAGTACAGGTCCCGGCCGGCCACTTGAAGCAATATAGAACGCTTCTTTGATAATGCGCGGGAGGTCTTCCGGTTTTCTTACTTGGTAATTATGCTTTGTGATTGGCGTTGTAATTCCAATGACATCTGCTTCCTGGAAGGCATCTGTGCCAATTATGGATGTAGCTACCTGACCAGTGAAGACAACTAAAGGAATCGAGTCTATCATAGCATCTGCAAGGCCAGTCACAATATTGGTTGCACCCGGGCCAGAAGTCGCAATAACGACACCAGGTTTTCCAGTAATTCGGGCGTATCCTTCCGCCGCATGAATGGAGCCTTGTTCATGACGCGGTAGGATATGAACCATGCCTGATCGGTAAATTTCATCGTAGATCGGAAGAACAGCTCCACCCGGATATCCAAAAATGACTTCAACTTGTTCCTTTTTCAGGGCATCAATCAGAAATGCGGCCCCGCTCTTTACTTGTTGCTCCGCTTTACTGGCTGCTACCACTGCTTTTTCTGTCATTTGAAAAGACCTCCTTTACTTCTTTAATGTTTGATCGTGGTCATGCTTTTACTCCCAAAAGGCTGAAGAACATATAAAAAGCCTCTCACCTCATTAAGCATGCTATCGCATTGCTTAAAGGGGTGAAAAGGCTATATATCCTATCCACGGTACCACCCTAATTCGCACAAAATACGTGCGCACTCTAAACAGATTTCACTCTGTACTGTATTTTGATAACGGGTGCTGGTTGGCACCCGTTCAGCCTTACTCGTACACTTTCGGGCTGAAACTCAGAGGTGAGTTCACCTTTTGGACAATACCGGCTTCCAGCTACCCGGCTCTCTGTAAATGTCTGCTCAAAAGACTACTTATCCTCATCAATGCTTTAACATGTTGAATTTTATTTTTTACTCGCTAAGTTTGAGTAGTAATCAGCTGATTAAATTCTTTTAATTTTTAGAAGAATGTAAAAGCTGTTGTATTTGAAACTTATATTACGCTGATATTTTAGGAACGTCAATACCTTTTTCCTAATTATTTGACTATTCTATTTTATCAATTCAATTGAATCCGCTTTCATCATTGCTATGACTTATTTTCTATATTAATAGAACTTTTGACCTTTTAAAAAAATTCAAGAAACATAAAAAACGAGACTTTCTTTTTTAAAGAAAATTCTCGTTTTCACTTATAGAGTCTTAGATCGAATCAAATCTTTTTTTCGATATACACTTAATACAAGACCGATGAGCCCCGCATTCAACAGAACCTGCATATTTCCATAACTTATAAATGGGAGTGATACACTCATGATCGGAAATAGCCCAAATGACATCCCAAGATTAAACACCACCTGAAAGGCGAAAAGACTTAAGGCGCCGATTACAAGTAACTTTCCGTATCCATCACGGACCGTTTTAACAACGATAAGCATGCGACAGATTAGCAACAACAATGTTCCTCCCAACACAACCGCAAATGTCCAACCTAGAGTATAAGATAAAGAAATGAAAACAAAATCCGTTGTACTCTCTGGTAACATCAATCCTGATTCGGGTAACGACTGCCAAAACCATCCGGTTCCATCTCGGAGTTCTTTGATTTTTATATAGTGATATCCAGATGAATCTGCATATTTTTCAGGATGTAGATACGCCAATAAACGTGTTAGTTGATATTCCTTAATTCCAGAGGCAAACCAAGCATATAGCGGTATCGATGCACCAATCACCAATGAAATTATATAAGACCAAATAACTTTCCTTTTCTCAAAATGACTTCCCCACAACATTACACCTGTGATAATCGTGAACATGCCAAAAACGAAAAGGTTTGGGGTTAATATAATTAAATAACTTGTAACTAGATATAAAATCACGACCATATACATTTTCATTTTTTCATTTCGAAAAATCCTTGCCCATCCTAATAAAAAGAGTGGCAGTGTGATCGATATATCCGTTGAAAATGGTCCTAACACGAGAGTAACACTTCCGTGCACCATATTTCCTGAAATGAGTGCAAAAGAAATGATTCCCCAACCAATTATGAACCAGCCAATACCTAATTTTTGCAATTTTTGATAATCAAAAAACATGAGAACTGCGGCGAAAGCAATTCCAATAAACGTTACAATGAACTTCTGAAGAAAGGCCATCGCCGTATGTTCAGATTCGAACACAAATATTGGCACCATTCCAAGAACAACGATAAACAAAAACAAGCCAATCATTTTCCAATCCACTTTCGGGCGGTGCAAACGATCCATTTTTTGCCCAAGGAGGATTGGACTCCCCATTCTTAAAACGGCCTTCTGTTCAGCTTCTTCATCATTTAATCCTTGTTCCTTTAGCGCTTCTATTGATTGTTTCAAATGATTATTCAGTTCTACTTCAACAAGTTTCCTAGCTTCCGTGGAACGAATACTACGCGATACTTCGGACAAAAACTTTTCTTTATTCATAGAATTATCCACCCATTACGGTTTGAAGAACAAATGAGGCCGATTCTTTTTTTGTCTCCGCTTTGCTCAACAGCTTCCGCCCTTTATCATTCAATTTGTATAATTTTTGCTCGGAAGTTCCCCAATATGCTTGTATGTACTCTTTTTGTTCTAAATCATGTAGTAATGCATACAACAAACCTTCATGATCAGCGAACTTTATATTCCCTTTACTCGTCAGAACATCCATAATTTCAAAGCCGCTTTTTTCACTTTTCAACATTCTAAAAATCGCAAGAATGACTTCCTCTTTACCAGCTCCTTCATTTACAACGGCCTGACGAATGTTTTTCTGATGTTTTTCTGAAAAATTCACGCCTGAAAAAACAGTAGTCTTCATCGCTTTTTTCAACTGTTTTAATCGATTTTCCATCCTGTTCCCTCCAAACTGTTCTTTAATATTTGTTTCGCCCTGCGCATTCTTGTTTTAATCGTACTCTGACTGTTCCCTGTCATTTCTGCCAATTCTTTAATCGTAAGCTCTTGAAAATAATACAAATAAATCACTTCTCTGTACTTCACCGGAAGATTCATGACAGCATCTGCTAATACCTGATCCTCATCCTTTTGAATGATATCTTGTTCAACATGATCTGCTGCTTGAAAAGCAGCATGATTTCCAGCGTCTAATTCGACTTGGCGATAATACCAGCTCTTCAAGTAATCCTTACAATGATTGATCGCGATCCGCCATAGCCAAGTACGTATTTTCGCCTGTCCCCTGTACCTCGGCAGTGCTTGATAGCATTTCACGAAGATTTCCTGAGTTAAATCTTCTGCCAATGGAAGGTTCTTCACATACGAATAAACAAGCTGCAAGATATCTTGTCCATACACCGTCATGATTTCATCAAGCAGCGCGTCCTCCTCGCCATTTTGGAGAGCTTCTGCAACTAACTCCTTCACGTATCTCACCCTTTCTTTCTATACCTTAGACGACTTCATGTAAAAATTAGTTTTATTTCGCGTGAATTTTCATATGATTTTTTTGCAAAAACATCTACTTTTAATCTTAAAGGTCAAATGAAAATTACGAAACGGGAAACCTTAAATGTTTAAAGTTTCCCGTTTCTATTTCCCGCTAAATATTTTCTTTTTTAATAATCTTGTCCGATTTTAAAATCCCTGCTGATTGATTACGTTACGACAAATTCAACGACAATTGGAGTTGCTGGATCTAATACATCTCCATCAGGAATCGTGAGCGCTGCAGTAGTAACAGATGAAGTATCTGCAGTCTGAACCATCGCGTTCATATAAAGGGTGTAATACGCAAATGAAGCTGGAAATGCTGTAGCAGGCATCCCATCATCGTTTGTAAATTGATTCGCAGGAATCGTTTCAGGAGTCTCAATATCTGAGGTTACAATATGAAAATATCTTTCAACACTCGGAATGACGCTTCCTGTACCTGGAGGACCGGGGATTCCTTGTGGTCCAATCCCGACACCGATTACCACGTTCACATGTACAATTCGATCGATTCCACTTATGTCTGCTATAACTTTTATGAATAAACGTATATCCCATCTTTTCACCCCTTTTATTTCAATTTATTCAGATAACCTTTGGGACGATTGGACAAATGGGCATTCTTTCTTATTCAATTGCCCTAATGCCATCAAATATCAGAACAGTAAAATCCCAACAAGAGAAGACGCTTCTAGCCACCCCTTACTATTCTGATTTGTTTAAAGATTACGCCCTTTTATCAAGACCACCGAAACACTTAGGCCTTTTGATGAATTATTAAAGTTTTTTATGAAAAAGACGAATCTACTTTCGGTTTTTTAAGGTAGACTCGTCTTGTTTTGCTATATTTATTCGTTTTATCTTTCTTTTTAAATTCTTCATACAAGACTTGTTCTAGTATGCAGACTCTTGAACTAGCGAATTGCATCAAAACTTCTACTCTCCACATATTCACTACATGCGCTCTTTTCCTTTAACATACCGCTTTCGACGGGCACTAGAAATATACAGATTAGAGGAACAATAGCGGAGAAACAGCATACATAAATAACAGGGGAAAAAATTTCATTTAGGAGTTGAGTATAGTGAAGACTCCATGGGTGAATTCGACAAAGATGCAGGAAATTATATCCAGACAAATAAACATTGTTAATTCTTCTAGAGTTCAAATAAAACCTCCTTCCACCTCCTGCGGTAAAAGCAAAGATTTTACAGACATCAAAATTGATTGTCGACTATCAAATCATATTCCTAGCCTTTGTGTCTCAGATGAAGGCGACGAGTTTAATGGAAATTCTCTTCCGGAAACAATTAAGAATTCATTTGACTCACCTGCGTGTATAAGTATTGAGCAACCTTCTGAAATCGAACCGGAAGCTAAAGATAATTCTGTTATGGACATAACCGAACCCACTAATGATCAGCAGAATTTTCAAGCCGACGTTAGCAATTATTCTCCAACGGAGGTTGCATTTGATTCAAACGATCCTTCTGGTTCCAACTTAGCTGATGAAAAACACAAGATTTTTAACAGGAAAATGGATTGTCGACTATCAAATCATATTCCTAGCCTTTGTGTCTCAGATGAAGGCGACGAGTTTAATGGAAATCCTCTTCCAGAAACAATTAATAATTCATTTGACTCACCTGCATGTATAAGTATTGAGCAACCTTCTGAAATCGAACCGGAAGCTAAAGATAATTCTGTTATGAACATAACCGAACCCACTAATGATCAGCAGAATTTTCAAGCCGACGTTAGCAATTATTCTCCAACGGAGGTTGCATTTGATTCAAACGATCCTTCTAGTTCCAACTTAGCTGATGAAAAACACAAGATTTTTAACAGAAAAATGGATTGTCGACTATCAAATCATATTCCTAGCCTTTGTGTCTCAGATGAAGGCGACGAGTTTAATGGAAATTCTCTTCCAGAAACAATTAATAATTCATTTGACTCACCTGCATGTATAAGTATTGAGCAACCTTCTGAAATCGAACCGGAAGCTAAAGATAATTCTGTTATGAACATAACCGAACCCACTAATGATCAGCAGAATTTTCAAGCCGACGTTAGCAATTATTCTCCAACGGAGGTTGCATTTGATTCAAACGATCCTTCTGGTTCCAACTTAGCTGATGAAAAACACAAGATTTTTAACAGGGACGACATCGATGAGGACCTGTATGAGGATGATTCGCTTGTCGTTCCCGTACATGATTCACCCGTTGATAAATCGGAGGAAAAAAATAATCAATCTAGCACTTCTTTTGATTTTGTAAATATTAGAGTTCCGGTTGTAGTTGGGGAATACAAAATAGAGATTTGTTTAGAAGAAGCCGTATTGTTTGAGGAAAATATTATGTGGATTAACGTAATTTCCAATAAAGTTGTCCTATCAAATAGTAAGTTTATACCAACCCAATTTTCTGAACCATTAAAGAACGGGATGTCTAAAGCATTAAAAGGAAACTTATTTATAGAAGGATATATCATCCAAAACATTGAATATACAGCCGCTAAACAGGATCTTGAAACAGATCCACTATACAAAGACGGAAAAATTTATTTAATAACAAAAAAAAGACCATTCTCCACTATTGTCGAAATTGATAATTTCCTCCATCCACCGGTATTTGGAGCGATTACTCAAAAAACATTTGACTTTTTTGACCCAAATAATAAAGAAGTCCCTCAAACTAACACTAAACTATTCAACAATGTAACGTATTATCCAGAGCAGCCATATTGTCGTTTAATTTTTTCGGAAATTCATGAACATACAAGTTTATCAGACACGGTTCATGAAAACTACAGCCATACTCCTATTGAGTCCGTTCAAGTAAATCCCATACACACAAAAAAGGAAGCAAATGAAAAGCAATTAACCCAGAAAACAGTGTTAGTTACATTCGTGCATTTACTGCAAGAACAAAGTGTTCGAGTTAGATATGATAACGCTTAAAGGAAAATGTTACTATAAGAACTCGCAAGTCCCATGGTTAGCTCCCGAAATAGAGATATTAATCCAATCCCAACGGCATTTAAAGCCCGAAAACCTTAATCCTTTGGAAAAATCAAGGCTATCAAATAAAAGAGGCCAAGCTCCTACTTCAATGACCCATGCTAAAAATAAAATGTTGAATATAGTAATTTCGTATGGTAATAAAAATTAGAAAATATTAGGGAGAGATTACTTTATGAGCGATAACCTCAATAATCAACCTTTACAACAAGTTAACCCACCTTGTCCAGTAACTTCGACAGAACAAATTCCATTAAGCGATCAAGCAACACCACTCGTTAGTGTAGCAAGTACTCCAACGATTAAAATCCCGGTTGTAGTAGCAGAAAGAACATTACAAATTGTTGTAGAGGCGGATATTTCACTTACGCCAGCAGCAACGGAAATTAAAAGAGTTCATAAGAATGCATTTCTAAGTCAAGTCAAACTTGTGCCTGTTGAATTTGCTCCAATTGCTGGCACTAATTTCTTCAACGTAACAAGAGCTAAATTATTTGTTTCTGGATTCATTCGCAAAAATATTGAATATGCTTCAACCGAATGTAATGGAACTTTGTTTGATCGAATTGCAGATGTTCCGTTTTCTGGATTCGCAGATCTTACAGCAGCGGACTTTATCTTATTCCCAATTCTAGCTGGTTCTTCAGCTAACTCAGCTATGTTTCTTAATGAAGCAAATCAAGTAGCTCCACGTTTGGATAAATATTTCTTCCAGAACCTTGTGAACTATAATGAACAACCTTATGGCGAATTAGTACGTGCCAACTTCTTTGAACTTGATTTCTCGCCAACTATGGTAGAACCTGAACAAGCGTTTAGCACTTTGCGTGAAAAAATTGTCATGGACCTTACGTTAAAAGTATTACAAGTTCAACAAATCCAAGTTACTGGAAACCAAATAATTCCTGGCTCTACAACTGGAACTACTCTTGGTTAATATCTCTTGAACGATAAGTAAGCTTAGCTCTATTTCGATCGTACTAATGATGAGTTTGCTGCTGCATCTTTGAAATGACAAGATATCAGAAGTGGGCCCTATAGCCTTTTAGGCTATAGGGTTTTCAGAGTCTATCCAATGAAGCAAGTATATGAAACTTCTTCTAATTGGTCGTGTCGATTTCTTCAACAACACTCATACATTCACAAGTAACAAGCTAACATTATTATAGGGAAGCTATTGAATGGTTTTGTAGTTATGTTGGTTTTCTATATTAAAAAAAGGTTGATAAATCTCCTCGCCATCTTAGTAACGCAATAAATAGAACCATACAAAGAATAATCATTAATACAAATACTTGTTTTTCATATGCGATATAATCTCTTGTTAATCCTGCGATAAAGGGGATTACTCCACCAAGCATATAACCAAACCCTTGCATCATTGAAGTCCAAGAGCTTGCTTCGCTTGACGAAGAAACTGCGTTTAACGGAAGTGCCAGTGCCAGAGGGAATAATCCACCAAGTCCAATCCCAATTAGAATTGTTGCAAGCCAAGGATTCACTATATGAAAGACGATGCATAACAAACCAATTAAAACAAATAATGTACTTCCCATTAACCAAGCCTTTTCGTTTTTATATACATCTGCTAATGATGGAATTAAAAAGCTAAAGATCATTTGAATAATCGTAAATAAAGTAATGAGTGTTCCTGATTGCTCCCCACTAAATCCCATTGATTGTGCAATCGGTGCTAACCATGTACTTATACAATAAAACATACCAGCTTGTAGACCGAATATGAGCGTAAACGACCATACGTTTTTATTTTTAAATGGCAATTGAATCGTTGCCTTCGTTGAATTCTTAACAAACTCACTTTTTTTCACCATCGGATACCAAAATAATAATCCAATGACTGCAAAAATGCTCCAACTTGCTAAAGCAAGCTGCCATGAATCATTTAGTTGCTTTTGCAAGGGAATCATTAATCCGGCACTTAATGAAGCACCAATACCCATTCCTACAGAATAAACACCGACCATCATCCCAATTCTATTCGGAAACTTTTGCTTAATATATCCCGAAACTAGAGGTCCAGAAATGGCTATACCTATTCCAATTAAAAAGGCTGTAATAAGCAGGGTTATTGCTGAATTCGTAAAAGCTCGAAATGCTGTGGCTATACCAATTAAGAGCAAACAGGTCGCAATCGTTTTTTCTAATCCAAATCGAGCGCTTACCCTTGTTGCGAAAAATGCAAAAAAGCCCATACAAATGACTGGAATGGATGTAAGCAAACTGACCATACCATTACTTAATTCTAAATCATTTCTAATGTTCTCCAATACAGGGGATATCGAAGCAATGCTCATTCGTAAATTTAAGGAAACGAGAAATAGAGCTACAATTATAAATAGTATTTGTTTCTTCATCTTCAAACTCCCTTTACATAGATTTCTAAACATCGTATCATCAGACGTTTAATTTTGTAAAGGAGCTGTTAATGCTCCAAATTTTGGTTTACAGAACGAATGGCTTCCTCTTCATCTTGCGCTAAGATGGCTTGAAATAAATCCTCATGTATCTCTGAGTTATCGTTATAATTCGTTACATGTACAATAAGGCTGCTCAAGATCTTCCGTAAAACAGGAATGAAGGATTGATATAAATTATATAGGACCTGATTCCCACTTGCCTTGGCAATAGCTAAATGGAAATCAATATCTGCATCTACATATGTCGCATAATTTCCTTGCTGCAATGCTTTATAACGTTGATCCAAACAGGTTTTTATATGCAATAAATCTTCATCTGTTCTTCGCCTTGCAGCTAATTTTGCGACTTCTTGATCTAACATCGCTCGTGCTTCATATACATCGTTCCTATCAGCTTGTTGCAACAGTTGATTAAAAGAAGTTTCATTCGTCCATTCCAAAGACAAAATGCGTGTGCCTTTTCCTTGTTTTACTTCGAGAATTCCTGCGTGAACAAGCACTTTTATAGATTCGCGAAGGGTGGAACGACCTACCGCGAATTCTTCCATAAGCTGAGGTTCGGGAGGAAGACGATCCCCCACTTTATACGCACCTGAGAAAATTTTATTCTTTAATTGCTCAATGATTTCATCTGTTAATTTTCTTCCCGTTACTTTTGAAAATGAAGATGAATGATTTGTCATACCCTTTCACTCCTACAACTTAGCATTAATACTATTATAACGTGAAAGTTGATATAGATATAATTTTCATCTACTGTATGTTTCAATAATTATGTCGACTTCTTAAACAATCCATTTCGGTGTAGTGCCAAATAAACCATGAACATATTTATCTAACTTTCCAGAAATCGTTACTATATCACTTATTTTCAAATTATCCTTTTCTTTTTATCATACGAAAAAACCCCCTATATCGAAAGTATACAAGCCAATATACGGTGTAATTTCTTACATGACCGCCATACTGACTGTTTCACTAAACGATATAAGAGGTTGATGTAGCGGTGTTTACCGCTCATTTTCTAACGTCCCAGGAGAGATTCGAACTCCCGACCGACGCCTTAGAAGGGCGTTGCTCTATCCAGCTGAGCTACTGGGACAAGGTATGAAATGCCTAACGACAAGATTTATTATAATATGTGGAAGTTGGATAGTCAACTCTTTTTCGTGATTTTTTATTTTACTGAGTATGAATAGACAGAAGTGGACTTCTTCTGTCTATTATACATGATCTCATTCAAAAGTGTACGCATTGCTTAAGTCTTTTACCAAATTCCCCTCGACATCGTAGTAATGGATGATAGCTTCTTTTTGAGTGAGCTCGAGGATGGCATACGTTTTTTCTTTACGGTTTCTTGGAAGGCGTATGCTCCCTGGGTTAATGTATAGTCTCCCGTCAATCATTTCAGAACCGGGGATGTGTGAATGACCGAAGCAAATGATGTCCGCTTGCTCTTCCTCCGCTTTATAGGAAAGATTCATAACGGTCATTTTCACATTATACAAATGACCATGGGTGACCAAGAAACGCGAGTCACCGATTGTTTCCACTGTATAATCTGGATAAGCAGGGTCATGATCGCAGTTACCTCTAACCGCTAACAACCCTTCCATAATCGCATCTGCTTTCTCTAACTCAGAATCACCACAATGGATGAATACATCGACTTCAGCTTGGTGACGGGCTTTTATTTTTTCAACATCTGACGTTAGACCATGGCTATCGCTCATAATCCCTACTTTCATAATTGAGCTGCTTCCTTTTCAAGAAAAGCATCTAATTTTCCTTCGAGTACATGTAGGGCATTAGCGCGGTGACTGATTTCATTTTTCTCATTGCTTTTGAGCTCAGCCATCGTTTTTCCTTTTTCTTTCACATAAAAAACAGGATCATAGCCAAAACCATTCGTACCCTTTGGTTCGTTTGTGATTCGTCCTTCCACAGAACCAGACACTGTAATTGTTTCTTGATTTGGAGATGCAAGCGCTAGTGCGCAATAAAATCTTGCCGTTCTTTTGTCTTCTGGCACATCCTTTAATTCTTCGAGAACCTTCTCTGTATTGGCCGCATCGCTCTTTGCCTCACCAGCGTAGCGTGCTGAATACACGCCAGGTCTGCCATCAAGCGCATCTACAATCAAGCCCGAATCATCAGCTATCACAAACTGCCCGAGCATTTTACTAATTGCTTCTGCTTTTAAAATTGCGTTTTCTTCAAAGGTAGTCCCTGTTTCCTCGACATCTGGGGCGTCTTCGATATCAAGGAGCGTCTGAACCTGAAACCCTCTTGAATGAAACAAGCTTTCGAATTCTTTTGCTTTCCCTTTGTTTTTCGTTGCAATAATGACCGTTTTCATCCTATATCACTCCTGAATCACTGTAAGATTTTTTTACAACGCGGTTGATTTTTATGCCTAACTTGTTAATTAGTACTCCAATTTTAACGATAATTAAAGTCTAACACAATTTCCTCTATCATAATAATTCTACCACTTAATGAAATCCCTTATCATCACAAACAAAAAAAGGTCTGCCAAAAGCAGCCCTCACACATTTATATCCTTCTATTAAAAACTGCCCGTATTCACTTTTGCAGGACGGCTTACGGGTTCGGTTAATGCTTTACCAGCTTCATCCACCAAACCGCCCTTTCCTTGTACAAGCACTTCCACGCTTTCAATGTCTTTTTGTTCTGTTAATGAAAGAACCAGTGCATCAAGAGCCTCTTTCGAAATCTTTCTTTCTTTGAAACTGCCTAGAATATTCTCATTGAAATCCAAGGTAACTTTTCCATCTTCAGTTTTCGGTTCGGCAATTAACGCAACATCATCCGTAAAACCTGAAAGCAGACTTGAGGCAAGTCCTGGTCCTTTTACCAGTTCATTGACAGCTGCCGTGATCGTGTCAGTATTCGATTCTTTGACCCTTTTTGTTACAGGAACATAATAGTAGCTACCATCTTCACCGCCAATATAATACACAGTAAGCGGCATCGTATTAGAAACATCCGTAACATTAGATAAATCGAAGTTAATACCTACTGAACGATTCAATCCGTCTGAAATCGGTGTTTTGTTAACCGGCATTTCTTTCATTTCCGTGCCATTCAATTTTAATACCACTTTATCAACCGTATCGAATTGAGTTAATGTATAAGTGATGGCTTGGAGAATTTTTAATTCATCTTCTTTTTTATAGGTAGCAAATTCCTTGGAAAAATCAGCGGTTGCTACACCTTCTTTAATATCAACACTTACATGTGTATCCGCAGGTATTACCGCTCTAAAGCCATTTGGAAGCACCTCAGACACAGGTCCGTTGGCGACTAAATATTCAAGCGCTTGCTGGGCAACTGCTGTATTAGAAGGAAGCTCTAGCGTTTGTGGTACGACAAACCCGCTTTTATCAATCAAATACAATTCGGTTTTGATGGTTTTGGTTGCTTCTTCTTTACTATCAGTTTTAGTTGCTTCCTTACCATCCACTTCTTTTAATCCTGCTTCATCATCTACTAGTGTCACTCCTTCTGGTGGGTCAATTTTTGCTTTTTCTTTTTCACCGAACAGGCCGCAACCACCTAAAAAGAGCGAAGAAGCCAGAACAGTTGTGATAACTGATATTTTTGTTACGTGAGTCATGTTCAATCCCTCCCAGGACAGTTTGTACTACTATTTATACGAGCCATGGGAATTTATAGACCTATTTTTTTCAAAAAAAATAGGAGGCGACTCATATGGGTCTGCCTCCTACAATATCAATCGTATTTAAACTGTTACCAATGTGTCATGTCCAAATAGTTAGTCTGATCAATCAATTTTCACCGTTTGGACAACCCCTATCTTTTCACCGATCCAACTATAGGCAATACTTTGGAATATTTCCTTAGATCCAGTCGCGAAAAATTGGTGTTTTGGTGTTTCTTTGCTTACATTCAACAGATTATCATGTTGTAGGATGACGCTCGCTTCACGTGCAGTCTCTTCACCAGATGAAATGACTTTCACATTCCTTCCCATGAACCGGCTAATTTCCGGCCCCAGTAATGGATAATGCGTACAGCCAAGAACGAGCGTATCAATGTTCGTTTTCTTTAAGGGCCGTAGCGTTTCAGCTATCACTTTTCTAACGATCGGACCATGAAACTCGCCGCTTTCCACGATTGGAACAAACTTCGGACAAGCAAGGCTATCCACCTTCACTCGATTATTAATCATTGCAAGTGCGTGATCATACGCCTTACTCGTAACGGTACCATCAGTCCCAATAATACCGATATGTAAATTTAAGGATACCTTTAATGCTGCACGGGCACCCGGGTAGATCACACCGAGTACCGGAATCGGTAGTTCTGAACTAATTTCTTCGAGAGCTGCGGCTGTAGCTGTGTTGCATGCAATAATCAGCATTTTCATATCGTATTTCAAAAGATAACGCGTCATCTGCCAAGTGAAGGTCTTCACATCTTCCATTGGCCGTGGACCATACGGGCATCTCGCCGTATCCCCTATATATACAATATTCTCATTGGGTAGCTGACGCATAACCTCTTTTGCTACCGTTAAGCCACCGACTCCCGAATCCATTATGCCTATTGGTCGTTTCAAACATCTCGCCTCATTCTTATCGCATTTCTTGATGTAATTTAATTAAATTTTCTTTAAGTGTTACGATTTCTTCACTTGAAAAATTCACTAAAACGTCTTGAAGATACACTTGACGCTTTTTAATAACCTCATCTATTATCCGTTTTCCTTCTTCTAAAAGGTGAATTCTTACCACCCGACGATCTTTCTCATCCTTCACACGTTGGACAAGCTCATTTTTTTCCATGCGGTCAATCAAATCCGTCGTTGTGCTGAAAGCCAAATACATCTTAGAGGAAAGCTCCCCTATTGTCATATCGCCTTCTTCTGACAACCACTGAAGAGCAATAAATTGTGGAGGCGTAATTTTATAATTATTTAACATTTCCCGGCCCTTTTGCTTAACCAAACCCGAAACATAACGCAGCTCTTTTTCAATTCTCGCCACATGCGCAACATGTGTTACTTCATCCATTTCTCACAGCTCCCAACCACTTATACAAAACTTTATTGTCTTTATTGTCTATGAAAAATAGGGAAATTTCAAGAACCATTCTTCGCATACAAAACAAATATGGCATTAAAACGCCACCATTTACCATTAGGCATCTATTATTAAGCACGCTACACTCACCTAATCACAATGGTGGCGGTGCGGAGCTGGTTTTTGAAATACTTTTTTTATAAAGTGAAACTTCAATCAGTGGGGGGGTTCTCCATCCCTCACTGATTGTTAGTTGAACCAATCGGGCGTTTACGGGCAAGTTATCCCCACCTACGCTTCTTCGGTTCCTCTAAGCCTTGAGGTGAGGGTTTTACTGCCCGTTAATGCGGGATAAAGTAGGTATTTTTGTAAAGTAGATTGGCTATTTTAGTAAATGGCGAAGCCCCGTCCCCATGTCCTTCATACAAAACTCCTATGACGTTAAAACACCACCATTTACCATGAAGGACTAATCAAGTATCACGCTACACTCACCCTATCATAATGGCGGCGGTGCGGAGCCGAAATTTCGAGGTGTTTTCTATAATAAAAAAAGGATACAAGCTAAGAAGATTGGCTAGATTAGTAAGTCGCGGAGACCCGTCCCCATGTCCTTCATACAAAAAAATTAACAGCAATAACAAGCACCTTCTTGAATGTATTCATTCATTATTGTGCTAGAAATATCGCTGCTAACAGTTTGACAAAATGGTGCTCTGTAAGCTTCTATCAATCAACTTCGTATGAAATCGAGAATGTGTTAGAGCTTCAACTCTCCCATACGAAGGAGTTCAATGACTGCTTGGGAACGCCCTTTGACTCCAAGCTTTTGCATCGCATTTGAAATGTGGTTTCGAACTGTTTTTTCGCTGATAAACAATTCACCTGCGATTTCTTTCGTTGTCTTATCTTGAACTAATAGTTCGAATACTTCTTTTTCTCTTTTGGTGAGTAATGGCTTATGAGTGAATTCGTTCTCCTTCAAGTGTTGTAACCCTCCTTGCCTTCACCAGCATAAAAACCCGGAGTGGGTGTCTATTTAGTCTTGTTATAGTATGACAAGAGAGGGGGGAGAGTGACTGTTTCAAGGCTCGAATAGTGAATTTCTTTTAGATTTTTTATTTGACCTAATTTTTGATTTTTAATCTGTATTAATCGGACTTGGCCTTGGGTGTTTTATCGATCCAAATATGTACTTTAGAATCCACAATACCCTTTTAAATCAGTTGGCACCACAACTTCACTCTTCACAGTTGTTTCAAGAAATCAAAGTATTTTATTCTTTGTGAAGTGAATCAGTGACTGCAAATGATGAGTAATGATACTAGACTTTATTTGGATATTTTTACCTATATTAATAAAAATTGAAGGTTGCTTTAAATTTTTTAATTTCACGAACACATTTTCTCAAATTAGTTAATCTAGGAAGCGTAGTGTAGCTAAATGAAGAAAAGCTAGATACCTAAGACATACTGTTTATTTTGAAAGGGAAATTAGAACAGGAGAGAAAATCATGAATAAGAAGCAGAGAAACAGCATCCTTCAACTCGTTAGATTAATAGTTGGATTTATTACTTTAACTATTCTTTTATTGAATAGAACAGATATTTATTATTACATACTTATTTTCGTTCTCCCTATGATTTCGTCTATCATTATGGATCAGTTATGACCAGTATTAATAAAAAAGAATAGCCATAAACAACCAATAAAAAAACAAAAACCAGTCAACAAAACAGGGAGCAGACGGAGGAATTGATTTGATCTACTATCTTCCTCATGATGGAAAGACAGCCGTACAGATTAAACATTATATACGTTCACAAAAGGAAATCAGCGTTAGTTTAATTAGAGAATTAGATGGTTCAAAACGGAATTATGGTTGCGTATTCAGTGAATTTATCACCACTTCTACCTTTACTAATCCAGCATCTGCCCAAGCACCAAGAGGAATGAACCTTAGAGACATTTACTGGTTCAATCGTGAAGTAATTCCATGGATGAAAAAAGAAACCGCGAAAAGAAAGTTAGCTTAATAAGACTTTTATCGATAAAGTAACGAGATACTCAAAACAAGATATCGCTCCCTAAAACGGAGCTCTTAAGTCTTTCCAAATTACTTTATGGACAAATCTATCGTGCTTTCTTCAATTAATGAAACTGTATAGAAAAAGTTTCTTAAGTTCCATAAGTTTCTTACGCCCATAACAAAGAAGGTCAGCAAAACAATTCATAATTTAGATGTATCTAGATAATATTAGGATTGATGTAAAAAGAATAAGGGTCTTCCCCAGCACTCTATACATCGTATGTAGAAGTACTTACGTTTAATTTGAACTGTAAATTGTGAATGCTGGGTCTGACCCTTTCGTTAGAAATGATGTAGACTTGAAACCCTTGCTAAAACGCTCTCATCTTCTGTTTCATTTCCTCCGTCCATACCACTGACTTACCTGTCTTCTTTGAAATTTGAACGATCGTGCCA